>NZ_JBVIZF010000012.1:0-234274 GCF_055591805.1 Streptomyces sp. NPDC041200 | reverse complement strand
GCTCCGGCGCGCTGGGCGATGTGGCGGGCGGCGACCTTGTCGCCGAGGTCACGGATGGCGTGCGGGGGCGGGCCGATCCAGGTCAGCCCGGCGTCCAGGACGGCCTGGGCGAACTCGGCGTTCTCCGAGAGGAAGCCATAGCCGGGGTGGACGGCGTCGGCGCCGGAGTCGGCGGCCGCGGCCAGCACCTTGGCCTGGTCCAGATAGCTGGCCGCCGGGGTGTCACCGCCCAGCGCATAGGCCTCGTCCGCCGCGCGCACATGAACGGCGTCCCGGTCCGGATCGGCGTAGACGGCTACGCTCGCGATCCCGGCATCCCGGCAGGCACGGGCAACACGGACAGCGATCTCGCCACGATTGGCGATGAGCACCTTCTGCATGCTCTCTCTTCCCTCTTCAGAAGTTGCCGTCCGGCACGGACGGTCAGGTAGCTACCCCAGGGCCCGCTTGAGGAAATCCAGTACCACGCTCGCGTAGCCCTCGGGATCGCTTTGCAGCCCGAGCAGATGCCCGGCTCCCGGGAGGACGTGCGTCTCGGCCTGGGCATAGCGCTCGGCCAGCGCGTCCACCGAGGAGGGCGGCACGATCGCATCGTGCTCGCCCGACATGAACAGGAGTGGGATCTTGGCGAACTTGCCGGTCGCGGGCGGTGGCCATTGGGCGCGCAGCATGGCGGGGCCCAGGGCGCACAGGGCCCGGGTCACCACGGAACGGGACGGTTCGCCGCTCAGTACCGGGGGCATCGGCAGCGCCTCCGCCTCCAGGTACTTGCGCAGCAGCGGCGCGACGTCGTGCCCCGGGCCGCTGTCGCACACGAGCGCGTCGAACTCGAACCCGTCGTGGGTCAGCGCCCACATGGCCGAGAAGCAGGAGAAGGAGAAGCCGTAGACGGCGATGCGCGCCGTGGCGTACCCCTGCTTGCCGCGCAGCCAGGACACCACCGAGGTGACATCGCTCGCGAACCGGTCGCCGAGCCCGAACAGCGCCCGGTCGTCGCTGCTGGCCCCGTGGTTCCGGTGGTCGAACAGACAGACCGTGTATCCGGCGTCGTGCAGGAACTTGGCGTGCCCGAGGCTGTGGTCCTTGCCCGCTCCCATGCTGTGGCCGAGCACCACGACCTTCTCGGAGGAGCCGGGGCAGAGCCAGGCGTGCACCCGCTTCCGGCGGCCGAGCGGGATCTCCAGGTCGGTGCAGGGCAGTCCGTGGTCCCGGGGGTGGGCCCGCTGGGTGCGGTTCCGGGGGTGGAAGGCGATATAGGCCAGCGAGGCCCCGTACAGCGGGGCTATCGGCAGTGCCGCGACCGAGAGGGCGCGGGATCCCAGCGAGGGTGGCCGCACCGGCGTCCGGGGTGGCTCGGGCATCGGCGTCCTCCAGGAGGGGGTGGAGTGTCCGTCGGCGGTCAGGGCGGTCTCGTCTCGGTCGGTGCCGTGCGGTGGGGCAGCGGGGGCGGGTACGTAAGGATGACGGCTACCAGGCGGTACGGGCGGTCACCCGCACCCCCCGGCGTGGCCCTGGTCGCCGGAGCGCGCGGCCGCGAAGTCAGCGTCGGCCGGACCAGGGTCGCAGGGAGTCGGCGCGGCGCGGGAACGGACCGCCTCGGCGAACGCCGGGAGCCGGTCCACGCCCCAGTACTTGTCGTAGCCGAGCAGGAAGAACGGCACGCCGAACACCCCGTCCCGGCTGAGGTTCAGCAGCGCCTGGAGCCCGCGCCCGGCGCGCAGTTCCGGGTCGTCGGCGGCGCCCGTCATCCGGTCCGCCACCCCGGCCGGAAGGCCCAGGTCCGCGGCGATGTCCGCGATGACCGCGCGGTCGCAGATGTCCCGGCCCTCCTGCCAGCGGGCCCGGTGGACCCGCTCGATGTACGCCGGGCCGCACCCCGCGTCCAGCGCCGGAAAATACGCCAGATGCGGTACTTCCCAGACCGGGTCCCGGTCCACCGGCCAGGTGACGCCGAGACCGCGGTCGGCGGTCAGGCGGCGCACGTCCTGGAGGATGTAGAGGTGCTTGTCGCGTGACATCACCGTGTACGGAAAGGACCGCTGGTGCTCGGCCATGCGGCGCTCGCCGTCCGCGTCCGGCTCCCACCAGGGGTGCCATTCCACCACCTGTGCGACATCCGGAAAGCGGTCCATCAGATCACGGTAGGCGATCCAGCTGTACGGGCTGCGGAAATTGAAATAGAACCGCGGCACCCTACTGCGCCTGGCCGTCATGTCCGTCCCCCTTCATCGGGACCGTTCGGATCCCTCCGCCGCCGCCCGCTCACTCACTCGCTCAGATCACAATGCCACCGTCGACCTGGAACACCGCTCCGGTCACATACTCCGCCCCGACCAGGTACGCGACCATGTCCGCGACCTCCTCCGGGCGTCCGAAGCGGCGCAGCGGGATGCTCTGCTCCGCTTCCTTGCGCACACTCTCGGACAGCGCCGCCGTCATATCCGTCTCCACGAAGCCCGGCGCGACCACATTGGCCCGGATGCCGTACCGTCCGACCTCCTTGGCGAGCGATTTGGTGAAGCCGATGATCCCGGCCTTGGAGGCCGCGTAATTCGACTGTGCCGCATGGCCGTGTACGCCCGCTACTGAGGAGATGTTGATGATGCATCCGGACTTGCGTTTCATCATGCCGAATACCACCGAACGGCATATGTGGTACGTGCCGTCCAGGTTGACTTCCATGACGCCCCGCCATTCCTCGTCCTTCATCAGCAGCAGCGGATTGTCCCGCGCGATGCCCGCGGACACCACCGCCACGTCGATGGGGCCGAGCCGGTTCTCGGTGAACGCCACCAGCTCGCGCACCGCGTCGGCGTCCCGTACGTCCGTCTGACGGCCGACGACCCGGCCGCCGCCGCGCCCGGCGGCCTCCTCCTCCAGGGCGCGGGCCGCTTCGGGGCTGGACTGATGGCAGAACGCCACGTCGAAACCGTCCCGGGCCAGCCGCAGCACGGTCGCGCGGCCGATGCCCCGGGAACCGCCGGAGACGAGGGCCACCTTGCTCTGCGCGTCGGACATGGTGTTACGTCACCTCTCCTGCCGGGGCCTTGAGTTCCGCCGCCGGACGCATCGTCATCACGAGCCGCCCGACGGTGAGCACGGTCGCGCCCCCGACCAGGCTCTCTCCCTCGAACATGTACGTCTCCCCGACCTGGCGGGCCAGCCGGACGTGGTGTTCGACCACATCGCCGGGGAGGACCGGGCGGTGGTACGCGGCGTCGGTGACCCCGCCGAGCAGCATCGCCATGCCCTCCAGCACATCCGGATTGGGGTCCTCCCAGGCCACCAGAACCCCCGCCACATGGCACCAGGATTCGAGGAGCACCGTCCAGGGGTAGTGGTAGGCCTCCGCGGGAGCGTCGTCCGGGACGGCCTCGTACCAGGGTTCGTTGCAGGTGACGGCCTTGAGCCCGGAGGCGCGCTCACCGGGGACCAGTTCGGTGACCCGGTCGATCAGCAGCATGGGGTAGCGGTGCGGCAGCACCCGCTTGATCTCGTCCACGGTGATCATCCGATGGCCTCCCTCTCGGCAGGGGCCGTGAAGCGCAGCCGGACGCGGGCGGCGAGCCCGCGCTCGGTGGTGGCCTCGGCCCGGCAGCGCCAGCCGCCCGTCGCCTCGTCCCGTAACCAGGTGAACTCGCAGTTCAGGGTGGAGCCGGGGAAGACCGGGCCGAGGAAGCGGGCGGACTCGACCGCCGCCAGGACGCTCCCGGGCTCCGGCAGCGTGGCGAGGGCGCCGCGCTGGACGTACTCGACGACGCACACCCCGGGGAAGATCGGGAAGCCGGGGAAGTGACCGGCGAACACCTTCTCCGCTCCGGTGATCACGACCGCGCACCGGGCGGGCCGCTCCCCCGGCGCCCCGGGGTCGACCACCTCCAGGGTGCCGTCGACCGGTCCGCACGCGGTCGCCGTCACCTCACTTCTCCAGCTTCGAGGCGAGCAGTTCGTACACCTTCTGGAGGGTGGTGATGCTCTTCATCTCCTTCTCCTCCAGCTTCACCGCGTACTTCTTCTCCAGCTCGACCATGACCTCCAGGGCCATGAGCGAGTCGACGCCGAGGTCCTTGACGAAGTCTGCCTCGTCGGTCACCTCCTCCTCTTCCACATCGAGGACTTCCGCGACGAAGGTGCGCAGTTCGTCGAGGTCCAGCGCGGCGGTGGCGTCGGCCATCGGGGGTTCCTTCCGCTCTCGGGGGTCTTCTTCGGGGCTCTTCTTCGGGGCTTCTTCGGGGCTCAGGGGGTGGCGTGTACGGCGGCGGGCGACTCGATGGGGACGGTCTCCGCGCCCTTCGCGATCCGGCGGATCATCCCGGTCAGCTGGCGGCCGGGGCCCAGCTCCACGAACCGGGTGCAGCCCAGCTCGTCCGCGAGGGTCCGTACGCACTCCTCCCAGCGCACCGGGCTGGTGAGCTGGGCGAGTTCGCGGTCCCGCCACCGCTCGCCACCTCGGTGGGGGCGCGCGTCCACATTGGCGACGACCGGGGTGTGCGCGGGCGCGAACTCCACGGCGGCCAGCGCCGCGCGCAGTTCGTCCGCGGCGGCGGCCATGAGCGGGCTGTGGAACGCGCCGCCGACGGCGAGCCGGAGCACCTTGCCCCCGCTCTCCGCGGCCAGCGCGGCGAGCCGGTCGACGCCCTCGGCGGTGCCGGAGACGACCAGGTTGCCGGGTGCGTTGACGCCTGCCACCCACACGTCCGGCCCCTCCGCCCGCACCCGGCCGGTCAGCGCGTCCACGGCCTCGGCGTCCAGCCGGACGACGGCCGCCATGGTGCCGGGCGAGCGGTCGGCGCAATGGCGCATGGCGCGGCCACGGGCGGCGACCAGCCGTGCCGCGTCGGCGAGCGGCAGCGCCCCGGCCGCGTACAGGGCGGTGTACTCGCCGAGGCTGTGTCCGGCGCACGCGGCCACCTCGCCCAGCAGCCCGGCGGCGGACGCCTCATGGTGGACGATCACCTGGTACCCGAAGACGGCGAGCTGGGCCAGGTCGGTGCGGCGCAGCGTGTCGTCGTCGGCCGTCAGCAGCAGCTCCCCGACGTCGACGCCGGTGTGCTCGGAGATCTCGTCCGCCAGCGGCCAGGACGCCGTGTCGCGCCACGCCCCGCCCATGCCCGCCTTCTGGGCGCCCTGCCCCGGGAAGAGCAGCGCCGTGCGTGCGCCGCTCGCGGGTATCTCACCGCCTGTCATCCGCGCCTCCCTCCCCGCTCATTCACCGGGTCCGCAGCAGCGCCGCGCCGACCACGCCGTCCCGGTCGACCGTGGTGACCAGGGCGGGGCTGCCGGGGGCGATCTCGCCGCGCTCGGCGAGCGCGAGGACGGCCGCGATCTGGAAGGCCGCCGAGGCGGCGCAGGTGTCGCCGATCGCGTCGGCCGTCGCCACCCGCGGCGGCTGATGGCCGCCGAGGACGTCGGCGAGCGCGGACCGCTCGGCCTCGCCCTCGGCGCCGGGTGCCTGGGAGTCGGCGAGGGCCCGTACCTCACCGGGCGCGGTGCCGGTACGGTCCAGCAGCCGCGTCACCGCGTCGGCGAGCGCCGTACGGGCCGCCGCCGGGTTCGCGGCGAAGCCGAACTCCACGCCCTCGACCTCGGCGAGCCCGCCGCGGCCGTGTTCGCGGGCCTCGTCGGCGGTCTCCAGCAGCCAGACCGCGGCGCCCTCGCCGAGCACCGCCGTCGCGTCGTCGTCGGCGCGGGTGTGCCACTCCAGCCAGGCGCGGGCGGAGGTGAACTCCTCGACCGCCCCGCACAGCACGGTGCGGGCGCGCCCCGCGCGCTGGAGCCGCAGCGCGTACCGCAGGGTGAGCAGCCCGGCGGCGCGGCCGCCCGCGAGGGTGGCGTTGGGGCCCTTGAGCCCGTGCCAGATGGCGGACTGGCCCGCCGCGCAGTTCATCACCGTGTTGGGGAACCGGGCCGGGTCCACGAAGAAGGGCTTGGCGCTGACGAGCGAGTCACGGGTGAAGTCCATGATGGACTGGGCGCTTCCGGTGCTGGTGCCCAGCGCGAGACCGGTGTGCTCGCCGACGCCCGGCAGCCGCTCGGCCCCGGCCGTGTTCTCCCCTTCGCCGGAGAGCAGATGGCGGATCGCGGTGACGGCGAGGCCGGTGACCCGGTCCATGGAGCGGGTGTTCTTGCGGCCGAGGATCTCCCGGATGTGGAAGTCCGGGACGAGACAGGCCTCGTGGAACGGAACCGACCACTCCTCCGGGTCCAGCGGCTTCCCGGTGGAGCGGCCGGACCGCAGCCCGCCGCTGAAGTCCGCGGCCCGCAGCCCCAGGGGCGATACGGCGGTCCACGCGGAGATGACCGGGCGGACCGCGGCGGGAGCGTTGACCATCGGTACTCCTTCGGTAAGGGCGGTAGTGGCCCGGGGGCCGGACGGGGTGCTCACAGGAACCACACCTGTTCGTAGGAGGGCCATCGCGCGGCGAGCCCGTGCGCGTCGATCACCTGGACGCCGGGCAGCAGCCGGTCGGCGGCGGTGCGCCCCAGCGCGGCCAGGTCGGGCCGCTCGACCAGCACGGTCACCCCGGCGTCCAGCACCTTCCCGATGGACGCGCGCGGATCGGGCAGGGTGTCGAGGGTGCGCCCGCCGAGCCGCAGCGGCGGCTGGGGGGCGGTGCGCAGGGCGTAGCCGACAGCGGGGCCGCGCAGCGCCAGATCGCAGCCGCCGCTCTGCCGGTGCAGATCGGGGACGACGTAGAGGGCGTCAGCGAACTGGGTCTCGACCGAGCCGCGGTAGGCCTTCTCCATGATCAGCAGCCAGCGCGCCCGCTGCGACATGACCTCGTCCGGCATGGTGTCAGCACACCCCCATGACCAGGGCCTTGTCCGCCGCCTTGACGTGTTCGGCGAACAGGAACGGGGACCGCTTGCTGACCTGGGGGATCTGCTCGGCCGCGCCCCGGTCGTCGGCGCAGAAGCGGCAGACGTACCAGTAGAGCCGGTCGGGGTGGTCGGCGAGCAGATCGCGGACGATCAGCGCGGTGGACGGGTGGCGGCGCTCCAGGTCGGTGAGGTCGCGCGGTTTGGTGTCGCCAAGGGCCGCGCTGGTCAGCCCCGTGGCGTCGCCGCAGGTCCAGATCTGCACCCGGGCGCCCCGGCCGAGCAGCGCGGTGGCCAGCCGCAGCGCCGAGGTGACCAGGTCGCTCTGGTGGGGCGCGCCGAAGAGGTTGAGCAGCACGTCGGTGGCGGGGATCGGCCGGGACATCAGTGCCACACCGCCCGCACCTGGGGTTCCAGCAGCTTGGCGGCCACGTCGTCCATCTCCACCATGCGGACGTCGGCGGCGAGATCGGCGGCGGGCAGGGCGCGCTGGGCGGCCGAGAAGGTGTCCACCCACACCTCGCCGCCGTCGCGCAGGAACGTCTCGATGCCGGGCGCGGCGCCGGGGAGTGCGGCGGTGACCCCGTTCTCGACGAGGAACAGCACCACCCGGTGGCCGTCCCCGGCCAGCCGTGCGGCGTCGCCGACGAAGCGCTCACAGGCGGGGCCGGTCTGCGGGCCGCCGCTCTCGATCAGCAGATGGTCCGTCATGTCAGCAGCTCACCGCCGTCCACGCCGATCACATTGCCGGTGATCCAGGAGGAGTCGGTGCGGGACAGCAGGGAGACGGCCTCGGCGACGTCCTCGGGGCGGGTGAGCCGCCCGTGCGGGTTGAGGTCCCGGGCGTACGCGGCGAGCCGTTCGCTGTCGGGGATGCGCTCCATGGACGGGGTGGGGGTGACCCCGGCGCGCAGCGCGTTGACGGCGATGCCCGAGGGGGCGAGTTCCAGGGCGAGTTGGCGTACGTGGGACTCCAGGGCGGCCTTGGCGGCGGAGACGGCGCCGTAGTGCGGCATGACGCGGGTGCCTCCGGCGGAGGTCATCGCGTACACCTTGGCGCCCTGGCGCAGCAGGCCCGCGGTGAACAGGTCCTGGGTCCAGTAGACGAGGGAGTGCGCCATCACGTCGAGCGTCATGTTCATCTGACGGGAGGTGAGGCTGTCTTCGCCGTCCGGGGTGACGTACGGCAGCAGGGTGCCGAACGCGAGGGAGTGGACCAGGACGCGGACGCCCTTGCCGCCGGTCAGCTCCTCGAATCGGGGCAGCAGCTCCTCGCGGGTGCGGGCGGAGGCCGCGTTGGCGTTGAAGAAGTGCGCCCCGACGCCGTATCCCCGCATCTCCTCCTGGGCGACGGCCGCCTTCTCCTGTCCCTCGGTGGTGTCGAAGTGGACCCCCAGGACGCTGACGCCCGCGCGGGCCATCTCGTGGGCGATGGCCAGGCCCATGCCGCTGGATGCTCCCAGCACCAGGCACCAGGATCCTTCGAGTGAGGTGATCATCGGCCGCTCGCCCTCCGTCGTCCGGTCATCGGCTGCTCGCTTCCGGTCCGCCGGGCCCGCCCGGGGTGACCAGGCAGACGGCGGTGTTTCCCTCGGCCGCCGCGGTGACGACGGCGTGTGCGTGGGCGTGTGGGTTGTCCAGGGAGCCGCGCAGGGCGGCGGCGACGTGGGCCATCGGCGCCAGACAGCCCGCGCCCGCCGGGACGCGTTCGGCTTCTTCCAGCGCGGCCGCGACCGCCTCGCCCACCGGGGAGCCGTCCAGGACGGCGGTGACGGTCAGCGGGGCGTCCGGCCGGTGGCCGAGGGCGGCGAGCGCGTCCCGCAGCGCCGCCGCGGCCTCCCCGGGCCCGTCGGCCGAGGCGGCGAGGCCGGGCGGCAGGAAGAACGTGACGACACCGACGCGCCCGTACGCCCGTCCGCCGCGCTCCGCGACGGCCGCCGCGGGCTCCAGCAGCAGCGCGACGGCACCGGCCTCCGAGGTGTACGCGCCCGGCTCGCCCTCCGGCAGCGCCTCCTCGGTCGCCCCGGCGAGCAACCGGGAGGCGCGTCCGGCGGCGACGGCGCGGGCGCCGGTCCACAGCGCCTCCAGGCCCGCGACGCGGGGGCTGGTGAGGGTGAGGTTGAACCCCTTGAGGTCGTGTTCGGTGGCCAGTCGGCTGCCGAAGAGGTTGACGGAGAAGTAGGGCGCGGTGGCCGGGCTCAGCTCCCCGGCGCCCGCGCCGACGACCGTACGGTCCATCGCGTGGTGCAGGGAGACGGCCGCGCTGTTGGTGCCCACCGCGGCGCCGCGGCGCTCTGGTTCGGCCGCCGTCAGGGCGTCGTCGCCCGCGTCGGCGAGGGCGCGCTTGGCGGCGGCCAGCACGTACTGGGAGGCGCTGGGCAGGTACTTGTAGCCGCGGCGGCCCAGCTCCGTACGGAAGTCGAAGCCGTCCGCGCTCACCTCGCCCACGCCCGTGACCACGAGATCCATCGGCAGGTCCATCAGCGGGCCTCCGCGAAGACGAGGGAGATGTTGTTGCCGCCGAACGCGTAGGCGTTGACCATCCCGTAGCCGCCGGTCAGCGGGGTGGGCCCGGACGGCAGGGGTACCTCGCACTCCGGATCGGGCGTCCCGATGGGCAGGTTCGGCGGCAGCGTGCGGCGGTCCAGCATCAGGACGGCGGACAGCGCGGCGAACGCGCCCGCCGCGCCGCCGGTGTGGCCGATGAGCGCCTTCAGGCTGTAGAGCGGCGTGCGGGGGGCCACGGCGGCCAGCACCCGGCTCTCCACCACGTCGTTGAGGTCGGTGCCGGTGCCGTGCGGCACCACGAAGCCGACCTCGCCCCCGCCCGCCTCGCGCAGCGCCTCCCGCATCGCGCGCTCGATCTGCCCGCCACCGGGCTCGGGCGCGGTCGCGTGGTGGGCGTCGCAGCTCCAGCCGGTGCCCGCGAGGCGCGCGTAGGCGCGCTCGGCGCCCCGCGCGCGGGCGTGCGCGCCGGACTCCAGGACCAGGACCGCGGCTCCCTCGCCGAAGACCGTGCCGCGCCGGTCGGCGGAGAACGGGCGGCAGCGCTCGGGGTCGATGGCGCCCAGCCGGTTGAAGCAGGCGAGCGCGACCCGGGAGTACGCCTCGGCGCCGCCCGCGAACACCACGTCCGCCTCGCCCGCGCGGATCAGGTCGGCGGCGACGGACAGCGCGTAGCCACTGGCCGAACAGGCGTTGCTGACACAGGTGTTGGGGCCGCGCGCGCCGAGCAGACCGCCGACCGCCGAGGCGACCGGGAAGACGGGCGCCCAGCGATCGGCGTCCGGGGCCTTCCCCTGCCACCACGCCTCGTGCAGCTCCGTATCGCCCATGCCGCTGCTGATCGCGACGGCCACCCGGCGCGGATCGACGCTGCCCCACTCGGCGAGCCCGGCGTCCCCGGCCGCCTGCCGGGCCGCCTCGATCGCGAACCGCGAGCCGCGCCCCAGCGGCAGGCCCTCCCACTCCGCGGGCCCGTCCGGCACGTCGGCCTCGGGCACCAGATACATCCGCGGATGGTCCATGTGAGCGAGCGGATCGGGCACCCGGGACGGGGCGGTGCGCGCGGTGTGCATACCGCGCCAGAAGGCGTCGACGCCCGTGCCCAGCGGGGACAGCGCCCCCACTCCGGTGACCAGTACGTCGTCCATCAGGTGCCGCTCGGCTTTCCGGCCAGCGCGTCCAGCACCCGCTGGTCGAAGGGGACCAGGTGCCAGTCGCGACGGTTCTCGATCAGCGCGTAGCCGTGCACGATGCCGCCGGTGGCGGTGAGGGTGAGGGCGCCGTCGCGGACCGCGTAGCAGTCCATGCGGGCGGTGTAGGTGAGGTCCTTGAAGATCTCTTCCACCGTGTAGACGGTGTAGAGGTCCTCTTCCATCAGCGCCTCGTCGGTGATCCGTATCCAGGAGCGCGGCACGACCGGTATCCACCGGCGGTCGTCCAGCAGCGTCTTGATGGAGATGCCGCGGGACTTCACGAAACGGTCCTTGGCCTCCTCCATCAGCCGCAGATAGCCCGACATCTGCAGCCGCTCGGTGAAGTGGCAGTACGGGTAGGTGATGTTCCACTTCCAGGCATGGGCGTTACGGCCCTCCGTGAGCGCTGCCAGGACGGCCCGCTCGTCGTCGCCGTCCGGAACGGCTGGCACGGCCGGGCGCGGCTCGGTGGGCGCGTCCTCGCCCAGCCGGTCCACCGTGAAGCGGCCGAACTCACCGGGCGGTTCGGCGGGGCCCGGCAGGGGTTCCGTCAGATACGTGTCGGCGCGCAGCGAGACGCGGACCGTGGCGGTGACGGCCTTGAGGACGGAGCCGTCGCGGTCGACCCGGAGGGTCACCCGGAAGACCAGCGCGGTGTCGCTGTCGGAGGTGTGCGGCACCACCTCGGCCTCGGCGTCGTCGTCCATGTGGAAGGCGTGCAGGATGCGGCTGTCCAGCGCCACGATGTCCAGCCCGAGCCCGTGGTCCTCGTACAGGCGTCGCGCGGGCGCCCCGCAGCGGGCGAAGTGGACCAGCACCGCCTCCTCGATGAGGTAGTTGACGTGCTTGAAGCCGATCCACGTGCAGATGTTGGAGCCCTCGTACCGCGGACGCAGCCGCACCGTGGTGGTGTCGGCCAGCAGGGCCTTCGTCGACATCTGCGGGGCGGCTCTCATCAGGTGCACTCCATGGCTGAAATCGCTGACATCGCTGACCTTGCTGACCTTGCGGAAACCTCTGGAAGGGGCTCGTCCGGCCCGCGCAGCAGCAGCCCGGCCACGGCGTCGGCCGTGTCGTCGCCGCTGGTGATCAGCGCCTCGCCCGGTCCGGCGCCGAGCCAGCCGACCGCGGCGGCGCACTGGAGGACGCCGAGGGCGCCGGAGGCGCGGCCGACGGTGGTGGTGACGTCATGCCGCGGTACGGACCGGGGCACCGGTATCGCGGTATCCGGCTCCTCGTAGCGCTCCGGGGTGAACCAGACGCCCGGCCCGTCGCCGCCCTCCGGCAGCAGCGCCCGGACACAGCCCGCGAGCCCCGCCCGGCGCTCGTACGGGCCCAGGACGGCGGCGGCGCGCACCCCGCGCTCCTCCGCCCAGCGCGCGCCCTCGACGACGAGGGCGGCCGCGCCGTCCAGCAGGTCGTCGGCGGGCCGGGCGAGCAGGTCCGCCACGACGGCGTTATGGGTCTCGACGCCGACCACCAGGGCGCGGCGGACGCGGCCCGCGGCGACGAGCGTCGCGGCCCAGTGGACGGCGTCGAGCCCGGACGTCGGCCCGTTGCACAGCATCAGGTTGGGGCCGCGCAGCCCGTGCCTGATCGCGACCCAGGAGGCGATCACATTGCTGGAGGCGTTGGGCAGACTCATGGGGCTCAGGGAGCGGGCCGAGTCCTCGGCGATCGCGGCGGCGGTGAGGCACGCGGTGTCGAGGTTGCCCAGGTTGGAGCTGGCCACCACGCCGACGGTGTCGCCCGGCACGGTCAGCCCCTCCCCATCGGCGCCGCCGGTGCCCTCGGCGGGGACGAGAGCGGCGTCGCGTAACGCGTCGAGCGCGGCGCACAGCGCGAGTTGGGTCGCCCGGTCCTTGTAGCGGTGGCCGCGGCGGCCGATGCGGGCGCCGGTGTCGAACGGTTCGGGGGCGCCCCCGGGGGCGCGCGTGCCACGCAGCAGCGCGCCCGGGGAGTCCGCGCCGGACAGGGCCAGACCGACTCCGGAAACGACGGCGGTGCCGGGGGCCCTCACGGCTCGGCCCTCTCCACTATGGCGACGGCGTTGACCCCGCCGAAGCCGAACGCGTCGATCTGGGCGAACCGCAGTGCCTCGTCGTACGTGTCCGCGCCGGACGGCTCCCGGACGAAGCGGAAGGCCGCCGCCTCCGGCAGCGGGTCGGTGAGGCCGAGGGTCGGCGGTATCCGGCCCGAGGTCAGCGACTTCAGCGCGACGATCAGGCTGACCAGGCCCGAGCTGCCCGAGGTGTGGCCGGTCATGGACTTGATCGCGGTCATCAGCGGCGTCGTCACCTCGGCGCCGAAGACCTCGGCGATGGCGGTCGCCTCCGCGCTGTCGTTGAGCTGCGTCCCGGTGCCGTGCAGCAGCACCAGATCGATGTCGCCGGGGGTGACGCCCGCCCGCTGCTGAGCCTCGTGCACCGCCCGTACGATGCCCTGCGCGTCGGGCGCGGTGACATGGCGCGCGTCGCAGTTCATGCTGACGGCGCGGAGTCTGCCGAGCGCGCCGGAGCGCGCGCCGGACTCCTCCCGGCGCAGCACCACCGCGGCGGCGCCGTCGCCCATCAGCACCCCTCGGCGCTCCCGGTCGAACGGCCGGACCCGGTCGGGCGGTTCGGCGTTCACCCGGTCCAGCAGCCCGTACATGGACTCGGTGAGGCTGTCGACACCGGCCACGATGACCGTGTCCTCTTCGCCGGTGGCCAGCAGGTCGCTGCCGAGGGCGAGGGCGTACAGCGAGGCCGAGCACGCCCCCGCGAAGGTGTGGGTGCGCACCGCGCCGAAACGTTCGCGCAGAGCGGTGCCGAAGTGCAGCCGCGCCGCGGTGTCGAACGCGGTGCCGTCGCGCCAGGCCAGTTCCGCCGAGCGCAGCTCGCGCAGCCCGGTGCCGACGAGGACGGGCACCTGGCTCAGGTCGTCGCCGAGCCCGGCCTGCGCCGCCGCCTCCCCGACGGCGCGCAGCAGCCAGTCGGTGGCCCGGCCGGGCACATCGGCGCCGGGGCCGCCGGGCCGGTCGTCGATCTCGTACGCGTGCCGCGCCCGGTAGCGGCCGGTGTCGAAACCGCGCAGTTCGCCGATTCCGCTGGTGCCCGCGCACAGGGCCGCGAAGACCTCGTCGACGCCTTCGCCCACGCTCACCACGGCGCCCGCGCCGGTCACCAGCTGACTCATGTCCTTATTTCCAGTCCGTGCCGCGCTTGCCGAAGATCACGACGGCGTTGTTGCCGCCGAAGGCGAGCCCGTTGTTCTGTACGACCCTCAGCTCGGCGTCCACGGCGTGGTTCGGTACGACGTCGAGTCCGCACTCCGGGTCGGTCGTGACGTGGTTGATGGTCGGCGGGATGAACCCCTCGGTGAGGGCGAGCGCGCAGGCGATGGAGGCGAGCGCCCCGGCGGCGCCCATGGAGTGGCCGATCATCGACTTGATGGACACGGTGCGCGGCGGGGCGGCGTCGCCGAAGACCTGGCGGATGGCGCGGGCCTCGGTGATGTCGTTGGCCCGGGTGCCGGTGCCGTGCGCGGAGATGAAGTCGACCTCCTCCGGCTTGATCCGGGCGTCGTCGAGGGCGAGCCGCATGCAGCGGGCCACGCTGTCCTGGTTGGGGGCGACGGGGTGGTCCGCGTCGCAGTTGAGGCCGTAGCCGAGGACTTCGGCGTAGATCCGGGCGCCGCGGGCCAGCGCCGACTCCAGGCTCTCCAGGACGAGGACGCCCGCGCCCTCGCCGGTGAGGATGCCCTTGCGGTCCTTGTCGAAGGGCTGGCAGCGCTCGGGCGCTATGGTGCCCAGCCGGTAGAAGCCGGTGAAGGTCTTGCGGCACAGCGCGTCGGCGCCGCCGCACAGGGCGATCTCCACGTCGCCGCCGCGGATGGCGTCGTAGCCGTAGCCGATGGCGTAGTTTCCGGCCGCGCACGCCGTGGGGAGGGTGACCGCCTCCGTACGGCTCAGCGCGAACTCCTCGGCGATGACGGCCGAGAGCCGCCCGGCGGGCACCCGGCGGGCGACGGTGGGGTCCATCCGCTCGGGCCCGAGGTCGACCTCCGTCTCGACGAGCTGGTCCAGGTCTCCCGACTCGCCGTCGGTGGTGCCGATGGAGATCAGCGACGGGACGGCGCGCAGCGCGTCCTCCGCGATCCCGGCGTCGGCCACCGCCATGCGGGCAGCCGCGACCGAGAACTGGCTCGCCCGGCCGAGGTTGCTCACGTCCAGATTGCGGATCCACCGCCCGGGGTCGAAGTCCGGGACCTCGCATGCCATCGCATGCTCGAAACCCTCCGTGTCGAACGCGGTGACCGGCCGTGCCGCGCTCTTCCCCGCGCGCAGTCCGGCGAGGAATTCCGCGGTGCCGACGCCGATACCGGACACCGCCCCGAGGCCGGTGACGACGACCCTGCGACCCGACTCACCACGCATATCGCCCTGCCTTCCGAGGAGTTGGCCGAGGGGCCTGTCACCAGCCGGCCGCGTCGGAAACAACCTCGTAGACGCCCTTGAGGTTCACCATCCGGCCCAGCTCGGACTGGTCGATGACGACGTTGAACGTTTTTTCGAGCGCCGCGAGTATTTCAATGGCGCGCAGTGAATCCGCATCATGCTCTTCTTTGAAGAGGCTGGTCTCGGTGACCTCGTCCGGGTCGATCTCAAGGATATCCGTGACGATTTCCTTGATGGTTTCCCGACGCTCTTCGACGATGGCGGCCATTACCGCGCACCTCCATTTTCGGCATGGGCAAAGCGACGACTGCCGTTGACGCTATGCGCCGCTCGGGGGGCCGACAAGCCCCGAGTCCACTACCTGTCACACCGCCCGTGAACCCAACCGGACGACAACCACGGCTGTCATAAAGCTGCACCACGCAGCCGGTTACCGGAACGTCAGGATGCCCAATCTGCAGCAAGCTGCCACGGCGATCCCCACAGACCGCTCAAATCAGCCGGAACCCGACTACCCGACTACCCGTCACAGGAGTCGACTAGTCGCGCTCCGCCTCCATGAGCCCCGCGCGCACGGCCCGCACCCCGGCCTGGAAGCGCGACTCCACCTTCAGGTCCCGCATGATGTCGGCCACGTAGCGCCGGTACGTACGCACCGAGAGCCCCAGCTTCCGGGCGGCCGCGTCGTCCTTGTAGCCCTCGGCCATCAGCGTCAGCACCTCGCGCAGCACCCGGCCGCGCGCGCCGCCCTCGAACGACAGCGGCCGCATCGGGCGCTGCGCGGTGTCCCACATCCCGCACAGCAGCCGGTGCAGCATCGCGGCCACCGTCGAGTTCTGGATCATCGACGCGCGGGAGCCGCCCGGGTCACCCGGGGAGCGCTCGGGCGCGATCACCGCCGCGCCGTCCACCGCCACCAGCTCCTGCCCCACGGAGCCGCACACCCGCACCTCCAGCCGCGGCACCGTGCCGACCGTGCGCTGCCACACCGTCGTGCGGAGCACCCGCGGCGGGCACAGCATCCGGACGCGCACGCCCTTGCCCGACAGCTGTGCGAGCGTCTGCGCCACCAGCCGCGCGTGATCTTCGCAGGTCACCTCCGGCAGGCTCCAGATCACGTCACGCTCGGCGCGCAGCACCAGCCGTGCCACCCATCCGGCCACGACCTCGCCGTCCACCGGCAACTCCGCCGCCGCCGAGGCGAGCGCGCCGCGGCGGTGGTGGTGCACGGCGGACTCGATCAGCCGTAACGCCTGGCCGAGGGCTTCTTCCAGGTTGTCCGACCTGGCTTCCGGCTCCATACGAACCGCTCTCCTTGTGCCCGTCTCGCCGTCAATACCGTCGATACCCTCAATAGGCGTACGGTCATTTGGTTGAATTCCAAAATGGCTCAAAGGACACCCCCCGTTCCCCAGTCGAGGCACAGTAACGAGCCATCTGCCGAAACGGCAAGGAACATCATGACTCAACGGGTCGTCAGCCGGGTAAATACCTTCGCTCTCCCGTGTGGGAAGAGCCGTGGGCGGGGTGAAGGGGCTGCGCCCCGGCTCAGCAGATTGGTAACTTCCTCTTGAGCCAGCAAGCCTTGAGCCAGCAAGCCGTCCCTTGCCGTACGAGCGCGGACCCCCCACCCTCACGTGGTCCCCGAAAGGCGCCGCCCCCATGGCCGCACAGAACACCGCGATCACCGACCCGGCACCGGCAGGCGCTTCGCAGTCGCCCACCGGCCGCCAATGGCTCGCTCTCGCGGTGCTGGTCTTCTCCCAACTCGCGGTGTGGCTCGACAACACCGTCCTCAACGTCGCGCTCAAGACACTGGCCGACCCGGACGAGGGGCTCGGCGCCAGCCCCAACCAGCTCCAGTGGAGCATCAGCTCCTACACGCTGGTCTTCGCGGTGCTGCTGTTCACCGGCGGAGTGCTCGCCGACCGCTACGGCCACCGCAACCTGCTGCTCACCGGCATGCTCGTGTTCGGTGGCGCCTCGGCGTGGGCCGGGTACGCGGGCTCGGCGACCGAACTCATCGTCGCCCGCGGGGTGATGGGCGTCGGCAGCGCCCTGATCATGCCCGCGACGCTCGCGCTGATCGCCCAGGTCTTCGACGAACGGCACCGCGCGACGGCCATCGCCATCTGGTCCGGCTCCAGCGGCATCGCGATCGCCACCGGGCCGATGCTCAGCGGGGCGCTGCTCGACCACTTCTGGTGGGGGTCGGTCTTCCTCGTCAACGTGCCGATCGTGGTGCTGTGCGTGGCCGGTTCGCTGCTGTTCCTGCCCGGGGCGGCCGCCAAGGTGCGGCAGAAGTTCGACCCGCTGGGCGTGGTGCTCTCCACCGTCGGCCTCTTCGCCATCGTCTGGGCCGTCATCGAGGGCGGCCACCGCAACGACTGGAACGATCCGGCCATTCTGGGCGCGTTCGCCGTCGGCGCGGTCCTCGTCCTGGTGTTCGTCCTCGTCGAACTGCGCGTCGAAAACCCCAGCTTCGACGTCCGGCTCTTCCGCAACAGCCGGTTCACCGGCGCCAGCGTGGCCGTGATGCTGACCTTCTTCGGCCTCAACGGCTCGATGTACTACACCAGCTTCTATCTCCAGGGCGTCCACGGGCAGACCCCGCTGGAGTGCGGGCTGTCCATCGCCCCCGTCGCCCTCGGCGTGCTGCTGGGCGCGCCGCTCTCGGCGAAGCTGGTGCGGGCGTACGGGGTGCGGCGCGTCGTCACCGTCGCCATGCTCATCGCCACGACCGGCTTCTTCGCGTACGTCTTCCTCGACGAGCACAGCGGGCTGGGGCTGTTCTGGGTCTTCCTGATCCTCCAGGGGCTCGGCATGGGCGCCGCCGTGGCCCCCACCACCGAGGCCATCATGGCCGTCCTGCCCGCCGACCGCACCGGCGCCGGGTCCGCCGTCAACAACGCGATGCGGCAGATCGGCGGCGTCCTCGGGGTCGCGGTCCTCGGCTCCATCCTGGCCGGTGTCTACCGCGGCGAGATCTCCCCCAAGCTGGGCGATCTGCCGCCGGGCGCCGCCGGTGCCGCCGAGGAGTCCCCCGAGGCCACCCGCCTGATCGCCGACCGGCTGCGGATGCCGCGGCTGTCCGACTTCGCCGACCAGGGCTTCGTCCACGCCATGCACGTCGCCGCCGTGGTCGGCGCGATCGCCGCGGTGGCGGGAGCGGCCATCATCTGGTGGACCTTCCGCCGGGCGTCGCACGCCGAGGGCGCCAGCTGATCACCCCGCGTGATCCTTTCCTTGCCTCCCCCGGGGCACGGGCATAGCCTCCCGGCACAACGTCCGTATTCCGGAAGGCTGTTCCCATGCGTACAGCGGTCATCACCGCGGCAGGCGAGGTCGAGTTACGACGGATACCCGTGCCCGACGTCGAGGACTCGGAGGTCCTGGTGCGCATCGCGGCATGCGGCATCTGCACCATGGAGGCCAACCTGTACGCCGGGCGCATGGCCGTCTACCCGGCCGCCGCCGGACACGAGATCTCCGGGTGGGTCGAACGCGTCGGCGCCACCGCCGCCGACCTGGAGGACATGCCCGCCGTCGGCTCCCTCGTCACCCTCGACGGCCTCCCCCGCTGCGGCGCCTGCCGCGCCTGCCGCCGGGGCCAGTCCGCCATCTGCGTCGCCCTCCAGGGCCGGGTCCGCGAGGCGGACGGCGCGATCGCCATGGGCGCCGGACTCGCCGACCACATCGTGCTCCCCGCCTCCCGCGTCTGGTCGGTCGGCGACACCGACCCGGCGGTCGCCGCCATGGGCGAACCCCTCGCCTGCGTCGTCCACTCCCTGCGCCGCGGCGGCTTCCGCGCCGGTGACCGGGTGACGGTCATCGGCGCCGGGTACATGGGCCATCTGCACCTGGCCGTCGCACGCGAGCTGGGCGCGCGCGGGGTCGCGGTGGTGGAACGCGACGAGGAGCGCCGCGCGGCGGTGGCGGCGGCGGGCGCCGACACGGCCGTACGCCCGGAGGACGTCGCCCAACTACCCTCCGCTGACGTCGTGTTCGTCACCATCGCCAGCGCCGAGTGCGTCGCCGCCGCGCTGGCCGCCGTGGCGGACGGCGGCACGATCGTCCTCTTCGGCGGCGCCCCGGACGGCCCCCCGGCCGCCCTCCCGGGCTACGAGGTCCACCGCCGCCAACTGACCGTGACGGGCTCCTTCAGCCACGAGCCGGACGACTGGCGCACGGCGGCCGAACTCCTCCGGGGCGGCTCCCTGGCCCCCCGCCTGGCAGACCTGGTGACGGCGCGGTACGGCCTGGACGAGGTGGAGAAGGCCCTGAAGCAGGCGGCCGAGACCCCGGTCTACCGCGTAGTCGTCACCCCGTAGCCCCGCGGCCTGGCCCGGGGCCCCGGCAGCCCGTACGAGACGGACGCGCCCCGCAGCCCCCGGCAGCCCCGCACCACCGGACCCAGCCCGCCACCCGCCGCCGGGAACGCGGCGCCGCCTCGGAGGACCCACCCGCCCCGGCGAACGAGGCGCACACCCCGGCCCCCACCAACAGCAAGCAGCCCAGGGACCAGGGACAGGCCCCACCCCACCACCCGACAACGAGCCCGCGACACCGCCCCGGAAGGGCGCGCCCCGCCCCCAGCAAACCAGCAGCCCGCAGCCCGAGCCCCAGAACCAGCACCCCACCAGGCGGCTCCCGGGCCCACAACCCCGCCGCCCTACAACGAGTACGCACCCCCACCCCGCAACACCAGGACCGGGAACCCACCTCCGCAGCACCGAGCACGCGGCCCGCGTCACGGCAGCGGGGGCGCGCGGCCCCGCCCCCGAGAAGCGGTCGGCCGGGCCCGTCCGGCGAACCGGGGCACGCCCCGCCCGCCGCGCGGGCCCGGGGCAGCGCCCCGCCCGCCGCTCACCGGGCGTGCGGGCGTGGCCCGCGGGGGTGGGGTCCAGGGGCGCAGCACCTGGTTCGGGAAGGGGCGGGGTGGGGAAAAACCAGCGATCGAAAGGACCACCGTGCGCATCGGCGTACAGCTCCACCCCCAGCACACCGGCATCCAGGAACTCCGCACCGCCTGGCGCCAGGCCGACGCCCTCGGCGTCGACTCGCTCTGGACCTGGGACCACTTCCTCCCGCACACCGGCGACCCGGACGGCACCCACTACGAGTGCTGGTCGCTGCTGTCCGCGATGGCGGTCGAGACCCGGCACGCCACCATCGGCCCCCTCGTCACCTGCACCGCCTTCCGCAATCCGCATCTGCTCGCCGACATGGCCCGCACCGTGGACCAGCTCAGCGGCGGGCGGCTGGTGCTGGGTCTTGGCGCGGGGTGGTTCGAGGCGGAGCACACCGCGTACGGCATACCGTTCCCCGGCCCGGCCGGGCGCATGGACGCGTTCGCCGCCTCCATCACGGCCGTCAAGGCGCGGCTGGCCCAGCTCAACCCCGGCCCCGCGGGCCCGCTTCCGCTGCTCATCGGGGGCGCCGGGCGGCTGCGCACCCTGGAGCTGGTGGCCCGCGAAGCGGACTGGTGGAACTGGTACGGCTGGGCCGCGACCGACCCGGTCGCCGAGTTCCGGGAGCTGAACCGGGCCCTGGACGAGTGGTGCGAGCGGGTCGGCCGCGACCCCGGGCAGGTGGCCCGCACCGTCATGGTCAACCCGGACCAGCTGCCGCTGACGGAGGGGTTCGCGGAGGCCGGGGCGGTGCACCTGATCGTGTCGCTGCCCGCCCCGTACGACTTGGGGGCGGTCGAGAAGCTGCTCTCCCTGCGCGCCGCGCTCACCCCATGAAACGGGAACCGAAACGGGATCCCCTGGGGCACCGCTTCGCCCTGCTCATGGGTGCCCTGCTGGTCTCCACCCTCGGCAACGGCCTGTGCTTCCCGTTCACCGCGATCTACGTCAGCGAGCTGCTCGGCCTCGGCGCCCGCGCCGCGGGCGGGTACTTCATCGCCATGGCCGCGGCCAGCTTCGCCGCGGCCCTCGTCGGCGGCCCGCTGGCCGACCGGCGCGGGCCGCACCGGGTGGGGGTGCTGGGCGGGGCGGCGCTGGCCGCCGGGTACGGGATGCTGGCCCCGGCCGACACCACCCCCCTGGTGCTCGCCTCGGGGGCGTGCGTGGGCGTGGGATTCGGACTGTTCTACGCGTCGATCGTGGGCGTCGTGGACGCGGCCGTACCGGAGAGCGGCCGCCGGACCGCGTTCTCCGTCCGGCACATCGTCAACAACGTGGGCATCGGGGTGGGTTCGGTGGCCGCCGGGCTCGCGCTGCGGGGCGCGCACACCCCCACCGGCACCCTCCGCTGGCTGTACCTGGCCAATGCCCTGGCCGCACTGCCCCTCGTCGCGGCGATCTGGTCCGTACGTCCGCGCACCGGGCAGCCCGCGCGACCAGCCGACGCGACGACGGACGCACCGGCCGACAACGCCACCTACCGCGACCTGCTGCGCGCCCGCCCCATGGCGCTGCTCATCCTCGCCCAGGCCCTCTTCGCCATTGTCGGCTTCACCCAGATCGAGGCCACGGTCCCGCTGCTCCTGCATGACGACATGGCCGTCACCCTGGGCTGGGTGAGCACCGTCGTGGCGGCCAACTCCTTCGCCCTGGTCGCGCTCCAGCCGCTGCTGAGCCGCTGGCTGGAGCGGCTGCCGGAGACCGTGAGCCTGGCCGCGGGGCCGGTGCTGTGGGTGGCGGCGTTCGGCTGCGGGCTCGGGGCGGCGCTGGCCGGGGACGGGGCGGCGCCCGCCCTCCGTTACGGGCTGCTGCTGGCCTTCGCGGTGGTCTTCGCGGCGGGCGAGCTGACGTACTCCTCGGCCTTCTACCCGCTGCTGCTGCGCTGGTCCGGCGAGGCGGCCGTGGGGCGGGCGAGCGCGCTCGCCTCGCTGGCCTGGAACCTGGGCACGGCGAGCGGGCCGCCGCTCGGGCTGTTCGTGGTCGCCCACCTGTCGGCGACGGGCAGCTGGACCGCGCTCGCGGCCGGTGCCGGGGGCGCGTTCGTGGTGGCCGCCGCGCTGCACCGGCGCGCGGCGGCCACCACGAGCGCCAGGTACTAGGACTTCGGCAGATAGCCGTTGTCGTACGCGTCCTCAGGGGTGACCGTCTTCTCCAGCAGCCCCTGGTCGTACATGAAATCGGCCATCCGGGCCCAGGTCTGCGGGTCGTTGACGCCGACCTCGCCCTGGTCGGTCTTCATCATCGGCACCGTGGCCTTGAGGACCGCCATCGCGTTCTTCTTCTGCTTTTCGCCGCGCAGTCCGGGCACGTATTTCTCGCTGAGCTTGATGGTGTCGTCCGGGTTGTCCATCGCGTAGCGCAGCCCGCGCAGCGACGCGGCGACGAACTTCTTCATGTCGTCGCCGCGCTTGTCCAGCACGTCTTTCTTGACGCCCAGACCGACCCCGACCAGCGGATCGCCCTTGTCCCCGGAGTCGAGCGTAATCGCCCGGACCTCCTTACCGGCCTCCTCGAAGGAGATGGCGTCATTGTTCAGATAGCCCATGACACCCTCGACCTTGTTTCCGGTCAGGGCCGCCTGCTGGGTGAATCCAATGTTCTGGATCTTGGCCTGCTTCGGGGAAAGTCCGCCCTCCTTGAGAAGGGCGAGCAGACCGAAATAGGTCTCGCCGAAGGGGCCGGGAGTGCCGATCTTACGGCCCTTGAGATCGGCCGGTTTCCTGATGGCCGAGTCCTTGGGCACGATCAGGCCCACGGGGTATTTCTGGTAGAACGTCGCGATGTCCACGACCGGCAGATCGCTGGAGGCGCGCGCCTGGAGCATCTCGTCGCCGCCCGCGTAGACGACCTCTTCCTTGCCGGACTTCAGGGCCCCGAAGAGGTCTTCGCCGGCGCCATGATGACGCAGCGTCACCTTGAGCCCAGCGTCCTTGTAGTAGCCCTTCTCGGCGGCCACATAGAAGGGCGAGAACTGGATGTTCGGGGTGTAGGTCAGCCCCACGGTGATGCTCTTGCCGCCCTTGCCCTCCGCGTCCTTCGGCTCCTCGGCGCATGAGGTCAGCGTGGCCGCGGCCACCACCGACACGAGAGCCGCCCCCAGAACCCGCTGTCTGAGGGCGGCCCTCATGGACGTCTGCACAGAACGCACGTACTTCTCCTCGCGAATCGACTCGTGAATCGAACAGTGCTGGTCAGTCACGCTGGGCGAGCCGCTCGACCAACCGGACCACGCCGTACAGTCCGGCGGCGAGCAGGGTGAGCATGACGAGTGTCGAGAACAGGCCGATGGTGTCGGCCGCCTGGCGCTGCACCGACAGCAGCTGCCCCAGCCCCTCGCCGCCCATGGCGAACTCCCCGACCACCGCGCCGGTGATGGAGAGCGTGAGCCCGTTGCGCACCCCGGCGAGGATGCTGGGCAGGGCGAGCGGAAGCTCGATGTACCAGAGCATCCCCCACCACCCCACGCCGTCCACCCGCGCGGCGCCCAGCACCTCGGGGTCCAGGGCGCGCAGCCCCAGCACGGTGTTGACGAGGATGGGGAAGAAGACGAGCAGCGCGCACAGCACCGCGATCGGCAGCAGCCCGTAGCCGAGCCACAGCGCGAGCAGCGGGGCCAGCGCCACCGCGGGCACGGCCTGCGACGCGGCGATATACGGCTGGAGCGCGGCGGCCGCCAGGTCGCTGCGGGCGATGAGATAGCCGAGTGGCAGCGCCACTCCGATTCCCATACCGCTTCCGGCCATCGCTTCCCGCACGGTTTCCCACGTGTAGTCGACGAGTGAATCGTGCAGTAACGCGTCGACGAAATGCCGGGCCAAGTCGACCGGCCCCGGAAGATAGAACTCCGCCACCGCTCCGGTACGGGTCACGATGTCCCAGACGAGAAGCAGCGTCAGCCCGAATACGAGGGGCGGAAGCACTCCCCGGAACAGGGTTCCCGTGCGGTGTCCGCCACCCCCGCCGCTGTTCTCGCGGGTCTTTCGTACCCGCCCCGGCCGGGGGAAATCCGGCTCTCGCCGCAGCGTCACCGCATCCGGCTCACCGCGCGCGACCGCCGTGCCGTTCCCGTACCCCTCACCCATCCCCAAATCCCCTTGTATTACCGGCGGTTGCCAGATCGCGGCACGCCCAGCGTGCAACCTATCCCCAGCGCACACCGGTTCACAATGTCGGTGGGAAGACGAAACAATTCCGATGCCGGACTTCCCACCCCCTCCTCAGCGTTCCCCGAGAATGCCCAGCTCGGAGGCGCGCGCCCCGGCCTGGAAGCGTGAGTTGGCGTCCAGCAGCTCCAGGATCCCGGTGACATAGCGACGGTACGTACGCACGGAAATCGCCAGATCGCGGGCGGCCGCCTCGTCCGTGACCCCGTCCCGCAGCCGGGCCAGCACCCGCCGCACCATCTCCGTACGGGCGCGGTTGCCGAAGTCGAGCGGGCGCGGGGCGGGGGTGGCACCCGCCCAGATGGAGCGGAACATGCCGTACAGCGAGCCGACGACCACCTGGTCCTCGATGACCGAGGTGTGCCGCCCGTTCGCCGACTCCGTGCACACCAGCGCGGTCCGGCCGTCGGCGATCACGGCCGTGGGCAGGGGCACCGGGGCGATCCGGACCTGCGCGGGGCGAGGGGCGGGCGCGGGCCGCTGGTCCGCCGCCCCTCCCTCCCCCCGCTCCTCGGGGCCGGGCGCGGGCCCCGGGATGGGCGCGGGTACGGGCGCGGGCCCCGCCGGAGCACCGCCGCCCGAGCCGGAACCCGCGCCGCCGCCCGGGCCTCCGCCGGATCCGGCCCGGCCGCGCAGCACCCGCACCCCCACCGCGTCGTCGTCCAGGTTCAGCAGCAGGGCGGTGAGCGCCGCGTGCGCCGCCGCCATCCGGCCGGGCGCTTCCGGAAACACGGCGTCCACCCGCCCCCGGGCGTTGGTGATCACCTGTTCGGCGGCGGCCAGGAATGCCCCGTCCGCCATTCCGACCTGGGTGAACTGCCCCTTCCTCGTTCTGCGGGCCCGGTGTTCGACGACGGTGGCCTCGATGAGGGCCCGCACCTCCCGCAACGTCCGGTCCAGAACATCCCCCGGATCACCGGGCTCCTTCATGTCGTTATCCCTGCCTCGCGACGTGGTCAAGGTCGGAGTGCCATGGCTCATGGATCGTGGGTGGTGGGTCGTGGGTGGTGGGTCGTGGGTGGTGGGCGACGGCGGGTCAGTGGTCCGGCAGCAGCCCCAGCTCCACCGCCCGCACCCCCGCCTGGAAGCGGGACCCGGCCCCCAGCTCCCGCATGATCTCCGCGACATACCGGCGGTAGGTCCGCAGGGACACCTGCATGTCGCGCGCCGCCACCTCATCGGTGTGGCCCGTGCGCAGGCATTCCAGAATGCGCCGCGCGTCGGCGGGGCACAGCCGCCCGCCGAGCCGCGGGTACTCCTCGAGCGCCACGGCGTTCCCCCAGGTCCCCGCGAACATCAGCTCCAGCGCCTGCACCGCGGCGGGATCCTCGACGAGCGACGCCTGCCGCCCGCCGCCCCGCGCCGGGTCCGGCGGTTCGTTCCGTACGTAGACGATCTGGCCGTCGACGAACAGCGCCTCCGGTAACTCCCCCTCGCAGACGCGGACCTCGCAGCGCGGATCGGTGCGCGCCAGCGCCCGCACCCGGGCCGCCTCCAGCGCCCGCGGCAGACACAGCAGCCGCACCGCGCGGTGCCCCCGACCGCCCCGGGCCGGCCGGGCCAGCGCGGCGCAGACCACCTCCGACTGCTCCTCGCCGCCCGACAGGACGACGCTCACGGTCCGTTCGGCCCCGTCCACGAGCGTGTCGACGACCTCGGCGAGCGGCACCTGCCCGAGAGCCTTCCCCGCCCAGGAGTCCTGGGCCAGCTCCCGCTGGTGCCGGGTGACGGTGGATTCGATCAGATCGCGGGCGGCCAGCAGGGCACGCTCGACGTAGTCGCCGGTCATGGCGGGCGGTGAGGGGTCCGCGTCATGCTCAGGAGAAGGCTCGGACCTCGTCACAAGACCAACCATGACTTCCCCTGCAGGGCGACAGTTACCTAGTTTTGCAAATACCGGCCTGGTTCTTGGAATTTCCGTGCCTCGACGTGCTCATTACGCGGAGGCAGCATGGTGCGAAATCACTGATGACAGTAATTCGCGCACAGCGACGACGTCAACGCGGGGCGTGAGGTAAAGAATCGACCAAGTCCGGCGCGTCAGAGCACGAGACGGCGCTCGACTGGCCGCCAGGCGGGGCGCGTTGTCAGCAAATTACGAACCATCAGCACAGGAGATCGCCATCCGGACACGATCAGTCGCTATGCGACAACGCTCCGCCACGAATCGCAAGGGGAGCTGTCCGGTTGCTGCCACGCCCCGAACAGGACATGGGTCACCGCGGGCCCTGGCTTATCCCCCCGTGGAAGTCGCGCCCCTGGATGACCATGCCCCCGGAGACGGTCCCGGAGAAGGAGTTGTACACCGCGCCCCGCTCCTCCGGAGCGGGCTCGCCGAACTCCCGTAGCCAGGCGGCCAGGTCGCGCCCGAACTCCGGGTCCTGCCGGGACCGCTCGACCAGCAGATCGGCCAGCCCGCGCAGCCGCTCCTCGTCGTCGTACGGAATGGCGACCGGCTCAGCCTCACCCGCCGGACCGGCGCCGCCCGCCGGATCGACACCGCCGCGCCGCCGCACCCGGCGGGCCAGCGCGCCGAGCGACTCCAGGGCCCGCCGCCCCGCCTCACCGCCCGCGCCCGACACCGCCGCGTTGACCGCCGCGACCAGCGCGCCCGTCGTCACCGGATCCATGAGCCCCTCCCCTGCCGTTCCGTCAACTCCCCGTGACACAACGTTAGTGGCGCGGAGGGTCAGGGATCCACCGATTCGGCACGCAGCGTGAACCAGACCGTCTTGCCGTCGTCGTGGAGATCCGTACCCCACTCATGGGCCGTCTTGCTGAGCAGGAACATCCCGCGCCCGCACTCCGAGAGGAAGTCCGGCTCCTTGACCACCGGCAGCGAGGTCTCGGAGTCGAAGACGGCGGCACATATCCCGTACGGGCGGTTTTCGAGCGTCAGTACGCACTCGGGCGAGGCCGCGTGCTTGTGGACGTTGGACAGCAGCTCGGTGACGCACATCGCCGCGGGCGTGATCAGTTCCTCGCGTCCCCACAGGCGCAGCCGCGCGCTGACGGCGCGGCGCACATCGGCGAGTTTCTGCGGGTGGACGCGGAGGCGGAACTCGTACCGCTGCGGGATGTTCTCTGCCATATGGTCCGGGGCCCCTCCCATGCGCAGCGCACTACCGCCGTGTCACAGGGCGATCCTGGCTCATCGGGAGTGTCACTCGCAATGTTTCGACCCTTTAGCTCACAACTGGCATATGCCGCCTGGTGACCCCGATCGGCGATAGGACAGACTGACGCCATGTCCTACCAGCCAGTGCCCACCGTACGGCGCAGGCGTCTGGGTTCGACTCTGCGGAGGCTGCGCACCGAAGCGGGGATGACCCTGGACGCGGCCGCCGAAGCGCTCAACGCGACCGCGAACGGCTCCCCTGGCGCCCGCCACTGGACCGCCCCCAAGCTCTCACGCATCGAGAACGCCAACGCGACCATCCGCACCACCGAGGTCGAGATCCTGCTGCGGGCCTACGAGGTCACCGACCGGGACATCCGGATCGCGCTGGAGGGGCTCGCCAAGGACGCGGGCAAGCGCGGCTGGTGGCAGACGTACCGCGGGGTCGTCGCGCCCGCCTACGCCGACTACATATCGCTGGAGTCGGACGCCGACTCCGTCCGCGACTACGCCCCGCTGGTCATCCCCGGACTGCTCCAGACCTCCGAGTACGCGCGCGAGACGATCGCCGCGAACGCCAGGGCCCGCAGCGCGTCCGAGGTCAGCGCCCTCGCCGAGGTGCGGCTCGCCCGCCAGGCCGTCCTGACCCGCGCGGACACCCCGCTGAGGCTGTGGGCCGTCATCCACGAGACGGCGCTGCGCCGCCGGTTCACCGACCGCCCGGCCATCATGGCCGAGCAGTTGCGCCGCCTGCTGGACGTGGCGGAGTGGCCGACGGTGACGCTCCAGGTGATGCCGATCGACTCGGCGCCCAACCCGGGGGACGCGGGCGCGTTCACACTTGTGGGCTTTCCGGGTCCGATGCCGGATGTGGTCTCCCAGGAGAACCTGCGCGGCCCCACGTACGTCGAAGGGGTCGACGACGTCAACGTTTTCGTCGACGCCTTCGGCCGCATCGCCGACAGCGCGCTGTCTCCGGATGCGACGAAGGGCCTCATCGCAGATCTCGTATGAGAAAGAGGGCCCCACACATGAACACCTCATGTACCTCTGCACCGTTCGCCGGGAACCAGCACCGTCCGCGCTGGCGCAAGTCCTCGTACTCCGTGGGCGAGGGCCAGTGCGTGGAGATCGCCGCCAGCGGCGGGCGCCTCCTGATCCGGGAGAGCGACGACCCGGGCGTGGTCCTGACCACGACCCCGGCGACGCTCGCCGCCTTCCTGCGGGGCGCGAAGGCGGGCACGTTCGACGCGTGATGTGAGCCGACGAGGGCCGCCCGGTCTCCCGGACCGGGCGGCCCTTCTGGTCTCAGAAATGCTCTCAGAACTGCTCTCAGAACTGGACGTCCGAGCACGCGTAGAACGCGTTCCCGGTGTCCGCGATGGTCCAGACGGCGAGGATCACATGCCGTCCGGTCATCCCGCTGGGGATCGTCCCCGAGTGGGAGAGCGTGGACGGCGGTCGCTGGCCGTTGTACGGCACCGTCAGGAAGGACTGGAGGCTCGCGCGGGTGACCTTGGTGCTCGGGTTCCAGCCGTTCTTGGTGATGTAGTACTTGAAGTCGGTGGTCGCGTGGGAGGCCGTGAACCGCCAGTTGAAGGTGTAGCTCTTCCCGGCGGTCAGCTTGGTCGCGGGCCACTTCCCGCCGCGCGGATCGTCGAGCGGGGCGAACCGGCTGTTGCCGCCCGCGCAGATCGTCCCGTCCGCGGGGCCGCCCGACGGGAAGCCCTTGGGCCCTTCGACGCTCTGCGGCTCGTACTGGATCTCGCCACAGTTGGTGACGGTCCCGTTGGCGCACAGCTTCTGCCTGCTGATCGGTGAGTCGGTGTAGCCGTGACCGGTGGCACTGCCGCCGGTCGCGAGGACGGTGACCGCCGCGAGCCCGATGCCGACCACGGCGGCGCGGATCTTCTTGCGCATGCTTCGCTCCTGAAGGCGTGGGGGTGCTTCTGCGAGCCGTGCGATGCGGTCTAGACCAAGTGGAGCGTAGCCAGGGCTGATGGTCATGTCCATACCAATCGCAACCGGCCGTCCAGCCGGTTCGGACCACGCTCCGAGGTCCGGTAAGATTCCGTTGTCAGCAGGCGCCGCTAGCTCAGTTGGTTAGAGCAGCTGACTCTTAATCAGCGGGTCCGGGGTTCGAGTCCCTGGCGGCGCACCCTGGCTTTACGCCACAGACCTGGGGTTTTTCGGCACGTCCGAAAAACCCCAGTCGTGTTTCTGGAGGCGCGAGAAGATGCTGATGACGGTGGGCATCGCCGCCGGTGCCCTGTGGATCGTGCTGTTCTCCTGGGTGATCTGGCACCGGCGCAGGTTCGGTGGAGGCGGTGCCGCGAGCACCGAGGCGCTGGCCGAGGTGTTCCATCCCTCGCGGCGCCATGTCCAGGAGCAGAAGGACCGACAGCTCGCCCTGCGCGACGACGCGGACTCCGGCGCCCCGCCGGGCAGCACCGTGGACCTGGACGCGGGCACGGCGGTCGTGCGCCCACGGCCGAAGGCCTGACGAAGAAATCCTTCCGGCATGACGAAAGCCCCGGCACGCACGGCGTGCCGGGGCTTTCGCGTCTCGCTGTCAGTCGCAGGAGGGGCACGGTTCGCAGTGGCGGACCGTGACGTCGTCGATGACCGGGCCATAGGCGCCGGACACGGTGCTGGCGAATGCCAGGGTCGTGGTGGCGCCGGTCGCCACGAAGGACACCTCGCGGGTCACATAGCCCATGTTCGCCATCGTCTTGCCGGTGATGTCGAAGCTGAAGTTCTGGAAGTTCTGGCCGTCGATCAGGACTTCTCCGGTCTTCAGGGCCGGGCCCCCGGCGGGGTTACCGGCGAGGGAGTACGTCACCGTGTACCGCTTCCCCGGCACCGTGGTGAAGGTCTGCGACACCGTGCCCGCGTTGCCGCCGTTGAGGTCGACGGACTGGTCACCCTCGGCGGCCTGCCAGAACCCGGCCCCGATGTGGTCGACGTTCCCCCCGGTGACCGTCCATGGGCCGACGGTCTGTCCCGTCCCCAGGTTCACGAACGTATTGGCGGCGACCCGGGGCGTCTCGAAGCTGCCGTCGTCGAAGTGGCTGACCGCGGGCGCGGCCAGCGCGGCGCCCGTACCGGCTCCCGCGAGGACACCAGCGACGATGACCGCGGCGGCGAAGGTGCGAATGGGCGACATGTTCCCCTCCTGGATGAAAGATGCGCGAGCGTCTGAATTGACCGCCCGGATGAATCTCCCGCATCGCCCGGCGGAGACCAAGGCCGAGTCACCGGCGCACGGAGGTGCGCGGGGTGACGAACTCCCGTGACGCGCCGCCGAGTTGGTCAACCCGCCCCCAGTAGCCAGGGCTCCCTGGTCAACGCATTGTGCCGGGTGCTCGCATCAGGACATGTCCCGTTCAGGGCATTACTTTTCTCAGCCGCGAGGGCTTCTGCTGCTACATACTCATGCTCGTCGAACAAAAGGGCTGTCTATCCGCCCTGACCCGAATAGGTGGCTCTGACAGATTCGATTGGGGAGAAATGGACGACCTCTACAGGTTCTCGCTGGTTGAGAACATCGGGGATCTCGCAGAGGCCCATGCCTTGCGCCTCGTCCGGTACGAGCCTCGTTTCCCGGAGAGCGATTTCTGGTGGCTCGACAAGGACCGCGATGTGCACGGCAAGGTATTCACGCTGCACAAAGGGGACCGCATTGGCGCCTCACTGCGGATAGTCCCGGTCACGGCCTGCGTCACGGAGATCGAGGAGCTGGGTCTCCTCCCGGAGGACCTCAAGGGCGATCCCTCGGTGTGGGAACTGGGCCGACTGGTCTCGGTTCCGAGCCGGGGCCGGGACCTGCCGTACTCCCGCCTGCTCTTCGGGTGGGCGACCCAGTGGGCGAAGGTCAATCTGCCCATCCGGAAGGTCGTCTCGTACTGCCGGGGAGGAAAGGTCTCCGGATTCGAGGCATCGGGCGCGAAGGTCGTCGCCGGTCCGTACTCGGTGCCCGAGCGGGGCGACGACTACTACACCATCGTGGCCGATCTGCAAGACGTGGTGGACCGCCTCTCCGGCTACGGCTTCGGAACGCTGCTGGAGGCGGCAGCGGCCGGAAAGACGGAATTCTCGACGGAAGAAATCCTCGGCAGCCCCCGCGTCCCGGCGTCCTCCGGGACGAACTCGTAACTCGTCACTCGTCACACGCAAGAAGCAATCCACACATAGTCCGCGAAGGAGTTCGACTGCCATGTCCGACACCGAGATCATTCGTCCGGAGCTCCGCAAGCAGGTCGACGAGAGGCTCAACAGCTACATCAAGAAGTTCTACAACGAGGTCCCGTACGCGACCCACTTCCTGAAGGCCTCGGACGTCGACATGGCGTACTACAAGCGGCACACCATCGAGACCATCCTGCGCATCCGCCGCAAGCGCACCATCGACGCCCACGCCATCCACTACTTCACGCTGCACAACCCGGCCGCGGCGAAGGAATGGGCCGAGTACACCGACGACGAGATGCTGCACGACAAGCTGTTCCTCGCCGACCTGGAGCGGCTCGGCGTCAAGCCGGACGAGGTGTACTCCACCGACCCGTTCCTGGCGACGAAGCTGCTGAACGGCTACTTCCTCTACTGCCAGGAGTTCGAGGGCACCCCCCTCGCCGCCATCGCCAGCAGCTACTTCCTGGAGTACACCACCCGGAAGACCCAGCCGGACTGGCTGGACAACCTGGAGAGCACCCTGGGCAAGGACGAGGTCCGGGGCGCGCGGACGCACGTCAACTACGACATCGACGAGGACCACACCGGCGACGTGTGGAACACCCTGATGTCGCTGGTGGAGTCGGACGCGGACGTCGAGCGCCTGCTGGGGCACTTCGACCACCTCTACAAGCTGTTCACCATGTACTTCACCGAGGCCTACGAGGCCACGCGCGCCAGTGAGGCCGCGCTCGCGGGTTCGCCCGCCGCCTGACGGCACCGCGCCGAGGCGCCTGACACAGCGGAAACGTCAACGCACAGCCCGCTGGGTGCCGTGGGCCATTCCCACGGCACCCAGCCCCTCGTGGCACGCCCCAGGCGGACTGGGCGATATGGAAGGGCAGTGGACACACGTTATGGAATGGTCGATTGAAGGGCGGCTGGCCGGGGCCTGCAACTGCGGTACGCCCTGTCCTTGCTGGTTCGCCGAGGCGCCGACGCACGGCTCGTGCGATGCCATCGGCGTCGGCATCGTCGACAAGGGTTTCTACGGCGACGTCGACCTCACCGGCTGCAAGCTGGGCGTCGCGTACCGCACCGTCAAACACGTCTGGGACGGCGGTCTGAAGGTCGCCGTGTACATCGGCGACGACACGCCCGAGGCCCAGTCGGCGGCCATGGAACAGATCCTCACGGGCAAGGCGGGCGGGCTGCTGGCCCTGCTCTTCACCCTCGTCGAGGACTTCAAGGGCATCCGCCGGGTCCCGATCGAGCTGGACGACTCCGGTGAGAAGCCGTACTTCCAGCTGGGCCGGGCCAGCACGATCCCGGTCAAGCCGCTTCTCGGCAGGGACGGCGAAACACCGATCGCGGTGCACAACGCGCTGATGTCCTTCGGCGGAGAACGGCTGCTGGCGAAGACCGAGAGCCGCTTCTCCGATCCCGACCTGGGATGGGACTGGCCGCTGGTGCACGCCGACTTCGGGCCCATGAAAATGGGGTCCGAGGAGTGACGGCGAGCCCGGCGCGGGTGATCCGGCGCCTGACCCTCACCACCGGTGTGTGGATGGTCGCCGTGTCGGGGCTCGCCTGGTGGTGGATGTACTCCGCGGGCGGCATGCCGTCCATGCCGGGGACGGGCGCGGGGACAGCGCCGGGGATGGCGCCGCCGATGGCCGGGCACGCCGGACACCACGCGATGGAGCACGGCACCTCCACGCCGGTCATGTCGCTGGCCGAGGCGCTGATGTTCCTGGCCATGTGGGCCGGGATGGTGGTCGCCATGATGGTGCCGGTGGCGGTCCCCCTCGTCGCGGCGCACCGGTTCGTCACCCGGACCAAGGGGCGCCAGGGCGCGGTGGACACCGCCGTCTTCATCACCGGCTATCTGGTGGTGTGGGTGGTCTCCGGTCTGGTGCCGCTGCTCCTGGTGGCGCTGAAGCGGTGGCTCCTGCCGGTCAGCGAGGGCAGCACCTGGGCGGTGGCCGGGGCCGGGGCTGTGATCACCATGGCGGGCTTCTTCCAGTTCACCGGCCTCAAGACCCGGTGTCTGACGGTGTGCCGCAGCCCGCTGTCCTTCGTCCTGACCCACGACTTCGCGGCGGGACGGATCGGGACCCTGAAGGCCGGGGCGCTCAACGGCCTGTACTGCCTGGGGTGTTGCTGGGCCCTGATGCTGGTCCAGGTGGCGGTGGGGCTGCACAACGTGATCTGGATGGGGGCGCTGACGCTGCTGTTCCTCGCCGAACGCGTGCTCCGGGCCGGACAGCGCGTCGCGATGGTCACCGGAGCGGCGATGCTGGCGCTGGGCGTGGCCCTGATTCTGGACCCCTTGCTCCCCACTCCGCTGGCCGCCATGGTCACCTGATCCCTTATAACGGTTCGTCTTAAATGGGCTCCTTTCTGCTCGGGACACCGGTTCCCGAGCGGGAAGGAGCCGACCTTATTGGCCATTCGTCGCTCCGGGGTGAACGGCCAGCCGAGTGGTTAGGCTGTGCCCGTGACTCGAGCCCAACTGAGGGAAGATGGCATGCCTGACACTTCCATGGCCGACTCCGCGGGCAGGTCCGTCACCCCCCGTCAATTAGCAGCGCTCTTACCCGATCTGTCCAAGAGCCGACCTGCCTATCGGCATCTCGCTCAGGCCATCCGGTCGCTGATCCTCGAAGGCCGTCTGGCCCTTCATGTGCGGCTTCCCGCCGAGCGCGAACTGGCGGGGGTCCTCACCCTCAGCCGCCCGACCATCACGGCGGCCTACGATCTGCTGCGCGGCAGCGGATACGCCCGCAGCCGCCGGGGTTCCGGGACCTGGACCATGCTGCCGGACGGTCTGCGGCCGGCCGGCGCCCGGCAGCCGCTGTCCCCCGAGGACGAGAACATCGACCTGGCGGCAGCCGCCCTCGGCCTCCCCGAGACCATGCTGACCGAAGCGCTCGCACAGTGCGGGCCCCTGCTCACGCAGCATGTGCACACTCCCGGCTACCACCCCTTCGGGCTGCTCGGGCTGCGGTCCGCCATCGCCGACCGGTACACCCAGCGCGGCGTCCCGACCCTGCCCGACCAGATCCTGGTGACCTCGGGCGCCCAGCAAGGGCTGGTGCTGACCCTGAGCCTGCTGGCCTCCCGTGGGGACCGGGTGCTGGTGGAGAACCCGACGTACCCGAACGCGCTGGACGCCATACGCCGCGCCCGGCTGCGCACCACCCCCGTGCCCGTGGCCGAGTCCGGCTGGGACGAGGAGATACTGCAGGCCACGCTGCGCCAGACACTGCCGCGGCTGGCGTATCTGATTCCCGACTTCCACAACCCCGTCGGCTGTCTCATGCCCGACGAGCAGCGCGGCGAAGTGCTGCGGGCCACCAGCCGTACGGGGACCTGGCTCATCATCGACGAGACGCTCGCCGACATCGCCCTGGACGTGCCCGCGCCGCCGCCGTTCGTCGCCCACGCCGGACCCGGCAAGGCCGAGCACGTGATCACCGTGGGGTCGATGAGCAAGAGCCACTGGGGTGGCCTGCGCATCGGCTGGCTGCGGGCGACCCCGCGGCTGATCACCAAGCTGGCGCAGCTGCGCGTCAGCATGGACATGGCCGGTTCGGTGATGGACCAACTGCTGGCCACCTCGCTGATCGTGCGGACGGACGAGATCCTGCTGCCCCGGCTCGCGCAGATCCGGCTTCAGCGCGCCGCGCTGCTGACCGCCATGGCCCACCATCTTCCGCAGTGGCGTGCGCAGGTACCGCCCGGAGGCCTGTCCCTCTGGGTGGATCTGGGCGAGCCGATCGCCTCGTCGCTGGCGGACCGGGTGCTGGCCAAGGGCGTCCGCATCGAGGGCGGAGCCCGGTTCGGCGCCGACCCGGGGACGCACGACAACCGTCTGCGCATCCCCTACACGCTTCCCCCCGAGACACTGGAGGAGGCGGTGCGGCGCCTGGCGTCCGTCCTGGCCGACGGGCCGCTGTGCAGCACGGCGGCCAGCCCCCACTGGGTCGCCTGACACCACGACCGACAAGGAGAGTCAGATCAACGCGCATTCGGCCCCAACGGCCCGCTTAGACGCACAGAGCATCAAGAAGGATTTCCCGATCCTCGACCGACGGGTGAGGGACGACAAGCCCCTCGTCTACCTCGATTCGGCCGCCACCTCGCAGAAGCCCCTGCAAGTGCTGGACGCGGAACGGGACTTCTACCTGCGGCACAACGCCGCCGCGCACCGTGGCGCTCATCAATTGGCCGAAGAGGCCACCGAGGCGTACGAGTCCGCCCGGCAGTCCGTCGCCGCGTTCCTCGGCGCTCAGGAATCGGACGTCGTCTTCACCCGCAATGCCACCGAGGCGATCAACCTGGTGGCCTACGCGCTGAGCAACGCGTCGGCGACGCGGCCGAGCGGCGCCCCGCTGACGCTCGGCCCCGGCGACGAGATCCTCGTGACCGAGATGGAGCACCACGCCAATCTGGTGCCGTGGCAGCAACTGGCCGAGCGGACCGGGGCGACGCTGCGCTGGGCGTCGATCACCGGCGAAGGACGCCTGGACGAGGCGAGCTTCGACCAGGCGCTCGGCGAGCGGACCAAGCTGGTGGCGGTGACCCACCAGTCGAACGTCCTCGGCACGATCAACCCGATCGCCTCGCTGGCGAGCCGGGCGCACGCCGTCGGAGCACTGGTACTGGTGGACGCGGCGCAGTCGGTGGCCCACCAGGCGCTGGACGTGACCGCGCTGGGCGCCGACTTCCTCGTCTTCTCCGCCCACAAGATGCTCGGCCCCAACGGGATCGGCGCGCTGTGGGGCCGCCAGGAGCTGCTGGCGGAGATGCCTCCGTTCATCACCGGTGGTTCGATGATCGAAACGGTGCGGATGGACCGGACCACCTTCCTGCCGCCGCCCCAGCGCTTCGAAGCGGGCGTTCCGCTGGCCCCTCAGGCGGTCGGCCTGGCCGCCGCGATCACGTACCTGAGCACCCTCGGGATGACGGCGGTGGAGGCGCACGAGGCGGAGCTGACGCGGCTGACCCTGGAGGGTCTGGCCGGGCTGAAGGGCGTCTCGGTGGTGGGCCCCGTCACCACTCAGGACCGCGGTGCCACCGTGTCCTTCACCGTCGCCGGGATTCACCCGCACGACGTGGGACAGGTCCTGGACGACTACGGTGTCGCCGTGCGCACGGGCCATCATTGCGCCCGGCCCATCTGTGACCGCTACGGCATTCCCGCCAGCACCCGCGCCAGCTTCTATGTGTATAACACCGCCGAGGATGTCACCGCCTTGATAGCGGGTATTGAAGCAGCGCAACGATTCTTCGCGTAAGGGGAATGTCAGCCCGCTGTGTCGCGATTCCGTTTTCGCCGCCTCGCCGTCCGGCGGCGGAACCGGTCATGGCCGCTATGAGACAGGCGCCCTGCCTCCTCAGCGGAAGGGTTTACGCCGAGTATGGAAGCGTTCAACCGTCTCTCCCGGGGCGGTTGCTTTCGTGTAGGCGGTGAAACCGCCGGTGAGAATACGAGGTGGACGATGAATGTCGCGCAAGCCGTGATCACCCGGCGCAGCGGCGCCCGATTGCTGGGACCGGCGCCGACGGACGCGGAACTGGCCGAGCTGGTGTCGCTGGCCGGGACGGCGCCGGACCACGGACGGCTTTCACCCTGGCGGCTCATCAATCTTCGCGGCGAGGCCCGGCGCGCGCTCGGCGAGGCGATGGCCGACTCCGCGGAGGGCGGGACGCCGCGCGAGCGTATGGTCGACAAGGCGTTGCGGGCTCCGCTCCTCGTCACGATCGTCTTCCGGCCGGAGGACCGCCCGAGGATTCCGCGCTGGGAGCAGCTGGCTGCCACCGCCTGTGCGATCCAGACGCTGGTGTTGCTGCTGCACGACCGGGGCTGGAGCAGCAGTTGGCGGACCGGCCCGGCCACCGAGTACGCCGAGGTGCGCAAGGTGCTGGACATCGGCGCGGACGAGCAGTGCCTCGGCTGGCTCTATGTCGGCACGGAGGAGGAGACCGGTTCTTCCTTCGTGCGGCGGCCGATCGACGGCCACTCGAAATTCTCCTCCATAGGGGCCCTGGTGCCGCAGGGGTAACGGCCCTCCCTTACCGCTACGACGTCGTCCCGCGCACTCACCGGTGCGCGGGACGACGTCGTGTGCGGGGCGCGGGCCCTACGCCGGGGAGCTGAGCCGGGCGGCGGGGGCCTCGTCCTCGGCGGCCTGGGCCGCGAGGTAGGCCAGGGCGGCGCCGGTCATGGCCCGGACCCCAGCGGCGATGGTCGGGCCGGGGACCGGGGCGAAGGCGGAGGAGTGGTTCTGCGGGATGTCCTCCGCGAGCCGGTCATTGAGCAGCGCGGTGTGGAACTCCTCCGGGTCGTTGCCGCCGAAGAACCAGAAGACCGAGGGCACCCCGGCGGCGGTGCCGAACACCCCGAAGTCCTCACTGGCGGTGTTGGGCCCCATGGCGATCACCGCGTCGGCGCCGAAGACGGCCTCGTGTGCCGCCGCGACGCGCTCCGTCGCGGCCGGTTCGTTGACGGTGGCGGGCAGTTGGTAGCGCGAGGTGATCTCCGGTTCCCGGGGAGCACCGGCCGCCAGCGCCTCGGCCTTCGCGAAACGGCTGATGGTGTCGACGACCTGCTGGCGCACGCCCGGGGAGAACGTGCGGATGTTGACGCCGAGTCGCGCCTCGTCCGGGATGACGGAGGCGGTGAGACCGGCCCGTAGATACCCCACGGTGACCACCACGGACTCCTGGGCGGGCACGGTGCGGGACACGATGGTCTGGAGTCGGCCGACCAGGGAGGCCGCCATCACCACCGGGTCCACGGCGGATTCCGGTTTGGAGCCGTGCCCGCCACGGCCGAAGAGCCGGATGGTGAGGCTGTCGGCGGCTCCCATCACGGTGCCGGGGATCTTGGCCACCATCCCGGCCGGGCCGGGCCCGACATGCTGGCCGAGGATGATGTCCGGCGTGGGGAAGCGGTCGAAGAGGCCGTCGTCCACCATCGCGTGCGCTCCGAGCCCGCTCTCCTCGGCGGGCTGGAAGACGGCGAGTACGGTCCCCCGCCACGCGTCGCGGTGCGCGGCGAACAGCTCGCAGGCGCCGAGCAGGCAGGTCACATGGATGTCATGCCCGCAGGCGTGCATGACGGGCACGTGGGTGCCGTCCTCGCCCGGCGCGGTGACCGTGGACGCGTACGGCAACCCGGTCTGTTCACGTACCGGCAGCCCGTCCATGTCGGCGCGCAGCATGACCACCGGCCCCGGTCCGTTGTGCAGGACCGCGACCACCCCCGTCCGGCCGATACCCGTGGTGACGTCCCATCCGGACCGCGTGAGCCGGTCGGCCACCACGGAAGCCGTGCGCTTTTCCTGGAAGGCGAGTTCGGGATGGGCGTGGAGGTCCTGGTACAGCTCCTCCAGGCGCGGCAGCGCGGCATCGATATGGGCGTATATGCCATTCATGAATTCTCCGGAATAGCCGAGGGGCGGTGGGATGGTGTGCTGGGTGGTGCCTTTCTTCTGGTGTTACTGCCGGTACTCTTCGAGAAATCGGCTCGTGCGGATGATGGCGTCGGTGAGCGTGTCGGCATCGGCCAGCGTCACGAAACGCAGACGGTTCGGGGTGGGCCAGCCGAAGTCACTCCCGGGCGCCACGAGGATGTTTTCCTGGTGCAAGAGGTCGAGCATCAGACGGCGGTCGTCCGTGATGCGGGACATCGCCTTGCGGTGGCTGGCGAACACGTACAGGGCGCCGCGCGGTTTGACGCAGCGCATCCCCACGTCGTTGAGCACACGCCAGGCCAATTCGCGCTGCTCCGCCAGGCGGCCGCCCGGCAGGGTCATCGCGGTGGCGTCGCGCCCGCCGAGCGCGGGGGCGATGGCGTGCTGCGCCGGTACGTTGGGACAGCCCCGCAGGGTGGCGAGGGCGCCCAGGGCCTCGGCGAACGGTTTCGTACGGCGCGGCGGACCAGTGACCAGGAGCCAGCCCGCCCGGTAGCCGCCGACCCGATAGGCCTTGGAGAGGCTGTTGAACGTGAGGCACACGAGGCCGTCGGCGATCGTTGCGAGCGGGGTGTGCACGGCGTCGTCGAACAGGATCTTGTCGTGGACCTCGTCCGTGAACAGGACCAGGCCGTGCCGTCGGGCCACCTCGGCCAGGTCGCGCAGCGTCGCCCGGCCGTAGACGGCGCCGGTCGGGTTGTTCGGGTTGATGACCAGCAGGCCCTTGGTGCGGGCCGTGATCTGGCGCTCCAGGTCGTCCAGGTCCGGCTGCCATCCGGCCTGCTCGTCGCACCGGTAGGGCACGGGCGTGGCCCCGGCCATGGTGACGGCTCCGGTCCACAGCGGGTGGCCGGGCAGCGGGACCAGGACCTCGTCGCCGTCCTCCAGGACGGCCTGGGTGGCCATGAGGATGAGTTCCGAGGCGCCGTTTCCGACGTGGACGTCGTCGATGTCGACGCGGGGCACCCCCGCGTTCAGATAGTGCTGGGCAATGGCCCGGCGGGCGGTGGCCAGGCCCTGGGGGTGCCCGTATCCCGGGGAGTCCGCCAGCGCGCGGTGCACGTCCAGGACCAGGCTGCCCGGGGGCTGGAACCCGAAGGCCACCGGGTCCGCCTTGTGCAGCCGCAGGACGCGCTGACCGCTGCGTTCGAGCCGGTCGGCGGCGGTCAGGGCGCCCGTGGCGTGTCTGAGCGGGTGTGTGCGGCCGGCCGGGGGGCGCGGCTCCGCGCGCTCCCCTGGCCGTACCGCCACCGGTGCCGCCACCGGCACCGGCACCGGCACCGGCACCGGGAGTGCACGGACGTCTCCGAAGGAGGTCATGACGTTTCTACGGTGACCGGTTTCTCCACCACGACCGGCTTGGCGGATGGGGGCGTCATGGACAGCCGTGCCCACTGGGCCAGACCGACGCACGCGAGGACGAGGACCGCGGCGGCCAGCGTCCAGGCGCTGATCGACTCGTCCAGCAGGAGCGCGGCCCACCCGACGGTCAGCAGGGGCTGGAGCAGCTGGATCTGGCTGCCTCGGGTGACGCCGACCCGGGCCAGACCGGGGTACCAGGCGCAGAACCCGAGGAACATCGAGAAGAGCGAGACATAGGCGAGGCCGATGAGGGGCTGGACCGCGATGTCATGGGGCGGGGACACCGCGAGCGACACCGCCGTGATCGGCACGGTGAGGGGCAGGGAGAGGACCAGGCCCCAGGAGATGACCTGCCAGCCCGGCATCATCTTGGAGAGTCGGCCGCCCTCGGCGTAGCCCAGGCCGCCGGTGATGAGGGAGCCCAGGAGCAGCAGGTCGGCGAGGGCGAGTCCGTCGATCCCGTGCTGCAGGCTGTAGGCCACGATCACGGCGGCACCGGCGGCGGCGGCCCACCAGAAGAGCGCGCTCGGGCGCTCCCCGCGCAGACGGCCGAACACGGCGGTGGCCAGGGGCAGCAACCCGGTGACGACGGCGGCGTGCCCGGAGCTGACGTGCTCCAGGGCGAGCGCGGTGAAGATGGGATACCCGGCGACGATGCCCACGCCGACGAGCAGGAGGGGGATCATGTGTTCCCGGCTCGGCCGGGGGACCCGCTTGACCATCAGCCAGATGGCCGCCGGGATGGCGGCGATGACGGCACGGCCGATGCCGATCGTCCAGGCGTTGAAGGACGGAAGCGCCTTTTGCGTGGCAGGAAAGGTGAGGGAGAAGGTCACCACGCCCAGCACGGCCAGTAAGACCCCCATGCCGTTCATGGTTGGCGACGTCGTCTTCGGGGATTTCATGCTCTTTCTGCCTCTTCTGGGGTAAGGGGGATGGGCCGGGCCTATCGGGGCCCGGCCCATCACGTTAGAGCGTTGCCGTGTCCTGATCCCTAGCCAATCTTCAGGTCGTGGCTTGGTGCCGGTCCGCGTGCTGCTCAGGACTTCCGGTAGACCGCTCAGGACTTCCGGTAGTCGGCGAGGAACGAGCCGATACGGGTGATGGCGTCCGCCAGCTGTTCGGTGTCGGGGAGGGTGACGAGCCGGAAGTGGTCGGGGGTGGGCAAATTGAATCCCCTGCCATGGACCAGGAGAATTTTCTCCTGGCGCAGCAGATCCAGGACGAGCTGTTCGTCGTCGTCCACCGGATAGACCGACGGGTCCAATTTGGGAAAGGCGTAGAGGGCGCCCTTGGGCTTGGTGCAGCTCACACCGGGGATGTCGTTGAGCATCTTCCAGGCCGTCTCACGCTGGGCGTGCAGTCGGCCGCCGGGGAGCACGAGGTCGGTGATGGACTGGCGGCCGCCCAGGGCGGTGGCGACCGCGTGCTGGGAGGGGACGTTGGGGCACAGGCGCATGTTGGCCAGGATGTTCAGCCCTTCCAGATATTCCCTGGCGTGCGCCTTGGGACCGCTGACCGCCAGCCATCCCGAGCGGTAGCCGCATACCCGATAGGACTTGGACAATCCATTGAACGTCAGGCAGAGGAGGTCCGGGGCTATCGAGGCCAGCGGAATGTGCTCGACGTCATCGTAGAGAATCTTGTCGTATATCTCGTCGGCGCACAGGAGAAGCTGGTGACGTCCCGCGATCTCGGCGATGCCGCGCAGCAGGGCCTCGTCGTAGACCGCGCCCGTGGGGTTGTTCGGGTTGATCAGGACGATGGCCTTGGTCCGGTCGGTTATCTTCGCCTCGATGTCGTTGAGGTCCGGGTACCAGTCCGCTTTCTCATCGCAGATGTAATGGACCGGCTTGCCGCCCGCGAGGCTCACGGACGCGGTCCACAGGGGATAGTCGGGCGACGGGATGAGGACTTCGTCCCCGTCGTCCAGGAGTGCCTGCATGGCCATCTGGATGAGTTCGGAGGCGCCGTTGCCGAGGAAGACATCGTCGATATCGATGCCCTCGACGCCCCGGGTCTCGTAGTACTGGACGACGGCTCTGCGCGCGGCGACCAGCCCTTGCGAGTCGCCGTAACCGTGTGATTCGGCGAGGGCGCGCTGCATGTCCAGCACGATGTCGGCAGGGGCCTCGAAACCGAAGGCAGCGGGGTTTCCGGTGTTCAGCTTGAGAATCCGGTGACCCTCGCGTTCAAGGCGCTTTGCCTCCGTCGCGAGAGGTCCGCGGATGTCATAGCAGACATCGGCTAATTTGGCCGACTGACCGAGCGTCGCCAACGGCCGGGACACCGCGTCGGCTTCCCTTCCGTCATGCCGACGACCGCCGGGCGGAATGGAAATGACGCGCCCCATCTTCTCGCGTCCCATCTTCTCGCTCCCCATCGTGACACCCTTCGCGTGCGACCCCGGAGGAGAGTTCTCCTCCGGTACGCCCTGAGGGTAGCGAAGCGTGCCCCGTGCCGCCCCGTGATAGTGGTTACTCGGCCGCCGACCCGGCCGAGGCAAGCAACGCCTCGACCTTACTGCGGCAAATGCCGCACCCCGTGGTCGCCTTGGTGCTGCGGGCGATCGCCGCGATGCTGACCGACCCCTGGGACCAGGCCTCCAGAATCCTTTTCTGCGGGACGTTGTTGCAGTAACAGACGGCGATATCGGCCGCCTTCCGGGCTGCCTCCTCCACCCCCATGTCCTCCAGCCGCAACAAACGCATGACCATGGCCTGCGTCAGCTGGGTACCGGCGTGATAGTGCTCGATGAACGGCGCGGCATCCGATTCCTCGCCGCCGAGCACCAGGGCGCCGCTGATGCGTCCTTCGCGCAGGACGATCCGCCGGTACGCGCCGCGATCGGCCTCTTCGACGGCGTGCACATTCGGGCCCTCGGGAGCGTTGGACTCCCCCATCACGGTCAGTTCGATGCCCGGCGCCTTCAGACGGGTGACGGCCGGGGGAATCGTGGCGGGGGCGGACTCCTCACGCACTCCGGTGATGGCCTCCGCCGCGATTCGGGCGTGCTGCCAGGCCTCGCCGACCAGTCCGCTGACGACGCCCCGTAATTCCGCGCAGTCGCCGATGGCGTAAACGGCAGGATCAGCGGTGCGCATGCTCTCGTTCACGAGTACGCCTCTGCCGACGGGGAGTTCCGCCGCCGCGGCCAGCGCCGTATTGGCCTCGAAACCGCAGGAGAGGACGAGGAGGTCGCAGGGAACCCAGGTGCCGTCCTCCAACCGCACGCGCCGCACCCGCCGGTCGCCCGCGACGCGGGTGATCGTGGAGCCGAGATGGACGGTCACGCCGAGGGAGGTGAGTTTCGTTACGACGATGTCCGAGGCCGTCTGGTCGAGCTGACGATTCATCACCGTCTTGTCGGCGTGCAGCACCTCCACATCGGCCCCTCGGCTGACGAGGGCGCGGGCCGTTTCCAGGCCCAGCACGCCACCGCCCACGACCACGGCGCGGGAGCCCGGTTCGGCGGCACGCAGGATGCGCCGGCAGTCGTCGAGGGTGTGAAAGCAAGCGGCGCCTTCCACCAATTCCCCGGATTCCCCGAAAAGACCCGCGATCCCCGCCGGTACGCGCGGCGATCCCCCGGTGGCCAGGACGAGCGCGTCGTAAGGGTGCTCACCTCCTGTGCTGTCCGTGACCGTTCGGCTTTTCCGGTTGATCGCCACGGCCCGGACGCCCGTTTTCACGGTAGCCGTTCCCTGGTCCTCCGAGAGAGGTATCTCGCCCTCGTCCACCACCCCCGACAGCACTTCGGTCAGCAGGGTGCGGTTGTAGGCGGCATGCTCTTCCGCGGCAAGGACGGTGATGCGCGATTCCGGGTCCCGGTGGACCAGTTCTGCCACCGTCCGCGTACCGGCCATGCCATTCCCGATAATGACAATACGCTTCTTCATGTCCGTCCCTGTTGACCGCTGAATGGATCGCGCATCGATCGCGAACTCGGATATGTGAGCGTCGTGATCTCATCAGCATGGCGCACGACCGCGGCTCAGGGTCCGTGGCCCATCGGCCTGATCAGGGCATGCCCGGAAGCGGAACTCGCCGGATGGCGCCCCGGACGTTGGCCTGAAGGACCTTAACGACCACGGTCGACGCCGGACGCAAGCGGGAAACGATCCCCCAAACGACACGTGACGGACATGGCCCTCTAGGGATGTTTGTCCCGCTATGGTCACGTTGCCTTGTGACATGCACATATCTAGCTTGGGTGCGTCGGGAAACGAACGGGGTCGGTGCGTCACTCGATTCCGGTGGTGTGGGACGGACATCGACAGAATCCGTCTGCTGGATTACTGCTTCTCGGACGAAGGGTGGGGCTTGACATGCGCGAGGATTACGCTGCGTCAACACTCGGAAGTACCGCACAGGGAACGCATAGAGAACAGGCCCAGGCCCTCTACGAACTGGCGCTCGAAGACGTCGGCTGGACGCCACATGGCGCGATGCGGCGTCTCGGCTGGCCGGAAGCAGCGCTTGAGGACAGCGTCCGGTTGCTCAGCCGCCTAGGCCTCTTCGCCGAAAGCGGTAGCACGCCAAGCGGCTGGATAGCGCTGCCGCCCCAGAACGCGCTGGGGGATTTGCTGGGCGAGGCGAAAACGCGGGTGGCCGACTTTTGCGCCGACATGACCGCCGCCTGGGACAGCGCCTTTGACACGCTCACCGTGTTCAAGACCTCGTACATGAGCCACATGGACCGCAGCCGCGTCACGGTGGTCGAGGACCCGGCCGACATCGCGGCCACTCTCGAAAGAGAGATCCATGGCGCCGCGAGCGAGGTGACGCTGCTGGGATCCGGAAAGTTACTCGCCAGCTCGCTGAAACCGGTGTGCGCGTCCACGCTGGACCGCGGCATCATGCTGCGCTGCGTCGTCAGGTCATCCACCGCGGGCGTTCCGCAGCCGGTGAATATCGTTCGCGAGCTGCTGGGCAAGGGGGCGGAGTTCCGCACCTACCCCACCCTTCCCCTGAGCTTCGCCCTCATCGACCGTTCCACCGCGCTGTTCGGCGCTCCCCCGCATCCGCTCGCCGATGGCGCCCACCAGCGGCGCATGATCGTGATGCAGAGCCCGCTGGTCAATGAGGTCCTGCGGTCCGTATTCGACCACTACTGGTTCCAGTCGTCTCCGTTCATCACGGAGATATCCAAAGGCGCCGCGGATCAGGAACGAAAACCCGTCGCCGTGCAGGCCCCCACCAGCATTCGCCAAGCCTCGCAGCCCGACAACATCCAGCAGGCCACCCTCCTGCGCATGCTCGCCGGTGGCATGACCGACCAGGCCATATCGCGGCGGCTCGGTGTGCACGAGCGGACCGTGCGCCGAAAGGTCGCCGAGATCACCGCGAACCTCCAGGCCAGCAGCCGCTTCCAGGCCGGGGTGAACGCGGCCAAGGCCGGATGGCTCGACGACGAGGTATTCGATCTGCCGCCCGAGGGCAGCCGGACGGCCTAGCGCGCGAGGGTGGTCGGGGAAGCCGCACGATCGGGAAGCACCGTCATATCCGGATGAAGTCCTCGGCCGCCACCCGGCGCAGTTCCCGTACAGCCCGCTTCGGAGGCGTCAGGCCGGGCACCGTCAGCACCGGGCACTGGACGTGCCCCCGTACGTAGCGGCGTACCGGTGCCCATCGCGCCTCCGCGCGCGCCCCCACCACCAGCACATGTCCCTCTTTGTTGGCCACGGCGCTCAGCACCCTGCCGGGTTTGCCGCGCACCGCCAGCTTGCGCACCGGTACATCGGCCGGGGTGCCGCCCAGCGCTTCGTCGAAGGCCTGGTCCAGGCGCCCCCGGGCTTCCTCCCGCCAGCGCCCGATCCACTCCTGGTTGCAGTTGCGAGCGGAGAGCGCGCGCCCTTCCGGGGTTTCCCAGGCGATCACGGCGGTGAGTTCGCGTCCGCTGCGGCGTGCCTCGGTCACAGCCGTACGCAGGGCCGCCAAGCTCGCCAGGGAGCCACTGACCCCCACCACTACGCGCTGTCCGGTCATCTGGGCTGCTGCTCCTCGCCGTCGGCCCGCTCGGGGCTTCGAAGGTGGCATGAACAGCGGCCAGGTTGGACTGCCTCTGTCCAGGCACTGCTGGCAGTGCGGTCACCAATCTTCTGACAGGCGCGGCGCGGGTGGCATAGCCAATCGCAAAGTAGTGGTATGGAATCGGGGCCGAGTGGCCGCGCGAGCGGTCAGCCGATCGCTCGCGCGGCGCGGGAGCTAGGCGGAGTCCTTCACGGACACCGAGGACCCGGCGTCCTCGGCGCCCTCTGCACCCTCTGCCTCATCCTCGACGGCCTCCGTACGCCCGCCTCCCCAGCGGGAGCGCACCACGGGGTATCCCACCGCCAGAAGGACGAACCACACCGCGATGACGTAGAGCGCCACGCGGGTGTCGGAGTTCCAGGCGATCAGCACGACGATGAAGGCGAAGAACGCCAGGACGAGCCAGTTCGTATACGGCGCCCCGGGCATCCGGTAGGACGACCGCGGGCTCGTCTCGCTCCGTACCGCCCGGCGGTAGAACATGTGCGTCACCAGGATGACGCTCCACACCATGATGGCCCCGCCGGTGGACACCGCCGTGATGTAGACGAAGGCGTGCTCCGGGTCGACGGCGTTGACCCACACCCCGATCGCCATGACCACGGCGGAGGCGAGCACGGCCGCGACCGGCACGCCCCGCTTGCTGAGCCGCGCGAGCGCCTGCGGGCCGTGCCGGTTCAGGCTCGCGGTGCGCAGCATGCGGGCCGTCGCGTACAAGCCTCCGGCGTTGCAGGAGGACAGCGCGGAGGTGAGGACGACGAAGTTGACGATGCTGGCGGCCCCGGGAATCCCGATCTTGGCGAACGCGGCGACGAAGGGGCTCGTCCCGGGGTGGAACTCCTGCCAGCTGACGACGGAGAGGATCACCAGCAGCGAGCCGAGGTAGAACAGGCCGAAGCGGAGCGGCAGGCTGTTGATGGCCCGCGGGATGTTCTTGTCCGGATCCTTGGTCTCGGCGGCCGTGACGCCGACCAGCTCCACGCCGAGGTAGGCGAAGAGCACGATCTGCAGCGTCAGCAGCGAGTCCCCGATCCCGCGCGGCACGATGCCGCCGTCCGCCCACAGGTGGGTGACCGAGGCCGTGGGACCGGCGTCGCTGAAGCCGATGATGAGCACGCCGAGGCCGATCATGATCATGGCGACGATGGCGGCGACCTTGATGATGGCGAACCAGAACTCAAGCTCCGCGAAGATCTTGACGGAGATCAGATTCACGCAGGCCAGCACCGCCAGCGAGATCAGGGCGGTCTTCCACTGCGCGAACTCGGGGTACCAGTACGTCACGTACTGCCCGGCCGCGGTGATCTCCGCCATCCCGGTGGTGACCCACATGATCCAGTACGTCCAGGCGGTGGCGTACCCCCAGAACGGCCCCAGGAACTCCCGCGCGTGGTCGGCGAAACCGCCCGGACTCGACCGCGCCGTCAGCAGCTCCCCCAGAGCCCGCATGACGAGATAGAGCAGGACTCCGGCCACCGCGTACCAGATGATCAGGCTGGGCCCGGCCTGGGAAATCGCGGTACCGGCACCGAGGAAGAGCCCCGTACCGATCGTGCCCCCGATAGCCATCATCTGCAGCTGTCGTGAGCCCACGGCCCGTCTGTATTCGGTGGGGCCTTCGCTTAACTTGTCCAACGTCCCGCGCCCTTCTTTTGGTGTGACTATCCGGCGCGGAGTATGGCACTCCGCTCTTTCCGGGGCACCTGGGTTCCGCTGGTCGCCGACGCGGGCGGGCACGCTGAACGTCTCACCTCCGTCACGGAGTCGGGGCACGGGGCATACGCCCGTCCCGGTGCGGCGATCATGCACACGTGGAGATCGCTGAACTCGTCCTGAAGTACGTAGAGGCGCTGGTCTGGCCCGCCGTGACCGTGGGCCTGGTCTGGGGCCTGCGCAGCCACATCCGCGACGCGTTCGCGCGGATGTCCCGCCTGGAGACTCCGGCGGGCGCGATCGAGTTCGAGACCCAGGCCCGGGACGTACTGAACCAGGCCGAAGCGGCGGCCATGGCCACCCCGCCGCCGGCGGCGCCCGTCCCGCCTCCCTCTCCCTGGCCACCATCCCCCGCCCCCGGCCCCGCCGTGGCGGCACCGCCCGCGTACGACGGTGTGCAAGAGGGCATCGGCCCTTCGCCCCGCGAGACCCCCACACCCCCGGCCTCGCAGCCACAGCCACAGGGCCCGCAGATTCCGACGCAGCAAGCACCTCCACCGCCCAGCCACCCGTGGGCTCCTCCCCCGTACGCGCAGGCGGACGCGGCCGAGACACCGGCCTGGCGCGAACAGCTCGCAGAAGCCCGCACCATGGTCGACGCGTCGCCCATCGGGGCCGTCGTCACGTCATGGAACGCGTTGCTCAGCGTGCTGACGGACGTACTGCACCTCCCGGAGCGCGCCACCGGCCAGCAGATCTCGCGCGCCATGACACACGCCGAACTGCCGCCCGACACGGTCGAGGTCTTCAACCGCCTGCGCACCCTCCGCAACCGCGCCGTGCACGGAGCCGACACCGTCACCCCCGCCGCCGCCCGGGACTACATCGAAAGCTGCCTCCACGTCGCCCAGCTGGTCAGAAATGCCAGGCGCCCATAGCTCCCGCACACCTGCGCGGATACCCTGAGTGACGACCACGCCCGTGGCCACATCGAGCGGAGGCAGACATGACTCGTGCCTGGGAAGCCGACCCGTCCGCGTTATTCGAGCGACGGCTCGGAAAGTCCGCCGAGGAGCTGGGCAATTCCGATGGCCGTGACGACTGCCCGGACATCTGGCAACTCGACAACGGCGACATCGCGGTGATCGGACGGGACCTCACGGCCGCCTACGGTCCTCGCCTGCCGGACGGCGTGGGCATCGGCCCCGACGAGCGGCTGGTCGTCATCCCCGGGAACATGCTCAGCGCGGCGAAGGCGGACATCCCCGATGCTTGATCTCCAGGCCCCCACAAGCCCTGACCGCACACCGCGCCCTGGACAGCCGCCGTGGCGAGGGCAACATCCTGCGCCTTCTGAGTGACGTCCGGCGTGAACAGGGCAACGTCGATGAGGCTTTGGAGTGCGCCCACGCCGCCGTCGACATCGCCGTCGAACTCCGCAACCTCCGCTTGGAGGGCTATTGGCTGCTCACCCTGGGCGACGCGCGGCAGACAGGCGATGGCCTGGCACGGTGCGGGCGAGGCGTACCGGCGGCTGAGCCGTCACGCCGAGGCGGCCGACTTCCGCCGTCAGGCGGTGGCCGTGCGCGGCGGTGTGGAGCGGCGGTTGGAGGACGTGGACCAGGCGAGCTGATCACATCGGCTCTACATGGGGTGTGCACAGGGAGTTGTGGCGGGCAAGGGGGAGCCAGGCCGGTGGAGATCCATCTGACGTGTGACGACGGGGTGCGGGACGGCGGCGACGTGATGTCGCTGTACCGGTGGCTGAGCGCCGATCCGGAGTTGCGGGGGCTCGCGCGGGTGTCCACCGCGGCCGCGCCGCCCGGTCAAGGGCATATGGGCGGGGCGACGGAGATCCTCAATGTGGTCCTCGGCAACACCATCGCCCTGACGAACCTGCTGGTGGCCGTGGCCGCCTGGCGGGATTCGCGGCCCCGCGCGCCGCAGGTGCGGCTGGAGCGGGACGGGGAGTCCATCACCGTGTCCGAGGCCTCGCCCGAGGCGGTCGAACGGATCCTCAGCAGTTGGGAAAGAGGCCGCGGCGGCGACATGGACGCGGAGCGCGAGGGGTCGGAGTAGCCGGTGGCCACACTTCCTGACCCGACCCGTTCCGAAGCGGTGCTGGTGGGCGCGTACGACTACAGCGCTGCCCGGCCTGCCCGCCGTCGCCCGCAATCTGGAGGGTCTGCGCGGGGTGTTGACCGACCCGGCGGTGTGGGGGCTGCGCGGGGAGCGGTGCACCGTGCTCGCCCAGCCGGGCAGCGCCCAGCAGGTGCTGGACACCGTGAAGGAGGCCGCCGCGCGGGCCACGGACACGCTGTTCGTCTACTACGGCGGCCACGGTCTGATCGACCCGCACACCGACGAGCTGTATCTCGCGCTGCCCGACTCGGTCCACGACCGCGAGTACACCGCGCTGCGCTACGAGTACCTGCGGCGCGCTGTGCTCGATCCGGCGTCCGGTGCGCGGCGTACCGTGGTGGTCCTGGACTGCTGCTACAGCGGGCGGGCGCTGATCGGCCGGATGAGCGCGAGCGATGAGATCGCGGACCGGGCGGCGGTGGAGGGGACCTGTCTGCTCACCGCCTCCGCCGAGACCCGCGCGGCGCTCTCCCCGCCGGGGGAGACGTACACCGCGTTCACGGGCGAGTTGATCACCGCGCTGGGCGAGGGCGTTCCGGGGGCGCCCGACCTCATCGACATGAACACCCTCTACCGGCATCTGCACCGCACCCTGGCGGCCAAGTCGCGGCCCCTGCCGCAGCAGCGCAACCGCAACACGGGTGGGCTGATCGCTCTCGCCCGCGACCGCGCGGTCGCGGCGGTCGCGGCGGCCCCGGTCCCGATGCCTCCGCGCCCGCCATCACCGCCATCGCTGCCACCGCTTCCCGCCCAGCCGCCGGAGCGGGACCGGAAGCCGTCGCGCGGGCAGGTGATCGGCGCCGCGACGGCCGCGCTGGTGGTCATCGGCGGGACGTTCTTCGCCGTCACCCAGCGTCTCGAATCCCTCCATAGCGAAACCCTGGACGACGGGGGCGGCAAGGTCGTCGCGGGCGATGGAGGCCACGATGGCCCGCCGGTGATCAGCCCTCGGGGGTCTGCTGGAGCTGGGCCAGGGTCAGCACGTTGCCGCCGATGCCCCAGCCGCCGTCGGCGACCTCCTCGACGAGGACCAGGGTGTTGGCCCGGGCCCGTTCGCCGTAGATCTCGGCGTACAGCTCGGTCGTGCGCGTGATGATCTTCTCCTTCTGCTGCTCGTCGAGGGTTCCTGCGGGGACCTTGAAGTTCGCGAAAGGCACGGCGTTTCTCTTTCCGGTGTGGAACGGCGAGGACGGCCCCAGCCTGGCCCGGAGCCCCCGCGCCAGCCAGGGCTGTCCCCACCCTCGGGTTGCCGTCCCCTGGTTCAGCTCTCCGGAGCGCGCGACGATGAGCGGCGTGAACCACTCGCAGCTCGCCGCGTTCCTGAAGTCCCGCCGCGACCGGATCCGCCCGGCCGACGTCGGGCTGACCGCCGGTCCGCGGCGCCGGGTGCCCGGTCTGCGGCGCGAGGAGGTCGCCCAGCTGGCCGGGCTCTCCGCGGACTACTACACGGAGCTGGAACGCGGCCGCGGCGCCCAGCCCTCGACCCAGGTGCTGGCCGCCCTCGCCCGGGCGCTGCGGTTGAACGGCGACGCGCGCGACCACTTGTTCCACCTCGCCGACCGCCGCGTTCCCCCTACGGCCCACGGACCGGCCGCGCACGTCCAGCCCGCCCTGCTCGGCCTGCTGGACCGGCTCACCGCCACGCCCGCGCGGGTGATCACCGACCTGCACGAAACCCTCGTCCAGAACGCGCTGGCCCTGGCTCTCCTCGGTCCGCCCCCGGCCGTACGCGGCCCCGCGGCGAGCTTCGTCCACCGCTGGTTCACCGACCCCGGCGCCCGCGCCATCTACCCGGCCGAGGACCACCCCCACCACTCCCGGGCCTTCGTCGCCGACCTCCAGGCCGTCGCCGCCCGGCGCGGCGGTGACACCACCGTGGCCAAGCTGGTGGCAGAACTACAGCGCCGCAGCGAGGAGTTCGCCGCCCTCTGGGCCACCCACGACGTCGCCCTCCGGCGGACCGACCACAAGCGCATCGTCCACCCCGCCCTGGGGATCATCGAACTGGACTGCCACACCCTGTTCAGCGAGGACGGCTGCCAACGCCTGCTCTGGTTCACCGCCCCGCCCGGCACCGAAGGCGCCTCCCAGCTGGAGCTGCTCTCCGTCATCGGCACCCAGGACATGGAGCGCGAGCGAGCGCGCTGACCGCTCAGAGCTGACCCCTCAGATCTGACCGCTCAGAGCTGTATCTCGCCGCCGTCGACGTACAGGTTGGCTCCGAGAATGAAGCTGCTCTGCTCGGAAGCGAGGAAGGCGACCACGTTCGCGACCTCGTCCGAGCGCCCGATCCGGCCGAGCGGGACAGCTGCGACGAACTGCGCCTTGATGGCGGACGCGTCCCCCGTAGCGGCCACGCCGTCGAGTCCGGGCGTGTCGATGGTGCCCGGGGAGACCGCGTTGACCCGGATACCGCGGCCCTTCAGCTCGTTGGCCCAGGTCCGGGCGAAGGACCGGATCGCCGCCTTGGAGGCCGCGTACGCGCCGAACGCCGCGACACCGTCATCGGCGCGCACCGAGGAGTTGAGGATCACCGACGCGCCGTCGTTGAGCAGCGGCAGCGCCTTCTGCACCGTGAACAACGTGCCCCGGACGTTGACGCCGAAGGTCTCGTCCACGTGCTCCTCGGTGACCTGCTCCAGCGTGGCGAACGACGTGGCGGCGGCGTTGGCGAACAGCACGTCCAGGCCCCGGCCCCGGGCGCGGACCGCGTCGTAGAGCCGGTCCAGGTCGGCCAGGTTGGAGATGTCACCCGTCACCGCGGTGGCCCTCGCCGAGCCGATGGTCTCCACGGCCGCGTCCAGCACGGTCTTGCGCCGTCCGGTGATGAACACGTGCGCGCCCTCGGCCGCCAGCCGAATGGCGGTGGCCAGGCCGATCCCGGTGCCGCCGCCGGTGATGACGGCGGTCTTGCCTTCGAGCTGTCCCATGCGTATGACCTCCACGAATTTCAGTACCGATCGATACGGAATGGGACCGTAGCACATCTGCACCGACCGGTACGGAAGAGGTATGATCGATCGCATGGAGACGCAGGGGACGCAGGGGAGGGCACCGATCGGCCGACCGAGGGGTTTCGACGCCGACGAGGCCCTCGAACGGGCCATGCGGGTCTTCTGGGAACAGGGCTACGAAGGCGCCAGCCTCACCGACCTGACCAGCGCCATGGGCATCACCCGCACCAGCATGTACGCGGCCTTCGGCAACAAGGAGGACCTGTTCCGCAAGGCCCTGGAGCGCTACAGCGAAGGCCCCGCCTCGTACGGGGTCCGGGCCGTGCGGGAGCCGACCGCCCGGCAGGTGGCCACCGCGTTCCTGGACGGCTCCGTCCGGACCACGACCCGCCCCGGCTGTCCCACCGGGTGCCTCGGCGTCCAGGGCTCCCTCGCCGCCGGCGCGTCGGGGAGCAACGCCCGCGACGCGCTCGTCGTCTGGCGCAACGAGGGCATCGCCCTCCTCCGCGGCCGGTTCCAGCAAGCCGTCGAGGAGGGCGACCTGCCCCCCGGCACCGATCCCGAACTGCTCGCCCGCTACCTCATGACCGTCGCCAACGGCATCGCCGTCCAAGCCGCCAGCGGCACTCCCCGTGACGACCTGCAGCAGGTGGCCGACATGGCGCTGCTCAACTGGCCGCCCGCTTGAGCGATCGAGGCCGGACGAGTCGGGCTAGTCGCAGACGACATCCCGCGGCGGCCGCTGGCCCGTCGCCAGGAAGTGGGAGACCGTCCGGTCGCCGCAGGCGTTTCCTTGGGCGAGATAGGCCCCGTGGCCGGTGGAGTTCACGGTCACCATGACGGCGCGCCCGCCGAGGGCTTCACGGAGTTCGCGGGCGCCGCTGAGGGGAGTGGCCACGTCGCGCCGGTTCTGGACCATGAGGACGGTGGAGGGGCCACGGTCGGTGATCCGTACCGCGGGCTCCTTCGGCGCGTACGGCCACGCGGCGCATGCCGTCGCGCCCCTCGGCATCCCCGCGGTCAGCGGGAACGTGGCGCGGCTCTCCGCGACCCCCTTCTCGTACTCGGCAGCCGACCGGGGCCAGGCGGCGTCGTTGCAGTAGGTGGCGACACTGACCGCGATGGCGTTCTGCAGGACCTCGGCGGGCGGCGCCTCGGGCGCGGGCGGCACGGCGCCCTTCCGGACAAGCCGGATCAGCTTGGCCAGGGCGGGATAGTCGTCGGGGGCGTAGAAGCTGTCCAGCATCATCTGACGGAACACGTTGCCGTCGAGCTGGTCCGGGCTGGCGCCGGGCCACGGAAGCGGCTCACGGTCCAGGCGCGCGGCGAGCCGCAGGAAGAGGCGGCGCACCTCGGCCGGGGTCCCGGCCACCCGCTCGGGGTTGCCCGGCCGGGACGCCCACTCGGCGAACGCGGGGAAGTTGTCCTCGGCGCCCGCCTCGAACCCGGCGAACCAGGCCCGCGCCACGCGCACGTGGTCGGGGGTGAGGTTGCTGTCCAGAACGAGGCGGTCGGTGCGGTGCGGGAACAGCTCGTTGTAGACGGCGCCGACGTACGTCCCGTACGAGTCGCCCCAGGCGGAGATCTTCCGCTCGCCGAGCGCCGCCCGGATGCGGTCGAGGTCGCGGGCCTCGTTGGCGGTGCTGATGTGCCGTATCAGCGGGCCGCCGTTGCGTGCGCAGGCTCCCGACATCCGCCGCGCGGTGGCCATGCTCTCCGTGACGGAGCCGTCGGGAGCGGGCCAGGCAAAGAGTCTCATCCGGGTGAGGTCCCCCCGTTCCACGTCGCAACTGACCGGGGTGGAGCGGCCGTTCCCCCGGGGATCGAACCCGATCAGGTCGTACCTGTCCCGTACTTCCTGCGGCAGCGCCTGCCCCTTGTCCGACGGCTGGTCGAGGCTGCCGCCGCCGGGACCGCCGGGGATCATGAACAGAGCGCCACGGCGCGCCTTCGGGTTCTCGGCGGGGATGCGGGAGAACGCGACGGTGATCTTCTTGCCGTGCGGGTCGGCGTAGTCCATCGGCACCTCGATGGCCGCGCACCGCTGCCGTGGATCGAGGTCTGTGCCCTCGCACGTCGTCCACTCGACGTGTGGTGTTCTGGCGGCAGCGGACGCCGTGGTGGCGGGCACGGTGAGGCTGCTGAGGACGGCGGCGGAGGCGGCGGCGAACAGGGCTGCGTTGCGTTTGATCCTCGTCATACGGATGAGCTTCGCGCGCCCCGCCCATCGCCGACATCGTGCCAACGGGTCGGTGTGCCCGGGGGTTTACCCCACAGGGCCCCGTAGGGTGTGTTTCGAAAGTGCTGGTCACAGCCATTCGTTGATGGCCGCGACCAGCACGGTCGCCTCATAGCGGACGGCGAGCTTGTCGTACCTCGTCGCCACCGCGAAGAATGGCCGCATCACGGCCTGCCGATCCCCAGGGCCTCAGCAGGCCGAGTGACCTACGACGTTAAAGGCCAAGCTCAGGAAGAAGGGAGCTCAGACCTCGCAGTGCAGCTACCTGGAAGTCACGCAGCTGGCTCCGGGGCTACTGGTGCCGTGGGAGAGCCTGTGCCTTCTGCGCCGAAAGAGTCTTGTAGACGGTACCGGCGAGGTCGGGCAGCGTGTCCCCTTCGCCAACGGCGCTGTTGACAGCAATGGCGATGATCATGCCAGTCTTCGGGAAGTACATGTGCAGCACCCGGTTTCCAAAAGTGGCCCCCTCATAGGCCCAGACCGTCCCGGCCACAGGATGGACGAATTTCACGACACCGAGCCCGAAACCGATGGGATCGTCGGCCGTGACGCTCTTGATGGGCTTACTCGTCTTCGCCGAGACCAGGGACTCCAGCTCGCGCTGCTGCACTGAGGGCAGCAGTCGACCGCTGTACAGCGCCCTGTCCCAAGCCGACATGTCTCTCAGTGAACTCACCAGGCCACCCGCCCCCTGCGCCCAGGACAGGCGGAGCCGAGGAAGTGACTTGTTGAGATGCTTCGGCAGGACGGAATGGGTGGAGTACGGCGTCGGCATGCGCGAGGCCGTGTCCGGAGGGCAGTCCGGGGGGAGGCAGGTGTCGTTCATTCCGAGAGGTTCGATGATGCGCTCGGCGAGCCGCTCATGGTAAGTATCGTGCGACGCTCGTTCGACAATCATCTGCGCGAGGAGGTAGTTCGTATTCGAGTACTCGTACTTCGCGGGACCCAGTGGCAGGCCCTCCACATAGGACATCAGGCGCTCCAGCGTGAAGCGCGTGGAGGGATTGGCGTCGAAATCCTTCAGGAACGCATTCTGCTCGGTGTAGCTGGGGATGCCGCTGGTCATCGACAGCAGTTGCTTGATGGTGACATCGCGCCACGCCGGATACTGGGGAAGCCATTTTCCCAGCTTGTCTCGTATGGAGAGCTTCCCTTCGGCCTCCAGTTGAAGCAGCAGCACGGACGTGAACGCCTTGGTGTTGCTGCCTATCTGCCACAGCGCCTTGCTGTTCACCGGTCGACCACCGCCGTAGCGGGACGTCCCCGCATCGACCGAGATATCAGGTCGCTGATCGGCATAGGTCACCCGAAGGGAGACCGCTGAGAAATGATCCTTAGCGCCCTGAGTGTCCAGATATTTCTCGAGGTCACTTCGCAGTGACGCGGTGGCACTGCGAACGGATGGCTCCACCACTGCGTGCGCGACGGCCGGCCCACTTCCCGACACCATCATCCCCGAAACAATCGCCGCGGTGACCGTCGCCAGGGCCACGAGGCGCTTCCCTTGCTGACCACCCCGCCGACGAAGCCTGTACCTCATTGTCGCCATTCCTCCATCGAATCGAACAGAACTGGGAACGACGATCACGCTACGCAGTGGAGGCATGGCAGGTAATGGGGGTAACCCCCGCTTGGTAGGGGTGCTGACCCCCTGAGTGAGGCCAAGTACAGCTTCGAAGGCAACAATCTGTCCGTCGGAAGAGGAGAGACCACGACGGTCATTGACTCATCACTGAGGTGCGACAACTGACTCCTCAGAAGACATAGAGCCCTTTAGCTCTGGTGGATCTCGTGTTTCAGGAACCTCCCTATGCGATTGTCAAGCCGCGGACGCGGCTGGTCGCGGCTTAGAGGTCCTAACAGAAGTTGTTGATCAAGTGACCGTCGACTTGTGTGGTCGTTGGGCTGTTCGTGGGTAAGCGTCAGTCGCGGCCATGGATTGTGTCGGACGAACTGTGGTCGCTCATCGAGCCGTTGTTGCCGGAGCCGGGGGGCTTCGGATCCGGCATGACGTGCTGGCGGCGCCTGGCCGCCTGGAACGAGGCCGGCGTGTGGGACGAACTGCACCTGGTGCTGCTGCAGAAGCTGCGGTCGGCGAGGAAGCTGGACTGGTCGCGGGCGGTGATCGACTCCTCTCATGTGCGGGCCGCTCGGCGCGGCCCAAAAGCGGGCCCAGCCCGGTCGACCGTGCGCGGCCGGGCAGCAAGCACCACGTGCTCACCGACGGCCAGGGCATCCCGCTCGCGGCGTCGCTGACCGGCGGAAACCGCAACGACGTCACCCAGCTGCTGCCGCTGCTGGACAAGGTCCCGGCCGTGGCCGGCGTCGTGGGCCGGCCCAGACGCCGGCCGGACGCACTCCTCGCCGACCGCGGCTACGACCACGACAAGTACCGCCGCCTGCTGCGACAGCGCGGGATCCGGCCGGTCATCGCCGAACGAGGCGTCGAACATGGCTCCGGCCTGGGCGTCTTCCGCTACGTGGTCGAGCGCACGATCGCCTGGCTGCACGGCTTCCGCCGGCTGCGGATCCGCTGGGAACGACGCGACGACATCCATGAAGCCTTCCTCGGTCTTGCCGCCTGCCTGATCACTCACCGCCACGTCCAACGTCTTTGTTAGGACCTCTTAGGGCGTTTTCAGAAGTGGATCTTGACGTGTCAAGATCCACTTCATGGGGAGGCACGATCTGACGAATGCGCAGTGGGCGAAGCTGGAGCCCCTGCTCCCTGCTGGGAAGAAGTCCGGACGACCGCCGGTACACACCAAGCGGCAGCTGATAGACGGCATCAGCCCGTCTCGATTCCTCTCTACATCAGCCGCCTGAGATGCCTCGGTGGCGGAATGTGCGACTCATGGCATTGGAATTCCACGGCGTCACCTTCCGGTACAACCGGAACACGACCGTGCTCAACGCGTTAGATCTCCGCATCGGCAGCGCGGCCACCGTGCTTCTGGGCCCGAATGGGGCGGGCAAGTCCACCCTGATGGCGTTGGCCGCCTCCCAGCTCAAGCCCCGGCACGGAACGGTCACCTGGAAGGAGTGCAGCCCGGCGAGCCGCAGGGACCTGACGGCTTACCGCAAGGCGGTTGCCTGGCTGCCGCAGCAGATCACGCCTGTCCCAGGGCTGACCGTTCGCGAGCAGGTCGCCTACGCCGGATGGCTCAAGGGCATGAACCGTACCGACGCCTGGAACGCCTCCGCCGCAACCCTCACCCGCGTGGGCCTGAATGACCTTGCAGACCGCCGCAGCCACCAGGTCTCCGGAGGCCAACTGCGCCGCATGGGCATCGCCGGTGCCCTCACCCACCGCAGCGAACTCATCCTCATGGACGAGCCCACCGCGGGCCTCGACCCCACTCAGCGCAAAGTCTTCCGCTCCCTGCTGGCGCAACTCGCCGACGACGTGCACATCATCGTCTCCACCCACCAGACCGAAGACCTCGCCGACCTGTACCAGCACGTCATCGTCCTGGACCACGGCGCCGTCCGCTTCCACGGCACCACCGCCGAATTCCACGCCACCACCGACAACGATCAGGGCCCCCGCGAACGCGCGGAAGCGGCCTACGCCCAACTCGTCGGCGAGGAGATCTGACCGTGCAGCTGCGCACCCTCCTCCGCCTCTCCTCAAGCACCCGCCTCCTGCCCTTCCTGGTCGGCTTCATCGTCCTCGCCCTCGGCGACAGCCTCTCCGACTGGGTCACGCCCCACTACTGGCTCTCCGTCACCGGCAACGCAAGCCTCGCCCTGACCTTCGTCGGCCCTGCGTGTGCTGCCTCCGGCGCCTGGGAGGGAAGCCGGATCCGACGCGCACGCCTAACCGACCAGAGCACGGTTCGCTCGCCACTGGCCGTGGCAGTGCCCATCCTGCTGCCCGTGTGGGGCATGGGGTTGCTCGCCATGGCCGCGGCCCTCCTGGTCTCCGCGACGGCCGCGGACGTCGGCATCGGTATGCCGAACCCCGGCATTCTGGCCGTGGAGGCCGTGCTGCTCGCGGCCAACACACTGGTCGGCTACCTCCTCGGACGCCTGTGGGCCCCTGTCATCGCCGTCCCGGCCACACTGATCACCAGCTTCGTCGCCAACGCCTACCCGGCCTCCTGGAGCATCCTGTGGATCCGCCACCTTGTCGGCGGAGGACTCAGTGACTGCTGCGCGATCGATCAGGGCCTGGATTCATCGGCGCTGCTGAGCGCGGGCACGTTCGGTGCGGCTGTCTGCCTGGCCGCCGCAGTGCTCATTCATTACGGCAAGTCGCTCCCGGCCCTTCTCTCGGCATCCGTACTCACCGCCGCAGGGCTCGCCGCCGGTTCGGCCTCTGCCCACGGCATGGGGGCCGATCCCGTAGTCTCCCGGCCGACCAGCGAGCTCGCTTGCGACCACGGGCGGCCCAGAATCTGCCTGTGGCCCGAGATGGACGGCCAGGCCGCCATGATCCGCGCGCAAGGGCACAAGGCCACCGACAAGCTCCGCCAGGCCGGAGTCGCCGTACCCGCCACGCTGACCATGGCCGACCGGCCCGGCCGCAACGAGGCGAAGCTCGCCATCAGCCCTGTCACCAGTGCCGCTGATGTACCCACCGGCGTGGCGGCAGGGCTGCTTCCGCCCGATCCCGCCTGCTCGGACAGCGCCGCCCCCTACCCGGCCGCCGACGCCCATGGCCCCGTCGGAGCGTGGCTCTCCCTGACCGCCGGAGCTTCAGCCCACACCCTCACGAACCAGGTGACACCACGGGAACTGGCTCTCGCCCGGCACGTTCTCACCCAGCCCCGGCAGGTCCAGGTGGCCTGGTACGAGCGCAACACCCGCGCCATGCGTACCTGCGACGTACGCCCCCACCTGGCCATCGACGGGAGCGACACATGATCTGGTGGATCAAGGCACGCGCTGTTTTCGCGCTGGCCGTGTGCGTCGTCACGACCAACGCGGTGGGACTGCTCATGGGCAACGCCGAGCTGCCTGTGCCGGTGCTGACCGGCCAGTCCGGGCACTTTCTCGTCGGCCACCTCATCACGTTGCTGCCCGCTGTCGTGCTGCTCCATGGCATCGGACATGGAGACCAGCGCACCGAAAGCATCGCCTGCCGCGCCCTGCGGAGATGGGACGCCACGCTCGGCTCCACGGCCGCCGCCACCGGGGCGGGAACGGCGATCCTGTGTTATGCCCTGGGAGCCGATGGCATCGCCCTGGTGCTCGGGCGCAACATCGTCGGCTACATCGGCCTGGCACTGCTGCTGTTCCCGTTCCTCGGCTACCGTCTGGCGGCCGTCATCATCGCTGTCGTGCCACTGCTGTGTGCCGCGACCGGCTGGCGGGGCGGCCGCCCGGAGCCGTGGGCGTGGATGCTGTATCCCGCCGACTCCCTCCCCGCGGTACTCATCACGGCATGCATCATCGTGACGGGCGTCGTCGTGTGCCTCACAGGACCACGTTCGCCGCGGTTCGCCGCATAGCGTTGTGCGCTAGCGTCCGCGGGCATGGCGATCGTTTCACTTGAGGAGCTACGGGCCGAGCTGCGCGATCTGGCGGAGCCGGCCGTCCGGGTCCAGCAGGTCCGGGTGCTCACCCCCGCCGAGGATGACCAACTCCTGGGCGTACGTGTGCCGACGCTGCGGAAACTCGCCCATGCCCACCGGGCGTTGACGTTGGACGATGTAGACGTGCTGCTGCACAGCCGGGTTCATGAGGAGCGGTTTGCCGGGCTCCTGGTACTGGCCGAACAGGCGCGCTCGGCGCACGGCGCGGATCGCGAGGCGCTGGTTGACTTCTACCTGGCACGCACCACGTGTGTGGACAACTGGGATCTGGTGGACGGTTCCGCGCATGTCGTTCTGGGGCCCTGGCTTCTGGACGATCCCCCGCGCGCAGGGGAGGTACTGGACGAGCTGGCCGCTTCCTCCTGGCTGTGGGACCGCAGGATCGCGGTGGTCTCCACGCTGGCCCTGATCCGCGAGGGCCGGTTCCAGCCGACGTTTCGCCTGGCGCTGGCCCTGTGCCGGGATCCGGAGCCGATGATCCACAAGGCGCTCGGCTGGATGCTGCGGGAGATCGGCCGCCGGGACGCGCCTCTGATCACGCAGTTCCTCGACCGGCATCTCGCCGAGCTGCCGCGGATCACGGTTCGCCACGCGACGGAGCGGCTGACGCCGGGTGATCGGGCACGGTTCGTGAAGAAGAGGTGATGTGCGCCGAGCCCGGACGAGGTCCTGCCGCTGAGCCGTCTGCTGGCCTGGGTGCGGCCGCCGACGTCTTGGTGAGCCGGGCAATTCCGCTGCCCCGGGGGATACGACAAGTGGGGCCGCATCTCCCACAGCCTCAAGGAGGAATCTCTTCCCGCATTACTCCTACTTGAGGCGGATGCCCGGGTCCGCGTCACCTGTGATGCTGAGGCCTCGAACATCGGCACGGCATCGCGGTGCGTGTTCGTCAAACGGCTGATCGCCTCAACACTTGAGGACGGAGCAGCCGGTCAACGGGGGAGCCAAAGGGGGAAACAGAACAGCTCAGGGTGCGTCGACTGTCCTTCCGCATCCCTATTCCTTTTCGGATCCTTTCCTGCGACCTGACATCCAGGACATGGATTTATCACGCTGCACCAACCGTGGAGAAATGCGATTACGCATTCGGCCATGCCGCCTGCTCAATTCACGGAGGAACAGTTTTGAACCGAAGATCTACTCGTGCGTTAGTCACCCTCACTTCATGTGGCGCGCTGGCCATCGCGGGCACGCTGGCCGGGGCAACACCCGCCTCCGCCACGTACTACAGCGGGGGCATGCCCAAGCGGTCGTTCAGCGTCAAGACCGTCGGCGTCAATAGCCAATGGGTCAAGTACTTCGACACCGGTCGCAAGAACTGGAACACCGCCGGCGTCAGCGCCAACATCAAGCGCAAGTCCAGCGCCAAGCCCAGCTTCACGGCCAACCGCTACAGCGGAAGCTGGTACGGCCTGTACGAACCGTCCGGGTCACGGCCGAACCGGTCCTTCAAGATCAAGGTCAACGCCCGGACCATCGACCGGGACACCGGCTCCATATCCCAGTACGACAAATGGGTGCGGAGCACCGTCACACATGAACTCGGACACGGGCTCAGCCTCGACGACAACCCGAACACGAGTAAAGCGTCGCTGATGAAGCACAGTCGCAACCGCTCGAATGTGCAGAAGCCACAGCCCTATGACAAGTCCGAGGTGAAGAGGATCTACAGGTGACCGCGAGTCGGAACATTCTCATCACCGGGACGGCGATACTCGCCGCGTTCGCCGCCGTCGGCTGCTCCGCTGAGGGCACCTCCACCAACGGGTCCAAGTCCGCGGGGACTTCGGACACCGTGGCGTACCACGCGGACTATCCCGAGTATTCGTCACTTGACGAGGTCATCAAGAAGTCCGACATCGTCGTCAAGGGGACCGTGGTCAGCAGCCGGGTGGAGAAGATGCTCCCCGACGCCCCCGCGGGCGGCGACCCGGCCACCAATCCGCAGGCGGGCCTGTCGCCCGCCGAAGCCAAGGAGGCGAAGAAGGCGGCCGAGGCAGACCCGGTCATCGTCACCGTCTCCAAGGTGAGGGTCACCCGGGCGCTCGCCGGGGACGTGGCCGCCGGAGACACCATCGAGGTCAGCCAGCTCGGCGGCACCTACAAGGGCGTCACGTACGAGGAGAGGGACACCACCGTGCTCGCCAAGGGCGGGCCGCAGTACGTGCTGATGCTCGCCGACCATGGCGGCACGCGCCCGTACGACCTGGTCAACCCGGAGCAGGCGCTCTACGCCGTCACATCAGGCGGCGCGGTCAAGGCCGTGTCGGGCGGAGGCTTCGGCAAGGTCGGCAAGGTCGATCAGCTGGCCGACAGGACGGCCAGGATCGCCGCGAACCGCACACCGTAAGCGCGGCCGAAAGCACACAAGCCGGTGCGCCACGTAGTGTCCGTGGCGCACCGGCGCCGCGTCACCCGCCCTGCGGGCCGAGCCGGAGCGCCTTGCGCACCGCCGGGCTCAGGGCCACGTCGTTGTCCTGCCCGGCGACCGCCGCGCCGTCCTCGACCGCGTACCAGCCCTGGGTGGTGTTCACCAGGACGTAGCGTCCACCATCGCCCTCTTCGAGCAGCAGGACGTATTCCTTCCCGGCGGTGAGTCCGGCGGTCTCGGGCCCGGATCCGGGCGTCGTGTAGGCCACCTGAATCGCGTCCCCCGACGTCCGGCCCTTGGCGGTCGCCACCACCTTCGCCGTGGCCACCGTCGTGCGGACATCGTCGTCGGTCTCCTCGCGCCCGGCGCCGAGCCGCGCCCGTACGATCACGTCCGCCGCCCCTTCCAGCCTGGCCGTGCTGCCGAAGTAGGGCTCATCGGCCATCGCGCCGCCGCCCGGGCCCTCGCCCGGCGCAGCCGACTCGCTCCCCCGCCCGGCCGGGTCGTCCTGGAGAGCGGAGAGGGTGACGCCGCCGATGGCGATGACGACCCCGCAGGCGACGGCGGCCACCAGGAAACCCCGTCGCGACGAACGAGGAGCGGCTGCCGCGGAAGGTGCGGCGCTCGCGGGTCCGACCAGCGCGGCGAGTTCGTCGCCGGCACGTGCCGACAGGCCCTCGTTCGCGCTGCCCGGGACCGGGTTGGCCTTCTTGATCAGAGACTTCACGCGCATCACACTCGCTCCTGAGGCAGATCGTAGACGTCACGAAACGCTTTGCGTGCTCGGTGCAGCCGGACCCATACCGCGGACGCCCTGCACCCGAGGACTTCACCGGTTTCCGCGGCGCTGAGCCCGTCCCAGTAGCTCAGCAGCAGCACCTCGCGGTGCGCCGACGACAGCTGATCGAGCGCGTCGAGCACGGCGTTGTCCTGGCCCGACGCCGGAGCACGGCCCAACGCGTCGGCGACGGCGCGGTGCGTCTCCGTCAGGCGTGCCGTTGAGCGGTAGTGGTTGCTCAGCAGGTTGCGCGCGGTGACGAAAAGCCACCCGGTCCCCACGTCAGCACCGGCGGCCATGCGCTCCCACGCGGTACGGAAGACCTCGGCGGTCAGGTCTTCCGCCTCGGCCTGGTCGCCCGACCGCCGGAGCACATAGGCGCGCACCCGCGGGTGGTCACGGACGTACAAGGCCGTGAACCGCGCCGCGGCGCGGTCACGGTCGCTGCGGGTCTTCAAGGTCTCCACACCCCTTATATGTCGCGAACGCGGCGCATCCTTACCTATCGGCTCCAGAAGTCTTCACGTGCGCCCAGACGGTCTTGCCCGGCCCACGGCGCTCCTTGACGCCCCAGCGGTCGGCCAGCGCCTCGACCAGGAGCAGGCCACGGCCCTGTTCGTCGACGGAGGTGGGGGTCTTGGGGGTGGGCTGGCGGTCGTGGGTGTCCGACACCTCGATTTCCAAGCGGCCGGTCTCGTGGTCGTACCGCAGGAGGAGGGCGAAGTCCCGGCCCGGGACGCGGCCGTGGAGGACGGCGTTCGCGGCCAGTTCGGCGACGACGAGCACGGCGTCGTCGCTGGGGCCGAGACCCCAGGAGGTGAGCTGGTTGGCGGTCAGCAGACGGGCGAGCCGGGCCCCGCGCCGGGTGGCGGAGAATCGCTGTGCGAACGTACGTACGGTGACGGGGACTTGGCCCTGTGGTGCGGTCATGGGCGGAAGCGTTGCGGTGCGGGGGCGGCGCTAGCCAGGTATGACACCCACCCAGTTTCTTCTGTACCAGTTGACTCGCTGGACTGGGGTGGTCACCGGGCGTGACCATGTACGTATGGGAGCAGACAGCAGCGAACCCGAAGTCTCGGACAGCCTCAAGACGTTTGGCGCGGTGTTGAAGGCGCTGCGGGACGAAGGGGGGTTGACGCAGGAGCAGTTCGCGCCGCGCGTGCGGTACTCGGTGACGTATGTCGCCAAGATGGAGCAGGGTCGGCGCTTCCCGCCGAAGGAACTCGTCCCGCGAGTGGAGGAGGTGTTGGGTGCGCTGGCCGCGCGAGTTCTGGGCGCGGCGTACCGCAGCCTGACACGGAAGGTGGGCCTCGCATCATGGGTCCAGCACTGGGCGGGAATCGAGGAGGAGGCAGTGACCCTTCTCGCTTACGACTGCGCGGTCGTGCCAGGTTTGCTTCAACCCGAGCCCTACATGCGCGCGATCTTCGACCGATACATCCCGCACACTCCTGCGGAGGAGTATGAGCACCAGGTGATCGCACGCCTGGCAAGGCAACAGCTATTCGCGGACTTGCCAAACACCTCGTTCTGCTTCGTCATCGAACAAGCCCTGCTGGACAGGTGCTTCGGCGGCCCGGAGGTCACCAAGGCGCTTCTCGATCACCTGCTTCAGCAGCAGCGTCGCCAGAACGTGGAGATCCAGATCATGCCGCTGCGGCAGCAGGACCACTCCGGCGCCGAAGGGTCGATGCGTCTCGCCGAAACGGTCGATCACCAGTGGATGGGCTACATCGAAGCGCACGGCACCAGCGTCCTGATCACCGAGCCAAAAGCCGTCAGTGCAATGCATCAGCGCTATGGCAAACTGCGCTCACAGGCTCTGAGCCCTCAGGCCACCACGAGCCTGCTGGAGCAGATGCGAGGAGCGCTATGAGCAGCACCACCGAACTCAACTGGTTCAAGAGCAGCTACAGCGGCGGCGGGGGCGGCGAGTGCGTCGAGGTCGCCATGAGCACCGACGCCGTGCACGTTCGCGACTCCAAGGACACCCAACTCGACCACCTCACCGTCTCGCGCGAAGCCTGGACCGCATTCACCGCGCAGCTCTGAGGAACACCCCGCGCCGCTGCCGCTAAGCTGACCGGAATCGGAGGTGGCGGTGGCGGCGGCGCACGCGCGGGGTGGGATGGCTGGCGACATCCAGGAGCGCATCAAACGGCTCATCATCGACCGGCGGCTCCCCTCCGGCGCTCCGTTGCCCACCGAGACGGAGCTGATGGAGCTGCTCGGGGTCAGCCGCAACTCCGTGCGCGAAGCACTGAAGGCACTCCAAGCCATGGGGATCGTCGAGATCCGGCACGGCTTCGGGACCTACGTGGGGCCCATGTCGATGGCGCCCATGATCGAGGGGCTGATCTTCCGGACCGTCGCCGGTCACTATCGGGGCGAGGACAGCCTGCTCCAGCTGCTGGAATTGCGCGAGGCGATCGAGACGGGGCTGATCGCGCGGCTCGCCGGGCGGATACCGGCGAAGGACCTCACGACGCTGGACGACATCGTGCGGCGGATGGAGGCCGAGGCGGCCGAGGGCGCCGTCCGCGCGGAGACCGATCGCGCCTTTCACGCCGCGCTGTACGGGAGCCTGGACAACACGCTGCTCAGCGAGGTGCTGGAGGCGTTCTGGGACGCGTTCCACCGGGTGCGTACGGACCTGGTCGACGTGCCGACCGACCCCCACGTCACCCTCTCCCAGCACCGGCAGATCCTCGAAGCGGTGCGGTTCGGGGACGCCCTACGCGCCGAAGAGGCGATTCGCGACCACTTCTGCAACATCCGCAACAGATTGCGTTCGCCGCATCACGAATAAGCCGTTTTCGCGACCGGCCGCGACGGCTCTTCCTTGCGCTCCTTTGTCCGAATAAGGGTGCGTTTCTCCTTGCGATCACACAGGCGTGTTCGAGACCCTGATCTGGGTGCATCGCACACCAACACGGCCTGTGACACGGGGTGTTGGGATGCCCCGGGGGGAAACCGGACGGGAGGGGTCCGGCACACTTCGTACACAAGCAGAACGCGGCCATTCCATATTCGATTCCATTCGACGGACGCGGCCGCTCCACTATCGTGCCCGTACGGCCGTGGGGGGTCGTGCCGGCCAGGAGAACGTGACGACACGCACCAGCCCGCGTGCGGGGGGAATGACTCATGACGTCGACGCCGACAGGCGCCCGGCAGCATCCGCATGGCCAGAAGCCGCATGACCAGCGGTCGCAGGACCAGGATTCGTACGACTCGTCGACCACGACTCGCTTACGCATCCCGCGTCAGCAGCGCCCTCATCGGCGGCGGCCGCTGCCGAAGTACGACTACGAGCACTACAGCAGACTCGCGGGACCGCTGACCCAGCCCGACCCGACCACCGCCTATCGCGTGCGCTACCGCAGCCTGCTGGCGGACGAGCCGCACCGCATCCGCGCCGCGCTGCTGCTGGGCGCGGCGCCGCTGGTGTCGCTGGGGCTCCTCTTGTGGCTCATTCAGCCCGCGCACTGGACGGAGCGGGACGGCCAGAGCCCCACCATGGCGGTCCTGGACACCATCATGCTGGTCTCGATCGGGCTGATCGAGCTGTTCCGCACGATGAACGTCGCGTCCAACGCGCACGCGACGCTCGTGGCCCGCGATCCGGTCCCGGTCGTGCCCGAGACCGGGACGAAGGTCGCCTTCATCACCACGTTCGTGCCCGGCAAGGAGCCGATCGAGATGGTGACGAAGACGCTCCAGGCGGCGGTCAGGGTACGGCACCGGGGCGAGCTGGACGTCTGGCTGCTGGACGAGGGGGACGACCTTGAAGTGAAGGAGGTGTGCGCGCGCCTGGGCGTGCGCCACTTCAGCCGCAAGGGCGTCGAGAAGTGGAACCAGGCCAAGGGCCCGTACCGGGCGAAGACCAAGCACGGCAACTACAACGCCTGGCTGGACGCCCATGGCGACGCGTACGACCTCTTCGCCTCGGTCGACACCGATCACGTGCCGCTGCCGAACTACCTGGAGCGGATGCTCGGTTACTTCCGCGACCCGGACATCGCGTTCGTCGTCGGCCCGCAGGTGTACGGGAATTACGACGCGGCGGTGACGAAGGCCGCCGAGAGCCAGCAGTTCCTGTTCCACGCGCTGATCCAGCGCGCCGGGAACGCGTACCGCGCGCCGATGTTCGTCGGCACCAACAACGCGGTGCGGATCAGCGCCATCAAGAGCATCGGCGGGCTGTACGACTCGATCACCGAAGACATGGCGACCGGCTTCGAGCTGCACCGGCACCGCAACGCCTCCACCGGGCGGAAGTGGGGCTCGGTCTATACGCCGGACGTGCTCGCGGTGGGCGAGGGGCCGAACGCCTGGACGGACTTCTTCACCCAGCAGCTGCGCTGGTCGCGCGGCACGTACGAGACGATCCTCGGACAGTTCTGGAAGGCGCCGTTCTCGCTCCCGGCGGGCAAGCTCTTCAACTACACCCTGATGGTGATCTTCTATCCGATGTCGGCTCTGAACTGGATCCTGGCCGGGATCAGCTGCGCGCTGTTCCTCGGCTTCGGGGCGTCCGGCATCCAGATCGACCCCGCCATCTGGATGATGCTCTACGGCAACGCGTCCGCGCTCCAGATCGGCCTGTACATCTGGAACCGGCGGCACAACGTCTCGCCGCATGAGCCGGAGGGGTCGGGTGGCGTCGCCGGAATGGTGATGTCCGCGATGTCCGCGCCGATTTACGCGCGCTCCCTGATGGATGCCGTACTACGCCGCAAGAGCCGCTTCGTCGTCACCCCCAAGGGCGACTCGTCGAGCCCCGACACCCTCTTCGGGACCTTCCGGATCCACCTTTTCTTCCTGGTGGTCTTCGGCGGGTCGCTCGCCTCTTCCTTCTACTTCGGCCACAGTCATCCAGCGATGACCGTTTGGGCATCACTCGCCCTGGCTATCACAGCCGCTCCGATCATCGCCTGGCGGTGGACCGTCCGCCAGGAGAAACGGACAACGCAGCCCGCTCTTGGGGGACGATAAGACGTGAAGTACCGACCGAGTCGCCGCACCCGCCGCTTCGGAATCGGTGCGGCGGCCGTGACCGTGCTGGCCGGGATGAACGGCCCGGCACTCTACCGATTCAGCTCCGCGCAGTATCACGATTACAAGATCAACCAACCGGAGTACATGGCCGAGAACGGCCATTGGGGCGTGGTGAACGTCCCGGAGGAATATCGGATCAATACGATCCACGCCGCTCTGCTGCACACCGGCAAGGTGCTGCTGGTCGCCGGTTCCGGGAACAACGCCAAGAACTTCGACGCCAAGTCCTTCCGTACCGTCCTGTGGGACCCGGAGAAGAACACGTACCGGAACATCCCCACGCCCAAGGACCTCTTCTGCTCCGGACACACCCAGCTGCCGGACGGCAAGCTGCTGGTGGCGGGCGGCACGCAGCGGTACGAGAAGCTCCGGGGCGACGTCGAGAAGGCGGGCGGGCTGATGTTCGTCCACAACGAGGACCCGGACAAGCCGAAGACCTTCCCGTCCGGGACCCGCTTCACGGGCAAGAAGAACGGAAAGACGTTCGAGTCCAAGGACCCGGTCCTCGTCCCGCGCGCGAAGAAGAAGACGAACGCGAAGACGGGAAAGGTCACCGTCACCGCCAGCACGGCGCGGGTCTATGTCGAGGCGCGGCAGAAGGGCAAGAAGTACCAGACCGGAACCGAGGACAATTACCGGATCTCCGGGCTGAAGGGCAAGGACAAACAGAACTACTACGGCATCGCGCAGAAGCTGTCGTTCGACAAGAAGGACTTCCAGGGCATCAAGCAGGCCTACGAATTCGACCCGGAGTCGGAGCGGTACATCACCATCGACCCGATGAACGAGGCCCGCTGGTATCCGACCCTGACGACCCTGCAGGACGGCCGCGTGCTGGCCGTGTCCGGGCTCGATGAAATCGGCCAGGTCGTGCCGGGCAAGAACGAGATCTACAACCCGAAGACGAAGAAGTGGAAGTACCTGCCGAAGCGGCGCTTCTTCCCCACCTACCCGGCGCTCTTCCTCACCGAAAAGGGCCGCGTCTTCTACACCGGCTCGAATGCCGGATACGGACCGGCCGACAAGGGCCGCACCCCCGGCATCTGGGATCTGAAGAGCAACAAGTTCCAGGTGGTGCCGGGCATCAGCGACCCGAAGCTGCTGGAGACGTCGATGTCGGTCATGCTGCCCCCGGCGCAGGACCAGCGGTTCATGGTGCTCGGCGGCGGCGGCGTCGGCGAGTCCACCGAGTCCACCGCCGGGACGCGGATCGTCGACCTGAAGGACGACCAGCCGCGGTTCGAGGACGGACCGGACATGTACGAGAAGGCGCGCTATCCGAGCAGCGTCATCCTGCCGGACGACACGATCCTGACCACCAACGGCTCCGGCGACTACCGCGGCCGCAGCGACACCAACGTGCTGAAGGCCGAGCTGTACGACCCCAAGACCAACCGCACGCGCGGGGTCGCCGATCCGCTGGTCGGCCGCAACTACCACTCGGGCGCGCTGCTGCTGCCGGACGGCCGGGTCATGACCTTCGGTTCCGACTCGCTCTTCCAGGACAAGGCGAACACCAAGCCGGGCGAGTTCCAGCAGCAGATCGACCTCTACCGGCCGCCGTATCTGTACCGGGACTCGCGGCCCAAGCTCGACGCCGAGGGCGGCCCGAGGACGGTCAAGCTGGGCGCGACGACCACGTACAAGACCGAGCACGCCTCGGCGATCAAAAAGATGCGGCTGATCCGGCCCAGCTCCTTCACCCATGTGACCAACGTCGAGCAGCGGTCGATCGCACTCGACTTCAAGCAGACGAAGGAGGGCGTCTCGGTGACCCTGCCGAAGGACCCGTCGCTGGTGCCGCCGGGCTACTACATGCTGAACGCGGTCGACGACCAGGGAACGCCGTCCAAGTCGGTGTGGGTGAAGGTGCCCGCGACGGCCGCCCCCAAGGCCGCCAAGGCCGCCAAGGTCATCGGCGGGGCGGGCACCGCACGCTGAGCGCGAGCTAGGTGGCGTTCCGGGCGAGGTCAAGTGCGTAGCGCGGCCACCACTGGCCCGCCCGGGGGCCGCCCTTGCAGGGGCCGTCGGACTCGCCCGGGCGCTTGATCCACAGGTAGGCGTCGACCTTCTGGTCGCCGGTCTCGACCGTCGGCGGGTCGCCGAGCGCCCGGCCCTTCGGGTTGCACCAGGCCTCCGGGTCGTCCTTGCCGGGGGCCGGGCCGTTCCCGTTGCGGCCGGTGTCGATCACGAAGGGCTTGCCGCCGACCATCGCGGACAGCTTCCTGCCGTAGGCCTTGTTCTCGGCGGTGCTCTGGAAGTTGGAGATGTTGAGCGCGAAGCCGTCCGCCTTGGCGATCCCGGCGCGCTTGAGCGGCCCGGCCATCGCCTTCGGGTCCTTGATCCAGCGCGGGTTTCCGGCGTCCAGGTAGACCTTGGTGCGGGGCAGGCCCTTGAGCTTGTCGACGGCGCCGGTGAGCAGGTCGTACCGCTCCTCGTGGAACTTCTTCGGCGTGCAGCCGTCCGCCACGTGGGGCAGCGCGTCGGGCTCCAGGATCACCGTGGCCGGGCGGTTGCCGATGCCCCGGACGGCCTTGTCGAGCCACGCCCGGTAGGCGGCGCCGTCCGCCGCGCCGCCCTTGGAGTACTGGCCGCAGTCGCGGTGCGGGATGTTGTAGAAGACCAATAACGCGTCGCGGTCCTCGTGCGCGGCGGCCTGGGTGAAGCCGCGCGCCTGGCCCTCCGGGTTGTCCACCCCCAGCCACTCCGCGACCGGCTGCTCGGCGATCTTCTGTATCAGCCGGGCGTCGTCGGCCTCGCCCTTCTCGCGGTACGCGGCGACCTGCTTGGCGGCGCTGCCGTCGGGGTTGACCCAGTAGGGCACGGTGGCCTTGGGGCGCTGCTTCTGACGGTCCGGCGGGGCGGCGTTGTTCTTCTCCTTGGGGCCCTCGGAGGCGCCGAAGCAGCCGGTGAGCGTCGCAAGCGACAGCAGCGCTCCGGCGGCCGCCACGCCGTTGCGCCGGAGATTCCGCTTACGGTTGTGGTGGCGGGCAACAGTGTGCCGACGGCCGGTGTAACTGCCGTACATCCACTCCCCCTTGGGTGCACGCTCCGGGGGAGGAAAGTGAGCCCCCGGGTGAGACAAGCCGGTCGAATCCATCCTTGCACAGGGCCCCTGCCGCCCGGGCCCGCATCCTCAACCGGAGGCGGGTTTTCGCCCGTCCGGCGCGATTCGCACGGCGTTCTACCGACGGAAGCGGCGGCGCAGGCTCCGGCGGAGGCGGCCCCGGCGGGAAGCGCGGGCCGCGGGGCGGGGCGAGCCGAGGTCGCGGCTCGCCGGATGCCAGGGGTGGTCGGGGGACTCGATCGGTGCTTTGCGTTCCGCTTGCGCCCTGACCTCCAGGTGGGACTGATACCCCGACACCTGCCACGCCTGGTCATGTGCCGCCACGGCCGCGCGGATCGCCGACCCCGCGACACCCCGGCGGCGGGCCAGGACGGCCAGCCAGCCGAAGAAGCCCATGACGGCGACCAGCGCGCCGACGAAGATCACGTACGGCAGGACCCCACCCATACAGCCACCGCCTTCGCGTCCACCGAGTCCCCGGCTCCAGAACGGGCGGGGGTCAGCCCGCGTTCCCGGGGGTGGCCCGGGGGGCGTGCGGCCTTGCGCTCGTGCTCGTGCTCGTGCTCGTCAGGTACGCGGACACCACCACGTTCGCCGAGTACGTCCGGGTCTCCCGGTCGAACCGGCCGCCGCAGGTGATCAGCCGTAGCTCCGCCCGGCCTCCGGTTCGCGGGCCGTACACGCGGCGCGCGTCGAAGCGCTTGGCGGTCACCATCGCCACGTCCTCCACCGTGAACTCCGCCGTCGTACCGTCCGACCGCGCGACCCGGACCGTCTCACCGCGCCTGAGGTCGCGCAGCCGGTAGAAGACGGCGGGCTTGGAGCGGGTGTCGACGTGGCCGACCAGCAGCGCCGCCCCCGGCGTGCCCGGTTCGGGCCCGCCCCGGTACCAGGCGACGGAGTCCGCGCGGCTGAAGGGCGGCGGCTTCACCGCACCCTTGCGGTCCAGGCCCGCGCCGATGACCGGGGCGTGGACCCCGGCCGCCGCGATGTCGACCCGTTCCGGCCGGGCGGCCGGAAGCGGGGCGTGCGCCACGGGCAGCGGATGGGCCGGGGGACGGCCGACCGCGGCCGCGTCCCCCGTCATGGGCGCAGGGGCGCCCGTACCGTCGGTGATGTCCCGGCCCCACATCCACAGCCCGAGCAGCAGCGCCACCCAGGCCAGGCCCATGGCCAGCCGTCCGGTTCCGGCGAAGCGCGTCTCAGACATCGCCGCCCACCCGCTGCCGCTGCCGTCGCCGCCGTACCGCGAGCCCGGCGACGGCCACCGCCGTACCGCCGGACAGCACCAGGCCGTAGGCCTCCGCGCCGCCGAGGCCGCTGTGGGGTGTCTCGACGTCGGGCGCGGGCCGTGGGGCGCCGCCGCCGCCCGCGCGCACGGGCGCGACGGGCGAGGGCGGGCGCTCCACGGCGACGGACACCTTCCCGGTGCCGGTGCCCGGATCCGCGCCGCCGCCGCAGTCCACGGCGACCCGGTGCGCGCCCTTGGCCGCCGTCGAGCGGATCGTCGCCTCGCTGAACAGCCCGTCGCCGTCGGGGGTCAGCTCCGCGTCGCTGACGAACACCGGTGAGGTGGCCGTCGCCGCCCTGCCCTGGCAGCCGAAGGCCCGCACCTCCACCTCGGTGCCGGGCGCGATGGCGAGCGGACTGACCCGGATCGTGGCGGTGCCGTCGTGGCGGTGGTCGGCGAGTGCGGGGCCCGAGGCGATGAGGCAGAGCGTTGCCGCACAGAGTGTGAGGGTGCCGATGCGCATCGTGAACCTCCCACTTCGAGGCTCACGCGCCGGGCCGGGCCCCGCATCCGCTGCGGACCCGGCCCTGCTCCATATGGGTGCTCGGAAAGGTGCTCAGGCGGCTACTCAGCCGACTGCTCAGACGACGCGGTCCACGAGGTCCGCGATCGAGTCGACGACGGTGGACGGCCGGTACGGGAAGCGGTCGACCTGGTCGGCCTGGGTCACCCCGGTGAGCACGAGGAACGTCTCCATGCCCGCCTCCAGACCGGCCCGTACGTCCGTGTCCATCCGGTCGCCGATCATCGCACTGCTCTCGGAGTGCGCCCCGATCGCGTTCAGCCCGGCCCGCATCATCAGCGGATTCGGCTTGCCGACGAAGTACGGCTCCTGGCCCGTCGCCTTGGTGATCAGCGCCGCGACCGAGCCGGTGGCGGGCAGCGCGCCCTCGGCCGAGGGGCCGGTCTCGTCCGGGTTGGTCGCGATGAACCGGGCCCCGTCGTTGATCAGGCGGATCGCCTTGGTGAGCGCCTCGAAGCTGTACGTACGCGTCTCGCCGAGCACGACGTAGTCCGGCTCGACGTCGGTCAGTACGTAGCCGATGTCGTGCAGGGCGGTCGTCAGCCCCGCCTCCCCGATGACGTACGCGGTGCCGCCGGGGCGCTGCTCGTCCAGGAACTGGCCGGTGGCCAGCGCCGACGTCCAGATGTTCTCCACCGGTACGTCGAGGCCGATCCGGGACAGCCGGGCGTGCAGATCGCGCGGGGTGTAGATGGAATTGTTCGTGAGCACGAGGAACGGCCTGCCGGATTCGCGCAGCCGCTTGATGAAGGCATCGGCCCCGGGCACCGGTATGCCCTCGTGCATCAGCACCCCGTCCATGTCGGTGAGCCATGACTCGATCGGCTTGCGCTCTGCCACTGGTTGCTCTCCGCTCGGCTTGCCGTTTGAACGTTCGACCGTCTGGGCGACGTCCACAGCCTAACCGGGGGCTCCGGAGGCTCGGCGCGACAGACCCGCACAGGTGTCCGATCCTGTGGGGAGGGGGAAACGCGAGCCGACGGTGAGGAGACCGCCATGGGCATCATGGACAAGCTGAAGGACGCGATCGCCAAGAACCCGGACAAGAGCCGACAAGGCGCACGCAAGGGGGCGGAAGCCGCCGACAAGAAGACCGGCGGCAAGCACTCGGAGCCGATCCAGCGCGGCGCGGACAAGGCCGACGACGAACTCCGCCGCCGGGGCGAGGGGCCCCGGGGCGGTGAGCGGTAGCGTCCTCAGCGCCTAGTGCGCCGGGACTTCACGACGAGGGCGACGCCCCCTGCGACGAGCCCGACACTGACGACACCGAGCCCTGCGAGCCGGACGTTCTGCCCGGTCGCGGCCAGCTCGGGCCTCCAGTGCCCGGGGCGGCGGGCGTCGTCCTCGCCGTCGTGCCGGGCGTCGCCCTTGTCGGCGTCCTCGCCGGGGGCGTCCTCGCCGGGGGCGGTCTCCTCGGGGTCGGTTCCGGGGTCTTCCGTGTCGTATCCGGGGTCGGACGCGGGCGGGGTTTCGGTACCGGGGTCGGTGCCGGGGTCGGTACCCGTTTCGGTGCCGGGATCGGTTTCGGTCTCGGTACCGAGGTCGGTTCCCGGGTCGGTTTCGGTCCCGGTGCCCAGGTCAGTTTCGGGCTCGGGGTCGGTGTCGGTGTCGGAGGATCCCGTCTCGGTGCCCGTGTCCGTGCCAAGGTCCACGTCGGCGTCCAGATCCTCGTCGGTGCCGGAATCCGCCAGGTCCTCGGTGCCCTGATCCGTCTCACTGTCGGCGCTCGGCGGCACCGCGACCGGGCTCCGGTCCAGGCGGCGGGTCGGGCTCGGCGCGACGCTCGGCTCAGCGGGCTCGGCGCTCGGCTCGGGGTCCGGCTCCAGCTCGGCGCTGGGCTCGGCCTCCAGCTCCGCCCTGGGCTCGGGTTCCGGCTCGGCGCTCGGCTTCGTCTCCGGTACGACGGGTGCGCTGTCCGCCCCCGACGTACCGTCGTCCGCGTCGGCGCCCGTCCCCGCCCCCGTCCCAGCGTCGATCCGGAACGCGTAGTCGTTCGACTGCCCGACCCAGCCCCCGTCGTCCGCGCGCCGCTGTACGGCGATGGCGTTGGCCGTGACCGGGCCCAAGGGGGCATCAGAGGTGAAGCGGGAACGTATGTCGACGTCGACCGTCTTCCCCGCCGCGACCGTGAACCCCTTGAAGTCCTTCTCGAACACCCCGATGTTCTCGTCCTCATCGGTGGTCTGGAACGAAACGTCCCGCCAGGTGCCGCCGTCCGCGTACGGGTCCAGGAACTCCAGCTGGATCTGGCGGGGCCGCAGTGCGTGGCCGTGGTCGACGAGGACCGTGACGGGGTGGATCGCCCGGCATCCGGTGTTCGTGGTGTTGCGCAGTTCCAGGTGCCACTGCTGCCACCCGGCCCCCCGCGCGTAGTGGTCCGGCCCGCCGCGCAGCCGGGTTTCTATCGGGAAGTCGGAGGCGGTCTCGTCGCCGCAGGCCGGGGCGGGTTCGGGCGCGGGCGCGGCGGCGTGCGCTCCGACCCCGTACAGGGCCGGGGCGAGCGCGAGCGCGGCCGCGGGGAGGGCGGCGCGGAGGGACAGGGCGGCGCGGAGGGACAGGGCGGTGGGCAGGCGCATGGGTGACCTCTGCTGGCAGCGGCGTATCCCCGAGCACTCCGCCACATTCCGCGTGCGCACGCCGACACACCGCCGGGGCGGCCGATTGACCCCGACTGGCCGTCAACAAACCCTCGATCAGCCCAATGCGAAGAGCGGGGCGAGGACGAGCTGGGCCGCCCCCTCGACCACCGCCCGCGCCCCGCCGCGTACGACATCGACGGGGACCGTGGAGCGGTTGGTGCGGGCGGCGTCCTCGGCGAGCACGGCGGCCACGCCGCGTACATAAGACTCGGGCGCGGCCAGCACGATCCGGCCGCCGAGGAGCACCCGGTCGATGTCGAGGAGCCGTACGAGGTTGGCGGCGCCGACACCGAGCAGCCGGGCCGCCTGCGTCTGTGCGCCGCGAGCCACGGCGGCCAGGCACAGGGCTTCGAGGCAACCGTAGTTGCCGCAGCCGCAGCGCGGTCCGTCGAGCTGGACCACCTGGTGCCCGAACTCCCCCGCGTCCGTCCGCGCTCCCCGGTACACGCCGCCGTCGAGCACGAGCCCGGCGCCGAGGCCGGTGCCGAGGTGCAGATACGCGAACGAATCGACGGGGACGGCCGGGGCCGCGAGGCCGAGGGCGGCGGCGTTGGTGTCCTTGTCGAGGACGACGGGCAGGCCGAGCCGCCGGGCGAGCGCGTCGCGCAGCGGGAGCCCGTCCCACTGCGGGAAGCCGGTGACCCGGTGCAGTACGCCGGAGCCGTGGTCGAGCGGGCCGGGCGCGGCGACGCCCACCCCGAGCAGCCCGTTCGCCGCCGTATCGGCGATCAGCGCCCCGACCTCCGACGCCGCCGCCGTCAGCGCCCGGTCCGCCTCGGCGCCGAAGTCGAAGCGTGCCGTACGGAAGGCCACCGGCGTGCCCGCGAGGTCGACCAGGACCGCCGTCAGCTCGTCGCGGTCCAGGTGGAGGCCGATCGCGTGGCGGGCGTCCGGGACCAGGCGGAGCACGGTGCGCGGCTTGCCGCCGGTCGAGGCGCGGCGGCCCGCCTCGGCCGCCAGGCCCTCGGCCCGCAGCCGGGCGGTGATCTTGCTGACGGCCTGCGGGGTGAGTCCGGTGCGTTCGGCCAGTTCCAGCCTGCTGACGCCGTCCTCACCCGCGTCGCGCAGCAGGCGCAGGACGAGGGCGGCGTTGTGGCTGCGCAGGGCGGACAGATTGGCTCCGGGCCCGGCCGCCCCCGACATCGTGCTGTTCACACCCCCATTGTGGTCATCGCTTGCGCTTTAGCAACACTGTTGTCAAAGTGGCGGCATGGATGCCAATAGCAGGGATGACAGCAGCACGGATGAGCGCGGCAGGGACAAGAGCACGCTCCGGGCCGGACTGATCGGTTACGGCCTCGCGGGCTCCGTCTTCCACGCCCCCCTGATCGCCGCCGCCGAAGGCCTCGCCCTCGACACCGTCGTCACCGCCAGCCCCGAGCGGCAGCAGCAGGCCCGCGACGAGCACCCGGGCGTGCGGATCGCCGCGTCCGCCGACGAGCTGTGGGCCCGCGCCGGTGAGCTGGACTTGATCGTCATCGCCTCCCCCAACCGCACCCACGTCCCGCTCGCACGCGCCGCGCTCCAGGCCGGGCTGCCCGTCGTCGTGGACAAGCCGCTGGCCGCGACCGCCGCCGAGGCGGAGGAGCTGGCCGCGCTCGCCGAGGCGCGCGGGCTCCTGCTGAGCGTCTTCCAGAACCGCCGCTGGGACAACGACTTCCTCACCCTGCGCTCGCTGCTCGCCGACGGCGCGCTCGGCGAGGTGCTGCGCTTCGAGTCGCGGTTCGAGCGGTGGCGGCCGCAGCTCAAGGGCGGCTGGCGGGAGTCCGGCGACCCGGCCGAGATCGGCGGGCTGCTGTACGACCTGGGCAGCCACGTGGTCGACCAGGCGCTCACCCTCTTCGGCCCGGCCGCCTCCGTCTACGCCGAGGTCGACGTACGCCGTACCGGGGCGCAGGCCGACGACGACACGTTCATCGCCATCACCCATGCGAACGGCGTCCGCTCGCAGCTGTGGATGAGCGCGATCACCGCCCAGCTCGGCCCGCGCTTCCGGGTGCTGGGCAGCGAGGCGGGCTACGTGAAGTACGGCCTGGACCCGCAGGAAGCGGCCCTCCGCGAAGGGCTGCGCCCGGCCGAATCCGGGGCGTGGGGCGCCGAGCCCGAGTCCGCGTGGGGCCGTCTCGGCGCGGGCGAATCGCCGCTGACCGGCGGCGGACGGCCCGTCCCCACCGTCCCCGGCGACTACCCCGCGTACTACGCCGCCATCGCGACCGCCCTCCGCGACGGCACCCCGCCCCCGGTCACCGCGGCCGAGGCGGCGGCGGCGCTGCGGGTGCTGGAGGCGGCCCGGGTGTCGGCTACGGAAGGCCGTACGGTCCACCTCGGAGGCGCCGCGTGAGCACCCCCGCGTCCGATCTCGCGGACCTCGTCGCCCGGTTGGAGGAGCAGGAGCGCCGGCTGCGCCTGCCGTCCCTCAGTAACGACGACGCCTGGCGCCTCGGCTGCCTGATCGCCGACATGGCCGGGGCGCGCGACGCGGCCGTGACCATCGGCATACGACGCAACGGCCAGCGCCTCTTTCACCGCGCCCTGTCCGGCACCACGGCGGACAACGACGCCTGGCTGGAGCGCAAGTGCCGGGTCGTCGACCGGTACGCCGCCTCCTCCTATCTCGTCGGCACCCGCTTCCGGGCGAAGGGCACGACCTTCGAGGAGTCCTCCCGGCTCGACCCCGACCGCTACGCCGCGCACGGCGGCGCCTTCCCGCTCCATGTGACGGGCACGGGCGTCATCGGCACGGTCGCCGTCTCCGGTCTGCCGCAGGCGGAGGACCACGCGCTGGTGGTGGAGGCCCTGGAACGGTTCCTCGCGATCGGGGCCTGACCTGCGTCATCGCGCGGCGTCGCTGCTACATCGCCGCGCCATCGCTTCGCCGGGCACCGAAGTTTTCCGCGCCTACGGTGACGTGCATGGCGACGAAAACCCGTACCCCGGCAACCGGTACCCCGGCCGTTCTGTCGTGCGCGCTGGTCGCGGTGTGCACGGGCTACTTCATGGTCATCCTGGACAGCACGATCGTGAACGTCGCCCTGCCCGCCCTGCGGACCGATCTGCGGGCGGGCGTGAACGGGCTCCAGTGGGTGGTCGACGGCTATCTGCTGGTGCTGGCGGCCGGGCTGCTGTCCGGCGGGGCGCTCGCGGACCGCTTCGGCGCCCGGCGGGTGTTCCAGGCCGGGCTCGCGGTGTTCGTGGCGGCGTCGCTCGGCTGCGGGCTGGCCCCCGACGTACGGGTCCTGGTGCTCGCGCGGGTGGCGCAGGGAGCGGGAGCGGCGCTCTCGGTACCGGCCTCGCTGGCGCTGCTGCGGGCCGCGTACACCGACCGGACGGCGCGCGCCCGCGCGGTCGGGGTGTGGGGCGGTATCGCCGGGGTGGCCGCGGCGGGCGGTCCGATCCTCGGCGGCGTGCTGGTGGCGGCGGTCGGCTGGCGGTGGGTGCTCTTCGTCAACGTGCCCATCGGGCTGGCCGCGATGGCGCTGACCGCACGGTACGTACCCGCGCCGCGCGCGCGGACCGGCCAGGGGCTGGACCCCGCCGGGCAGATCACCGGCGTAGTCGCGCTGACCGCGCTGGCCCTCACCATGATCGAGGGCGGCCGCTCCGGGGTGAACGCGCTGGTGGCGGGCGGTGCGCTGGTGTTCGTCCTGGCGGGTGCCGCGTTCCTCGCCGTCGAACGGGCGGTACGCGCGCCGATGCTGCCGCTCGGGCTGTTCCGCAACGCCACCTTCGCCGGGGGTACGGCGGTCGGGCTGCTGATCAACCTCGGCTTCTACGGCGAACTGTTCGTCCTCAACCTCTCCTTCCAGCAGACCCTGCACTACTCCGCGCTGCTCGCCGGGCTCGCGCTGCTGCCGCAGATGGGCGTGGCGGTTGCCGGTTCATGGCTGTCCGGGCGCTTCACCGCCCGGGCCGGCAGCCCGCGGCCCACCCTGCTCATCGGCCTGGTCACGGGCGGAGCGGGGCTGCTCGGGCTCACCGCGGCGGTCGCGCACGTTCCGTATGCGCTGCTGGTACTCCCGCTGATGGCCACCGGCTTCGGGATGTCGTTCACCATGCCCGCCGTGACGACGGCCGTCACCGAGGGCGTGCCCGGGGAGCGGGCCGGGCTCGCCTCCGGCGTGATCAACGCGGCCCGCCAGACCGGCGGCGTCATCGGCGTCGCCCTGCTCGGCGCCCTGGCCGGTGGGGGTGCGGTTGCCGGGCTGCGTACGGCGCTGGCCGTCGCGGGGCTGGCCTTCCTCGCCGGGGCCCTGATAACCCTGCGCACCGTCGACCGCGCCGTGCCATGATCCTGCGGTGCCCGCCTCTGAGATACGTCCCCGCACCGACCAGGACCTGGCGGCCTGCGTCAGCGCGCTCGCGACCGTCCAGCGGGCCGACCGCTACCCGGTCCACTGGCCCGACGATCCGGAGGGCTGGCTGACCCCGGACGCCATGCTCGGCGCCTGGGTCGCGGCCGAAGGCCCCGCCGTACTCGGCCACGTGACGCTCACCCGGACCGATCCCGCCCTCGCGGACGCCATCGGCGCACCGGCCGAAGGGCTCGCCGCGATCGCCAGACTGTTCGTCAGCACCACGGCACGCCGCCGCGGGCTCGCCGCCGAACTGCTCGGGCACGCGGCCCGGTCGGCGGAGGCGGACGGGCTGCGGCCCGTACTGGAGGTCGACTCGGGCGCCACGGCGGCCATCGGGCTGTACGAGCGCGCCGGGTGGCGCTTCGTCAGGGCCATGACCGCCGACTGGCACACCGCGGACGGACGGCTCGCCGTGGTCCACGCGTACAGCGGACCCGCTGGTCGTTGAACACTTCCGGCCGCCGGACCGTACGGGGTGACGGCGGCCCTTGACCCCCGAGCCTGGTCCGCCGTGCCACCACCGGGCCCCGCACGGAAGGACCTTCGGGATGCGTCAGCTGCCGGACAAGGACGACGCCGACAAGGCTGCCCCGAAGGAGGGCGAAACCCCGGAGGACCGCTCGCCGGAGCGGAAGCCGGACGCCGCCGCCGAGAGCCAGGGCAGAGACCCCGGCGACCCCAAGGGCGAGGACGACACCAAGAACGACGCCGACGGTGATGACGACGGCGAGGACAACGCCGACGACGAGGCTGAGGCCAAAGCCCCCGACGACACAGCCGCTGACGACAAGGCCACCGCCCCCGACGACGACCCACCCGCCGAGCTGCTCGGCGCCGCCACCCCCGGTGACGGCACCGACGACGAGGTCCCGGAGCGGGCCGTGAGCGGCGGGCGCGGCGGCTGGCGGGGCCGGTATCCCGTCGCGGCGCGCGCCCTGTCGTGGACGGTCACCGGGCTGTCCCTCGCGCTGGTCTTCGTCGCGCTGCTGCTGCCGCAGAAGCTGGAGCTCCTCACCACCGAGCACTTCGCCCGCATCCCGGTGGAGCTGATCTTCGGGGCCGGTCTGCTGCTGCTCCTGCCGACCGTCGCGCGACGGGTGGTCGCGGTGCTGGCGGGGCTGTTCCTGGGCGCGCTGGCCATCCTGAACATGCTCGACATGGGCTTCAACGAGTTCCTGGGCCGCGGCTTCAACGTGGTGCTCGACTGGATCCTGTTCGACGACGCCCAGGCGTACCTGGAGGACTCGGTCGGCCAGACGGCCGCGGCGGCCGCCGTGGTCGGGGTCGCGGTGCTCGTCCTCGCCGTGCTCACCCTCATGGCGCTCGCGGTGCTCCGCATCGGCAACGTCATGGCCCGCAACAGCGTCGTGGCGACCCGCACCACCCTCGTGGCCGGGACCGTCTGGGTCGCCTGCGCGTCGGTCGGCGCGCAGGTCGCGGGGCTGCCGGTGGCCTCCCGGAGCACGTCCGAGCTGGTCCAGGACCGGGCCGAGCGGGTGGAGAAGACCATCAAGGACGAGGAGGAGTTCAAGAAGATCGCCGCCTTCGACACGTACGGCGACACCCCGGGCGACCAGCTGCTGACCGGGCTGCGCGGCAAGGACATGATCTTCACCTTCATCGAGAGCTACGGCCGCAGCGCGATCGAGGACCCGGCGATCGCGCCCGGCGTCGACGCGACGCTCACCAAGGCGACCGAGCGGCTGGACAAGGCCGGATACGCCGCCAAGAGCGGCTGGCTCACCTCGGCGACGTACGGCGGCAACAGCTGGCTGGGCCACTCCACCTTCCTGACCGGGCTGTGGATCGACAACCAGAACCGCTACCGCACCGTCACCGCGGGCGACCACCTGTCCATCCCCCGCGCCTTCCAGCGCACCGGCGCCTGGCGGACGGTCGGCATCATGCCGGGCGTCCAGAAGAGCTGGCCGGAGGGCACGTTCTACGGCCTCGACCACGTCTACGACTCGCGCGAACTGGGCTACAAAGGGCCGAAGTTCAGCTGGTCGACCATGCCGGATCAGTACGCGCTGAAGGCGTTCGAGCAGCTGGAGCACGGCAAGAAGCACGACAAGCCGCTCATGTCGCTGAACATCCTGACCTCCAGCCACCAGCCCTGGGCGCCCATCCCGAAGACCATCCCGTGGAGCAAGGTCGGGAACGGCTCGGTCTACAAGGACATCGAGAAGGCGGGCAAGCGGCCCGAGGACGTGTTCACCGACTCCACCCAGGTGAAGCAGGAGTACGGCAAGTCCGTCCAGTACTCGGTGAACAGCCTCATCGACTACGTGATCAAGTACGGCAACAAGGACACCGTGCTCGTCTTCCTCGGCGACCACCAGCCGCTGGCCCGGGTCAGCGGCAACAACGCGAGCCGGGACGTGCCGGTCTCGATCGTCGCCCGTGACCCGAAGGTGCTGGACCGGATCGCCGACTGGAAGTGGGCGGACGGCCTGATGCCCCGCGCGGACACCCCGGTGTGGAAGATGAACAGCTTCCGCGACCGCTTCTTCAAGGCGTACGGCTCGACGCCGAGCGCCAAGACCAAGGTGCCCACGCCCTCTTCGTCTTCGTCGAAGTAGCGGGCGGCGGCCCCCGGCGTCAGGCGTCCTTGAACTCCTGGCGCTGGCGGCCCAGTCCGTCGATCTCCAGCTCCACCACGTCCCCGGCCCGCAGGTACGGCTTGGGCTCGGGGCGGCCCATGGCGACGCCCGCCGGGGTGCCGGTGTTGATGACGTCGCCCGGGTAGAGGGTCATGAACTGGCTGAGGTAGCGGACCACCTCGGCGACGCCGAAGATCTGCTCGGCCGTCGTGCCGTTCTGCTTGATCTCACCGTTGACCCACAGCCGCAGGCCGAGGGCCTGCGGGTCCGGGACCTCATCGGCGGTGACCAGCCAGGGGCCCAGCGGGTTGAACGTCTCGCAGTTCTTGCCCTTGTCCCACTGGCCGCCGCGCTCGATCTGGAAGGCGCGCTCGGAGACGTCGTGCGCGACCGCGTAGCCCGCGACCGCGGCGAGGGCGGCCTCGTCGGAGTCGAGGTAGCGGGCGGTGCGGCCGATGACGATGGCCAGCTCCACCTCCCAGTCCGTCTTCAGACTGCCGCGCGGGACCAGCACCGTGTCATCGGGGCCGATGACCGTGTCGGGCGCCTTCATGAAGACGATCGGCTCCTCCGGGAGCGGGGCACCGGTCTCGGCCGCGTGATCGTGGTAGTTCAGCCCGATGCACACGATCTTGCCGATACGGCCCAGCGGCGGGCCGACCCGTACGCCGCCGTCCTGGATCACCGGCAGCGCGTCGGCGCCCTCGGCCGCAGCCGCCGCGCGGATGCGGGCGAGCGCCGCCTCGTCGGCGAGCAGGGCCCCGTCGATGTCCGGGACCAGGCCGGACAGGTCGCGGAGGGTGCCGTTCTGGTCGAGGAGGGCCGGGCGTTCCGCCCCGGCCGGTCCGACGCGCAGCAGCTTCATCCTCACAACTCCCTGGGCTCAGGACGGTGGGCAGGGGCAACTCCATGGCCTCTGGCCGCTCGATCCTCCATGAGCCCCTTCCAGCCCGCAAGACCTCGTTCACGGACTGGACCCGCCCCTCGCTGTCTGCTTTTCCCGCTCACCGTCCGCGGAGCAGCAGGGCCCGCTCCACCGCGGTCCAGGTGGTGGTGGTCGCGAGGTAGAGCGCGGCGGCGAGCGGCACCACGGCGGCGGTGACGAGGGTGCCGAACGAGAGCAGCGGCAGCACCCGCGCCAGCCCGGACGCGCCGGGGACCGCCGCCGCGGGGGCCGCGTCGCGGGCCGTCTTGCGGGCGCGCAGATACGTCCAGGTCGCGACGGCCGCGATCAGCGCGAACAGGCCGAGGTACACCAGCCCCTGCTGACCGACGAGCGCCCCGCTCCAGCGGCCGTCGAGCGGCGCACCGGCCAGCGTGTGGTCGAGCAGGTCTCCGGCGCCGCTGCCGGTGGAGAACACGTGGTACATGACGAAGAAGACCGGGAGCTGGATCAGGGTCGGCAGACAGCCCGCCAGCGGGGACGCGCCCTCCTTCGTCTGCAGGTCGGCCACCGCGCGGCGCAGCCGCTCGGGATCGTTCTTGTGCTTGCGGCTCAGCTCGGTGATCTTCGGCGCCAGCGCGGCACGGGCCTTCTCACCGCGCGCCGCCGCCCGGGCGAGCGGATGGAGCGCGGCCCGGACGCACAGGGTGAACAGGACGATCGCGGCGGCCGTCGCCGAGGCGCCGAACAGCGGATCGAGCCGGTCGGCCAGGGTGGTCAGCAGGGTACCGAGGGATGCGAAAACAGACATGGGAGCCCTCCACGGGTCTCGTCATGGGCCGGATGACCGAAGAAATACGGATCGGCGTGACGAGCCGCGTGGGCGCGGCGGGGTACTGCGGGGATGCTGCGGGTGCGTGCGCCTACGCGGTCGTCGGAAGGCGACGGCCGGGCGCCCGGGGCCTGGGGCGGCCCGCGGCATCGGGGTCCCGCTGCGGCAGGAACGCGGTGCGGCGCTCCCGGTCCCGTATCGCGGTGCGTACGCGCCCCGGGGGCGCGGGCACCCGGGCCCGGGCGGCGAGCACCGCGCAGGTCAGCAGCGCGGCCGCGACGGCGGCGGTGGCAGCGGTGGTGGCGGCGAGGGCGACGGCGCTGATCAGCCCGGTCTGGGTGAGCAGGGTGCCGGTCAGCAGGAAGAGGAGCACGCCCAGGTGCACGCGCAGCGTCTCGACGCGATGGGTCATCCGGCTCTCCCCCTCTCCACTCGGCCAGACCCAAGTCTAAGGGGCACCTCCGACAACGCGCGGCGCGGCCATCGTCAGCCGGGCCCACACCACCAGCCGGTAGCGGGAGGTGTATTCGGGGGTGCAGGTGGTCAGCGTGAGGTAGGAGCCGGGTTCGGTGAAGCGGTAGCGCGGATGGGCCGAGCTGTACGGCACCTTCGCGATCACCGTGCCGTCGGAGGGCGAGGTGCGCGGCAGGGTGCGCTCGACGACGTACGTATAGCGGGCGTGGTAGGTCTCCACGCTCACCCGGTCCCCGGGGCGCAGCTCATCGAGGTGGCGGAACGGTTCGCCGTGCGTATTGCGGTGGCCCGCGAGCCCGACGTTGCCCAGCTGGCCCGGCTGGGCGGTTCCCGGGTAGTGGCCCACGTACCCCCGGTTGAGCACCTTGGACTTGCTGATGCCCTCGGCGACGGGGGCCGTGAGCCCGATGCGGGGGATGCGGAGCACCGCGTACGTCTGGTCGCGGCGCGGGGTCCCGTCGCGCACGGTCACGGTCACCTCGCCGTCGTTCCTACGAGGCGCGGCGCCCGAACCCCCGGACTCCGTACCGCCGGATTCCGACCCCCCGGCCTCCGTACCGTCCGCGTCCGCTCCCCCGGACGGGGGCGTGACCGTGGGCTCCTCGGCGCCCCACCGCCGCTCCAGCTCCGCCACTTGGCGCTTCGCGCCCTGCCGTGCCTCCCGGTTGGTCCACCACAGCTGATGGGCGACCAGCAGCAGCACGACGAGCCCGATCGTGACCGCGAACTCGCCGCCGGTCCACAGCACCCGGGCCACCAACCGCCGCCGCACACCGACTCGCACACCGACCTCCCCACCCAGGCCACTGGGAGGGGCACCATAGGCCCTGCGGCGCGCACCTGCCAGAGACGCGCGCCCCGGGCCTTCCCGCTACCCGCCGCCCAGCGCCCGCGAGACGGTGTAGATGACCAGCCCCGCGAGCGCGCCCACCACCGTGCCGTTGATCCGGATGAACTGCAGATCGCGGCCGATATGAGCCTCGATCTTCCGGGAGGTGTGCTCCGCGTCCCAGCCCGCGACCGTCTCGCTGATCAGCGAGGTGATCTCGTTCCGATAGGTCGTCACCACATAGACGGCCGCGTCCTCCAGCCAGCCGTCGATCTTGCCCCGCATCCGAGCGTCCGTCACCATCCGCGTGCCCAGCGACAGGATCGCCGCGCGGGCCCGGAGCCGCAGCTCGCTGCGCTCGTCCTCGGCCGCCGCGACGATCATCGACCGCACCGAGGCCCAGGTGGAAGCGATCAGGTCCTGCACCTCGCCGCGGCCCAGCACCTCGCCCTTGAGCCGCTCGACCCGGGCGCGGGTCTCGGTGTCCGACTGGAGGTCCCCGGCGAAGTCGGACAGGAAGCGGTCCACGGCGCCGCGCGCCGGATGGTCCGGCATGTCGCGCATCTCCCGGACGAACCGCAGCAGTTCGCGGTAGACCCGCTCGCCGACCTTGCGGTCCACGAACCGCGGCGTCCAGCCGGGCGCGCCGCCGGTCACCGCGCCCATCACCGACTCGTTGTGCTCGACCAGCCAGTCGTGGGCGTGGACGCACACCAGGTCGACGGCCCGTCGGTGGCCGCCGTCCGCGACGATCCGCTCCAGCAGCTTGCCGAGCCCCGGCGCCACCTCCTGGGCGTCCGCGCGCCGTGTGATGGCCTCGCCCACCACCGCCTGCACGTCGGCGTCGCGCAGCACGGTGAGCGCGCCGCGCAGCGCGGTGGCCAACTCGGCCGTCACCCGGTCGGCGTGCTCGGGTTCGGCCAGCCAGGTACCGAGGCGGCTGCCGATGCCGACGGCGCGCAGCCGCAGCCGTACGACATCGCCGGACAGGAAGTTCTCGCCGACGAAGTCGCCCAGGGTCGCCCCGAGCTGGTCCTTCTTCGTCGGGATGATCGCGGTGTGCGGGATGGGCAGCCCCATCGGCCGCCGGAACAGGGCGGTGACGGCGAACCAGTCGGCCAGCGCGCCGACCATGCCCGCCTCGGCGGCCGCGGCCACATACCCGGCCCAGCCCCCGGCGCCGGAGTTCTGCGCCCACTTGGCGAGCACGTACACCAGCGCGACGGCGAGCAGCATGCCCGTGGCGATCGTCTTCATCCGGCGCACACCGCGCCGCCGCTCCTCGTCGAGCGGGGTGTCGGCGAACGCGACGACCCCACCGGCCGCCGCTCTCGCGCCGGGCGGCGTCGGCCCTGTTTCGTCCGTCGTTGTCCGGTTCATACGCTCCACCCGGTCGAGCCGTCCCCTCTGCATTGTCTCGTTCCTGTCTCACTCGCTCTCTGAGTGGAACGAACGGCGAGTTCCCGTCGTCTGTCTGGGGGAGCGACCCCGTCCAACCGGGGGCAGGCCGACAGGCGGACCTCTGTCCGGACATGGGATCATGGAGGACCGACCGGACCGCATCGGCGAAGCACCGTCGCTCGCCGTTCCCGTTCACTTTCGGAGCCTCGGGCTCCGGCTGCCCGAGGAGACCTCCGCCCATGAGTGTGCCCCCTATGCCCAGACGCACGGCCTACGCCGTGTTCGCTGCGCTGGCGGCTGTGGTGGTCCTCGTCTCGACCGCGATATTCGTCGGCGTGGGCGGCCGGGACCGGAATGTGAACGAGTCCGCGCAGGGTACCCGTAACTCCGCGGCCCCGGCCTCGTCGGGGTCCTGGGTGGGCACCTGGTCGGCGTCCGCCGCGGCGGCGGAGCCGAACACGCTCCGCGGCCTCTCCGGCATGTCCCTGCGGAACGTCATCCACACCAGCATCGGCGGCACCGGCGCCCGCATCCAGCTCTCCAACCTGTACAGCGCCCACCCGCTGACGATCACGCATGCCTCGCTGGCGCTGGCGGCCGCCCCCAGCAACCCGACGGCCGCGGCCGACACCATGCGGCGGCTCACCTTCGACAACCGCTCCTGGGTGACCATCCCGCCCGGCCAGGCCACCACCAGCGACCCGGTGCGCATGAACATCCCGGCCGCCGCCGACCTGCTGATCACCACCTACGCCCCGCAGGCGTCGGGCTCGGTGACGTACCATCCGCACGCCCGCCAGACCTCGTACCTGGCGCGCGGCGACCGTACGGAGGACACGGCGGGCGCCGCGTACACCGAACAGACCCCGTTCTGGCGCTATCTGAGCGGCGTGGACGTGTGGTCCAAGGAGTCGCAGGGCGCGGTCGCGGTGCTCGGCGACTCGATCACCGACGGCATCACCTCCACCGCCGGGGCCAACCGCCGGTGGACCGACGTCCTCTCCGAGCGGCTGCGCACCGAGCCGGGGGCACCCCGCCTCGGCGTCCTCAACCAGGGCATCAGCGGCAACCGGGTGCTGAGCGACGGCACCCAGTTCCCGCCGAACAACCCCAGCGGGCTCTCCCGCTTCACCCGTGACGTGCTGGACCGTACGAACGTCAAGGCCGTGATCATCGAGCTGGGCGTCAACGACATCCTGCGGATCCCCCATCAGACCGACCCGAACAAGATCGTGGACGGGCTGCGACGGCTGACCGAGCAGGCGCACGCCCGGGGCCTGCGGGTCATAGGGGCCACCCTGTCGCCGTTCTACGGGCACCGCGGCTACACCCCGCTGCTGGACTCCGTGCGCGAGCGGGTCAACGCCGAGATCCGGTCCGGGAAGGTCTTCGACGAGGTCGTGGACTTCGACAAGGCGCTCCGCGACCCGGCCAGCCCGCTGCGGCTGCGCCCGGCGTACGACTCGGGCGACCATCTGCACCCGAGCGACGAGGGCTACCGGGCGATGGCGCACGCGCTCCCCCTCGACTACCTCCGGGGGAGCGCGGCCGCCGAGCTGTGAGGACCCGGGGGCCAGTACGGCCTAGTGGCCGAGGTCGTGCCTGCGGGCCCGGCGCTCGGCCCGCTGGTCCTCCAGCTCCGCACGGCGCGCACGGCGCTCGGCGCGCAGCTCATCGCGGTGCGCCTCCTTCTCCCGGCGGCGCTCCGCCTTGAGCCGCTTGTGGTCCTCCTTGCGGAGCTTGCGCTCGACGCTGACCCCGCCGAAGATCGCCAGGCCCGTGATGGTCACCCGTGGGCCGGTGGGGTCGCCGTCGGCCGTCCCGCTGTGGTCGAAGCCGCCCATGATGCCGATGCCGCTGACATGCGTCTCCAGGTCCGGCGGCACGATGACCTGCACGCCGCCCATGAACGCGAAGCAGCGGATCACGATCTCGCGGTCCTCGAAGCGGGCCTCGCGCAGATCGATCTCGCCGCCGCCCATGAGGGTGAAGGCGGTGAAATTGCGGGGCGCGGTCCAGGTGCCCTTGCGCCCGAAGCCGCCCATGATCGCGATCGCCATCCGCGACGTCGGGGCGCCGCCGATCCGCCCGGCCCAGCCGTCCCGGCCGGCGGGAGCCGTGGCGTCAGCGGACAGCGGGGCGGGGACGGCCGCCGCACCGGACGCCGGGAGGTCCCGGATCAGCGGCTCCAACTGGGCGTGGGTGCGCGCCTTGTAGGCCGCGTCCAGCCGCTCCTCGAACTCCTCCATGTCCAGGCGGCCTTCGGCGACGGCGTCCCTCAGCACCTCGGCGACGCGCTCGCGCTCGGCGTCGGAGGCACGCATATGGGACCCGCCCGGAAGGTCGGGGGCCGCACCCTGAGGAGATCCCTCAATTGTCATACGGACAGACTAATGCGGACCGACCGACCTGACCGCCCCACGCGCGGCCTCCCCGGCCGGGTCCGTCTCCGCACCCTCGCCGGGGAACAGCATGCGGGCGATGACGTCCTCGATCTCCGGTTCCCGCACCGACAGGTCCACCAGCGGATATCCGTCCGCCACCGCCGCGACCAGGGGTGCCGCGCTGGCGGCGGCCGGGAACGCCAGCCACTGCCGCGGCCCCTCGACCCGCACGGTCCGCGCGCCGGGGACGTCGATCGGCGGCAGCTCCCGCTCCAGGTCCACGACCAGGGTGCGTTCGCTGCCGCCCACCGCGTGCAGTCCGCCCAGCCCGCCGTCGTAGACCAGACGACCGTGGTCGATGACCATCACCCGCTTGCACAACTGTTCGATATCGGTCAGATCATGAGTGGTCAGCAGCACGGTGGTGCCCTGCTCCGCGTTCACCTCGCGCAGGAAGCCCCGCACCTTCGCCTTGCTGATCACGTCAAGCCCGATCGTCGGCTCGTCCAGGTACAGCACCTCGGGGTCGTGCAGCAGGGCGGCCGCGATGTCGCCGCGCATCCGCTGGCCGAGCGAGAGCTGACGGACCGGCACGTCCAGCAGGGCGCCGAGGTCCAGCAGTTCGACGCAGCGGTCGAGGTTCCGCCGGAAGCGGTCGTCGGGAATCCGGTACATCCGCCGCACCAGCGCGTACGAGTCGCGCAGCGGCAGGTCCCACCACAGGGTGGTCCGCTGCCCGAAGACCACCCCGATACGGCGCGCGAGGCGCGTCCGCTCCCGCGAGGGGTCGATCCCGGCGACCCGCAGGCGGCCGCCGCTGGGCACCAGGATCCCGGTCAGCATCTTGATCGTGGTGGACTTCCCGGCGCCGTTCGGGCCGATGTAGCCGACCATCTCGCCGCGCGGCACCCGGAAGCTGATGCCGTCCACCGCGCGCACCTCGCGCCGCTCCCGGCGCAGCAGCCCGGCCCGGCGCCGCACCTCGAACACCTTCTCGATGCCGTCGAGTTCGATGAAGTCGTCTTCGCCGAAGCCCTCTTCACCGAAGCCATCCGTCCCGCTCATGGCGCTCCCCTCTCAGCTCCCCGTGCTCTGATACGCCCGCAGCCCCGCCCGCCAGGCCAGCCCCGCGATCGCCGCGCAGCCGCACGCGACCAGCGGCGCGGCGAAGCCGATCCAGCCCGGCAGCCCCAGCGGGTTCGGGCGGCCCAGGACGTACAGCGCGGGCAGCCAGTTGACGAAGGCCAGCGGGAGGACGAACGTGACCCCGCGCAGCAGCTCCTCGGCGAAGACCGTCGGCGGGTACTGGAGCATCGTCGTCCCGCCGTACGTGAACGAGTTCTGCACCTCGGAGGCGTCCTTGGCCCAGAACTGGAAGGCGCCGCCCAGCACGAACACCGCCCCGAAGATCACCGCCCCGCTCAGCAGCATCAGCGGCACCAGCAGCACCCGGTCGGCCGTCCAGCCGATGTCCAGCCGGGTCAGCGACCAGCCGAGCAACAGCCCGCCCTGGGTGATCCGGCCCAGGCGGCGGAGCGCGAAGCGGTCGGCGGCGACCTGGGCGAGGATCGGCACCGGCCGCACCAGCAGGGTGTCCAGCGTGCCGTCGCGGACGCGGCGCCCGACCCGCTCCATGCTGCCGAGCACCAGGTCGGCCAGCCCGAAGGCGGTACTGGACGTGCCGTACAGGAAGGCGACCTCGGCGAGGGTGAAGCCGCCGAGGGTGTCGACGTGCGAGAACATCAGCGCGATCGCGGCGAAGTCCAGCGCGCTCACGGCGAAGTTCCCGAACGTCATGATCAGGAACGAGGTGCGGTACGTCATCGTGGACCGCACCCACATGCCGACGATCAGCACATAGGCACGCAGCCCGTCGTACGCCCGGGACCGGGGCAGGGCCCGGGACCGGGGCAGGGGCTCGGTCACCCTGGCCGACGGCTCAGCCACCCTGGACCACCACCTTCCGGGTCGCGACCGACTGGAGCGCCCGCCCGGCCGCGAACAGCACCACCGCCCACCCCGCCTGGAAGGCCAGCGCCCCCGCCACCGCGGCCCCCCGGTGATGCCCCAGGAAGACATCCGCGGGCACCTGGAGCATCGCCGCCCACGGCAGCGACCCGGCGATCTCGCCGAGCCGCCCCGGGAACACGTTCAGCGGCAGCACCATCCCGGAGAAGAACATGGACAGCAGCCCGCTCATCAGACTCAGCCCCGACCCGTCCAGCAGCCAGAACGCGGCCAGCGCGACCAGGTAGCGCACCGCGAACCCCACACACACCGCGAGCCCCACCGACAGCAGGAACCACAGCCACGTCAACGGGGAGCCGGGCAGGGTGAGTTCGAACGCCAGCGCGCCGCACACCATGGGCAGGATGCCGCGCCCCAGCAGCTGGAAGGCGGCCCGGCCGAGGTCCGAGGCCAGCCACCACAGCTGGAGGTCGGCCGGGCGGTAGAGGTCGACGGCGATGTCGCCGGAGCGGATCCGCTCCTGCAGCTCGTCCTGGAATCCGCCGCCGAACAGCGCGACGGTCGCCAGCAGCGCCTGGCCGAGCCAGACGAAGGTGAGGGCCTGGGAGAGGTCGTACCCGCCGAGACGCGGCCGTTCGTCCCACAGCGCGGCATACGTGTACGCGACGATGAAGCCGAAAACGGTGTTGGTGAACACCCCGGCCACGGTGGCCACCCGGTACGTCGCGTAGCGTTTGAAAGCACTCACCGCGACGGCCGCGTAGAGCCGCATCAGCCTGTCTCCCCCTCCCCCGTCCGCACCGCGCCCAAAGGCACCAAAGCGTGGAAGCCTAGTCCGCGGGCAGGTGATACAGCCAGGCATTTTTCACTGGATGGTGTGAGGGGAATCACCCGTTCGGCCGGTCACAGACCAGTCACGGGTGCGTGCCACGTCCCTGGCCCGGAACGGATGATGCGACAGTGTTTTATGGGGCGTACGACGCGAATCGCCCGACCATGCAAGATTCCGCCGCGGCGCAACCCTCGACGGCGGCCGAGGAGTCTCAGGAGACATGAGCGACGAGCCCCAACTGATCGACGGCGGCGCGGCCGGCGTGGATGACCCGAGCAGCCGCGACGGCTCCGGCAAGGGCGGCACCGCGGGCAGAAAGGGCCGCCCCCACCGCACCGGCTGGCGCCGGCTGCTCCCCACCTGGCGGATGGTGCTCGGCGGCTCGCTGCTGTTCCTCGTCCTCGTCGCGGGCGCCCTGGTGAGCGGCTATCTGCTCGTCGACATCCCGGCGGCCAACAAGGCGGCCATCGCCCAGAGCAATGTCTTCCTGTACTCCGACGGCTCCCCGCTCGCCCGCGAGGGCAAGGTCAACCGGGAGAACGTGCAGCTCAGCCAGGTGCCCAAGCGGACCCAGCACGCGGTGCTGGCCGCCGAGGACCGGGACTTCTACAGCGAGTCGGCGATCAACCCCGAGGCGATGGTCCGCGCCGCCTGGAACACCGCCACCGGCAAGGGCAAGCAGTCCGGCTCGACGATCACCCAGCAGTACGTGAAGAACTACTACCTGGACCAGGAACAGACGGTCACCCGCAAGGGCAAGGAGTTCTTCATCGCGATCAAGCTGGATCGCGAGGTGAGCAAGGACAAGATCCTTGAGGGTTACCTCAACACCAGCTACTTCGGCCGCAACGCCTACGGCATCCAGGCCGCCGCCCAGGCCTACTACGGCAAGAGCATCGACAAGCTGGACACCGCCGAGAGCGCCTATCTGGCCACCCTGCTCAACGCCCCCAGCGCGTACGACATCATCGCCCACCCGCAGAACAAGCCCCGGGCGGTGGCCCGCTGGAACTACGTCCTCGACGGCATGGTCAAGAAGCACTGGCTCAGCCGCGCCGAGCGCAGCAAGATGACCTTCCCGGCCCCCACCGAGGCCAGGGCCCCCTCCGGCATGTCCGGCCAGCGCGGCTACCTCGTCGAAGCGGTCGAGGACTACCTGACCAGCAACGGCATCATCGACGAGCAGACCCTGGCCCGGGGCGGCTACCGGATCACCACCACGATCGACAAGGGCAAGCAGGACGCCTTCACCAAGGCCGTCCGCAACCGGCTGATGGACAAGCTCAGTGACGACCGCAAGGTCGACCAGTACGTCCGGGCGGGCGGCGCCTCGATCGACCCCAAGACGGGGAAGGTGGTCGCCCTCTACGGCGGGATCGACTACACCCAGCAGTTCGTCAACAACGCGACGCGCCGTGACTACCAAGTGGGATCCACTTTCAAGCCATTCGTCTTCACCTCGGCGGTGGCCAATGGGTCCACCACCCAGGACGGCCAGACGATCACCCCGGACACCCTCTACAACGGCGACAACAAGCGCGAAGTGATCGGACCGGACGGCCCCACCGGCTACGCGCCCGCCAACGAGGACGACGTCGACTACGGCGACATCGACGTCACCACGGCCACCGACAAGTCGGTGAACTCGGTGTACGCGCAGATGGCCGAGGACGTCGGCCCCGCCAAGGTCAGGCGGACCGCGCTCGACCTCGGCATCCCCAAGGCCACCCCCGACCTGCACGCCTCCCCCTCCATCGCGCTCGGCCCCGCCACCGCCAGCGTGCTCGACATGACCGAGGCGTACGCGACGCTCGCCAACCACGGCAAGCACGGGCAGTACAGCCTGGTCGCCCAGATGACCAAGGACGGGGCCCAGGTCAAGCTGCCCGACCGGGAGCAGCGGCAGGCCATCCCCCGGACCGCCGCGGACACCACCACCTCGATACTGCAGAGCGTCGTCGAGGGCGGCACCGGCACCGCGGCGCAGGGCGCCGAGCGCCCGGCCGCGGGCAAGACCGGCACCGCCGAGGAGGACAAGGCGGCCTGGTTCGCGGGCTACACCCCGGACCTGGCGACCGTCGTGGCCGTCATGGGCCAGGACTCGAACACCGGCGTCCAGAAGCCGCTGTACGGGGCCACCGGACTGGACCGGATCAACGGTGGCGGCTACCCCGCCGAGATCTGGGCCGACTACGTCTCCGGGGCGCTGGACGGGAAGCCCCCGGCCGAGTTCGACCTGAAGCTGGAGGACGGCATCGGCACGCCCGAGCTGCCGCCCGCCTCCAGCCAGGCTCCGCCCTCCGCCCCGACGGTCCCCACCACACCGCCCAGCACGGCGCCCACGGCCCCGACCCAGCCGCCGACGTTCCCGACCAGCCCGCCGACCCAGCCCACGGCCGAGCCTCCGCAGACCCCGCCCACGGACTTCCCGACCGGCCCGCCGACCGACGGCGGCCCCGGCGGGCCCGGTGACCCGGGCGGGGACATAGGAGGCCCGGACGGCGGCTGAGCCCCGGCACACGAAGAGGGTGGTGACGGAATCGTCACCACCCTCTTTTACGTCTGGTCGCCTCTACAGGTACAGCCCCGTGGAGTCCTCCGCGCCCTCCAGCCGCTCGGCGGCGACGGCGTGCAGATCGCGCTCGCGCATCAGCAGATAGGCGACCCCGCGGACCTCCACCTCGGCCCGGTCCTCCGGGTCGTAGAGCACCCGGTCGCCCGGCTCCACGGTCCGCACGCTCTGCCCGACGGCGACCACCTCGGCCCAGGCCAGCCGCTTGCCGACCGCCGCGGTCGCGGGGATGACGATACCGCCGGTGGACCGGCGCTCACCCTCCGGAATGTCGGTACGGACCAGCACACGGTCGTGCAGCATCCGGATGGGCAGCTTGTCATGGGACGTGTTCGCACTCACGGTCATGACCGTACCCGCCCGAACGGCGTAGCGGTGCCACAGGCCGCCAGGAAGCCCCTAGACCCCCGGTCCCCTACCTACGGCTACCTACGGCGCTTGCATCCCTTACGACCGCCACTCCTGCCGCCACCCCGTGTCGACGACACGGCCAGCAGCCCGACCAGCCCCACCACGACGAGCGCGACCGGCACGATCCGCTCCAACCGCGGCGCCCCGTCCTCGGTGACCAGCTGGCCGCGCACATTGGTGACCACCCGGTTCGCGGACACATACGCCCGCCCCGCCGTCCGGTCCACCGCCGACGCCGCCTTCGCCTTGGCATCGCCCATGATCGTCTTCGGATGCACCCGCACCCCGATCTCGTCGAGCGTCACGGCGAGCTCCTGCCGCCTCCGGGCGATGTCCGCCTCGATCTGCGCAGGATTCCTGGCATCCGACACCGCGCTGCCTCCGTCGTCGTCCCGATGATTCCTGGTGAACAGTCTGTCAGCTTCCCCCCTCCCCCGCCCCACGGCACCCCCGGCAACGATGCTGGCTAATGTCGTCACGTAACGCCTGCCGTTACGGAACACCCGACGCCACGAGGAGCACCCGACCATGAGCGAGCGACTGCAGCCCGGCGACACCGCCCCCGCCTTCACCCTCCCCGACGCGGACGGCAAGCAGGTCTCCCTCGCCGACCACGCGGGCCGCAAGGTCATCGTCTACTTCTACCCCGCCGCCCTCACCCCCGGCTGCACCAAGCAGGCCTGCGACTTCACCGACCAGCTCGAATTCCTCACCGGCCACGGCTACGACGTCATCGGCGTCTCCCCCGACAAGCCGGAGAAGCTCGCCAAGTTCCGCGACCAGGAATCCCTCAAGATCACCCTGCTCGCCGACCCCTCCAAGGAGACCCTGGAGGCCTACGGCGCCTTCGGCGAGAAGAAGCTCTACGGCAAGACGGTCACCGGAGTCATCCGCTCCACCGTCATCATCGACGAACAGGGCAAGGTCGAACGCGCCCTCTACAACGTCAAGGCCACCGGCCACGTAGCCAAAATCATCAAAGACCTGGGCCTCTGACCCTCGCCCCTCCCCCGCGAGGTCCCGCACCGCTGGGTGCGGGACCTTTCGCATGGTTGTGCGTAACCGCCGGGCGGGTGGTTCGTTACTCAGTGCGATGGTGCGACATGTGGTCGCAGGGGGAGGGAGCGGAATGCCCGCCAGATACACCTACGAACGGCTCGCCGAATCCGCGCACACCGCGAAGACCATTGACGAGGCAATACGGCAGTGCGGTGGCGAACCGACCACCGGGAGCAGGAGCTACCTCCGCCGAAAGTTCGCCGAAGCAGGTATCGACGCCTCACACCTGCGTACGCCACGAGAACGCCACAGCGAGGCGACACTTCGCGAGGTCGTGGCATGTTCGACCAGCGTGGCCGAGGTCGTTCGTCGTCTGGGGATCAGCCCCGTGGGTGGCAATCAGGCCCATATCGGCCGACGCATCACCCGGCTCGGCATCGACACGTCGCACTTCTCGGCCCGAGCGCCTCAGCGCCCCAGGAAACCGGCCGGTGATCGCCTGATTCTGGGGTCACCTTCGGACGGCAGAACCCCTGGAGAACGGCTACGGAAGGAACTCGTCCGACGTGGCGTTCCGGAGGTGTGCGCGACGTGCGGGACGGGTCAGGAGTGGAACGGGAAGCCGCTGCGCCATGAAGTCGACCACATCAACGGCGACTGGTGGGACAACCGGCCTGGCAATCTGCGGCTGCTGTGCCCCAACTGCCATGCGGTGACCGACACATACCGTGGCCGGAAGCGACGTGTGGCCCGGTGAGCGATCGGTACAGATACCCCCGCGAACCGCTGACCCGAGTCGCGGCCGCCTCCACAAGCCTCGTCGACATGATGCGGCGGCTCGCCATGCCCCTCGGAAGCGGCCCGCGCAGATATCTGCGCACCCGGCTGCGGCACTACGGCATCGACACGTCCCACTTCGTCGAGGAGCCACTTCCCACGCGTAAGCCTGTCGTGTACACGAGGGAGCTTCTGGAAGAGGCCGCCACCCGGTCACAAGGTATTCGGGAGATGCTCGACTACCTGGGTGTCCCCCCGTACGACAGCGCCTACGCCCATCTCCGGAAGAAGCTGGCGCAGTTCGGCATCGACACTTCGCACTTCACCCGCCGTCACGGCCAAGCGCCCATTCCTCGCGATGATCTACTCAAGGCTGTGGCCGAGTCGTACAGCCTGGCGGGCGTGCTGCGCGCACTGGGCCGCCCCAACGGAGGGGCGGGCCGCGCCTTCGTCCGGCGCAGCATCCATGAGCACGGCATCTCCACGGCCCACTTCGTCGGGCAAGGGCATCAGCGCGGAAAACGGTCGCCCCACCGCAAGTCCGCCGCTGACATCCTTCAGCGAGGTGAGCCCGGCTCTCCCCGGCTGAAGACCGCGTTTCTCCGGCGCGCGCTCGACGAGACCGGGGTACCCCGGATCTGTGCCGCCTGTGGCATCGGTGACGTGTGGCAGGGCCGACGGCTCGTCCTGGAGATCGACCACATCAATGGCGACCGGCTGGACAATCGGATCGAGAATCTGCGGTATCTCTGTCCTTCCTGCCACAGTCAGACCGAAACGTTCTCGGTCCGGGGCCGACGGCCGCCCGCCACTTGGCGTCAGGGAGCCGACACGCAGTAAAGTTGCCCTCGCGGGCCCGTATCCCAGCTGGCAAGAGGATGCCGGTTTAGATCCGGTACGTCGTGGGTTCGAGTCCCACCGGGCCCATCGCGGAAGGCGCGGCACCAGTCCGGTGCCGCGCCTTCGTGTCGCTCAGCCCAACAGCTCCCGGACCACCGGCGCCATCGCGCGGAACGCCTGGCCTCGGTGGCTGATGGCGTTCTTCTCTTCGGGGGTGAGTTCGGCGCAGGTGCGGGTGTCGCCGTGGGGCTGGAGGATCGGGTCGTAGCCGAAGCCGCCGCCGCCCGTGGGTTCGTGGCGGAGGGTGCCGGTGAGGCGGCCGGAGACGACGCGTTCGGTGCCGTCGGGGAGGGCGAGGGCCGCGGCGCATTCGAAGTGGGCCGTGCGGTGCTCGTCGGGAACGTCGCGGAGCTGGCCGAGCAGCAGGTCGAGGTTGGCGCGGTCGTCGCCGTGGCTGCCGGACCAGCGGGCGGAGAAGATGCCGGGGGCGCCGCCCAGGACGTCGACGCACAGGCCCGAGTCGTCGGCGATGGCCGGGTGGCCGGTGGCCCGGGCCAGGGCGTGGGCCTTGAGGAGGGCGTTCTCGGCGAAGGTGACGCCGGTCTCCTTGACGTCCGGGACCTCCGGATAGGAGTCGGCGCCGACGAGTTCGACGTCGAGCCCGGCATCGCCCAGGATCGAGCGCAGCTCGGTGATCTTGTACGCGTTGCGGGTGGCCAGGATGAGGCGGCGGGGGTGTGCGCTGTCCGCCCCTGCGGAGTGCTGTTGCTGCATGGCTGCGATTACATCAGGGCGTGCAGACTTTGGTCAGTTCGCCGGTGGCGTCCTTGACCGGGGTCAGGTCGGGGCGGTCGCCGCTGTCGACGGAGGTCTGGACGTTGTCCAGGGCCTTTCGGAGGTGGTCGAGGGCCTTGCCGACGTCCGTGTCGTCGGTGCGGTCGCCGACCTTGTCGATGTCCTTGTCGAGGGCGTCGAGGACCTTGTCGGCCTCGGTGGGGTCGAGGGCGGCGCCGGTGACGGCGTCCTGGAGGTTGTCCACGTCGTTGGATATCTCGACCGCGAGACGGCCGCAGTCGAGGGCCTTGTCCACGGCGTCGCAGCCGGTGGTGAGCGGCACCAGGATGGCGGCTGCGGCGAGCGCGCCGACGGCGGTGAAACGGCGGCGGTGGCGGTGGGCCTGGCGCGACGTCATGGACGGTCCCTCCCCTGGGATCAGACGCGGGCGCGCGCGGGTATCGCACGCGCCCGTCATCTGACTAAACGCCAAGCGCCGCCCGCTGGTTGCCCGCCAGGTCGACACAGCCGCCGACGGCGAGGTCGAGCAGGCTGTTCAGCTCCTCGCGGGCGAAGGGCTCGCCCTCCGCGGTGCCCTGGACCTCGACGAAGCGGCCGTCGCCGGTGCAGACGACGTTCATGTCGGTTTCGGCGCGTACGTCTTCCTCGTAGCACAGGTCGAGCAGCGGAACCCCGCCGACGATGCCGACGCTGACCGCCGAGACGGTGCCGGTGAGCGGCTGGCGCCCGGCCTTGATCAGCTTCTTGCCCTGGGCCCAGGTGATGGCGTCGGCGAGTGCCACGTAGGCGCCGGTGATGGCGGCGGTGCGGGTGCCGCCGTCGGCCTGGAGGACGTCGCAGTCGAGGACGACGGTGTTCTCGCCGAGGGCCTTGTAGTCGATGACGGCGCGCAGCGAGCGGCCGATGAGGCGGGAGATCTCGTGGGTGCGGCCGCCGATCTTGCCGCGGACGGATTCGCGGTCGCCGCGGCTGTTGGTGGCGCGCGGCAGCATCGCGTACTCGGCGGTGACCCAGCCCTCGCCGCTGCCCTTGCGCCAGCGCGGGACACCCTCGGTGACGCTCGCGGTGCACAGGACGCGGGTGTCACCGAAGGAGACGAGGACGGAGCCCTCGGCGTGCTTGCTCCATCCGCGTTCGATGGTCACGGGGCGGAGCTGGTCGGGCGTACGGCCGTCGATACGAGACATGGGATGAGCCTATCGGCAACACCGACGGCCCCGGTCCGGGGCGACCGACGGCCCCGGTCCGGCGCGGAGGAGCGGGGCCGGGCGGCACCAGGCCGGGGCGTCCACAGACCGGCGCGCGTCCGCGCGCTCACGCGGGCGCGCGTGCTTACATCAGGTCTTCGATCTCGGCGGCGATGGGGTCGGCGTCGGTGCCGATGACGACCTGGATCGCGCTGCCCATCTTCACCACGCCATGGGCGCCGGTGGCCTTCAGGGCGGCCTCGTCGACCAGGGAGGGGTCCTTGACCTCGGTGCGGAGACGGGTGATGCAGCCCTCGACCTCGACGATGTTGTCGATGCCGCCGAGCCCCGCGACGATCTTCTCAGCCTTACTGGCCATGTCCACTCCCTGTTGTCCTGAGCTGTCCTGTGTTGTCCTGTTGTCTCGGCCCTTCCGGATACCGGGTGAACGCCATCCCTACGGTAACCACGCGGGCCCGGCAGCGCAGGATCGTCAGTGGTTCAGACCACACCGGAATGAAAGATTCCTTTATCCGATCCTCACGTGCTACAACAGGTCTACACCACATGTGGTGTAGACCATATCGCGGGCCGTCCCCAGTATCCCGAGCGCCCGCCTCACCAGGAGGAATCCGATGAGTACGGCCACCGCCTCGGCGGCGCCCGCCCAGAAGCGGGGCGCCGGTCTGATCAAGGGTATGCAGAAGATCGGACGCAGTCTCCAGCTGCCCGTCGCCGCCCTGCCCGCAGCGGGCATCCTGAGCCGACTGGGACAGGACGACGTCTTCGGCAAGGCGGGGCTCGGCTGGAACAAACTCGCGGAGATCTTCGCCCACGCGGGCGGCGCGCTCTTCGACAACCTCGCCCTGCTGTTCTGCCTCGGCGTCGCCATCGGCTTCGCGAAGAAGTCGGACGGCACGACGGCGTTCGCGGCCCTGGTCGGGTTCCTCGTCTACAAGAACGTCCTGACCGGCTTCGTCAGCGATGTCACCGGCAAGCCGCAGGACCCGGGCGTGCTGGGCGGCATCGTGGTCGGCATCACCGCCGCCGTGCTGTGGGAGAAGTACCACCGCACCCGGCTGCCGGACTGGCTGGGCTTCTTCAGCGGCCGCCGCTTCATCCCGATCCTGATGTCCTTCGCGGGCGTGCTGTACGGCGTCCTCTTCGGCTACCTGTGGGGGCCGATCGGCGACGGGCTCAACAGCTTCTCCGAGTGGCTCTCGTCCAATGGCGCGGCCGGTGCCGGAATCTTCGGCCTGGTCAACCGGCTGCTGATCCCCGTCGGCATGCACATGCTGCTGAACTCGTTCGCCTGGTTCCAGTTCGGTGACTTCTCCTCCGGCGGCCAGACCTGGCACGGCGACATCGCGCGCTACTTCCACGACGACCCGTCGGCCGGAATGTTCATGACCGGCTTCTTCCCGATCATGATGTTCGCCCTCCCCGCGGCCGGTCTCGCGATCGCGCACTGCGCGCGTCCGGAGCGCCGCAAGGCCGTGATGGGCATGATGATCTCGGTCTCGCTGACCGCGTTCGTGACCGGTGTGACGGAGCCGATCGAGTTCTCGTTCATGTTCATCGCGCCGGTGCTGTACGGGATCCACGCCGTGCTGACGGGCGTGTCCATGGCGCTGACCTGGGCGCTCGGCATACGCAGCGGCTTCACGTTCTCGGGCGGGCTGTTCGACTACCTGCTGGGGTGGTCGCACAGCGAGCAGGCCTGGATGATCATCCCGATCGGGCTGGCCTTCGCGGTCCTGTACTACGTGGTGTTCCGCTTCGTGATCACGAAGTTCAACATCCCGACCCCGGGCCGCGAACCGGAGGACTCCCTCGACGACGCGGCCGCGGCGGACGCGGCGAAGGGCACCGCCAAGGGTGCCGCGAAGGGCGCCGCCGCGAAGGGGTAGCCGGGCATAGCGACGGGACGGGCCGGATCCGCTGAGGCGGATCCGGCCCGTCCCGTCGTATCAGGACCCCAAAAAGCCGCAGAAAGCTCAGACCTCGTAGACGGCGCCCGCGCGCGCCAGGGTCACCGGGCCGTCGAAGACGGCCTCGGCGTCGCGCTGGTTGAGGTGCGGGTCGGTCCACGGCGGGATGTGGGTGAGGACCAGGGCGGCGGCGCCCGCGTGCCGGGCGTGCTCACCGGCCTGGCGGCCGTTGAGGTGCAGCTCGGGGATGTCTTCCTTGCCGTGGGTGAAGGCCGCCTCGCAGAGGAAGAGGTCGGCGCCCCGGGCGAGGTCGGCCAGGGCGTCGCAGGGGCCGGTGTCACCGGAGTAGACCAGGGTGCGGCCGCCGTGCTCGATGCGGAAGCCGAACGCCTCCACGGGGTGGCAGACCCGGGCGGTACGGATCGTGAAGGGGCCCAGTTCGAAGGTGCCCGGGGTCAGCGTGCGGAAGTCGAAGACCTCCTGCATCGACTTCTCGTCGGGCACGTCGTCGTACGCCTGGACCAGGCGGCGTTCGGTGTCCTCGGGCCCGTAGACCGGGATCGCCTCGGCGCGGCCTCCGTCGTGCCGGTAGTAGCGCGCGACGAAGTAGGCGCACATGTCGATGCAGTGGTCGGGGTGGAGGTGGGAGAGGATCACGGCGTCGAGGTCGTAGAGACCGCAGTGGCGCTGCAGCTCGCCCAGGGCGCCATTGCCCATGTCGAGGAGCAGCCGGAAGCCGTCGGCCTCTACGAGGTAGCTCGAACAGGCCGATTCCGCGGACGGGAACGACCCCGAGCATCCGACGACGGTGAGCTTCATGGAGCAGGAACCTCCTTGAGGGGTCCCCCCATGCCGAGGGCCATGGGCGAGGCGGCGGGTGCGGGGTCATACGGGGTGCCCACGAGCGTAAGGCGCTAAAGCCCTGGTAGCTCCTCCACGGGCCCGCGTTGTGGGCGGAATCACCAGGACGGAGCCCCGATCGGCCCCGTAATCCCCGCTCCCGCCGCCGGGAGCCGCGAGGCGTGGCTACGCCCAGAGCTGGCCGTGCAGCGTCTCGACCGCCTCCTCGGTGGTGGCCGCGGTGTAGACGCCGGTCGACAGGTACTTCCAGCCGCCGTCGGCGACGACGAACACGATGTCAGCGCTCTCACCCGCCGTGACGGCCTTGCGGGCGACGCCGAGCGCGGCGTGCAGCGCGGCGCCGGTGGAGACACCCGCGAAGATGCCTTCCTGGGCGAGGAGTTCACGGGTACGGGCCACCGCGTCCTCGGAGCCGACGGAGAAGCGGGTGGTGAGGATGGACTCGTCGTACAGCTCGGGGACGAAGCCCTCATCCAGGTTGCGCAGCCCATATACGACGTCGTCGTAGCGCGGCTCCGCGGCGACGATCCGCACCCCGGGCTTGTTCTCGCGCAGGAACCGGCCGACGCCCATCAGGGTGCCGGTGGTGCCGAGACCCGCCACGAAGTGGGTGACGGAGGGCAGGTCGGCCAGGATCTCGGGGCCGGTGGTCGCGTAGTGGGCGCCCGCGTTGTCCGGGTTCCCGTACTGGTAGAGCATCACCCAGTCGGGGTGCTCGGCGCTCAGTTCCTTGGCCACCCGGACGGCGGTGTTGGAGCCGCCCGCGGCGGGCGAGGAGATGATCTCCGCGCCCCACATGGCGAGCAGCTGGCGCCGCTCCTCGCTGGTGTTCTCCGGCATGACGCACACGATGCGGTAGCCCTTGAGCTTGGCCGCCATGGCGAGCGAGATGCCGGTGTTGCCGGAGGTCGGTTCCAGGATGGTGCAGCCGGGCGTCAACCGGCCGTCCTTCTCGGCCTGTTCGATCATATGGAGCGCGGGGCGGTCCTTGACCGAGCCGGTCGGGTTGCGGTCCTCCAGCTTCGCCCAGACCCGGACGTCCGGGGAGGGCGAGAGCCGTGGCAGCCGGACGAGCGGCGTGTTGCCGACCGCTGCCAGGGGGCTGTCGTACCGCATCAGCGCATTCCACCGGCGACGGCCGGGAGGATCGTCACGCTGTCGCCGTCCGAGAGCTTGGTGGAGATGCCTTCGAGGAAGCGGACGTCCTCGTCGTTCAGGTAGACGTTGACGAAGCGGCGCAGCTCGCCACCGTCGACCAGGCGCTCCTGGATGCCGGTGTGCCGGGACTCCAGGTCGGCGAACAGCTCGGCGACCGTGGTCCCGCTGCCCTCGACCGCCTTCTGGCCGTCGGTGTAGGTGCGGAGGATGGTCGGGATGCGGACCTCGATGGCCATTCTTAAGCTCCTGTGGGAGGGCGGGGTGGACTTCCGGACCGTGACCGGGCCGGGAGGGCGTCGTCGAAGGACTTCGGGCTTCGCTTGCGGGGCTTGCGGGCGGGCTTCGGGCGCCGGAGGCGCGCGCTCAGACGGCCTCGGCGCGGCGCGGACACATCGCACTGGCGAGCCGGCACAGGTCGACGTGAAGCCGCGCCACGAGCAGCATGCCCGGCGCCTTCTCGCTCACGTCATCGAAAACCATGAACTCATCGTATCGATTCCCGATCCGCCCCCCGGAAGCTCATCCCGTGATACGGACGGGTAACAACCACTATGCGAGACGACATCAGAGGTCATCCCGGGATGATCTCGACATCTTCCTCGGTGACCTCACCGTCGACGATCCGGTAGGAACGGAACTGGAAGGGCCCCTCGTCGTTGCCGCAGTCGGCGGTCGACACGAGGACGTAGTGGGCGCCGGGCTCATTGGCGTAGGTGATGTCCGTGCGCGAGGGGTACGCCTCGGTCGCGGTGTGCGAGTGATAGATCACGACCGGCTCTTCATCGCGGTCGTCCATCTCGCGGTAGAGCTTGAGCAGATCGGTCGAGTCGAACTCGTAGAACGTGGGAGAACGGGCCGCGTTCAGCATGGGGATGAACCGCTCGGGGCGGCCGCTTCCGGCCGGGCCCGCGATGACACCGCACGCCTCGTCGGGGTGGTCGGCCCGGGCGTGCGCGACGATCTGGTCATGGAGGGCCTGGGTGATGGTCAGCATGGTGCACAGAATAGGAGGCGGGCTCCGGACCGAGGTCCGGAGCCCGCCTGCTGAGACGACGCGCCCAAGGGGCGGAAGCGGTCAGTCCCGCGCGTACTCGACCTCGCGCTCCTGCGCGGCGACCTCGGGCGTACGGCTCTTGAGCACGAACCAGCCGATCACCAGGAGCACGGCCCAGACGGCCCCGACGTACAGCGAGATCCGCGCGTCCTTGTCGTACGCGATCAGACCGGTGACGCCGATGAGGAAGATCAGCGCCACCCAGCTGAAGACCGAACCGCCGGGCGCCGGGAAGGACGAGGCGGGCAGCCGCCCGGCCACGACCGCGCGGCGGTAGCGGATGTGGCTGACGAGGATCATCGCCCAGGCCCAGATCCCGGCCGCGGTGGCCACCGAGGTGACGTAGAGGAAGACCTTGTCCGGGACGGTGTAGTTCAGCACCACGCCGATGCCCATGAGGAAGGCGGAGAGGGCGATACCGGCGAACGGGGTCTTACGGGCGTTGAGCTTGCCGAAGACACCCGGCGCCTCGCTGTTGGCGGCCAGGTCGCGCAGCATGCGGCCGGTGGAGTACATGCCGGAGTTGCAGGAGGACAGGGCCGCGGTGAGGACGACGAAGTTGACGATGCCCGCCGCGAAGGGGATGCCGATCACCGAGAAGGCGTGCACGAAGGGGCTCTCGCCCGCGGAGAACTCGGTCCACTTCACGACGGAGAGGATGACGAGCAGGGCGCCGACGTAGAAGACGATGATGCGCCACGGCAGGGTGTTGATCGCCTTGGGCAGGGTCTTCTCGGGGTCCTCGGACTCGCCCGCGGTGACGCCGACCAGCTCGACGGCGAGGTAGGCGAACATCACGCCCTGGAGCGTCATCAGGCTGTCGCCGATGCCGTTCGGGAAGAAGCCGCCGTGCGACCAGAGGTTGGAGGCGGCCGCGGTGTCACCGGCCTCCGAGAAGCCGAGGGTCAGCACGCCGAGACCGATGACGATCATGCCGATGATCGCGGTGACCTTGACCATCGAGAACCAGAACTCGACCTCGCCGAAGATCTTCACCGAGATCAGGTTGACGCCGAAGAGCACGACCAGGAAGACCAGCGCGCTGACCCACTGCGGGATCGACGGGAACCAGAAGTGGATGTAGATGGCCGCGGCGGTCAGCTCGGCCATGCCGGTGACGATCCACATGAGCCAGTAGGTCCAGCCGGTCACATAGCCGAAGAACGGACCCAGGAACTCACGGGCGTACTCCGCGAAGGAGCCCGAGACAGGGCGATACAGGAGCAGCTCTCCGAGCGCTCGCATGATGAAGAAGATGACGACGCCCGCGAGGGCGTACATCAGGATGATGCTGGGGCCCGCCTTGGCGATGTTCGCCCCGGCCCCCATGAACAGACCGACACCGATGGCACCGCCGATGGCGATCATCTGTACCTGGCGACTGCCCAAGCCGCGCTCATAGCCTTCTTCAGGCGCCGCTGAGGTCATGTGATGTGCCTTTCTCCCTGTGCGGCTGGCGATCGTGAAGATTTATCACGAGGGCAACACTGATCGACTCAGCCGACTGTGAGGCACGCCACAGGGAGAACCGGACAAACGTTGTCACGTACAACAAAGCGAGTGATCGCAGTGATGCGATCGTTATCCGGAGTTGAGCACTCTCTAAACGAACACTCAGTGATCAAAAGTGATCAGAAAAGGCGACGATCACGCCATTAGGGTCTCGATCAGCGTCTCCTGCAGCCCGCCGAGCCAGAAGTACGCCATCACCATCGGCTTGCGCGGATCGGAGTCGGGCAGCCCGAGCAGCTCACCGCCGTCGTCATCGTCGGTGACCTCCAGACGGGTCCCGATCGCCAGCCGCAGATCGTTGAGGGCACCGAGCCACTGCCGGGACTTCTGCGGGGCCAGCTCCAGCACCGCCGGCTCCTTGGCGGCCGACCCGGTGGACCCGGCAGCCAGCGAGTCCAGGTCGCGCACCATCGCCAGGGCGTCATCGCGCTTGCGCGCCCGCAGATCGTTCTCGGTGTACCGGCGGAACTCCGCCGAGGCGGCCCGCGCCTCCTTCTCCGCGTCCCCCTCCAGCTTCTGGTCCGGCGCCCCATAGGCGTCCGGGAACAGCCGGGCCAGCGCCGGGTCGCTCGGCGGCTTGGTGGGCCCCTCGGCGAACAGCGCGTCCAGCGGGTCCTCGGCCCCGGCCGGCTGGTCGCCCGGACCGATCAGCTCCGCGAGCTGCACGGCCAGGCTGCGCAGGATGGAGATCTCCACCTCGTCCAGGGCGACGGCGGCACCGCCGCCCGGCAGCGGCTCAAATCGTCCCGACATCAGCGCTCCTGCGTGAGCGTCGCCCACAGCCCGTACCCGTGCATCGCCTGCACGTCGCGCTCCATCTCCTCGCGGCTGCCACTGGAGACGATCGCGCGCCCCTTGTGATGAACGTCGAGCATCAGCTTGTGCGCCTTGTCCTTGGAGTAGCCGAAGTAGCTCTGGAACACGTACGTGACATAGCTCATGAGATTGACGGGGTCATTGTGGACCACCGTCACCCAGGGAACGTCCGGCTCAGGCACCTCCATCGGCGCCTCGCTGGATTCTGGACGTTCGATCTCCACCGGACTGACACTCACACCCCCAATGCTGCCACCCGGTAGGGCCGGTCGCCTAAACCGGCACCCAGATCTCGTCACTCTGACGAGTATGCGAGGTAACATCATCAACATGGACACTGCGGACTTGGGACTGCCGGTGGACGTGCCGTCGACTGCGCTGTTCACCGACCGGTACGAACTCACCATGCTGCAGGCCGCGCTGCGGGCGGGCACCGCCGACCGCCGCTCGGTCTTCGAGGTCTTCACCCGGCGGCTGCCCGAGGGGCGGCGCTACGGCGTCGTCGCGGGCACCGGACGGGTCCTCGACGCCGTCGAGAACTTCCGTTTCGACGGCGGCGTCCTGGACTTCCTCGCGCAGCACCGGATCGTGGACGAACCGACGCTCGCCTGGCTCGCCGACTTCCGGTTCCGCGGCGACATCTGGGGCTACCCGGAGGGTGAGGTCTACTTCCCCGGCTCGCCGATCATGCGGGTGGAGGGCACGTTCGCCGAGGCCGTGCTGCTGGAGACCGTGATCCTCTCCATCCTCAACCACGACTCGGCGGTCGCCGCCGCCGCGTCCCGGATGTCCGTCGCCGCGGGCGGCCGTCCGCTGATCGAGATGGGCGCGCGCCGCACCCATGAGCTGGCCGCCGTGGCCGCCGCGCGGGCCGCGTACGTCGGCGGCTTCGCCACCACCTCGGACCTAGCGGCCGGATTCCGCTACAACATCCCCACCGTCGGTACCAGCGCCCACGCCTTCACCCTGCTGCACGACAACGAGCGCGACGCCTTCACCGCCCAGGTCGCCTCGCTCGGCAGCGACACCACCCTGCTGGTGGACACCTTCGACGTCGCCGAGGCGGTGCGCACCGCGGTGGAGATCGCGGGCACGGAGCTGGGCGCCGTCCGGATCGACTCCGGCGACCTGCTGCTGCTCGCCCACCGGGTGCGGCAGCAGCTGGACGACCTGGGCGCCAAGGGCACGAAGATCGTGGTCACCAGCGATCTGGACGAGTACGCGATCGCCTCGCTCGCCGCGGCCCCGGTGGACGCGTACGGGGTCGGCACCCGGCTGGTGACCGGCAGCGGCCATCCGACCTGCTCGATGGTCTACAAGCTGGTCGCCCGCGCCCAGTCCGACGCGGCCGACGCGCCGCTGGTGCCGGTGGCGAAGAAGTCCATGGGCGCGAAGACCTCGATCGGCGGCCGCAAGTGGGCGGCCCGGCGGCCGGACGCGGACGGGGTGGCCGAGGCCGAGGTGATCGGCAGCGGCCCCGTCCCGGAGGCCCTGGCCGCCCACACGATGCAGATCGAGCTGGTGCGCGGCGGCGAGATCGTGGCCCGGGAGCCGCTGGACGCGGCGCGCGACCGCCACGCGGCGGCGCGGGCGGGGCTGCCCCTGTCGGCGACGCAGCTCTCGCAGGGCGATCCGGTGCTGCCGACGGAGTACTCGCAGGCGTGAGGGGTACGTCCATGACGACCATGGCGTCGATAGCGATCATGCCGATCGCCCCTTGCGCCGCTGCTACTGCTGTGACCACCACGGGCCGAGCCGGAAGGCGTGCGCGATGCACCGGGCACTGATCGTCGTCGACATCCAGAACGACTTCTGTGAGGGCGGAAGCCTCGCGGTGACGGGCGGCGCGGACGTCGCCGCCGCCATCACCGACTACATCGGGGAGGCGTCGCCCGGTTACCGCCACATCGTGGCCAGCCGCGACCGCCACATCGACCCGGGCGATCACTTCTCCGACCACCCGGACTACGAGCGCACCTGGCCGCCGCACTGTGTCGCGGGCACGGAGGGGGTCGGCTTCCACCCGAATTTCGCGCCCGCGGTGGCGTCGGGCGCGATCGACGCGGTCTTCGACAAGGGCGCGTACAGCGCGGCGTACAGCGGCTTCGAGGGCGTCGACGAGCACGGGACGACGCTGGCGGCGTGGCTGCGGGAGCGGAGCGTGACCGAGGTGGACGTGGCCGGGATCGCCACCGACCACTGCGTGCGGGCCACCGCGCTGGACGCGCGCCGCGAGGGGTTCGTGACGCACGTCCTGCTCGGGCTGACCGTGGGCGTGGCCCCCGCCACCACCCAGCGCGCCCTGGAGGAGCTGCGGGACGCGGGCGTCCGGCTGAGCGGGCAGCCGGTGACCTGAGGGCCCTCAGGCGCCCGTCAGGCGGTCGCCGCGGGGCGCAGGAGGGCGGCGATGGGGTGCCACAGCTCGCCGCCGATGTCGGGGGACGTGCGCCAGATGAGGCCGTCGGGGTGGTGGAGCACCGCCGTCACCTCGTCGGGCGTCGGTGGCGCGCTGTTGCCGCGCAGATACACGGCGCGAAGCCCCAGGTTGCGCAGCCTGGTCAGGGCGCGCGCCCGGTTCGCGGCGTGGACCAGGACGCGGACGCCGCCCTCGCCCAGCGGGCGGGGCAGGGTCAGTGCCACCACCACGCTGCCGCCCGGCAGCTTCGTGAATCCTCCATCAGCCATACGGTTCATGTCCCCCGTGAGACGTGGTGTCAATAAGAAGGTCTAGGTGCATCTAAACGTGAACGGCCGTCGCCCGCTAGTGGGTGACGGCCGTCACTGCTTTGACCTGCGGTTATGACGAGGGACCCACCTGGACGGTCATCGTCTGGCCGTCCGGGCGCTCCCGGAGGATCGAGATCCGGGTGTTGGTGTCAGCAACCTGGACCCCGGCGGTGGGGTTGGACTTGTCCCAGTACGTACCCTTGCGGTCGTCGAAGACCGGGACGCCCCGCTTGCCCTTGATCTTCGTGGCCTTCCCGTCCTTGTGGAGGGTGAAGCCGTCCGCCCGGTACCAGCTGAAGGTCGAGTCGTACGCCTGAACGCGGTTGCGCATCAGCGTGCCGTCCGCCCACTTCTCCGGGGCGGCGTGCGCGTCGACCGGGAGGATCTGACCGGAGCCGGGGTGGACGCCGGTGTTGTTGTCCGGCTGCGAGGTGTCCCACTGCCAGATCAGCAGACCGTTCTGGTACGGGAAGTGCTCGACCCAGGACGGCCGGGTGGAGGCCCAGCCGAAGTTGTACGGGCCGGTCTTCAGGGTCTTGTCGTAGCTGACGTACTGGCGGTTCTCGGCGAGGTAGTACTGCGGGTAGTCCTTGGTGAAGGACGCGCCGACGCGCGAGAAGCCGTCCGCCGTCCAGCCGTTGTCGTCACCCTCGGCGCCGTCGGTGACGACGGGCTTGCCGTCCGCGGTCAGGGAGATGGCGTCGGCGGTGAAGCCCTTCTGCGCGACCCCGCCGTCCGTCTGGTAGCGGAAGCGGAGGTCGATCTTCTTGCCCGCGTAGGCGTCCAGCGGGAAGGAGAGCTTCCGGTACGCCCCGGAGGTGCCGGTCAGCGCGGGCTTGTCGCCCGCGTCGCGCGGGATGGCCTTGCCGTCCGCGGTGCCGTCGACCGGCGTCCAGTTGGCGCCGCCGTCCGTGGAGACCTCGGTGTAGAGGTAGTCGAAGTTCTCCTCGATGTCCCACCAGCCCTGGAGGTCCAGGTTCGCCTTGGCGGCGCCCGTGAGGTCGACGGACCGGGTGAGGGTGTTCTTCAGGTCGTCGCCCATCCCGGACCACCACTGCTTGGTGCCCTCGGCGGGCGCGGTGATCTCGGTGGTGACGGCCTTGTCGGGGAGGTTGACGACCAGGGCCTGCTTGTTCTTGGTGTTGTACTCGGCGACCCCGAGGGTGTGCCGGGACTTCGTACCGGCCTTCGCGGTGCCGTAGTTGAGCCAGCCCAGCTGGAGCTTGTCCCAGGCGGACATGTCGCCGGGGAGGTCACCGATGGAGTCCTCGCCGGTGCCCAGCCAGGAGCCCGCGGACATCAACGACCAGTAGGCGACGGAGGATTCGCCCTTGCCCGTGGTGTCGTACTCGTCGGGCAGGCCGAGGTCGTGGCCGTACTCATGGGCGAAGACGCCGAGGCCGCCGTTCTCCGGCTGCATGGTGTAGTCGCCGACCCAGATGCCGGTGTCGCCGATCTGGGTGCCGCCCGCCTTGTTGGCGCCGGGGCCGGTGCTGCCCGCGTCGGTGCCGTACGCGTACCAGCGGTGCGCCCAGATCGCGTTCTCGCCCTCGGCGCCGCCGCCCGCGGACTCGTCCTCACCGGCGTGCACGATCTGGAAGTGGTCGATGTAGCCGTCCGGCTCGTTGAAGTTGCCGTCGCCGTCGAAGTCGTAGCGGTCCCACTGGTCGTACTGGGCCAGGTCCGTCTTGATCTGCGCGTCGGTGCGGCCGGCCGCCTTCTGGGCCTTCGCCCACTGGTTGACGCCGTCGCGTATCAGGTCCCAGGCGTTGGCGCAGTTGGTGTCGCCGCAGTAGTTGGAGCCGTAACGGGCCTCGTTCCAGTCGACCTTGACCCAGTCGGAGACCTCGCCGTCGACCGAGTAGCGGCCCGAGGACTGCTTCTCGTAGTACTTCTTCAGGGACTCCTTGCCCTTGGCCTCGGAGAAGTAGAGGTCCTGGAAGTGCTTTTGGTTGTAGTCCTTCTGCCAGGCGGTGCTGTTGTCCTGGGCGCGGTCCGGCTCGGCGATCGTGTTGTGCGCCGGCCCCGGGGCGCCGCCGTACTTCTTCACCGGCGGCTCGGGGCCGTCGGCGCCGTCCGGGTCGTACATCGTGGTGTCGTCGACCTTGTCGCCGAACTCCACGAGCACGGTGAAGATCTTGTCGGTCTTCTCCCGGGCCAGCTCGACGTACTTGCCCTTGCCGAGCTTCACCACCTCCGACGCGCCGCGCCGGGTGGTCTCCTTGTCCCCGGATATGACCTGGCGCAACGCGTCCTGGCGCTGCGCCTCTTGCTGCTTGCTGAACGGGCCCGCCAGATCGTGCTCGACGTCCGTCTTCGCGGGCGCCGGGTCATGGCGTTCGACACGCGTAGATGGCGCGTCCGCCTGGGCGACGCCCGTTGCCAGCGCGGCCGCGCCGAGCGCGGCCACCACCGTGGCGACCGCGGCCGATCTGGCCGCCCTCCGTTGGCTGTTCACTTGTTCCTCCCCTTCCACACACCGGTGCCGCACATTTGACCGGAGTGTCAGGAGAAAAGACAGTCCTTGACTTTGCATGTGACGGGTCGGTACGTGACTCCGTGCGCCCCCCGTGCACCTTCCCCGTGGGTGAGGTCACGCTTAGTCCCGCTCCCCATCGGGCATCCAGGACCGTAGAGTCTTTTTGACGGCGCACATCAGCCCGACTCATACCCCCGCATATCGATGCCCCTGAGGACGGATCCCGCCATGCCGCGTCCGACTTCTGCCCAGCTCGCCTACGGTTCGGCCACCGTCGTCCTGTCGACACTGGCCATGCTGCTGCTCTCCGAAACCCGCTCGGGGCTCGGGGTGGGCATGGTGACCGTGGCCGGTTTCGCACTCGGGCTGCTGGTAGCCCTCACCGTGCCGGTGTCCCGCCCCTCTCGCGTCGCCCGTGCTGGCCGTACCGGCCGCCCGGTGCGCGGCCACCGCCCGCTGGCCGGGTCCGCGGTGGCCGAATCGCCGCGGGAGCACTCACTGCACGGCTGACACCACGACCGTCCGCGCCGCCTTGTCGTGCAGGCAGCGCTGGAACGGCTTGTCCCACAGCAGCGAGACGACGTTCACCACCCAGAACAGGGTGCCGACGAGCACCGGGATCAGCAGTCCCGGCAGTGTGTAGACCGCCGCGCGCACCCAGCCCTGGCCGCCCGGAATGTTTCCGTCCGAGAGCATCGCCACGCGGATGCGCATCGCCTTCTTGCCGAGCGTCTGACCGCTGCGGGCCAGCATGGCGCCCTCGTAGCCGAAGTAGACCGCCATGGTGATGAGCAGCCCGCCCATCACCTTGCCCAGATCCTGCTCGCCCGAGTGCTCCATGCCGTACTGGAGCGCACCCGTCATGCCGAGCGCCACGGTCCAGATGACGCCGAGCACGAGGCCGTCGATCAGCCGGGCGACGAAGCGCTGGCCGGGCGTGGCCAGCGGGGGCATCCCCGCGAGGTCGGGGTACGGGGGCGACGACAGCTGGTCGGGGCTCATGACCCCGATTACATCAGCAGCCCTCCGGGCCCCTCGCGGCGGGCCGAGGGCAGATGCGTCACGGCTCGGCCGAGACGACGACCGTTTTGGCCGCCTTGTCGTGCAGACACTGCCTATACGGCCGGTCCCAGGTGCACCACAAGACATTGACCAGCCAGAAGACAGCGCCGCAGCAGGGCACGATCTCGGGGAGCGCGTACACGGCGGCCCGCACCCAGCCGGGCCCGCCCGCCGGGGTCTCGCCGGTCTCCAGCATGGCCACCCGGATCTTCATCGCCTTCTTGCCGAGGGTCTGGCCGTAGCGGGTCAGCATCATCCCCTCGTAGACGAAGTACACCAGGACGTAGGCGAGCGTGAACACGGACGAGCGGGCGTCGCTGCCGTCGCCCATCGGGTAGTAGGTGCCCAGGACCAGGGCCATGATCAGGCCGACCGGGATGCCGATGATCAGTCCGTCGATGATCCGGGCGGCGAGGCGGCGGCCGAGGTGGGCGAGCGGGGGCATGCCCGCGAGCGGGTCGTCGCCGCCGTCGTGGTCGCCGTAGGGGGAGCCGTTCGCCCGGGGCGGCGGCTGCTGCTTGGCGAACGGATCCCGGTCGTGGGGCTCGTCCCCGGGTGGCGGCGGCTGGTCGGTGCTCATGGCCCGAGTCGACCGCCGATCGAGGACGGCCGCATCCGGCACGCCCCGTTCGGGCGATCCGGATGGTCCATCCGACTGGATGAACCATCCCCCTCAGGACCCCGGTCAGTCCGCCGTGGCGACGAAGGTGCGGGCGGCCTTGTCGTGCCAGCACTGCCGCCAGGGGCGGTCGAACAGGCACCAGAGCACGTTCACCACGCCGACCACCAGCACGCCCAGCACCCCGTACACCAGCCAGCGGCGCAGGGCGGCGCCGAACGCCGGGGTGTCGTGCTCCTCGATGTCCAGGACCCGCACCCCGCACAGCTTCTTGCCGAGCGTACGGCCCCACAGGGACACCGGCAGCGCCTCCAGCAGGACCCCGCCGAGCAGCAGCACGCCCAGCACGATGGCGAGGTAGCCGCCGGTCGTGCCGTCGAGCAGATAGACGGTCACGGTCTCGCCGGACTGCTTGGCCGCCTCCACCTTCTCGTCGATGTGGTCGGCGGCCTTCCCCCACAGCGGGAACCCGGCCGCCCCGGTGATGGCGAGCAGCACGGCCATGTCGATCAGCCGGGCGGAGAAGCGGCGGCCGAGCCCGGCGGGCCGCCCCTCGGCCTGGGCGGCCTGCAGGAACGGGTTGTCGACCGGCGGCTTCCAGGGGATGACGCTCTCGGGCGCGCCCTGCTGGGGCGCCGGGGGCTGGGGCTGCTGGGGCTGGGGCTGCTGGGGCTGGTGTGGCTGCTGCTGGGCGAGCTGGTGGACCTGCTGCTGCCAGCCGCCGGGGGCGCCGTGGGACGGCTGGGCCGGGATGCCGCCGTAGGGCTGCTGCGGCGGGGACTGCTGCTGGTGGGGCGGAGGCTGCGGGGGCTGGTGCTGCTGGGGCTGGGACGACTGCTGGGGGCCCTGCGGGGCGTCGCGGTCGAGCGCACGGAACGTCATCGTGCCCTCGTCGCGGCCGGTCGGCCGCAGCGCGCGCATCGCCATCGTGCCGTCCGCCCCCGCCCTACCGGCGTCGGCCGAGGGCGCGCTCAGCTCCGGGGTGCTGCGCACGGCGGGGAGGGCGTGGGTGGCGCGATCCTTGCGGTCGCCCGTAGCTCCCGGAGCTCCCGGAGCGCCCGTACCGTCGCCGCGCATGGTCAGCGTGCCCGGGTCGCGACCGCCTTCACCACGGCCGCTCCCGTCGCCACCGGCATCACCCGCACCGCGCGGGTCGGGCAGCCCCGCCCGTGGGTCCTCCGGCTCCGGCGAACCCCAGGAGACCCGGCGGTCCGGCTCACCGCCGAACCCGGCCTGGTGGGACGCGTCGGCCTGCCAGGCGGCCCCGGCGCCGGGGCGGGTGCCGTGCAGCCGCTGCGGATCGTCCCAGTCCACCGGGGCGGCCGTGCCGCCGGGCGGCACCGGCTCGGTGCCCATGACGCCGCCCGGGGCGGGGTCATGGACGGCGGGGTCCCGGACGTCCATCTCGGCGCGCGCCCGCAGCTCGGGCAGGGCCCCGCCGACCTCCGGCGCGGGCAGCGGCTGCGGGTCCTCGTCCAGGAACATCGGACCGGTCTCGTCCGGTACCGGCGCGGTGACCTGGGTGTGGGTGACTCCGGGCGGCGCTGCGGGCATGGCCTCGCCCTCGGCCGGTGCGGGCCGACTCGTGCCGGGCACCCATGCGGCGCCGTTCCAGTACCGGATGTAGTTGGGAATGGACGGATCCGGATAAAAACCAGGAATGGAGCTGCCGTCAGCGGATCCTGAGGAAGGGGCGCTCATGATCTCCGATGTCCCGTATCTGTGCTCGCCGTGCTGCTGTGCTGCGCTGCCGCAGTGCAACTCGGAGCGCGATGTCAAGGTCTATCAGACGGGCCCGCGGCCCGTACCTACTGTGGCACCGCCCCGTACCGTTTTGGCGGGCAATGGGGGAAGCCAGGACAGCGAGCATTCCGTGAAGTATTAGAAGAGCTTTCCCGGGTTGAGCAGACCCAAGGGGTCGAAGACCTGCTTGATACCTTTCTGCAACTCCACCCCCACCGGTCCCAGTTCGCGCGCGAGCCACTCCCGCTTCAGCACGCCCACCCCGTGCTCCCCCGTGATCGTGCCGCCGAGCGCCAGCCCCAGCGCCATGATCTCGTCGAACGATTCGCGCGCCCGCCGCGACTCGTCCGGATCCCCGGGGTCGAAACAGACCGTCGGATGGGTGTTGCCGTCGCCCGCGTGGGCCACGACCCCGATCGTGAGGGCGTACTTCTCGGCGATGGCGGCCGTGCCGTCGATCATCTCGGCGAGGCGGGAGCGCGGTACGCAGACGTCGTCGATCATCGTGACGCCCTTGACCGCCTCCAGCGCGGTCAGCGTCATGCGGCGGGCCTGGAGCAGCAGATCGGACTCGGCCGCGTCCTCCGCCGGGACCACCTCGGTCGCCCCGGCGGCCGTGCACAGCTCACCCACGGCGGCCAGGTCGGCCGCCGGGTCCGGGGTGTCGAAGGCGGCCATCAGCAGGGCCTCGGTGGACTCGGGGAGGCCCATGCCGCCCAGGGCGTTGACCGCGCGCACGCTCGTACGGTCCATCAGCTCCAGCAGCGACGGCACGTGGCCGCGCTCCATGATGCGGCAGATCGCGTCGCACGCGGCCGCGGTGGAGGGGAACTCGGCGGCCAGGACGAGCTGTTCCGGCGGGGCGGGCTTGAGCGCGAGGACGGCCCGTACGACGATGCCGAGGCTCCCCTCGGAGCCGACGAAGAGGCGGGTCAGGTCGTAGCCCGCGACGCCCTTCGCGGTGCGGCGGCCGGTGGACAGCAGCCGTCCGTCCGCGAGGACGACGTCCAGGCCGAGGACGTACTCGGCGGTCACGCCGTACTTCACACAGCACAGCCCGCCCGAGGCCGTGCCGATGTTGCCGCCGATGGTGCACTGCTCCCAGCTGCTGGGGTCCGGGGGGTAGTACAGCCCTTTCTCCAGCACGGCGCGCGACAGCGCCGCGTTGACCACGCCCGGTTCGACGACCGCGATCCGGTCGACCGGGTTGATCTCCAGGATGCGGTCCATCTTGATCAGGGACAGCACGACGCAGCCGTCGGACGCGTTGGCCGCGCCCGACAGGCCGGTGCGCGCGCCCTGGGGGACGATGGGGACACGCAGCGCCGTGGCCGTACGGCACACGTGCTGCACCTGCTCGACAGTGCGCGGGAGGACGACCACGGCGGGCGCGCCCGCGTCGCAGAAGCTCGCCATGTCGTTGGCGTACGCCGCCGTGACATCGGGGTCGGTCAGCACCGCCTCCTCGGGGAGGCCCTCCCGCAGCGACTCGATGAGGTCGGTCATACGCCCAGGCTCGCACTCGGCGGGGCGCCAGGGAAGATCGGCGCGGCGAGTGGGTTATCGCGCTCCGGTCACTGCGGCTTGTAGTAGACGCTCAGTTCGCGGGCGCCGGACGCGCCCGACGCGAAGCCCATGCACAGCCGCCGCGGGCTCGTGAGCTGGACGGCCATGCCCTCGGGCTCGCGGTAGTCGAGCGAGTATCCGGCCTCGGTGCGGGAGCGCTGGACCAGCTCGCCGGTGCGCAGGTCGACGCACGAGACATGGGCGTTGCCGTGGCCGGAGGGCGGGTTGGTGCCGTTCTCGGCGGTGTAGTTGGTGCCGGTGAGCTGGTACACGTAGTCGCCGAGCAGCGTGAAGCCCTGGAAGACCTCGCCTTCCTCGATCCCGGCCTGGGGTATGTCGTCGTACACCGCGGTGTAGTCGCCCGCCGTGACCCCGGCCAGGCTCATCAGCCGGTAGCGGACCTGTTCGCCCTGGCGGTAGCGCAGCAGCAGCCGCTTGTTGAGCATGTCGACGGCGGGCTGGTTGCTGGTCGAGCCGGGCACCGGGCGGTGGGTGGCCAGGGCGGACGAGCCGCTGTCGAGGACGGCGCCGTCCCGGTACGCGAAGCGGCTGATGGCGCGCCCGTAGCCGGAGTCGGGGTTGGCGTCCGACTCGGTCCACAGATAGGCGGTGGCACCCACCGGCTCGCAGCCGATCGAGACGCCGTGGCCGAAGCCTCTGACGTACATGTGGCCCAGCTTGGTGCCGGTGAGGGACAGCCGGGTGACGCACATGTCGCCGCGCTCGGCCCGGTCGGGGCCGGAGACGGGGGCGGATTCGCCGCTGAGCCGGATGCCGCCCTGCATCATCTGGATCGTGTAGAGGTGGCCGTTGACGTCGTCGAACGCGAAGGACTGCAGCACGGTGCTGTTGTGCGGCGCCTTCTCGCGGATCAGCTGCGCGGAGCGCACCGAGAGGTCGAACCGGCCACCGGCGGCTTCGGCGGCTCCAGATGCGGCGGCTCCGGCCTCGGCGGCCTCAGCCTCAGCGGCCTCGGCTTCGGTGGGCCGTACCGCGAACGCCCCGAGCGCACCCGCGGCGGCGGCGCCACCGGCCAGGGCGAACCTGCGCCTCGTCAACCGACCCGTCGCGTACTTGTCCGTCTGCATGCGAACTCAACAACTCCCAAGAGAACACACCGTGTTGGGGTGAACAGGAAATGCCGAGAGTGTAGACGGTGCGATTCTCCAACCGAGCTGGTGTTCCATTTTTCTGGCACGAGCGGCGCATTGTGTGCTGTATCACTCCGTTTCTTCCCGGTTGGGTAACCCGAATGTCGTACCGCAGGTGAATATGGGAGCGACGACGTGACGTACCCACCCGAGACGACGTCTCCCCCAGGAGACAGCCTCACGTCTACGCGAAAGATCCCCGTATGTCAGTCGCACCTCCCGAGCCACGCCACCCCGCACCCCGCCGCCCCGCGTGGGCCGCCGCGGCGCGGGAGCCCTCGACGCGTCGGCGGGTCCCGCGGTTCGTCCGCCTGCCCTCCCGGCTGCGCGACCGGCTGCCCGGCTGGCTGGGCCCGGGCGACCGCGAGGTGCTGTGGCTGTACCTGCTGACCCGGATATCCATATGGATCACGGCCTACTGCGTCCGCTGGATGTTCCCCGGGGACGGCGGCGCGCACCAGCCCTCCCGCCTCCTCGAACCGTTCGAGCGGTGGGACTGGGGGCACTACCTCCACATAGCGCGCGACGGCTACTTCCCCGGGGAGAGCGGCCCCTGGGACAAGAAGTGGGACAGCCGGGAGGCGTTCTTCCCCGGCTTCCCGATGCTGCTGCGCGCCCTGCACACCGTCATCCCGAGCTGGGGCGCGGCCGGGCTGCTGATCTCCTTCGTCGCCGGGGCCGTCGGGGTCCTGGCGCTGGCCCGGATCGCCCGGCTGTATCTGCCGGGCTCGGACGGCGACCGGCGCGCCGTCCTGTTCTTCCTGCTCTCCCCGTGCGCGGTCTTCCTGGCCGTCGGCTACACCGAGGCGCTCTTCCTCGCGTTCGCCCTGCCCGGCTGGCTCGCCGCCCAGCGGCAGCGCTGGGCCGCCGCCGCCCTGCTGACCGCGCTGGCCACGACCGTGCGCATCAGCGGCCTCTTCGTCGCCGCCGCCATCGCCGTCCACTTCGTCCTCACCGCCGTCCGCGCCCGCGGGCACTGGCGGTCGCTGCCCTGGCTGGTGCTGCCCGCGCTGCCCCCGGCCTTATTCGGCTGGTATCTGCACGCGCACACCGGCGACTGGATGGCCTGGCGGCACGCCCAGGAGCGCGGCTGGTCCCGCGCCTTCGAGTCCCCCTGGAAGAGCTGGTCCCAGACCTGGGACGCGGCCTTCGGCGGAGGCCAGTCCACCGGGTTCGCCGCCATGTTCCAGGCCGAGCTGGTGGCCATGGCCCTCGGGCTTCTCCTGCTCGGCGTGCTGCTGTGGCGGCGGCGCTGGGCCGAGGCCGTCTACATCGCCCTCACGCTGTGGGCGCTGGGCACCTCGTACTGGTTCATGTCCGTCCCCCGCTCCACCCTGCTGTGGTGGCCGCTGTGGATCGGGCTGGCGGGCTGGAGCCTGCGCAGACCGCAGGTCAGGACCGTCTACTTCTGTCTCGTCGCACCCGTGAGCACCGTCTTCACGCTCACCTTCCTGTCGGGGCGGTGGGCGGGCTGACCGCGCCTCGCCGGGGCCCGGTGGCGGGCCCCGGCCGGGCGATCAGAGGTTGCCGCGCTTGGCCTGCTCGCGCTCGATCGCCTCGAACAGCGCCTTGAAGTTCCCCTTGCCGAACCCCATCGACCCGTGCCGCTCGATCATCTCGAAGAAGACCGTCGGCCGGTCCTGCACCGGCTTGGTGAAGATCTGCAGCAGATACCCGTCCTCGTCCCGGTCCGCCAGGATCTTCAGCTCGCGCAGGGTCTCGATGGGCACCCGGGTGTCCCCGACCCACTCCCCCAGGGTCTCGTAGTACGAGTCGGGCGTGTCCAGGAACTGGACGCCCGCGGCGCGCATCGCGCGGACCGTCGCGACGATGTCGTTCGTGGCGAGGGCGATGTGCTGGACGCCCGGGCCGCCGTAGAACTCCAGGTACTCGTCGATCTGCGACTTCTTCTTCCCCACCGCGGGCTCGTTCAGCGGGAACTTGACCTTCCGGGTGCCGTCCGCGACGACCTTCGACATGAGGGCGGAGTACTCGGTGGCGATGTCGTCGCCGACGAACTCCTTCATGTTGGTGAAGCCCATGACCTTGTTGTAGAAGGCCACCCACTCGTCCATGTGACCCAGCTCGACATTGCCGACGCAGTGGTCGATGGCCTGGAACAGCCTCTTCTGGGGCGCGTCGACGATCGGGGTGGCGGCGACGTAGCCCGGCAGGTACGGGCCGTCGTAGCCGGAGCGCTCCACGAAGGTGTGGCGGGTGTCGCCGTACGTACGGATCGAGGCGAGCACCACCGTCCCGTGCTCGTCCTTGACGTCGTGCGGCTCCTCGATCCCGGTGGCGCCGTGCTCGATCGCGTACGCGTACGCGGCCCGCGCGTCCGGGACCTCGACGGCGAGGTCGATCACGCCGTCGCCGTGCTCGGCCACGTGCTCGGCGAGGAAGCGGCCCCAGGGGCCGGACGGCTTGATGACGGAGGTGAACACGAAGCGGGCACTGCCCGAGACGAGGACGTAACTGGCGGTCTCCCGGCTGCCGTTCTCCGGTCCGGAGTAGGCGACGAGCTTCATGCCGAAGGCGGTGGCGTAGAAGTGGGCGGCCTGCTTGGCGTTGCCGACGGCGAAGACGACCGCATCCATGCCCTTCACCGGGAAGGGGTCTGCCTGCCGCGCGGTGGTCGGGGTGGGGTTCAGGATCTCAGTCATAGGGGCAGCGTCTCCCCGTGGCTCAGGGTGCGCAACAGTTCGCGAATTCGCTGCGCAGACTGCATAGCGAAAGCGCGGATCAGGGCAGCATTCTGTACAGAGTGACCACCATCACAGACCACCCCGGAGGCCCCATGGGAATCGACGCGCTCGACGCCCGCCTGATCGAGCTCCTCGCCCGGGAGCCCCGCATCGGCGTCCTGGAGGCCTCCCGCCGCCTCGGCGTCGCCCGCGGCACGGCACAGGCGCGGCTGGACCGGCTGCGCACCCAGGGCGTGATCCGCGGCTTCGGCCCGGACGTGGACCCGGCGGCGCTGGGCTACCCGGTCACGGCCTTCGCGACCCTGGAGATCAAACAGGGCCAGGGCCCGGACGTCCGCTCCCATCTGGCGGGCGTCCCGGAGGTGCTGGAGCTGCACACCACCACCGGCGAGGGCGACATGCTCTGCCGTCTGGTCGCCCGCTCGAACGCCGACCTCCAGCGGGTGATCGACCGCGTCGTGGGCATCGAGGGCATCGTCCGCGCCTCGACGGCGATCGTGATGGAGAACCCGGTCCCGCTCCGGATCATCCCCCTGGTGCAGCAGGCGGCGGAAGACTGATCCGCCTGACGGGCCCGGGAGGGTGTGCAAAAAACCCGTTGCAAAGAAGTCTTTGCACACTTACTCTGCTCCGCATGGCCCAGAACGACGACGCGGACGACGACGTACGGGTGCTCGACCCGCGCTCCCTGCGCGGGCTCGCCCACCCCCTGCGGATGCGGCTGCTCGGCGCGCTGCGCGAGTACGGACCGGCCACCGCATCCCAACTGGCCGACCGGCTGGGCGAGTCCAGCGGCGCCACCAGCTACCACCTGCGGCAGCTGGCCGCGCATGGCTTCGTGGAGGACGACCCGGAGCGCGGCAAGGGGCGCGAGCGGTGGTGGAAGGCGGCGCAGGCCCGTACGAGGGTGGGCACCGAGGAGCTGCTGCGGCACCCCGATCCGTCCGTGCGCGGCGCGATGAACACGCTGCTGCACGAATGGGCCACCCTGCACGGCCAGGAGCTGTCCACCTGGCTCGGCACCCAGCACGAATGGCCCGCGGAGTGGCACACGAACTGGGACATCAGCGACTTCACCCTGCGTCTGACGCCCACCCTCGCGCGGGAAATGATCGACAAAGTGCACGAAGTGATCAACGGCTACCGCGAGCAGGAGCTCGACCCGGACACCGAGCACTCCGCCCGGTACCGCGTCCATCTCCACGGCTTCCCGCGCGACGAGGACTGACCCGACCCCTGGGGGAGAGCGAATGTACGACGACCACGTCCACCACTTACTGCACCGCCTGCGCGCCCAGCAGCTCCGCCGCGACGCCCCGCGCAGACCGTCACGCCGTGCGGATCCGCTGCGGACCCGGCTCGGCTGGCGGCTCGTGGAGGTCGGGCTGCGGCTGGCGACGCCGCGCGTGCCCCACGTACCGCGCTTCGACTGAGCAGCGCCCAGCCGTGCCTAGCAGTGCGGGACCGCGCCGCCCGACTGGAGGTTGTTCAGGGCCTTCACGGCGCCGTCGAGGGTGGTGACGGGGATCAGCCGCAGCCCCTTCGGCAGCTCGGTCTCGGCGTCCTTGCACTCGTCCTCGGGGACCAGGAAGACCGTGGCGCCGTCCCGCTTGGCGGCCTGGGTCTTGAGCGGGACGCCGCCCACCGGGCCGACCTTGCCGCGATCGTCGATCGTGCCGGTGCCCGCGATGGCGCGGCCGCCGGTGAGGTCGCCGCCGCGGCCGTCGCCGTCCAGCTTGTCGACGATCCCGAGGGAGAACAGCAGCCCGGCGCTGGGGCCGCCCACGTCCGCGAGGCGCAGCTTCACCTTGACGTCGCCCGGCGACTTGTTGAGGTAGCCGAGGGCGGCGCTGGTGGCCGTGTTCTGCGACTTCCGCATCTCGTCGGCGTTGTGCCGCTCGATGTCCTTGGTCGTGTCGCCCACGTACACCGCCTCGCGCGGCAGCACCGCGCGGTCGGTGCGGAACCAGCCGCTGACCACGTCGCTCAGCCGGACGGTGGCCTCCGGTCCGGTCGCCGCGATCGTCGTCATCCGCAGCTGGCCCTCGGTCTTACGGGTGTCGCTCCCCGAGACGGTGATCACCTGCTTGCCGCCGTCCGCCCCGAGGACGTTCACGGTGGTGCCCGGCTGGGCCACGGTGAACGGCAGGGGGGCGAGCGCGGCGACCGCGAGCAGGGCGACGACGAGCACGGCGCACACGGTGAGGATCCGGGCGCGGCGGGAGGCGGCGCGGAGGGAGACGACAGGCATAGGAGTGAATTTAGTTGACCGGCGGGGCGGACGACGCGCCGCCCTGGTCAGCACCCGTCACCGCCGTCACCGCAGGGCGTCCGCGACCTCCCGGGCCGCGTCCACCACCCGCGGGCCGACCCGCTCCGGCACCGCGTCGCACAGCATGACCACGCCCACGCTGCCCTCGATCCCGGTCACCCCGACCAGTGGGGCGGCCGCGCCGCTCGCGCCCGCCTCCAGCTCACCGTGGGTGAGCGCGTACCCGGGGTCGTCGGGGCGGCCCGCGCGGGCGGCGAGGATCGCGCGCCCGGCGGCGCCCCGGTCCAGCGGGTGGCGGAAACCGGGCCGGTAGGCGACGTGGTAGTCGGTCCAGGTCGGCTCGACGACCGCGACGGCCAGCGCCTCGGTGCCGTCGACCAGGGTGAGGTGGGCGGTGGCGCCGATGTCTTCGGCGAGGGACCGCAGCGCGGGCAGCGCCGCCTCCCGCACCAGCGGATGCACCTGGCGGCCGAGCTGCAGCACCCCGAGCCCGACCCGGGCCCGCCCGCCGATGTCCCGGCGGACCAGGGAGTGCTGTTCGAGGGTGGCCAACAGCCGGTAGACCACGGTGCGGTTGACGCCGAGCTTGGTGGACAGCTCGGTCACGGTCAGCCCGTGGTCGGTGTCGGCGAGCAGTTTCAGGACGCGCAGTCCCCGGTCCAGCGTCTGGGAGGTCTCCGCGGTCACGACGCCCCTCCTCGGTGATGGGTGGCGGCTCTCCGCGAGGGTGCTCCGCCGGTCGCGGTGGTACGCAACGGCTGCACTCCGGGGCGACGCTGCCACGGGGCGTGTGCGTGCACGAACGGTAGCGAGCGGGTTCGCTCAGCGGAAGACTTTGTCCAGAATCCGAGCAGATCCCTCGCTCACCGCGTCACCGCAGGTGCGCGGCCGAGTGACCGCGTCACCATGGCCGCGTCACCGCATCCGGGTGGCCCACTCCTGCACCTTCTTGATGCGCTCGCGGAGCTGCCCCGCCGTCGCCTCCGCGCTCGGCGGCCCGCCGCAGACCCGGCGCAGCTCGGTGTGGATCACGCCGTGCGGTTTGCCGCTCTGGTGGACGTACGCCCCCACCAGCGTGTTCAGCTGCTTCCGCAGCTCCAGCAGCTCCTTGTGGGTGACCACCGGCCGCCGCTCGGCGGGCACCTCCAGCAGGTCCGCTTCCGCGTCCGGCCTCTTGCGGCTGTGCGCGATCTGCTTGGCCTGCCGCTTCTGGAGCAGCATCTGCACCTGGTCGGGTTCCAGGAGCCCGGGGATGCCGAGGTAGTCCTGCTCCTCCTCACTGCCCGGGTGCGCCTGCATGCCGAACTCGGCGCCGTCGTACAGCACCCGGTCGAAGACCGCGTCCGACTCCAGCGCCTCGAAGGGCAGCGCGTCCTGCTCGCCGGTGTCCTCGTCCTGCTGCTTCTCGGCCTCTTCGAGGAGCTTGTCCTCCTCCGCGTACGGGTTCTCCTCCTCGCCGTCCTTCTTCGGCTTGTCGAGGACGTGGTCGCGCTCGACCTCCATCTCGTTGGCGAAGCCGAGCAGGTTCGGGATGGTGGGCAGGAAGACGGACGCGGTCTCGCCGCGCCGCCGCGACCGTACGAAACGGCCGACGGCCTGGGCGAAGAACAGCGGCGTGGAGATCGTCGTCGCGTACACCCCGACCGCGAGGCGCGGCACGTCCACGCCCTCCGACACCATGCGGACCGCGACCATCCAGCGGTCATCGGAGTGGCTGAAGTCCTCGATGCGCTGCGAGGCGGCGGCCTCGTCGGACAGCACCAGGGTGGCCTTGCTGCCGGTGATCTCGCGGATGAGCTTGGCGTACGCGCGCGCCGAGTCCTGGTCGGATGCGATGACGAGGGCGCCCGCGTCCGGGATGGCCTTGCGGACCTCGGACAGCCGGTTGTCGGCGGCGCGCAGCACGTTGGGCATCCAGTCGCCGCGCGGGTCGAGCGCGGTGCGCCACGCCTGGGAAACCGCGTCCTTGGTCATCGGCTCGCCGAGCCGCGCCTCGATCTCGTCGCCCGCCTTGGTGCGCCAGCGCATGTTGCCGCTGTAGGAGAGGAAGATGACGGGCCGCACGACGCCGTCGCCGAGCGCGTTGCCGTAGCCGTACGTGTAGTCGGCGGAGGAGCGGCGGATGCCGTCGTTGCCCTCTTCGTAGGTGACGAAGGGGATGGGGTTGGTGTCCGACCGGAAGGGGGTACCGGTGAGCGCGAGCCGCCGGGTCGCGGGCTCGAACGCCTCCAGGCAGGCTTCGCCCCACGAGCGGGAGTCACCGGCGTGGTGGATCTCGTCGAGGATGACGAGCGTCTTGCGCTGCTCGATCCGGTTGCGGTGCAGCATGGGCCGTACGCCGACGCCCGCGTAGGTGATGGCGATGCCGTGGTACTCCCGGCTCAGCGGACCCGCGCTGTACTCCGGGTCCAGCCTGATGCCGATGCGGGCCGCGGCCTCCGCCCACTGCTTCTTCAGATGCTCGGTGGGCGCGACGACGGTGATCTGCTGGACGACGTGGTGGTGCATCAGCCAGGAGGCGAGCGTCAGCGCGAACGTCGTCTTACCGGCGCCGGGGGTCGCGACCGCGAGGAAGTCCCTCGGCTGCTCCTCGATGTACTTGTCCAACGCGCCCTGCTGCCAGGCGCGCAGCTTGCTCGCGGTACCCCAGGGGGCCCGTCCGGGGAAGGCGGGCGAGAGGTGATGGCTGGTGGAGGCGGCAGTAGTACTCACGGTCTCCGTCAGGCTGGCTCGGCGGGATCGATGGGGAACCGCGTCAGCCTACCGGTGCCGTGCTTCATGCTTCGGGGGTACGTCCCGATCCCACCCGAGGGTGGGATCAGGCTCACATCTCACCGCTGTGCCGGAAGCGGCCGCAGCCGCGTGGTCAGCCAGGCGCCTGCCAGGGCCACGACCGCCATCGCGACGTAGACGGCGGCGAAGGCCGCGGGGTGGGTGGACGTGGCGGCCGGGGTGGTGGGGCCGTGGGTGGTGGGAGTGATCGCGGCGCCGCCGAAGGCGACGAAGAGGACACCGCTCAGCCCGACCAGGGTGATGTTGCCGAGCGCGTCGGAGGCCTGGAGCGAGGAGGAGTTGCTGCCCGCCTCCTCGGGCCGGGACAGCTTCAGCATCAGGACGCTCGCACTGGCGATGGTGATCCCCATCCCGTAGCCGCCGACCGCCCACGCGACGGCGATGGTCCACACCGGGACGGTGTCGGAGAGCGCCAGTGGCACCAGGGCGATGGATACGGCGATCAGCAGCATGCCCAGCCCCATCAGCCGTTCCCGGTACGGCTCCAGCCGGGGGCGGCTCTGGGTGTAGGAGCCGAGCGCCCAGGTCAGCCCGCCGCCCGTGAGGGAGAGCCCGGCGGCGGTCGCGGACAGGCCGCGCTGGGTGACCAGCATCAGCGGAACGAAGCTCTCCGCTCCCAGGAAGGAACCCGCCGCGACCCCGCGCAGCAGCACCACCGACGGCAGCCCGCGGGCCGCGCGGAAGGTGCCCGCGGGGAGCAGCCGCAGCACGCACGGTACGAGCAGCGCGAGACCGGCGGCGGCCGGGAGGAGGGAGGGCCAGGCCAGGTCCTGGGCCGCGTACTGGAGCAGCCCGGCGCCGACCGCGACGGCCAGCGCGAGCAGGATGCGGCGGCGGTCCATGGCCGCGGAGCGGCCACCGGGCGGCAGCGTGCGCAGGGCCGGGAGCATCACCGTGAGCGGCAGCAGCACCAGCACCGGGATGGACAGGAACACCCAGCGCCACCCGGCCTGTTCGGTGATGGCCCCGGCGACGACCGGCCCGACGATGACGGGCAGCACCCACGCCGCGGAGAAGGAGGCCAGCACGGCGGGCTGGAGCCGCCGCGGATAGGCCCGGCTGACGACGACGTACAGGGCGACGATCACCAGGCCGCCGCCGATGCCCTGGACGGCGCGCCCGCCCACGAACATCCACATCCGCTGCGCCGTCCCTGCCACCACCAGCCCCACGCCGAACGCCACGATGCCGGTGAACAGCGGCGGGAGCGGTCCCTCGCGGTCGCACCACTCCCCCGACAGCGCCATCGCGAACAGGCTCGCGGTGAAGTAGGCGGAGAAGGCGTACGCGTACAGCGCGACGCCGTCCAGCGCGCGGGCCGCGACCGGCATGGCGGTGTTGACCGCGCTCGCCTCGAAGGCGATGAGGGAGACGACGGCGACGATGCCGAGGGTCAGCGCGCGGTAGCGGCGGCCGAGGATGGTGTCGTCCCCGAAGTCCGTGGCCGTGCCCGTGGCCGTGCCCGTGTCCGTGTCCGTGGCCGGCCCGGCCGTGCGGGAGGGCGTGCCCGTGGGGGTGCCGCGTTCGGCGTCAGACGGGTCGAGAGCGGTCATGGCGGTCAGAGTAAGAGCCGTCGCGCGGGGTGGCACCTGTCTGAGGTCGGGGATTCGCCTCGGTCATGAGGCGTACGCCGTCAGGCCCCCGGTCGCGTCACGTGGTGAGCAGGACGCCCGCGTACGAGACCCCCGCGATCACCCCCCAGGCGCACAGCCCCAGCGCCGCGACCCGGCCGCCGGTGCGGGCGAGGGAGGGCAGGTGGACCGCGCTGCCGAGGCCGAAGAGGGCGGCGGCGAGCAGGAGTTCCTGCCCGGTGGCGGCGGCGTCGAGCGCGGCCGCGGACGGCAGGCCGGTGCTGCGCAGCACGACCATGGCGAGGAACCCGGCCACGAAGAGCGGCACCAGCGGAGGCCGCCGGGAGGCCGTGGTGGTGCGCCGGGCTCCGGCCCGGGCCCGTACGGACATGGCCAGCGCGGCGACGAGCGGGGCGAGCAGCGCCACCCGCATCAGCTTGACCAGCACCGCTTCCTTCAGCGCCGCGGGCCCGGCGGTCTGCGCGGCCGCCACGACCTGGCCCACGTCGTGCACGCTCGCGCCCACCCAGCGGCCGAACTGCGCGTCGCCGAGCCCCAGGGGCTGCTGGAGCAGGGGCAGTACGGCGATGGCGAGCGTGCCGCACAGCGTCACGAGCGCGACGGAGGTGGCCACGTCCCGTTCGTCGCTGTCGGACACCTCGCTGACCGCGCCGATCGCGGACGCGCCGCAGATCGAATAGCCGGTGGCGATCAGCAGCGGCTGGTCGCCGCGCAGCCCCATCCGGCGCCCGAGCCACCAGGTGCCGCCGAAGGTGGCGGCGACCACGCAGAACACCATCGCGACGGTGGCCCAGCCGAGGCCGAGGACGTCGTTCAGGCTGAGCTTCAGGCCGAGCAGCACGATGCCGAGCCGCATCAGCCGCTTCCCGGCGAGGGAGAGCCCGGCCCGGCAGCGGCCCCGTACGAGCCCCCGGGCGCCGGGCAGATGGGCCGCGCCGATGCCGAGCACCACGGCGGCGGTGAGCAGGGGTACGGCGGGCACGGCCCGGTGGACCAGCCACGCGGCCGCGACCCCGCAGGCGGCCAGCCCGAGCCCGTACGCGGTGGCCGGTATCCGCCGCCGGGGAGCCGCGATCGTCCCGGCAGGCGTCGCGGCAGGCACTCCGGCGTGCGCCCCGGTCACCGCCATGCCGTCACCGCCGTCGCGCGCAGGACGCGGGGCCCGGTCACAGGTCGTCCACCCCGGGGGTCTCGTACACCCGCCGCACGCTGCTGCCCAGCCGCACGATGTCCGCGCCGTAGACGTGGATCGAGATCGCCTTCGTGCCGCAGGCGTTCCACACCCTGTGGATATCTCCGGGCGGGGCGAAGCCGCAGACCGCCCCCCGCGGGTTGATCACGTCCTCCACGGCGACCAGCCGGGAGGCCGAACCATCCGGGACGAGGCGGTAGCGCCGTTCGTGCTCCTCGCCCTCGTGAACGCCGGTGACGCACCAGGACACATGGTCGTGCACGCCGGTGCGCTGGCCGGGCAGCCACACGAGGGCGACGACGGAGAAGCTGCCGTCGGGCTCGGCGTGCAGGACGTGCTGACGGTAGTGATCGGGGTCGCCCTCGCGCTGGGCGGGGGTGAGCAGATCGGGCGCGCCGAGGTAAGGGGCGAGGCGTTCGCCCACCAGATAGGCGGTCACATCGGGCGGCAGGCCGCGTCCGACGGCCTCGCGGACGCCGTCGACGAAGGCGCCGAGGGGGGCCGTGACACGAGAGGACGGATACGCGGTGGTCATATCGGCAGCGTGCGGACGGACCGACCATCACGTCCAACGACAGATTGTTGGGCGGGGGTCAACCTCCGCTTATATATATGCCGTTGTACGGGCCCGCGCATGGGCCCTCGTACGAAGGGGGCGTCAGCAGCCGACCCGGTTCCCGGCCACGGCCTTCAGCTCCTCCAGCACCCGCGCCGTCGCCGGGATCTCCAGGTGCTCCCGCAGCACATACGCCGAGACATGGCGCCGCGACGCCGGGTCGAGGGCGCGCCCGGTGACCTTCTGGTGGCACAGGAACGACAGCACCAGACCCGGCATCATCGCGACACCGAGCCCGGCCGCGACCATGCTCTGCACCACCAGGTTGTCGTCGGTGGTGAAGGCGATGTCGGGCGCGAAGCCCTGCTCGGCGCACTCGTGCAGGAAGTTGGCGCGGCAGCGCAGGCATCCGGCGATCCACCGCTCCCCGCTCAGCTCGGCGAGCTTGACCGCGCGCCGCCGGGCCAGCGGATGCCCGGTCGGCAGCAGGACGGTCAGCTGGTCCTCCATCAGCGGGATCTCGACGAGGTCGGGCGGCGTCTCCTCACGCAGCCCGGGATAGGTGAAGGCGAGGGTGATGTCGCATTCGCCGCGGACGACGCGGTCGAGCGAGTCCGGCGGCTCGCCCTCCAGCAGGTCGACCCGCACCCCGGGGTGGGCGGCGGCGAGCCGGGCCATGGCCTCGGGGATGAGGGTGGCGTTGGCGCTGGGGAAGGCGCACACCCGCACCCGCCCGGCGCGCAGTCGGGTGATGGCGTTCATCTGGGCCTGGGCGGCGGAGATGGAGGAGAGGATGGTGTCGGCGTGCCGGGCGAGCGTCTCGCCCGCCTCGGTGAGCCGCATGCCCCGGCCGACGCGGATGAACAGCGGGCTGCCGACGGTGCGTTCGAGCGCTTTCATCTGCTGCGTTATGGCAGGCTGCGTATAGCCGAGCGCCCGGGCGGCGGCCGAATAGGAACCGGCCCGGACCACCTCGTGGAACGTCCTGATGTGCCGTGAATCGAACACACGAGCATCATAGAGGGAAACCATAAGCGCGTTTTGGGGGAACGGAACATCACCCCTCGCGGCGCTTTTGAGTCACCCCGGCCCACCCGCCCCACTGGATATCCCACGTCACGCTGCCAATGCCCGGCTGATCAGGCAGGCTGGCCTTATGCCGCACTACACGTCGTACGACCAAACGGAGCTGGCCTACCGCGTCCTGGAGGCCCGCGACGGGTCCGCGCGGCCGCCGCTCATCTGCCTGGCGGGCGGGCCGGGGCGGGACGCCGCGTACCTCGGCGACCTCGGCGGCCTCGACGCGCACCGCACCCTGGTCATCCCCGACAGCCGCGGCACCGGGGACTCGCCGCCCGCCGCCGACCCGAGCGGTTACGCGTTCCCGGGGCTGGCCGAGGACCTGGAGGCGCTCCGCCGCCACCTCGGGCTCACCCGCTTCGCGCTGCTCGCCCACGACGCGGCGGCGGCCACGGCGCAGGCGTACGCGGCGGCCCACCCGGAACACCTCAGCCAGCTGGTCCTGGTCTGCCCGGGCGCGCGGATGCAGGGCGAACTGCCCGAGGACGCCCGGGAGATCTTCGAGTCGCGCGCCGACGAGCCGTGGTGGCAGGAGGCGTACGTGGCGATCCAGATGCTGCCCGACACGACGGACCTCGCCGAGGTGCGGGAGCTGCTGCTGCGGGCCGCCCCGATGGCGTACGGCCGCTGGGAGGAGCCGCAGCGGGCGCACGCGGCGGCCGAGGGCGAGCAGCTGGGTCCGGTGCCCCGCGCGGGCTTCTGGCAGGGCGTGGACGAGGCGGGCCGCCGCGCGGTGCTGGCCCGGCTGCGCGAGGTGCCGTGCCCGGTGCTGGTGATCACCGGCGACCGGGACGCGGTGACCGGCGTACGGGCCGGGGAGCTGGTCGCCGAGTCGTTCCCGGCCGGGCGCGCCCGGCCGCTGCACGGCGTGGGCCACTACCCCTGGGTGGACGAGCCGGAGCTGTTCGGCCCGGTGGTGGAGGACTTCCTGGAGCACCCGCACGCACCGGGCCGCCCGTAATGCCCGGGCTTCCGCCGCCTTCATGAACGGCATATGTCAGTCGTATGGCAGCGGCCGCTGAACCGTTGATGCCCTCCTGGGCGCCTGCCTAAGGTCGTATGCGACGAGCACGACATTGGCCGTGTGCCCGAGTGGTTCAGGGGCTCGCCTGCAAAGCGAGTTACGTGGGTTCGAATCCCGCCACGGCCTCCACAGCGCCCCGCGGGGCTCTCATCGGGCCACTCATCCCCGGCACCCGGCCTCTCTCCTGGTGAACTACCGGACACCCTCTGGACACATAGGCCTTACGAGGCGCATGCTCAGAATCGCGAACGCCGTTCACGCAACTGGTCACCTGACCTTTTTCACATTCTCCCCACTAAATGGTCTCCGACTCCCCGCAGTGAGCGCGTTTTCGGCGCATAGGGTCCTTGTGGTGCCTGCAGTCCGCGATGGAGAACCCGCCGTGACTGAACAGGCACCCTTTGTTTCGACCTGTGATCCTGTGTTCCGTCTGGGGGAAATGTGCAGCCCGCCGTACCGGCCACCCGTCTGCCACTGTCGACCGGCCAGAGCGAGATCTGGTTCATTCAGCAGCTGGAGCCGCCGGAGAGCACGACGTTCAAGGTCGGCGAGTACCTTGAGATTCAGGGCCCCATAGACGCCGCGATATTCGAGCGGGCACTGCGTCAGGCGGTCGCGGAAGCCGAGCCGTACAACGTCCGGGTCGGCGAGGACGACGGAGTGCCGTGGCAGGTCCTCGACCCGGTGACCGACTGGGACTTCCCGGTCCTCGACCTGAGCGGCGAGCGCGATCCGCACACCGCCGCCGTCCGCTGGATGAAGCACGACCTGGCCACCAAGCTGGAGCTGGACGACCACCCGCTCTTCTCCTTCGCCCTGCTCAAGCTGGGCGACGACTGCTTCTACTGGTACCAGGGCACCCACCACATCGTCTCGGACGCGGGCAGCGCCGCCCTGCTGGGCCGGCGCGCCGCCGAGATCTACACCGCGCTCACCGAAGGCACCGACCCGGCCCCGGCGGAAACCGTCTTCGGCTCCCTGCGGACCATGCTCGACCGGGACACGGAATACCGGTCGTCGGAGGATTTCGCCAAGGACCGCGCTTACTGGACGGAACACTTCGCGGATTCCCCCGAACCCGCCCGGCTTTCCGGCCGCCCCGGCGACGAACTCTCCAGCGTGCTGCGCGAGACCGCGTACCTGACCGAGGCGGAAGCGGTCGAGCTGCGCGCCGCGGCGCGTAAATACGCGACCCACTGGTCGGCGATGATTATCGCGGCGACCGCCACCTATCTGCATCGATTGACCGGTAAATCGGACATCATTCTGACGCTGCCGGTCACCGCCCGCACCGATGCCACCCTGCGCGGGATTCCCGGGATGTTCGCCAATGTGGTGCCGCTGCGCATCCAGGTGCGCTCGGATATGCGGATACGCGATCTCGTACGGCAGGTCTCGCGGGAAGTCCGGCAGGCGCTGCGCCATCAGCGCTACCGCCATATCGACCTGGCCCGGGATCTCCACCTCCCGGACGGCGGAAACGGCTTCCTCGGCCCGCACGTCAACATCATGACGTACGACTACGACTTCGACTTCGGAGGACATCGCGTCGTCGGGCACAACCTGTCCAACGGGACCGTCGAAGACCTCTCGATCATGGGATACGACCGCTCCGACGGCACCGGTATCCGCATCGACCTCAACGCGAACTCGAACCTCTACACCGCCGACGGTCTGATCGCCCACCGCGAGCGGTACCTGAACCTGCTGCGCACCCTCGCCGACACCTCGGACAAGGAGCGCACGGTCGGAGCCATCGAGCTGCTGACCGCCGAGGAGCGGCGGCGCGCGGCCGAGGAGTGGAACGACACGGCGCACCCCACCTCGGGCACCACCCTGCCCGCGCTGGTCACGGCGCAGGCCGCCCGCACGCCGGACGCCGAGGCCGTGGTCTTCGGCGACACCCGGCTGAGCTACGCCGAGCTGGACCGCGCCGCCGACCGGCTGGCCCGCCGCCTGGCCGCGCACGGCGCGGGCCCGGAGCGCACCGTCGCCGTCGCCCTGCCCCGCTCCCCCGAGCTGGTCGTCGCCCTGCTGGCGGTGCTCAAGTCGGGCGCCGCGTATCTGCCCCTGGAGCTGGACTACCCGGCTGACCGGCTGGCGTTCATGCTCGACGACGCCGCACCCGCGCTGCTCGTCACCCGCGCCGAGCACACCGAGCGGCTGCCCGCGACGGACGGCGTGGGCGGGGCGGACGGCGTTGCCCGGCTGCTGCTGGACGACACCGATCCGTACGACGCCGAGACGGGTACGGCCGACGCACCGCGGGTGACACTCGACCCCGAGCACCCCGCGTACGTCATCTACACCTCCGGCTCCACCGGCCGTCCCAAGGGCGTCCTGGTCCCCCACCGCGCCATCGTCAACTGCCTGGAGTGGATGCAGGGCAGCCACCCCCTCACCTCCGAGGACCGGCTGCTCCAGAAGACCCCGGCCGGATTCGACGCCTCGGTGGCGGAGTTCTTCTGGCCGCTGGTCAGCGGCGCCGCACTGGTGCTCGCCCGGCCCGGCGGCCATAAGGACCCCGCGTACCTGGTGCGCACCGTCCGCGAGGAGCGCATCACCACGCTCCAGTTCGTGCCGTCGATGCTCCGCGCGTTCCTCGCGGAGCCGGATGTCGCCGAGCAGTGCGCCGACAGCCTGCGCCAGGTGTTCTGCGGCGGTGAGGCGCTGCCGCGCGAGACGGCCGACCGCTTCCACCGCCTGCTGCCCGGCATACCCCTGCACAACGTGTACGGGCCCACCGAGGCCACCGTCGACATCAGCGCCCACACCTGCGAGCCCGGCGCGACCGGTCCGGTCCCGATCGGCGCCCCCGTGTGGAACAGCCGCCTGTACGTCCTCGACTCCGCCCTGCGGCACGCCCCCGCCGGAGCCGTCGGCGAGGTCTACCTCGCCGGGCCGCAGCTGGCCCGCGGCTACCACGACCGGCCGTCGCTGACCGCCGAGCGCTTCGTGCCCGACCCGTACGGCCACGCCTTCGGCGCGCCCGGCGCCCGTATGTACCGCACCGGCGACCTGGCCCGGCGGCTGCCGGACGGCGGCGTCGCCTACCTGGGCCGCTCCGACGACCAGGTCAAGCTGCGCGGCTTCCGCATCGAGACCGGTGAGGTCGAGGCCGCCCTGCGCGCCCTGCCGGACGTCGCGGAGGCCGCGGCGGTCGTCCGCGAGGACCAGCCCGGCGACCAGCGTCTGGTGGCCTACCTGACGGCCGAGGGCGAGGCCGCGCCGTGCGTCGCCACCGCCCGCGAGATGCTCCACCGCGACCTGCCCGAGCACATGGTGCCCACCGCGTTCATGGTGCTCGGCACGCTGCCGCTGAGCCCCAACGGCAAGCTGGACCGGGCCGCGCTGCCCGTGCCGTCCCACGAGGCCGCCCGCGACGGCCGCGCGCCGCGCACGCCCCGCGAGGAGGCGCTGTGCACGCTGTTCGGCGAGGTGCTGGGCGTCCCCGACGTCACCATCGACGACGACTTCTTCCTGCTCGGCGGCCACTCCCTGCTCGCGTCCAAGCTGGCCAGCCAGGCCCGCACCGCCCTGGACACCGAGCTGTCGATGCGTGACCTGTTCGAGGCCCCGACCGTCGCCCGCCTGGTGGCCCGCCTCGACGGGGCGACGCCCGCCGACGCGTCCCAGCTGCACCCGCTCGACACCCTGCTGCCGCTGCGCGGCGAGGGCGGGCGCCCGCCGCTGTTCTGCGTCCACCCCGGCGGCGGCCTCGGCTGGTCGTACACCGGCCTGATGCGCCACCTCGCCCCGGACCAGCCCGTCTACGCCCTCCAGGCGCGCGGCCTGACCGAGGCCGACGTGCTGCCCGCCAACGTCCAGGAGATGGCCGCCGACTACCTGGACCAGATCCGCACCGTCCAGCCGACCGGCCCGTACCACCTGCTCGGCTGGTCCTTCGGCGGGCTCATAGCCCACGCCATGGCCACCCGGCTGCAGAGCGAGGGCGAAGAGGTCGCCACCCTCACCGTCATCGACGCCTACCCGGACAACGACCAGGCCCTCCCCGACCTCCCGGACCTGGGCAAGCGCCAGTGGCTCGGCGTCCTGCTGGACAACATCGGCGGCGGCGACATCTTCGCCCCCGGCTGGCTGGAGGCCCACCCCGACGGCCTCGACGACGGCGACCAGCTGATCGCCGACCTCAGCCGCGAAACCGGCCTGCCGCAGCGGCTCCTGGAGGGCGAGCACAGCTTCCCGCTGCTCGACATCTTCCTCAACGACCAGGAGCTGATGCGCAAGTTCGCCCCCGACCGCTTCGAGGGCGACATGCTCCTGTTCACGGCCGACGAGGAGATCCCGGGCTACGAGCGCGACGCGCTCCACGTCCCCGAGTCCTGGCAGCCGTACGTCTCCGGAGCCCTTGAGGTCCACGGCGTCCCGGCCCACCACTACCACCTGCTGCGCGAGGAAGCCCTGACCCTGATCGGCCCGCTGGTGGCCCAGTCCCTGGACGCCACCCACCGCTGACGCACCTCATCACTCAGGCCGTCCCGGCTCAGCCGGGGCGGCCTGAGTGATGTGCGAGGGGCGAGTCCTCGTCGATCATCGAGGGCAGTATCGGACATGTCCCACGACTGGACGGGCCCTCCCGCAGGCCCCGGATGGCCACCCGCGGCCTTCGGCGCCGCCCCGTTGGCTTACGGTCATCGCATGTCTATGACGCCGTGGGAAATGGTGGCCGTGTTCGCGGCGGGGGTGGGGGCGGGCGGGATCAACTCCGTCGTCGGGTCCGGGACGCTGATCACGTTCCCCGTACTGCTCGCCACCGGGCTGCCGCCCGTCACCGCCACCGTGTCCAACGCGCTCGGCCTCATCCCCGGCTCCATCAGCGGCGCCATCGGCTACCGCAAGGAGCTTCAAGGGCAGGGGCGGCGGGTGCTCAAGCTGAGCGCCGGGGCCCTGGTCGGGGGCCTCGGGGGCGCGACGCTGCTGCTGACGCTGCCCAGCACGGCGTTCGAGCGGATCGTGCCGACGCTGGTGGGCCTGGCGCTCGTCCTGGTCGTGCTCCAGCCGCTGATATCCAAGAAGGTGCGCAGCCGCCGCGAGGCGAGGCCACAGAGCTCCGCCCGGCCGGACGGCGGGCCGCTGCTGCTGTTCGGGCTGACGCTCGCCAGCGTCTACGGCGGCTACTTCGCCGCCGCCCAGGGCATCATCTACATGTCGCTGATGGGCATCCTCCTCGACGAGCCGATGCAACGCCTCAACGGCATCAAGAACGTCCTCGCCGCCGTCGTGAACTCCGTCGCCGCGCTGTTCTTCCTCTTCGCCGCCCACTTCGACTGGACGGCCGTCATCCTCATCGCGATCGGCTCCGCCCTCGGCGGCATGACGGGCGCCGCGGTCGGCCGCCGATTCAGCCCGGCCGCGCTGCGGGCCCTGATCGTGACGGTGGGGACGGCCGCGATCGTGCAGCTGGTGCTGCGGTAGGTCACCGCAGGGTGATCGTGTTGCCGGTGACGAGACCGGCTTCGTCGGACGTGAGGAACACGATGGTCTGCGCGACCTCCGCCGGTTCCGCGACATGGAAATGGGTGCTGCTCGACGCCACGAACTCCCGCACCTCGTCCGTCACCCACCCGGTGTCGGTCACCGGCGGATGCACCACGTTGGCGGTGATGCCGAGGTCGGCCAGTTCCACGGCGGCGGACAGGGTGTAGTTGACCTGGGCGGCCTTCGCGGCGCCGTACGAGACCTCACCGGGAAAGCCGAGGTCCCCGCCCGAGGTCAGCCCGACGATCCGCCCCCACACCGCGCCCCGCGCCCGGTGGCGCCGGGCCAGCTCGCCGATCAGCAGGGCCGGGGCCATCGCGTCCACGGCGAACTGCCGCGACCACGTCTCGGCGGTGACGGGCTGGAGCGGCCGTCCGAACCGGTCGGCCGGGGCCGGGGTGAAGGTGTCCTGCACCCAGCCCGAGGCGTTGTTGATCAGGATGTCGACCGGACCGAGGCGTTCCTCGGCGACGTCGAAGAGGGTTCCGGGGGCGGCGGGGTCGCTCAGATCCGCCTCACAGGCCGCGGCCCGCCCGCCCGCGCGACGGATCTCCCCCGCCACGTCCTCGCCGCCCGGGCCGAGATGGGCGCAGAGCACCGCGACGCCGCGAGCGGCGAGCGCTCTGGCGGTCGCCGCCCCGATCCCGTGGTTCGCTCCGGTCACGATGGCGGCATGGTCCGTTTGCGACGTCTCCCTCATGCGGACAGGAGTAGCAAACGAAGCGCGCCGGGCGAAACCGATTACTGGAGGTGCGGCACCAGGGCCGTCATCCACATCACGCCCAGTAGCAGGAAGGCCAGGTACGACCGGGTCGCCCGCCAGGTGTACGCCAGCAGCCGGGCCTCTTCCGGACGGTCGGCGGGATAGCCCACCGGGACGCGGGCGCCGACATCCGGGGCGGCCCGCGTGGTCAGCAGGCGGGTCTCGAACTCGCGGGCGCGGCCGTCGTGGTCGGTGAACGACAGCGTCAGCTCGGTGTGGTGCTCCTCGCCGTGGTCGACCACCCGGCGCCCGGTCACCTGCCCCTCCGCCTGCCGACCGGTCCGCCTCAGCCAGTGCGCCCGGGCGGGGGTCCAGAGCGCGATGGCCAGGAGGAGGACCGTACTGATCGACATGAGCAGGAGGGGCACGAGCGGACACCTTCCGAAACCGTGGCCAAGGGATCACCGTGAAGGACGCGCTCCCTTGGGGCTTCAGTTGCTCCGGCGGGAGCGGCAACGCGGCGCCATGGCCTCGTGGTCCTCGGCGCCGCGGTACGCCCGTAGCGCGCAGGGGTCCCCGAGCAGGGGCCTACGTGCGGTTGACCACCGCCGCCTGGGGGCGGATCGGGAGGCGGTTGACCGGGCGGCCGGTGGCCGCGCGGACGGCTGCCGCGACCGCCGCCGGGGAGGTGACGACCGGGACGGCGCTGGCCGCCTTCGCGCCGAAGGGGGCCACCACGTCGCGCTCCTCGACCAGTTTGACGATGCGGATGTCGGGGACGTCCACGGCGGTCGGCAGGGCGTAACCGGTGAGGTCGGGGTGGCGGATGACGCCGCGCGAGGTACGCAGGTTCTCGGTGAGGGCGGCGCCGATGCCCTGGGCGATGCCGGACTCGATACGGGTCTTCAGCTGGCGCGGGTTGAGCACCCGCCCCACGTCCTGGGCGACCGTCATCTCCACGACGCGGACCGCGCCGATCTCGACGTCGACGTCCACCACGGCCCGTACCGCGCAGAAGGCGAGGCCCACGAAGGCGTCACCCTGGCCGGTCTCGTCCAGCGGTTCGGTGGGGTGCGGGCGGCACTGCGCGGTGGCCCACAGCTCCTTGCCCTCGAGGGCTTCCTCGACGGTGGTGCTGAGGACCCCGTCGTACGAGGTGATCTTGCCGTCGGCGATGGTCAGCAGCTCGGTGGACATGCCGAACTTGTGCGCCAGCGGCTGGAGCAGCTGGGTGCGGACCATCTTGGCGGCGCGCTCGACCGCTCCGCCCGAGACCCAGGTGTGGCGACCGCGCGAGGCGGGTCCGGCCGGGGGCTGGTCGGTGTCGACGGGGGCGACGTGGACCTCCTCGATACCGAGGACGTCCTGCACGATCTGGCGGGCCAGCGTGGTGAAGCCCTGACCGGTCTCGACGGCCGCGCAGATGACGGTGGCGACCGGGCCCGTGACCTTGACGGTCGCGGTGGACACCTCGTCGGCGCCCTCGGCGCCCAGCATGTGCACCATGCCCAGCGCGTAGCCGACGCCGCGCCGCACCGCGGCCGGGTCGCCCGCGCCCTCGGGGCCGCCGGGCAGCAGCCAGTCCTCCTCGGCATCATCGGCCGGGAGGTCGGGCAGCGGGGCGTCCCGGACGGCCTGCAGCACCTCGGCGACCGGCGCCGGGCAGGTGACGGTCTGTCCGGTGGGCAGCAGATCGCCGGTGGCCATGGCGTTGCGCATCCGGATCTCGGCCGGGTCGAGGCCGAGCTTGCCCGCGAGCTTGTCCATCTGGCCCTCGTACGCGGCGCACACCTGCATCGCGCCCTCGCCGCGGACATGGCCGGAGGGCGGGTTGTTGGTGCGGACCGCCCAGCCCTCGATGAAGGCGTGCGGGACGACGTACGGGCCGCAGGCGAACGACACGGCGGCGGCCAGGGATTCCGACGAGGAGTCCGCGTAGGCGCCCGCGTCCAGCAGGATCTGCGCCTCGATCTTCACCAGCTTGCCCTGCCCGTCCGCGTGGTGGCGGTAGCGCAGCAGGGTGGGGTGGCGGTGGGCGTGGCCGAGGAAGGACTCCTCGCGGGTGGCGGCGAGCTTGACCGGGTGGCCGGTGCGCAGCGCGAGCAGCCCGAGCGGCAGCTGCATCCCGGGGTCCTCGCGCTCCCCCATCGCGCCGGGCACACCGGTGACGACGACCTTGACGCGCTCCGGCTCCAGGCCGAAGCAGGCGGCGGCCAGATCGCGGTCGGCGTGCGGGTCGGTGGAGGCCGTGTAGATCTCCACGCCGCCGTCCGGGCGCGGTACGGCGAGGCCCGCCTCGGCGCCGATGGGCGCCGGGTCCTGGCGGCCGATCCGGTACAGGCCCTCGACGATGACGTCGCCGATGACCTCCGGATCGCCGAAGGACAGCGGGATGTGGCGGACCAGATTGCCGTCGGGGTGCAGCGGTTCGGCGGAGAAGGCCTGCTCGGGGTCGGTGACCGGCTCCAGCACCTCGTACTCGACGGCGATGGCGGCCGCGGCCAGCCGCGCCGTGTCGGGGTGGTCGGCGGCGACCGCGGCGATGGGCTCCCCGTGATGGCGCACCAGGTCCTTGGCGAAGACCGGCCGGTCGGCGACCCGGCGCCCGTGCGAGGCGTCCCCGGGGACGTCGGCGTGGGTCACCACGGCGTGCACGCCGGGCATCCCGGCGGCCGGGGAGGTGTCGATGGAGACGATGCGGGCGTGCGGGTGCGGCGAGCGCAGTACGGCCGCCCACAGCAGCCCCTCGGCCCACAGGTCGGCCGCGTAGGGGAAGGTGCCGGACGCCTTGGCCGTCACGTCGGCGGGCTGGAGCGACACGCCGAGCCCCATGTGGGGCGGCGGGGGGACGGGCGTTCCGGCGGAGGGGGTTGCGGTGACGGCTCCCGCGCCGTCCGCGATTCCGGTCATGATGCCCTTCCCATACCGCTGCTGTTGCCGCCGTCTCCCCGGTTGCCGGTGCCGGGCGGGCCCGCCTGCCGCGGGATGCGGGCCGGGTCGTGTGCCGCCGCCTCGTCCTCGGCGGCGTCCGCGGCCTCCGCCGCCTCATCCGCCGCCTCGCGGGACGCGACGACCTCGCGCACGGCGTCGACGACTCCGCGGTAGCCGGAGCAACGGCACAGGTTGCCGCAGATCGCCTGGCGGGTCTGCTGGTCGGTGGGGGCGTGGTTGCCCTCCAGCAGGTCGTGCACGGTCATCGCGAGCCCCGGCACGCAGAAGCCGCACTGGACGGCGCCGCACTCGGCCAGCGCGCGCTGGACGTCGGACGGCTGGCCGTCCTGGCCCAGGCCCTCGACCGTACGGACCTCCGAACCCGCGGCGGTCGCGGCGGGCACCAGGCAGGAGGCGACGAGCCGCCCGTCGACCTGGACCGAGCAGGCCCCGCACTCGCCCTGCGAGCAGCCGTCCTTGGCACCGGCGAGGCCGAGCCGCTCGCGCAGCACGTACAGCAGCGACTCGCCGATCCAGGAGTCGGTGACGGGCCGGTCGGCGCCGTTGACGTGCAGCACGTACGACGCCTGGGGGTGCTCGCTGTGGGCCGGGTCCACCGGCTCGGCGGCGGCCTCCGGGGCCGCGGCCTCGTCCTCGGCGGGGGCGGCAAGGGGCTCGGCGGGGGCGTCAGGCGCCTCGGGGGCGTCCGCCGGGGCTTCGGGACCCGCGGGCTGCTCCGGGGCGTCTGTGAACGCCTCCTCGGACGCGGGCTGTTCGGCCTCGGCCAGGTCGTCGGCCTCGGGTCCCCCGGAGGGGGCGGGGCTGCCGTGCGGCGGGGTGTGCGCGCCGGGGTGCCCGGCGTCCATCACGAACTCGCCCGAGTCCCCGGCGGAAGGGCCGTGAATCCCGGTGCCATCGGTGAACTCGCGCTGCCAGGCCGCCTCTTCGGGCTCCCGCTCCCGTACGAACGCGCCGGAGTCCCCGGCGGCCGCACCGTGCCAGCCGTGGCCGTCCGTGCCGTGCGGAGGGGTGCCGTGCGCGGGCGTGCCGTGGGCCGGGGTGCCGTGCGCGGGCGTGCCGTGGGCCGGGGTGCCGTGCGCGGGCGTGCCGTGCGCGGGCGTGCCGTGCGCGGGCGTGCCGTGGGCCGGGGTGCCGTGCGCGGGCGTGCCGTGCGCGGGCGTGCCGTGCGCGGGCGTGCCGTGCGCGGGCGTGCCGTGGGCCGGGGTGCCCTGCGCGGGCATGCCCTGGGGCGGCGTGCCGTGCGGCGGGGTCGCCGGGGCGGAGTGCTCGCGCGGCGTGTCGTCGTCGGGCATCCGCAGGGGACGGCGCGCCGGAGCGCCCGGCCGGGCGGCCGGGCCGGGGTGGCCCTCGACCACGTACTCCCCGGAGTCCTCCACGCCCTCGTCGGCGGCCGGGACCGACCACTGGCCGCTGTGCCCCGCCTGGTCGCCGGGGACCGCCTGATCGCCGGAGACCGGCTGGTCGGCATGCGGCTGCTGGTACGGGGCGGCGGTCTGCCGCTGCCGCGCGTTCCGCCCGAACGGCAGCCGCAGCTGGGCGGTCTCCTGCGGATCGCCGACATCGCCGGGGTCGCCCGGCGCGATCGGGCCGCCGTACGGCGGGGCCGCCGGGCCGGGGTGGTCGTCGACCCGGTACTCACCGGTCTCGTCCACGCCCTCGTCGCCCGCGACCGGGATCGTCCACTGGCTGGCCTGCACCGGGGTGCCCTCGCCGTGGGTGGCCCCCGCGGGCAGCGGCCAGTCGTCGACCGGCTCCTCGGTGCGCACCGGCCAGTGACCGGTGTGCGGCACGTGCCCGCCGTGGCCCGCGGGGTCATCGGCGGCCGCCGGCCACTGGGGGGTGCCGTGCGGCTCCTGGTGGCCGCCGTAGGCGTAACCGCCCGTGTCCGTGTGGGGCATGGTCCAGTGGCCGGTACCGGAGTGGTCGTGTCCGGAGCTGCCGTACGGGTCGCCGTGCCCGGTGGACTGCCACTGGCCGTCCTGGGACGGCGCGCCGGGCATCGGCGGCGGGGTGTAGCCGGTGCCGGGTGCGGCGAGCGGGTCCCAGCCGCTGGCCGGGTCGCCCGGCTCCGGGAACTGGAAGTCGGGCGGAAGCTGGACGAAAGCCGTCGACTCCGCGTCGTACTCCGGGCCGTGCGGCATCGGCTGCCACCCGCTCCCCGGGTCCGGCCGGTGCGGCTGCTGTTCGTCACTCACGCGAGTGCCCTCCCCAATGCTCGGCGGGCCAGGGCTGCCACCGTACGCCTCAGATGGATCGCCGCGGGCGGCAGGGTGACCTGCTCGGAGCCGTCCTCCGGCGGCGGCGGGTCGGGGATGCAGGCGGCCGCCACGTACTCACCGAACGCCGTGGTGACCTGCGGATCGAGGTGGCCGCGCTCGCCGTCCCAGTCGATGAGCGAGGCGACCCAGCGCTCGGCCTCCAGCGGGCGCAGCGGCATCGGCGCGACCGCCCCCACCGCGCAGCGCACGCCGCGGCGCGCCGGGTCGAGGACGACGGCGACGGACGCGGTGGCCCGGCCGGGGCCGGTGCGCCCGGTGGCCTTCAGGAAGGCCTGCGGGGCGTGCAGCAGCGGAACCCGGACGAATCCGACGAGTTCACCGGGGCTCAGCATCTCGACTCCGGCGAGCAGATGGCTGACCGGGATCTCGCGGCGCGCGCCCTCGGGCCCGGCGATGACGAGGGTGGCCTCCAGGGCGGCGAGCACGGGCAGCGCGTCGCCGGTGGGGGCGGCGCTGACGATGTTGCCGCCGAGCGTTCCGGCGTTGCGGATCTGCGGGGGTCCCGCGGCGCGCGCGGCCGCGGCGAGGGCCGGGATGAGTGCCGCGAAGTCGGGGCGGCCCATCCGGGCGTGGGTGAGTCCGGCGCCGAGCAGGGCGTGTCCGTCCAGGTAGCGCCAGCCGCGGATTTCGCTGATCCGGCCGAGCCCGACGAGGGCGGCGGGCCGCAGCAGGCCGGAGTTGACGGCGGCCATCAGATCGGTACCGCCGGCGACGGGCACGGCGGCGGGCATGGCGGCCAGAGCCGCCACGGCCTCATCGAGCGAGCCCGGCAACGTCACCGTGTGCGCCGCCTGCGGTGCGTGCGTGGTCAACCCAGCTGCCCCTTCCCCGGTGTCCCGGCTGTTGCGCCGTACGGTACGTGCTCACAGCCCGGACGTGGCAACTCTGGCACATCTCGCACGCCTGCCGTCGCGAGGGTCCAGGAAGCGCGGTTCCATCCCTGACCTGGGGGATGGTACGGGTTTCGGGTGACGTCTCCGTCGAGTGTGGATTGCCACGTTTCAGGGACCCTTGTACGAACTTGCGTAACGGCCGGACGTCCACCGTCCCAGGGGCGGGGCGCGGGGGCGAGCGCCTTGCGCGGGGCTCACACGATCGGGGGCGCTCCCTCGATCGGACGTCCGAGCAGGCCGGGGCGGCGCTGCCAGGGGCGCGGACCGGAGGGCGGGCGATAGCTCACGCCCAGCGCGTCCAGACGGGCGTAGTGTGCTTCCATGCGCCCCTCGAATTCCGCGAAGTCCCGCTCGGGCGGCGGCGGAAGGGCGGACCATACGGCCTCGGCGAAGGCGGCGAGCCGGGGGAAGGTCTGGTAGTCGACCCGTCGCCGGTCTTCCATCACCTCGGTCCAGACGTTGGCCTGGGCGCCCAGGACGCGGTCGGCCTCGGCCTGGTCAAGCTGCGGGGGAACCGGCTCGAAGCGATAGACGTCCTCCAGGGTGCGGACGTAGCCGATGGGGACCGGCTCGTCCTCGCCCGGGGCCTGTCGGTGGTCGAAGTAGACCTGTTGTTCGGGGCACATGACGACGTCGTGACCGGCCCGGGCCGCGGTGATGCCGCCCGCGTAGCCGCGCCAGGATGAGACGGCGGCGCCGTCGGGCAGCGGGGCGTGCGGCGCGCCGCCCTCCAGGATCTCGTCCCAGCCGATCAGCCGCCGGCCGCGGGCGGCGAGCCAGCCGCCGAAGTGCCGGATGAACCAGCTCTGCAGCTCGTCCTCGCCCGCCAACCCCAGCTCCCGGATGCGCTCCTGGGCGGCCGGGGAGGCCTTCCACTGCTCCTTGGGGCATTCGTCGCCGCCGAGGTGGACGAAGGTGCCGGGGAAGAGGTCCAGCACTTCTTCCAGCACGTTCTCGAAGAAGCGGAGCGTGGTGTCGGTGGGGGAGAGTACGTTCGGATTGATGCCCCAGGTGGTCCAGACTCCGAGGGAGGCGGTGTCGATGACGTCCGTGTTGCCCAGCTCCGGGTAGGCGGCGATGGCGGCCTGACTGTGCCCGGGGATGTCGATCTCGGGGACGACGGAGATGTGCCGTTCGGCGGCGTAGGCGACGATCTCGCGGATGTCGTCCTGGGTGTAGTAGCCGCCGTGCGGGCGTTCGTCCCACAGCGGGGAGGCGCGGTGGCCGAGTTTGGTGCGCGTCCGCCAGGCGCCGGTCGCGGTGAGTTCCGGGTAGCGGAGGATCTCCAGCCGCCAGCCCTGGTCGTCGGTCAGATGGAGATGGAGCACGTTGAGTTTGTGGGCGGCGAGCAGGTCGATGTAGGCGAGCACGCCGTCCTTGGGCAGGAAGTGGCGGGCCACGTCGAGCATCAGCCCGCGCCAGGCGAAGCGGGGCGCGTCCTCGACGCTGAGCGCGGGCAGGGCCCATTCGCGCCGGCCGAGGTCGAGGGGCGCGCGCCGGAAGGCGTCCGCGCCGAGCAGCTGGCGCAGCGTCTGGGCGCCCCAGAACAGTCCCGCCTCGCCGCCGCCCTCGATGACGGCCGCGTGGCCGTCGACCACGATCCGGTACCCCTCGGGGCCCAGCCGCTCCCGGAGCCCGGTGTCGAGGCCGAGCACGATGCCGTCGCCGTCGCCGGTGTGCGGGGACAGCGGCAGACCGGTGGCGGCCCCGACGGTGGCGCGCAGCCAGCGGGCCACGCGCTCGGCGCCGGGCCGGGCGTCGATCCGGGTGTCCTCGTCGAGGACGTGGCCCTCCCCGCCGCCGGGCGTGGGGGCGGCCCGCAGCGGTGCGGGCAGGAGGTCGGTGACGGGCTGCTGTGGCATCGCGTCAGTCCTTTACCGCTCCGCCGAGGCCGGAGACCAGGCGGCGCTGTACGAGTACGAAGAAGATCAGCACCGGGATGGTCATGAGGGTGGACGCCGCCATGATGCCTCCCCAGTCGTTGCCCTCGTCCTTGAAGAAGACGAGGAGCGCCATCGGGAGCGTGGAGTTCTCGGTCGCGCTGATGATGAACGACTTGGCGAACAGGAAGTCGTTCCAGGCGGAGATGAAGGAGAAGACGCTGGTAGCGACGAGCCCGGGGAGGACCAGCGGGAACAGGATCTGCCACAGGAAGCGGGCGCGGCTCGCGCCGTCCAGATAGGCCGCCTCCTCCAGGGATTCGGGGACGGCCTTCACGAAGCCGCGCAGCATCCAGATGGCGAACGGCAGCGAGAAGGCGATGTGCGGAAGGATCAGCGAGCCCAGGGTGTTGAGCCCGACCCCGGGCACGGCGTCGCCCAGATCCCGCATCAGGAAGAACATCGGGATGGTCAGCGCCTCGATCGGCACCATCTGCGCGACCAGGAACATCACCAGCAGCGTGGTGCGGAACTTGAAGCGGAAGCGGGTGACGGCGGTCGCGGCGAGGAAGGCGATGATGCCCGAGGCGATCACCACCGCCCCGGCGACCAGCAGGCTGTTGAGGAAGTAGCGGCCGAAGTCGTGCTGTTCGAAGACGCGCCGGAAGGAGTCCAGCGAGGGCGCGGAGGTCCACGGCCGGGGGTGGGCGGACTGGATCTCCCCGGCCGGTTTGAAGGCCGAGAGCACCATCCAGTAGAGCGGGAAGGCGACGACGACGGCCACGGCCAGCGCGGTGACCTCGGCCGCGAGCCGCCAGGGGCGGCGGACGCGGAACGCGCGGCGCGGCCGCGCGAGACCGGCGGCGCTGGAGTGGCTCACAGTTCTTCTCCCTGCCGTCGCAGCAGCCGCAGATAGACCAGGGTGACGGCGAGCAGGATCAGCAGCATCACCACGCCGATCGCCGAGCCCAGCCCGTATTCGGAGGACGCGAACGCCTCCTGGTAGGCGTAGACGTTGAGCACCAGGTTCTGGCCCGCGGTGCCGCCGCCGTTGGTCATCACGTAGATCTGGGTGAAGACCTTGAAGTCCCAGATGATGGACTGGATCGTCACCACGACGAGGATCGGCCGCAGCATCGGGGCCATGATCCCGCGCCAGATCCGCCAGGCGGAGGCGCCGTCGAGGGCGGCGGCCTCCAGGACCTCCGCCGGGATGGCCTTGATGCCCGCGTACACGGTGACCATCACGAACGGGAACGAACACCAGACGATCTCGAACAGCACCAGGGCGAAGGCGCTGTAGCGCCCGTACGTCCAGGAGTAGTCGTGGAAGCCGGAGAGTCCGAACCACGTCAGGACCCGGTCGGCGGGCCCGTAGTCGGGGTCGAACAGGAACAGCCAGACCGTGGAGCCCGTGACCGCCGGGGTGGCCCAGGCGCCGAGCGCGGCCAGCATCAGCGCCAGTCGCGGGATCGCCCGGACCCGGGTGAGCAGCACCGCGAGCGCGCAGCCCACCGCGAGGGTGGAGACGACGCACACGGCGGCGAAGACGACGGTGGTGAGGGTGACGCTCCAGAACTCGCTGTCCCGGAACAGCTCGGCGTAGTTGGCGAAGCCCTGGAAGCTGGTCGGCTGCCCGCCGCTCACCTGGGCCTGGGTGTACTCCAGGAACGAGATGAGCCCGAGCTGGTAGATGGGATAGATCAGCAGCCCGCCGAGGACGACGAGGGCCGGGGCGAGGTAGAGCCAGGGCGTCCCGCTCCCCCGCCCGGCCCGCCGCCGGGCGGCGCGGGCGGGTCGCCGGGGCGGTGACTTCCGGGCCGGTTCCGGCCCGGCGTGCTGGGTGATGGTCCCCGAGGTCACTTGCCGAATGCCTCGTCCATCTTCTTCGCCGCCTCGGAGGCGGCGGCGTCGACGCTCTTACGGCCGCTGATGACCTGCTGGAACATGGTCGGCAGCACCAGCTGGGAGTCGATGGCCGACCAGCCGGGCGAGGCGGGCACGAACGTGGAGCTGGTGTCCAGCGTCTTCACGAAGGGCTTGACGAACGGATCCTTCCGCGCGATGTCCCCGCGCACATCCGTGAAGGTGGGGAGGAAGCCCATGGCGTCGTAGAGCTTGGCCTGGGTCTTCTTCCCGCCCAGCCGCTCCAGCAGGTCGACGGAGAGCGAGCGGTGGGTGCTGCTCTTGAGCACGCCGAGGTTGTTCCCGCCCGCGAACGCCGGGGCGATGCTGTTCGGCTTGACGCCGGGCAGCGGCACGACCGCGTACTTGCCCTTGACCGATCCCGCCTCGATCGCCGCGTGGTTGAAGTCGCCGCCGATCGTCATGCCCGACTTGCCCGCGGCGAAGGCGGCGACGCTGTCGTTGCCGCCCCACTGGGCGCACTTGGCCGGGGGGCAGTTGTCGTCGGTGATGAGCGAGGTGTAGGCCTTGATGCCCTTCTTGGCCTCGGGCCCGTCGATGGCCGACTGGTACTCGTTGGAGCCGAACGGGCCCTTCTCGGTGGCCAGCTCGCCGCCGTTGGCCCAGATGAAGGGCAGCGCGCCATAGGTGTAGGCGCCGCCGACCGAGAGGCCGTAGAGATCGGGCCGCCGCTCGCGGATCTCCTTCGCGGTCGCGATGAGTTCCTTCTGGCTGGTGGGCGGCTTGAGGCCGAGGGCCTTGAAGACGTCGGTGCGGTAGTACAACGCCCGTACGCCGACGAACAGCGGCACGCCGTACACCTTGCCGCCCACGGTCACCGAGTTCTTGGCGGTGGAGTCGGTGTTCGCCGCCTCGTCCCAGGCGCCGAACTCCTTGCTGATGTCGGCGAGTCCGCCGTCCTCCACGTACCCGGCCGTGTCGGTGTTCCCGTACTCGATGATGTCGGGGGCGCTCTTGGGGTCGTTGAAGGCCGCCTTGATCTTCTGCGCGCGGGTGTCGATGGGGATGTAGGTGACGTTCACCTTGACCCCGTCGTGCTTCTTCTCGAAGGCGGACACGACGCCGTCGACGACCCGTTGCTTCGGCTTGTTGTCGACCTCCTGGAAGAGCCAGACGCGCAGATTGCCGCTCTTGTCGTCTTCCTTGGCGCTGTTGTCGGAGGTGGAGGGGGCGCAGGCGGTGGCGGTGAGCCCGGCGACGATCAGCGCCGCGGTGGGGGCGGCGAGGCGACGGGAGAGACGGAGGGGGCTGGAGAGCTTCATGGAAACGCACCCTTAGGCAAGGGCGTTGCACACCATGCAACGCGTGTTTCGCACAGCACAATATGCGGCAGGCTAGGGAACGTTTCGGGTCCGGACAAGAGGTCTCGACCAATCTTTGGTCCAGAAGCCACGAGCCCGGGAAAGCCCTCGTTACGGGTGCGTCAGCTTCTCCCCCGGGTAGGCGGGCTCGGGATACGGCACGGCCTCCACCCGGGCGCCCGCCGCGGCCAGCCGCTCCACCACCTGGGCCCAATCCGGCCAGGTCTTCTCGATACGCCCCAGGATGCGGGCGCTCGGGGCGAGGACGATCTCGCAGCCGGGGTCGTCCGCCCACTCCAGCAGCCGTGGCAGACCCGGCTGCGCGGCGGAGACCACACAACTGCCCGCGGGCCGGTAGCCGCGCTCCCCGGCCAGCCGCCCGCACTGCTCCAGCTGGGCGTCCCAGTCCTTCTCGAACTGGCAGTAGAGCCCGGCGCCTTCCCCGTTCGGCTCGTCGACCTCGCGCGCGCCGAAGACCAAGTACGCCGCCCGCGGCGCCCCGTCCGTCGCAACCGCGTCCCGTAACCCGTTCTCCGTACGCCCGCTCATGGGGCCGACCCTACTGGGATCACCCGCCGCGCGACACGGGGCCGAACGAAGCCGGACAGCACGGCACGTCCGACCCGCGGCCCCCTCTCGGGCCGCGGGTCGGACGTGCCGTCTACGCGAAGCTCCGGCGCCGCCGGGCGGGGAGGCTACTTCTTGCCGTCGCCGCCCTTGCCGTCCTTGTCCTTGTCACCGCCGGCACCCATGCCCTCGAAGATCTCCTTGCACATGGGGCACACCGGGTACTTCTTCGGGTCGCGGCCCGGGACCCAGACCTTGCCGCACAGTGCGACGACAGGAGATCCGGAGAGCGCGCTCTCCATGATCTTTTCCTTCTGTACATAGTGGGCATAGCGCTCGTGGTCGCCGTCACCGTGCGACACCTGAGGTGTCGGCTCAACGAGGGTCCCCGTGCCTGCCCCGCGCTCGGGCTCAAGAGTGCTCATACAGCCCTAGGGTACTCATGCCCGCGAGGTGGAGCGGGTGCGCGCCCCGGTGGCCGACCGGCCCCGGACCGCCCACAGATGCCGGGCCAGACCGGCGGCCGCGACCCCGGCCGCCGCCCAGGGCAGCACGCCCCCGGACAGCCCCGCCGAGAGCGCGGCGCCGCCCAGCGCCGAGCCGACCGCGCTGCCCAGGTAGAGCGCCGAGTTGTTGAGGGCCAGGGCGACGGTGCCGCGCTCCTCTTTCAGCGCCAGCAGCCGGTGCTGCTGCGGGACCTGGAGCGCCCAGCCCGCGGCACCCCAGATCACCAGCGCCGCCCCGGCGAGCGGCGGCACGGGGGCGAGCACGGGCAGCACCGCCTCGGCGGCCGTGATCACGGCCATGATCACGCCGACCAGCGCCGCCACCCGGCCCGCGCCGGCCACCCGGTCGACGAGCCGCCCGATGAGCAGGCTGCCCGCGACACCGCCCAGGCCCCAGGCCCACAGATACGGCGCCACCTCACGCGCCCCGCCCGCCGACTCCAGCACCGGGGCGAGGTAGGTGTACAGGCCCAGGCTCGCGACCGCCGCGAGGAACGACACCTGGACGATCGGGGCCACGGCCCGGTCGGTGACGGCCGTCAGCCGTGCCCGTACCGAGACCGCCGGCGCGGCCGGGACGGTCGGCAGCAGCGCCGCGAGCCCGGTCAGCGACACCGCGCCCAGCCCGGTGACCAGCCACATCGTGGCCCGCCAGCCGGTGTGCTCGGCCAGCAGGACGCCCAGCGGCACCCCGAGCACGGTGCCGCAGCTCATCCCGCCCATCACCACGGCCAGGGCCCGGCCGCGCCGCTCACCGGAGACCAGCGCGGAGGCGGCGGCGGTGGACATCGCCGAGTACACCCCGGCCCCGGCGCCCGCGATCGCCCGCGCGCCCAGCAGCGCGCCGAGCGACGGCGCGAGGGCGGTCAGCGCGTTGCCCGCGGTGAAGACGGCGAGCGCCGCCAGCAGCACCAGTCGCGGCCGGGCGCCGTGCAGCAGCCCCGCGATCAGGGGCGCGGAGATCGCGTAGGCGAGCGTGAAGACGGTGACCATCTGCCCGGCCAGGGACACCGTCGTCCCGATGTCGTCCGCGACGACGGGCAGCAGCCCCGCCATCACGTATGCGTCGAGGCCCAGGGTGAACGACCCCAGGGCCAGCAGCCAGACCTTACGCACAGTTCAACTCCCCTGATCAACCACAGTGACGCCGGAAACGTAGGCACTCTCCGGATCGCCGGGGAAATGCCGCCCGGGACCGATCTATGCTCGATCGGCATGAGTGAACGGCACAGAGAACAGCACGGGGAACGGCACAGGGAACAGGACATCGACGCGCTGCGGCTGCGTCAGCTGCGCGCCTTCCTCGCGGTCGCCGAGGAGCGCAACTTCACCCACGCCGCCGACCGGCTCGGCATCGGCCAGCCCGCGCTGACCCGTACCGTCCGGGCGCTGGAGGAGGCCGTGGGCGCGCGGCTGCTGGAGCGCACCACCCGCCGCGTCACCCTCACCGAGGACGGCCGGGCGCTGCAGGCGGACCTCGGCCCGCTGCTGGCCCGGATGGACGACGCCCTGCGCGCGGTCGGCGGCCGGGCCGTGCTGCGGCTCGGTTTCACCTCGCTGCTGCCCGACCGCTGCGCCGCGCTCACCAGCACCTTCGAGGCCGCCACCGGCGCCGGGGTGCGGCTGGTGCGCCGTGACGCGCCGCTGGCCGGGCTGGCGGCCGGGGCGTGCGACGTCGCGGTCGTACGGGGCGAGGCGCCGCTCGGGGACGAGGTGCGCGCCCGGGTGCTGCTGCGCGAGGCGCGGGTGGCGGCGGTGGCGCGTACGGCGGCGGGCACGGCGCTGGACGCGGTCTCCCGCAGGCGGGTCCTGGACTGGGCCGAACTGGCGCGGTTCCCGCTGGTGGTGAACACCGTCAGCGGCACCACCCGGCCCGAGCTGTGGCCCGAGGACCACCGGCCGCAACTGGCGTGCACCGCGGACAATTTCGACGAGTGGCTGGAGTCGGTCGCGGCGGGCCATGGCATCGGCGTGGTGTCGGAGGCCGCGGCGCGGCGCCACAGCCACCCCGGCATCCGGTTCCTGCGGCTCAAGAACGCCCCGCCGGTCACCGTGCGGCTGGCCGTCCCGGCCCGTAGCCCGCACCCCCTGGCGGAGCGCTTCCTCGCGATGGCGACACCCCCTAGTTGAGTGAGGGGTCGTCCGGGTACGTCGCGACCATCGCCAGCTCGCTGCGCTGGCGGCGCAGCACCGCCCGCCACAGCCGCTCCGGGGAGGGCGACGACACGTCCCCCGGCTCCGACTCCACCACGTACCACGCGCCGTCCGACAGCTCGTCCTCCAGCTGCCCCGGGCCCCATCCCGCGTACCCCGCGAAGATCCGCAACGAGCCCACCGCGGCGGCCAGCAGCTCCGGCGGCGCCTCCAGGTCGACCAGGCCGATCGCCCCGTGCACCCTGCGCCAGCCGAGTGGCCCGGCGTCCTCGCCGCGCGCCGGGGACCGGCCCGACTCCCCCGGCACCACGGCCACGCCCAGCGCCGAGTCCAGTGACACCGGACCGCCCTGGAAGACCACCCCCGGCTCACCCGCCAGCTCGGCCCAGGACTCCAGGATGTCCCCGACGCCCACCGGGGTCGGACGGTTCAGGACCACGCCGAGGGAGCCCTCCTCGTCGTGATCGAGGAGCAGCACCACCGCGCGGTCGAAGTTCGGGTCAGCAAGCGCCGGTGTCGCGACAAGCAGCCGTCCTGTGAGGGAGGACACCTCGGTCATGGCCACATGATCCCGCATATCCGGTCCGGACGGGGAGTGGAAGACGAGACCCGAATGAGAGCAGGTCGGGGCGTACGACAGCAGGAGCGGCGCACGTGACGATCGGTTCTCGGACCGGAACGGAGTGTGGTACGACACATTCCGATCGGATTCATGCGTGCAACAGCCTTACGGAGGCGGCCTCACGGGCCATTAGTCTTGCCTTTTGCCCCCTTGCCCGTCACAGGAACGCGAGACCAGATGACCCGCTCGAACGATGTCCTGCTCGTCCACGGTGGCACCCCGCTGGAGGGCGAGATCAATGTCCGCGGCGCGAAGAACCTCGTGCCGAAGGCCATGGTCGCCGCCCTGCTCGGCAGCGGTCCGAGCCGGCTGCGCAACGTCCCCGACATCCGCGATGTGCGGGTGGTGCGCGGGCTGCTGCAGCTGCACGGCGTCACGGTGCGACCCGGTGACGAGTCCGGTGAACTGGTCATGGACCCCACGCATGTGGAGAGCGCCAATGTCGCCGACATCGACGCGCACGCCGGCTCCTCGCGCATCCCGATCCTCTTCTGCGGTCCGCTGCTGCACCGCATCGGCCACGCCTTCATCCCGGGCCTGGGCGGCTGCGACATCGGCGGCCGGCCGATCGACTTCCACTTCGACGTGCTGCGTCAGTTCGGCGCGACGATCGAGAAGCGCGCGGACGGCCAGTACCTGGAGGCTCCGCACCGGCTGCGGGGTACGAAGATCCGGCTGCCGTACCCGTCGGTGGGCTCCACCGAGCAGGTGCTGCTCACGGCGGTGCTCGCCGAGGGGGTGACGGAACTCTCCAACGCGGCCGTCGAACCGGAGATCGAGGACCTCATCTGCGTGCTGCAGAAGATGGGCGCCATCATCTCCATGGACACCGACCGGACGATCCGGATCACCGGTGTCGACAAACTGGACGGCTACAACCACCGCGCGCTCCCGGACCGCCTGGAGGCCGCCTCCTGGGCGAGCGCCGCCCTGGCGACCGAGGGCAGCGTCTACGTACGCGGCGCCCGCCAGCGCGAGATGATGACCTTCCTCAACACCTTCCGCAAGGTCGGTGGCGCCTTCGACATCGGCGACGAGGGCATACGGTTCTGGCACCCGGGCGGCAAGCTCAACGCGATCGCCCTGGAGACCGACGTCCACCCCGGCTTCCAGACCGACTGGCAGCAGCCGCTGGTGGTGGCGCTGACCCAGGCGTCGGGGCTGTCCATCGTCCACGAGACGGTGTACGAGTCGCGGCTGGGCTTCACCTCCGCGCTGAACCAGATGGGCGCGCACATCCAGCTCTACCGCGAGTGCCTGGGCGGCTCCGCGTGCCGCTTCGGCCAGCGGAACTTCCTCCACTCGGCGGTCGTGTCGGGCCCCACCCGGCTCCAGGGCTCCGACCTGGTCATTCCCGACCTGCGCGGCGGCTTCTCGTACCTGATCGCGGCCCTCGCCGCCCAGGGCACCTCCCGGGTCCACGGCATCGACCTGATCAACCGGGGCTACGAGAACTTCATGCACAAGCTCGTCGAGCTGGGCGCCAAGGTGGAGCTGCCGGGCGGCGCGGACGCCGTCTAGCGGGCTCTCCCGCCTCCGTGGCGGGCTCTCCCGCCTCCGTGGCGCGCCGCCCGGGCCCGCAGGCCCGTGAGCGGCCGCCACAGGCCGCAGAACGGGCCGTGAGAGACGGCGAAGGGCGGCCACCCGCACCGGGTGGCCGCCCTTGTGTGTGTCGCCAGGCGTGAGGCGCCAGGCGTCTTACTTGCCCTTGGCGGCTTCCTTCAGCTTGGAGCCCGCGGAGACCTTCACGCTGTAGCCGGCCGGGATCTCGATCGGCTCACCGGTCTGCGGGTTGCGCGCGGTGCGAGCGGCACGGTGGGTGCGCTCGAAGGTCAGGAAGCCGGGGATGGTGACCTTCTCGTCGCCCTTGGCGACGACCTCACCGGTCACCTCGGCCAGGGCCGCCAGAACGGCGTCGGCGTCCTTGCGGGTCACCTCGGCGCGCTCGGACAGAGCGGCCACCAGCTCACTGCGGTTCATGTTGTACTCCCGTGTTCATCTTGCCATTAGGCGTGAGATCGAAGCCGATGCTGCCAGGGCCCTCGGACAGTCCCCGGACCCGGGTCTGCAGTTCCAGACCCTCGCGCCCGGAACGCATCCTGCCCCCACCTGTGGCGGGAAAGCCAATCCGGAACCCCGGAGAGTCACACGAAATGCGCCGTGGCGGTCGTTTTTCTGCCCGCCACCCTATGGCGGCCCCAGGTAGCCCAAGGGCCGCGACGCGCCGTGCCAGGCTCAGACCGCGGTGGTCCCGGTCACAGGCTTCGCCGCTTCACGCACGGCTCCGGCGACCGCCCCGGCGACCTTGTCGTTGAAGACGCTCGGAATGATGTAGTTGGCATTCAGTTCGTCGTCGTGGACGACATCCGCGAGCGCTCCGGCCGCGGCCAGCATCATGTCGGTGTTCACCGTACGGGACTGGGCGTCCAGGAGGCCACGGAAGACACCCGGGAAGACCAGCACGTTGTTGATCTGGTTCGGGAAGTCGGAGCGGCCGGTGGCGACGACGGCGGCGGTCTGGCGGGCGATCGCCGGGTCCACCTCGGGGTCCGGGTTGGCCAGCGCGAAGACGATCGCGTCGTCCGCCATGGCGGCCACGTCCTCGCCGGAGAGCACGTTCGGGGCCGACACGCCGATGAAGACGTCCGCGTCCCGCACGGCCTCGCGCAGGGTGCCCGTGACGCCGTCCGGGTTGGTGTTGTCGGCGATCCAGCGCAGCGGGGAGTCCGGGTCGGCGGAGACCAGGTCCTCGCGGCCGGAGTGCACCACGCCGTGGATGTCGGCGACGACCGCGTGCTGGACGCCCGCGGCGTTCAGCAGCTTGAGGATCGCGGTGCCCGCCGCGCCCGCGCCGGACATCACCACCCGGACGTCCGCGATCTTCTTGTTGACGACCCGCAGCGCGTTGGTGAGCGCCGCGAGCACGACGATCGCCGTGCCGTGCTGGTCGTCGTGGAAGACCGGGATGTCCACGGCCTCGCGCAGCCGCGCCTCGATCTCGAAGCAGCGGGGGGCGGAGATGTCCTCCAGGTTGATGCCCGCGAAGCCGGGGGCGATGGCCTTGACGATCTCCACGATGGCGTCGCTGTCCTGGGTGTCCAGGCAGATCGGCCACGCGTCGATCCCGGCGAAGCGCTTGAACAGGGCCGCCTTGCCCTCCATGACCGGCAGCGCGGCCTTGGGGCCGATGTTGCCCAGCCCCAGCACCGCGGAGCCGTCGGTGACCACCGCGACGCTGTTGCGCTTGATGGTCAGGCGGCGGGCGTCCTCGGGGTTGTCCGCGATCGCCTGGCAGACCCGCGCCACGCCGGGCGTGTAGACCATGGAGAGGTCGTCACGGTTGCGGATGGGATGCTTCGACGACATCTCGATCTTGCCGCCGAGGTGCATCAGGAACGTACGGTCCGACACCTTGCCGAGCGAGATGCCCTCGATACCGCGCAGCTTCTCGACGATTTCGTCGGCGTGCGCGGTGGAGCTGGCCGCGATGGTGACGTCGATACGGAGCTTCTCGTGGCCGGAAGCGGTCACGTCGAGGCCGGTGACGGAGCCACCGGAGGACTCCACGGCCGTGGTCAGCTGGCTGACCGCGGTACCACTCGCGGGGACCTCCAGCCGGACCGTCATCGAGTACGAGACGCTGGGCGCCGTTGCCATGACCGTCTTCCTCTGCTTTCCCTTGTGCCAGGTTTCCGGGCCCGGACGACCGGGCCACGCCCTCGCATGGTTGCACCTACCTTCTGGTACGAGGTAACCCGGCCCGACTTTCGGACATATTGTTCTGACATACCAGGGTGGGGTCAGCCGAGTGGAAAGCCCCACTCCTTCGCGGGAACGCCGGGCGAGGCGGGCCGTTCCCGCAGCCCACGGCCCTAGGCTCTGGCGCGCACAGCGCCGAACGACGTCCACCGGCGTCGAGGAACACGAGGAGCAGCGGGCATGGCTCAGGGCACCGTCAAATGGTTCAACGCCGAGAAGGGCTACGGCTTCATCGCCCAGGAGGGCGGCGGGCCGGACGTCTTCGTCCACTACAGCTCGATCAACGGCAACGGCTACCGCAGCCTTGCGGACGACCAGCGGGTCGAATTCCAGATCGTGCAGGGCCGCAAGGGGCCACAAGCCGAAGAGGTCCGCGTCCTCGGGTGAGGACGCGGACCTCTCCGCTATGACGTTGTAGGTGGCACCGACCCGCCATGCTCGCCTCGCGGCAAGTGGTCGCTCGTAGCGACGATGGTTGGGCCCGGGGGCTTGGATCGAGCCGGTGCCACAGCAAGGCTAACAAACCATGCCCGGAAGCGATTCCCCGCCGGAGGGCCCGATTTCGCGCCGTCCCCCGGTCGGCCCCCGGCGGGCCCCGGCGGGCCCCCGGTCGGCCCCCGGTCAGCGCTCAGTCGGCCCTCAGCAGGTCCGGGACGCCGTCGCGGTCCGGGTCGTCGCGCTCGCCCGGGACGACCGTCAGCCGCTGGGTGGCCCGGGTGAGCGCCACGTACAGCACCCGCAGCCCGGCCGGTGACTCGTCGGCGATCTCGGCGGGCGAGACCACCACCGTCGCGTCGTACTCCAGCCCCTTGGCCTCCAGGCTGCCCAGCGCCACCACCCGGTCGCCGAGCCCGGCCAGCCAGCGGCGGGCCTGCTCGCGGCGGCCCATGGCGACGACGACGCCGACCGTGCCGTCCACCTCGTCCAGCAGCCGCGCCGCCTCGTGCCGGACGTGGCTTCCCAGGTCGCCGTCCGGGTGCTCGGGGAGCGGCGCGAACCTCGGTACGGCGCCGGTCGAGCGGACCGCGCGGGGCGCGGGGGTGCCGGGCATCGCGAGCGCCAGGACCTTGGCGGCCAGGTCGGCGATCTCCGCCGGGTTGCGGTAGTTGACCGTCAGGGTGAAGCGGCGGCGCGGACGGGTGCCCAGCGCCTCGTCGCGGGCCCCGGCCGCCTCGTCCGGGTCGGACCAGGAGGACTGGGCCGGGTCGCCCACCACCGTCCAGGTGGCGTGGCGGCCGCGCCGCCCCACCATCCGCCACTGCATGGGCGTCAGGTCCTGGGCCTCGTCGACGATGATGTGCGCGTAGTCCGCGCGCTCCTGCTCCGCGCGGCCTCGGCGGGGCGCGCTGCGATCGGCGAACGTGGTCAGCTCGTCCAGCCCGGTGAGCTGGTCCAGCGGATCGACCTCACGGGGCCTGGCCGGGCGGGCCGGGGCGCCCAGGATGGTGTGCAGCTCGTCCAGCAGCGCCACGTCGTGCACCGACAGCGGGCCCTGCCCGTCCGGGCCCAGCCGGTTCAGGGAGCGGGCCACCTGACGGGCCTCGCGCGGGTTCAGCACCCGCCGTGACCAGCGGCCCAGCCGCTTCTCGTCGGCCATCGCGGCGAGCACGGAGCGCGGGGTCAGCTCGGGCCACCAGGCGTCCAGGAAGTCGGTGAACGCGTCCTCGCCGGAGATGTCCTCGTCGAACCCCTCGCGCGCCTCGGCGGCCAGTTCCGGGTCCGTATAGCGCCGGGGGCCGCCCGTACGGGCCCACAGCGCGTCCAGCAGCAGGCGGCGGGCGCGCGGGCGCAGCAGGTTGACGGGGGCGGTGCCGCCCAGCGCGCTCTGCCGGATGCCGCGCAGCTCCTCGGCGTCCAGCTCGACGCGGGCGCCGAAGGCGACGACCCGCAGCCGCTCGGGCGGCCCGCCGGGTCTCTCGCCTCTGCCGGGCGCCCCGGCGGCGTCGGTCGCGTCAGCCGCTTCGTCGAGGGTGAGCTGGCCGCCTTCGTCGGCGGCGGGGGTGCGGGCCGGCAGCTCCAGGGCGCCGCGGGCCGCCTTGCGCAGGACCTTCATCATGCGCGAGGAGCCCTTGATCCGGGCCACGGCCGGGGTGTCGTACGTGGTGGCCTCGGCGCCCTCGACCAGGGAGCCGACCGCGCGGATCGCCACCTGGCCCTCCTCGCCCAGCGAGGGCAGCACGCCCTCGGTGTACGCGACGAGCAGCGGGGTGGGGCTGACGACCAGGATGCCGCCCGCGTACCGCCTGCGGTCCTGGTAGAGCAGGTACGCCGCGCGGTGCAGCGCGACCGCGGTCTTGCCGGTGCCGGGGCCGCCCTCCACCTCGGTGACGGAGGCGGCGGGAGCGCGGATCACCAGGTCCTGTTCGGCCTGGATGGAGGCGACGATGTCGCGCATGGTGTGGCCGCGGGCCTGGCCGAGCGCGGCCATCAGCGCGCCGTCGCCGACCACGGGCAGGACCTCGCCGCCGAGGGTCGCGGTCAGCTCGGGGCGCATCAGGTCGTCCTCGACGCCGAGCACCCGGCGCCCCTTGCTGCGGATCACGCGGCGGCGCACGACCCGGCCGGGGGCGACCGGGGTGGAGCGGTAGAAGGGGGCGGCGGCGGGCGCCCGCCAGTCGATCACCAGCGGGGAGTAATCGGCGTCCAGCACCCCGATGCGGCCGATGTGCAGGGTCTCCGCGATCTCCGCGCGGTCCCCCTCCCCGCCCTCCTCGCCCGGCCGGATGGCGTCGTCGGCGGGTTCCACGGAGGTGTACGCGCCGTCCGGGCCGCGCTCGCCGTCCTTGCCGAGGAGCAGATCGATGCGGCCGAAGAGGAAGTCCTCGAACTCGCTGTTCAGCCGGTTGAGGTGGACCCCGGCCCGGAACACCTGGGCGTCGCGCTCGGCGAGGGCGCCCGGAGTGCCGACCTGGCCGCGCTGGGCGGCGTCGTTCATGAGGAACTCCGCCTCGTGGATCTTCTCCTCGAGACGGCGGTACACGCGGTCCAGATGGGTCTGTTCGATCCGGATCTCACGGTCCCGGACCCCGTCCCCACCGTCACGCGGCGGGGCCGTCCGGCTTTCGTGCGTGACGTTCCGCGTGGCGTTCTGCGTGGCGTTATGCGCGGCCACCCAAGCCCCCTTCTGTGTACATAGGGCAGCCGTCAACCGTACACCTACCCGTGCGCGCCACTCAGATACTGACGACTCAGATGTTGACTTCGGCCAGCCGCTGGCCGTCGAGGGTGCGGACCTCGAAGCGGGCGATGTCGCTCGCGTTCATCGCGGCGCCGCCCTGCGCGTACAACGGCTCCTTGTTCCAGCGGGAGCCGTCGCCGTCCTTGATCCCGTAGCCCGCGCTGGGCACGGCCCAGGTCGTCACGGTCTCCTCGTGGCCGTCCTTGCCGATGGCGATCAGATCGCAGCTCTTGGGCCCCTTGAGGTTGCCCAGCTTGAGCGCGATGGAGGTGCCCCAGCCCTTCTCGGCGAGCGAGACCGAGGCGTCCACCTTGGTCTTCGGGTCCACAGAGCTGAACTTCTTGCCCTGGTCGTAGGCCGCCTGCGCCGGGCTGGCCGCGGCGACCGGGGGATTAGCGCCGCCGCCGTCGCCGGAGCCCGAATTGACCGCCGCGCCCGCGAGCGGGCCGCCGACGATCATGATGCCCGCCGCGGCGACGAGGAAGAGCCGCCTGCGGTTCTTCGTGCGGCGGCTGACCGTCACCTCGTCGAGCAGTCGGTCCAGCAGCTCGGGCCCGGGGCGGGCGGTGAGGGTGGCGGGGTCGCGGACGGCCGTGCCGTCCGCGTTGGTCGCGTAGTCCGACAGCAGTGGTGGGATGCCCATCAGCCCGTCCAGCTCTTCCGCACACCGCTCGCACCCGATCAGGTGCTCCTCGAAACGCGCCGCGTCGGGCGCGTCGAGGACGCCGAGCGCATAGGCGCCGACGGCGGTGTGCTGCTGGTCGTCCGCTGTCGGCATCATGCCGAGACCCCCCGTTCCTCAAGTGAGAGCTTGAGCGAACGCAGCGCGTAGTAAACCCGGGATCGTACGGTCCCGGGCGGCACGCGCAGCACTCCCGCAGCCTCACTCACCGTCCGTCCCTTGAAGTATGTCTCGACGAGGGCCTCTCTGTGCGCATCGGACAGGTCATTCAGGGCATCGGAAATGGTCATCTGACGGAGCGCCCGGTCGATGTCATCCGCTGCGGGCATGACATGCAGGGGGGCCGCGTCAACCTCATGGGGGCGGGCACGGCGGCTTCGGTGGCCGTCGATGACGATGCGGCGGGCCACGGTAACCAGCCACGGGCGTACGGAGTTTCCGCTGCGCTGCAGCTGGTCGGCGTTGCGCCAGGCCCGTAAAAGCGTCTCCTGAACCACGTCCTCGGCGCGGTGCCGGTCGCCTGCGACCAGGCGCAGGACGAAGGCAAGAAGCGGGCCCGCATGCTCCGCATAGAGCGCGCGCATCAGCGCGTCGTCCGGTGTCGTCCTCTCGGTCACGAGGGCATCTTTGCGTACGCAAGGCGCTGGGTCGAGGGGCGTACGGGCTGGAATGATCCGCCGTTCATTCACAACCCTGTGACATTCCTCCCACTTCTCCACTGAACATTTCCCTAGACCCGACACGTACTTGAGGCCGAGAACCCGGCGCCGGGCGGGCGTCGGCCACCATAAAGGGCTCCCTCCCCAAACACCGCCCCGCAGGCCCCGGTCCCCCCATCCGGGGCCTGCGTCATGTCTGAAACTCGTTCATGTTTTGCTCGTGCTTTGGGTTTAAACGGCGTCGGTGGCGCGCCACGCGCTCCCGGTTGCCGCACAACTCGCTGGAGCACCAGCGGCGTCGGCGGCCCCGAGAGGTGTCCAGGTACAGCAGCGAGCAGCTCTCCCCCTCGCAGCGCCGCAACTGCCCGCGCGCGACGGGGTCGGTGAGCAGGGCGACGGCGTCGCGGGCGATCTGGGCGAGCAGCGCCCCGCAGTCGGGGGTGGCGGCGAGCCGGGCGACGAGGGTGCCGTCGGTGGCGCGTACGGCCCGTACGGCGGGCGGGGCGGTGGCGGCGAGCGCGTTCACCCGCTCCAGGTCCGGGCCCGCGGCCCTGCCGTCCACCTCGGTGTGCACGATGCGGTGGAGGAGGTCGCGGGCGGCGCGGAAGCGGGTGAGCCAGGCCGTGTCGACGGCGTCGAGGGCCGTGCCGCGCGGGATGAGGCCGGTGCCGAGCAGCCAGGCCCGGAGGGGTTCGACGCCGTCGAGGCGTTCTACGGGGGTCTCGGTGAGGCGTCCGTCGACGGTGGCCACCAGGTCCAGGCTGATGCGACCGGAGTCGAACCGCAGGTCGAAGGCGTCCGCCGCCATGCTCCTGTCACCTCCAGGGGTTCCGGGCACCCTCCCAGAGTGCCCGCCCGGGCCGTGGCCCGGTACCCCGCCGCCGTGGTGGTGGAGGCTCTGCCCCCACACCCCCGCTCCTCAAACTCCCCCAGCTACCGCTGGGAGGTGCCCCCGAGCAGCTGGGTGTGTGACCTGGTTGCGCGGGTGCGGCTACTCGTCGGCGTACTTGGCGTCGGCCGCCGGGTCCAGCGCCAGCCGATAGCCCCGCTTCACCACCGTCTGGATCAGCTTGGGCGACCCCAGCGCCGTGCGCAGGCGAGCCATCGCCGTCTCCACGGCGTGCTCGTCGCTCCCCGTGCCCGGGAGCGCGCGGAGCAGGTCGGCGCGGCCGACGACCCAGCCCGGGTGGCGGGCCAGGGCCCGCAGCAGGGCCATCCCGGCAGGCGGCACGGTCCGCAGCTCGCCGTCCACGACCGCCGCGTGGCCACGGATCTCCAGCCGCTGCCCGGCGACGGGCAAGTGCCGGGTCCGGCCCGGGAGTTCGGCGGTCAGCAGCTGCACCAGGGGCCCGAGCCGGAAGCGTTCGGGCTGGCGGGTGGGGATGTCCAGGGCCTCCAGCGGCTGCGCGGTGACCGGCCCGACGCACGCGGCCAGCACATCCTGGCGCAGCGCGTCGAGCAACTTCCCCCGCAGCCCGCGCCGCTCGGCCCGGTCCAGCAGGCTCACGGCGGCCGGAGCGCTGGTGAAGGTCACGGCGTCCACGGCACGCGCGACCGTCGCGTCCAGCAGCCGGTCGACGGGCCCGATGTCCTCCGGCGGCATCCACCGGTACACCGGCACGCCCACCACCTCCGCGCCCCCGGCCCGCAGCGACTCGACGAAGCCGGGCAGCGGTTCGCCGTGCAGCTGGACGGCGATGCGGCGCCCGTCGACGCCCTCCTCCAGCAGCCGGTCGAGCACCTCGGCCATCGACTCGGAGGCCGGGGACCACTTCTCGGTGAGCCCCGCGGCCCGTACGGCACCCTTCACCTTGGGCCCGCGGGCCAGCAGTTCGACGTCGCGCAGCCGGTCCAGCAGGGCGTCGCCCAGCCCCCAGCCGTCGGCGGCCTCGACCCAGCCGCGGAAGCCGATGGCGGTGGTGGCGACCACCACATCGGGGGCGTGGTCGATCAACTGCTTGGTGGAGGTCAGCAGTTCGGCGTCGTCGGAGAGCGGCACGATCCGCAGCGCGGGCGCGTGCAGGACGGCCGCGCCGCGCCGCAGCAGCAGGGCGCCGAGTTCATCAGCACGGCGCGCGGCGGTGACGCCGACGGTGAACCCCGCGAGGGGGCCGACGGTCGGCGTCTGGTGGTGGTCTCGCTCCATGTGGCTCTGGCTCTCGTCCCGGTTCAGTGTCGTATGCGCGCCTTGAGGTGAGTCGTCATCTTGGCGCCGTCCCATGACGGACGCGGTTCACGGAGGTTTCCCGGGTGTAACGGGGCGTACGGTCACGGGCAACGCCTTACGACCGTACGCCCCCGCGAAGGATGGCTCACACATCCGCGTACGCGGGCTCCCGCGCCGTCCGCGCCTCCGGCGCACCCGCACCCGCACCCGCGGGCCGGGCGGCCGCCGGGGTGCGGCGGAGGTATACGGCCCAGGTCACGGCCGAGCACAGGGCATAGAAGGCGAGGAAGGAGACGAACGCCGGGGTGCCGGAGTGGGCACTGCCGAAGGACTGCCGGAAGGCCAGGTTGATGCCGATCCCGCCGAGCGCCCCGACCGCCCCGATCAGCCCCATCGCCGCCCCGGACAGCCGCCGCCCGTAGGCCGCGGCCTCCTCGCCGGTGAGCCCCTGAGCCACCGCCTTGGCCTGGAATATGCCGGGGATCATCTTGTACGTGGAGCCGTTGCCGAGCCCGCTGAGGACGAAGAGGGCGATGAAGCCGGTGAGGAAGACGGGCAGCGACCGCTGCGCGGAGGCGTAGACGACCACGAGCGTGGCGACCGCCATCCCGGCGAAGTTCCACAGCGTGATCCGGGCGCCGCCGTACGTGTCGGCCAGCCGCCCGCCGACGGGGCGGATGAGGGAGCCGAGCAGCGGGCCGATGAAGGTGAGCGAGGCGGCCTGCAGCGGGGTGCGGTCGAACTGGTTCTGCAGCACCAGACCGAAGGCGAAGCTGTAGCCGATGAACGAGCCGAAGGTGCCGACGTAGAGCAGCGACATGATCCACGTGTGGGCGTCCCGCGCCGCCTCCCGGGCCGCCCCGCCGTCGTTCTTCACCGGCGCCAGGTTGTCCATGAACAGCGCCGAGAGGACCGCCGCGACCACGATCAGCGGAATGTAGACGGCCAGCACGATCCGCGGGTGGGAGGCCCCGGCCGTGCCGATGACCAGCAGGCCGATCAGCTGGATGACCGGCACGCCGATGTTGCCGCCGCCCGCGTTGAGCCCGAGCGCCCAGCCCTTCTTGCGCAGCGGGTAGAAGGAGTTGATGTTGGTCATGGACGAGGCGAAGTTCCCGCCGCCGACCCCGGTGAGCGCCGCGACCACCATGAACGTCGTGTACGAGGTGCCGGGCTCCATCACCACGGCCGCCGCGGTCGCGGGCACCAGCAGCATCGCGGCGCTGATGATCGTCCAGTTGCGCCCGCCGAAGCGGGCCACGGCGAACGTGTACGGCACCCGGAGCACCCCGCCGACCAGGGTGGGCATCGCGACCAGGAAGAACTTCCCGGCCGGGTCGACCCCGTACTCCGGCCCCATGAACAGGACCATCACCGACCACAGGCTCCAGATGGAGAAGCCGATGTGCTCGGAGAGGATGGAGAAGACCAGGTTCCGCGTCGCGATCCGCTCTCCCTTCTCCCGCCAGAACGTCTCGTCCTCCGGATCCCACTCCTCGATCCAGCGGCCTCCCTTACGGGCGGCGGTGGTGGTCGGGGCAGTCATCACGCCTCCACAGTGCTCGGTGTCGCTGCCGACAGTAGGGACGGCGGATTACCGGGCTGTGCCGAGAGGTGACCGCCACGAAACCTTGCTCTCACCCGCGGGGGCGGGGTGCGGTGAGGCGCCTCTCGCCCGCATGGTCCGGGCGGCGGCTGTCCCGCGGGTCACGGCCTGGTGATCGGCCCCGCCTGACGTGCCGCCCGGCCGGGGCGACCGGTGGGCTTCCGCCCGTGCGCCTGATCCACGGGCTTCCCCAGCATTTTGTCAACGCCATTGACATACCTCTGCGCGCCCGCCTATACCTCTGCCCATCGAAGCGCTTCGACGAACGTTGCACGTGCACATTCCTCCCAACCCTCCCGGAGGCAGTGGATGTTGACGGCACGGAAACGGACGAGACGACGGACGACACGAGCGGTGGCCGGAATCGCGGCCGTGGTCGCGGGGGCCCTGGTCCTGGCGGGGTGCGGGGGCGGTGGGGATGAGGCCGGGGACGGCAAGACGCTCACGCTGTGGCATTACGAGGCGCCCAACGGCGCCATGGGCGCGGCCTGGAGCCAGGCGATCGAGGAGTTCAAGAAGAGCCATCCGGGCGTGACGGTGAAGTTCGAGGAGAAGGGCTTCGAACAGATCCAGAAGACCGCCTCGATGGTGCTGGGCTCGGACAGCGCACCCGATCTCATGGAGTACAACAAGGGCAACGCCACCACCGGCCTGCTCTCCAAGCAGGGGCTGCTCACCGATCTCTCCCCGGAGGTCACCAAGCGCGGCTGGGACAAGCCGCTGAGCGCCGGGGTGCGCACCACCAGCCGGTACGACGCGCGGGGCGTGATGGGCTCCGGCAAGTGGTTCGGGGTGCCGAACTACGCCGAGTACACGATGGTCTTCTACAACAAGACCCTCTTCGAGAAGCACAAGGTCAAGGTCCCGGCCACCTTCGCGGAGTTCACCGCCGCGCTGAAGGAGTTCAAGGACAAGGGCGTCACCCCGCTCGCCAGCGCGGGCGCCGAATACCCCGCCCAGCAGTACGTCTACCAGCTGGCCCTGTCCAAGGCGGACCGCGCCTGGGTGGACGCGTACGAGCAGTACAAGGGCGAGCCGGACTTCCACGACGCCGCCTGGACCTACGGCGCCACCACCTTCGCCGACTGGGTGAAGAAGGGCTACATCGCGAAGAGTTCGAGCGGCGCCAAGGCCGAGGACGCCGGCGCGGCGTTCATCGCGGGCAAGTACCCGATGTTCTTCTCCGGCAGCTGGTGGTTCGGCCGCTTCAAGTCGGAGATCAAGGACGAGTGGGGCACCTTCCCCTTCCCCGGCTCGAAGCTGACCCTCGGCTCCGGCGGCAATCTGTGGGTCGTCCCCAAGGGCGCGAAGAACAAGCAGCTCGCGTACGACTTCATCGACATCACGATGAAGAAGGGCATCCAGAACACCCTGGGCAACAAGGGCGGCGTGCCCGTGGCCGCCGATCCGGCCGCGATCACCGACCCCAAGGCCAAGAGCCTGATCGAGGACTTCACCGCCTACTCCGACCGCGGCGGCCTCGCCTTCTACCCGGACTGGCCGGTGCCCGGCTTCTACGACACCCTCGTCTCCGAGACGCAGAAGCTGATGACGGGCAGCGCGAAGCCCGACGCGTATCTGGACGCGCTGGAGAAGGCGTACGAGGCGGGCGCGCCGAAGGGATGAACCGGCCGCGCGAGTATCCGTACACGCTCTTCCTGATCCCCGGCGCGCTGGCCTTCCTCGCCGTCATCGTCGTGCCGTTCCTGATGAACACCGGGATCAGCTTCACCCACTGGCAGGGTGTCGGCACCCCCGAGTGGGCCGGGCTGGCCAACTACCGGGCCCTGCTGGACGACGAGGCCTTCTGGGAGTCCTTCCGGCACAGCCTCGCCATGGTGGTGGCGATGGCGGCGATCCCGACCGCGCTCGGCCTGGTGCTGGCGGCCGCGCTGTTCGACTTCGTCGGCAAGCACTTCGGCGCCCGCACCGCCAGCGTGCTGCGCGCCTGCTTCTACCTCCCGCAGGTGCTGCCGATCGCGGTGGCGGGCATCGTCTGGAGCTGGATCCTGGCCCCCGAGGACGGCGCCCTCAACGATGTGCTGAAGGCGGTCGGCCTCGGCTCGCTGCGCCACGACTGGCTGGGCGACCCGGACCTCGCGCTGTACAGCGTGATGGGCGTGATGGTCTGGGTCCAGCTGGGCTTTCCGCTGGTGGTGTTCATGGCCGGGCTGCAGCGCGTCGACCCGTCCCTGTACGAGGCGGCCGAGCTGGACGGCGCCTCGTGGTGGCGGCGGTTCTGGCATGTGACGCTGCCGCAGATCCGCCCGGAGATCTCCGTCGTGCTGCTGTGGTGCACGATCGCCGCGCTCAAGGTGTTCGGCGCGGTGTACGTGCTCACCAAGGGCGGCCCGGGCGGGGCGACCAATGTCCCCTCGTACTTCTCCTTCCAGTCGTTCTTCGAGAAGACGCAGGTCGGGTACGGCTCCGCGGTCTCGACCGTGCTCACCGTGATCATCCTGGCGCTGGCCCTGGTCGCCCTGAGCCTCCAGACGAGGGCGGAGGACCAGGAGCGATGAGGGCCCTCAGGCGATATCCGGTGCTGGCCGCGCTGATCGTGGCGGCCGTCCTCATGGTGCTGCCGTTCCTGGTGGTCGCCCTCAACGCGGTCAAGTCGCCCGCCGAGTACTCCGCGAACGGGCCGCTGAGCCTGCCGAAGGGGCTCTACCTGGACGGGATCACGGACTTCTGGGAGCGGGTCGACTTCGGTCAGAAGCTGATCAACTCCGTACTGATCTCGGGCTCGGTGGCGATCGGCGCCGCGGTGCTGTCCGTGCTCAACGCGTACGCGATCGGCATCGGCCGGGTGAAGGGCCGCCCCTGGGTGCTGGCCTTCTTCGTGCTGGCGAACATGCTGCCGCAGGAGGCGCTGGTCTATCCCGTCTACTACCTGTCGAAGGAGGCGGGGCTGTACGACACCCGGCTGAGCGTGATCCTCGTCTTCATCGTCATCCAGGCCGCGTTCGGCACGTATCTGCTCTCCTCCGTCCTCGGCGCCTTCCCCCGGGAGGTCATCGAGGCGGCCCGGATCGACGGGGCGAACAAGTGGCAGGTGCTGTGGCGGGTGGTGGTGCCGGTCAGCCGCCCGACCATCGGAGTGCTGCTGGTGTTCTTCTTCATCTGGACCTGGAACGAGTTCCTGCTGCCGCTGGTGATGCTGATCTCCAACGACAACCAGACGGTGTCGGTCGCCCTCGGCGTCCTCCAGGGCCAGCGGCTGATGGACGCCACCATGACCAACGCGGCCGCCCTGCTCGGCGTGATCCCCGCGGTCATCTTCTTCCTGATCTTCCAGCGGACCCTGACCCGGGGCATCGCCGCGGGCGCGGTCAAATGACTCACATAACGAGGAGGGCCCCGCATGAAGTTCAGCGACGGCTACTGGCTGCTGCGCGAGGGCGTCCGCGCCGCCCACCCCACCGGGGTCCTCGACGTGGAGACCGGCCCCGGCCACCTCACCGTGCACGCCGCCACCCATCCGGTGCACCGCCGCGGGGATCTCCTCAAGGGGCCGGTGCTCACCCTGACGTGCACCGCGCCGATGCCGGGCGTGATCGGGGTCCGGCTCACCCACTTCGCGGGCGGGGCGGACCGGGGCCCGTCGTTCGAGCTGGCCGGTGGCTCGTACGGGGAGGCGTCCTGCGATGTGTCCTGCGATGACGACGAGGCCCGGCTCACCTCCGGCGCGCTCACCGTACGCATCGCCCGCACCGGCCCCTGGCGCGTCGCCTTCGAGGCCGACGGGCGCCCGCTCACCGGCAGCGGGCCCAAGGACACCGGCATCATGGAGACCGCCGACGGCCGCCACTATCTGCGCGAGCGGCTGCTCTTACGCGTCGGCACCTCCGCGTACGGCCTCGGGGAGCGCTTCGGCCCGCTGGTGAAGAACGGCCAGACCGTCGACATCTGGAACGCCGACGGCGGCACCGCCACCGAACAGGCCTACAAGAACGTCCCCTTCTACCTCACCGACGCGGGCTACGGCGTCTTCGTCGACCACCCCGGCCAGGTCTCCTTCGAGGTCGGCTCGGAGGCGGTGTCCCGCGTCCAGTTCAGCGCCGAGTGCCAGGAGCTGACGTACTACGTCATTCACGGGCCCACCCCGAAGGACATCCTGCGCACCTACACCGCGCTCACCGGCCGTCCCGCGCTGCCGCCCGCCTGGTCCTTCGGGCTGTGGCTGTCCACCTCCTTCACCACCTCCTACGACGAGGAGACGGTCACCGGCTTCGTGGACGGCATGGCGGAGCGCGAACTTCCGCTGTCCGTCTTCCACTTCGACTGCTTCTGGATGCGCGAGCACCACTGGTGCGACTTCACCTGGGATCCGCGCGTCTTCCCCGACCCGGAGGGCATGCTGCGGCGGCTGCGCGAGCGCGGCCTGCGCGTGTGCGTGTGGATCAACCCGTACATCGCGCAGCGCTCCCCGCTCTTCGCCGAGGGCCGGGCGGCCGGGCATCTGCTGAAACGGCCGGACGGTTCCGTATGGCAGTGGGACCTGTGGCAGCCCGGGATGGCCCTGGTCGACTTCACCAGCCCCGCCGCGCGGGCCTGGTACGCCGGGAAGCTGACCGCGCTGCTCGACATGGGCGTGGACTGCTTCAAGACCGACTTCGGCGAGCGGGTGCCGCTGGACGTGGTCTACGCGGACGGCTCCGACCCCGAGCGGATGCACAACTACTACACCCACCTCTACAACCGCACCGTCTTCGAGGCGCTGCGCGAGCGGCGGGGCGAGCGCGAGGCCGTCGTCTTCGCGCGCTCCGCGACCGCGGGCGGCCAGCAGTTCCCGGTGCACTGGGGCGGCGACTGCGAGTCCACGTACGAGGCAATGGCCGAGTCGCTGCGCGGCGGGCTCTCCCTCGGGCTGTCCGGCTTCGGCTTCTGGAGCCATGACATCGGCGGCTTCGAGGGCACCCCCGACCCGGCACTCTTCAAGCGGTGGATCGCCTTCGGCCTGCTCTCCTCGCACAGCAGGCTGCACGGCTCGTCCTCCTACCGCGTGCCGTGGCACTTCGACGAGGAGTCGGTCGCGGTACTGCGCTTCTTCACCCGGCTGAAGCTGCGGCTGATGCCGTACCTGTACGAGGTGGCGCGGCAGGCGCACGGCGAGGGCCTGCCGGTGATGCGCGCCATGGTCCTCGAATTCCCCGGCGACCCGGGGTGCGCGGGGCTGGAGCGGCAGTACATGCTCGGTGGAGATCTGCTGGTCGCGCCGGTCTTCGACGACGAGGGCGAGGTCGCGTACTACGTCCCGGAGGGGGTGTGGACGCACGTGCTCAGCGGCCGGACCGTGCGCGGCCCGCGCTGGGTCCGCGAGCGGCACGGTTTCCTGAGCGTGCCGCTGCTGGCGCGGCCGGGCGCGGTGATCCCGTTCGGCGCGGCGTACGACCGGCCGGACGCCGACTGGGCGGACGGCATCACGCTGCGGGTGTACGAACCCTCCGCCCTGCCCGGCACCGGGGTCACCGTCCGGGTCCCGGCCCCGGACGGCTCGACGGCCGTCGCGTTCACCGTCGTACGGGACGGGGACGCGCTGCACGCCGAGGCCGAGCGGGCCCCGGGGCCCTGGCGGGTGGAGGTGGTGGGCGGGCCGTCCGCCGACGCGGAGGCGGGGACGGCCGCCCTGACGCTGGCGCTCAGCAGCGCCGGGGCTTGACCCAGGAGCACTCCAGGTCCGCTGTCTGTGCGCCGCCGCGTACGGCCCGGGGCCGCACCGCCTCGGTCCCGTCCCCGCCGGACTTCGCGAGCGTCACCACGATCGCGTCCTCCAGGCTCTTCACCGAGGGGGCGAGGTAGTTGTTGAGGACGATGCTGTAGACCAGCTCCCGGCCGTCCGCGTCGGTGACGTACCCGGAGAGCCCGGACGCGCCGGTCAGGGAGCCGGTCTTGCCGCGCGCGTTGCCCGCGGCCGGGGTGCCGCACATGCGCGAGCGCAGCGTGCCGCCGGTGAGGCGGTCCGGGGCGCAGGCCACCGGCAGGGAGGCGTACCAGTCCGCGTACCAGGGCTGCTGCCGGACCGCCAGCAGCAGCTCGGTGAGCTGCCCGGCCGCGATGTTGTCCATCCGGGACAGCCCGGACCCGTCGACCTGGCGCACCGCTCCCATGTCCACGCCCAGCTTCTTGAGGTAGTCGGCGATGGCGGCCAGGCCCGCGCTCCAGGTGCCGCGCCCGGCCGTCTCGTGACCGATGGCCTTGGTGAGGACCTCGGCGTGGATGTTGTTGGACAGCTTCATGAACGGAACCAGCAGCTTCTTGAGCGGCATGGAGCGGTGCGAGGCGACGGGACTGGCCTGCGCCGGTGTGCCCTCACCGAGCCTCGTGGCCCCCGCGACCCGCACCCCGTGCCTCTTGAGCGCGTCGGCGAACACGGCGGCGGCGTACCCGGTGGGCTCCCAGACGCTGACCCACTCCTTGGCGGTCTGCGCCCCGGCCGCGATGGCGCCGCTGACGGTGATGGTGTTGGTGCCGTGCCCGCGCTCAACGGTGAGACCGCCGCTCCCGGTGGTCGCCCGGTTGTCGATACGTACGTACCGGGTCGGGGGCGTAACGGTGACCTTCGGCCGCTCCCCCGTCGCCGCACCCGGCGCGACCTCGACGATGACGCTGCCCGCGTCGTAGTCGGTGTCGGGGGCGACGGTGAGCGCGGAGATGCCCGCCGCGTAGTACGAGGACTCGTCGTCGGCCGCCCAGGAGCGGCCCGCGCGCTGCGCGTCGAACCGGGTGTCATCGGCGATCAGCCGCCCGGTGACCCGGCTGATCCCCGCGTCGGCGACGCTCTTCGCGAGCCGGTCGAAGTCCTTGGCGAGCAGGGTCGGATCACCGCTGCCGCGCAGATACAGATCGCCGCGCAGGGTGCGCCCGTGGCGGGTGCCGTCGCCCAGGACATCGGTCCGGAAGGTGTGGTCGGGCCCCAGCAGCCCCATGGCGGCGGCCGAGGTGAACAGCTTGGTGTTGGAGGCGGGCATCAGCCGGTCGTCGGCCCGGTGCCGGTACAGAGCGTCGCCGGAGTCGGCGTCTGCCACCACCACCCCGGCGGCCCCGCCCTTCAGCAGGGGGTCGGCGAGGATCGTGTCGAGAGCTGTGTCGATCCCGGCGCGCGAGGCATCGGCCCCGGCCGGGGAACTCCAGGTGAGGGTGCAGACCAGCCCGATGACGAGGGGCCAGGCCCAGGCGCGCGCACGACGGTTCAAGGGTCTCCTCATGCCACGGGAGGATCCCGCACCCCGCCACTTCGCGACAGAGCGCCCGGAAATGACAACCTGAGTTCCGGATCGGGGGAACCGAACACGACGGGAGGCGAACCACCAATGGGCATGCCCGGAGCCGATCTGCTGTGCATCGCGATCGGCCTGTTCCTCTACGCCTGCGCCGTGCGCGACGCCCGGCTGGTGCGACGGCTGCGCCGTGAGGGAGTCCGTACGGAAGGGCTGGTGGTCGCCAACGTGGACCACCAGGTCCGGAACCAGAACCGGAAGCAGAACCAGAACCTGAAGCAGAAGCAGAAGCAGAACCGGAATACGATCCCGACGCCGGTCATCCAGTTCCACGACCGTCAGGGCCACGAGGTGGAGTTCACGACCGCGATCCAGGGCATCGGCCTGGGGCTGGCGACCGGCCGGAGGGTGGAGGTGATGTACCTCCCGGGCGAGTCGCAGAAGGCCCGGGTATGGATGCGGCGCCAGCTGGTGGGCCCGGCGCTGGGCATGATCCTGGGCGGCACGCTCTTCCTCGGCTTCGGCCTGCTGTTCGCCTTCAGCTGACGGCCGCCGTCAGACCACACCGGGGAGCTGGTCGCGTACCCATTCAGGGTCGGGGTTGGTGTGCGGGCGGCCCGCCACGACGACCGTCGGCACGGTCTCGTCGCCGTCGTTGGCCGCCCGCACCGCCGCCGCTCCCTCCGGGTCGCGCCAGATGTCGACCCAATGCGCCCGGCGGGCGCGGTGGCCCAACCGGGTGCGCAGCCGGAGGCAGTACGCACAGCCCGGCCGCCAGTAGACGACGGGCCGGCCGTCGGCCGCGCTGCGGCGCTGCGCCTCCAGCGCACCGATCGACCGCGGGAAGACGAGCGGCGAGTTCACGCCCGCGAGCAGCGCGAACACCAGCAGGAGTGCCGCGGCCGTACCGGGGCTCCCCTTGAAGATCAGCCCGGTCGCGAGACCGGCACCGCAGAGCACCAGCAGCACCGGCAGAGTCCACGCGCGCATCGGTCAGCCCTCCACGGACATCGTGAGGCTGCCCGGCAGGGCGGCGACGGCCTCACGGAGGCGTACGGCCAGGTCCCGCTTGGCCAGGGGCGGGGCACTGCCTGCCTGGTCCACCCAGCCCGCGAGCGCGCAGTGGAACGCGGCGATCAGCATGTCCACGGCCAGCCGGGGCCGTACGTCGCCCGGCGCCCCGACCCCGAACCTGCGGCGCAGGACCTCCAGCGCCCCCTGGGTGGTGGCCTCGCAGAACTGAAGTCCGTGCGCCGCCATCGAGGGCGTCCGCTCGGCCAGTCGTCGGCTGACCAGGACCCGGCGGGCCCACCCGTCGTCGTCCATGCGGTCCAGCGCGGCCAGCAGCGCGTCCCGCCCCAGCTCCACCAGCGTCCGCGAGCCCGGGTCCACGGCCTCCAGCTCCTCCAGGAAGGCCCGCCAGAGGTCCTGTTCGGGGGCCATCGCGACGTCTTCCTTGCTGGTGAAGTTGCGGAAGAAGGTGCGCTTGGAGACCTCCACCGCCTCGCACAGCTCATCCAGCGTCACTCCGCCGAAGCCGTGCTCGGTGAACAGCTCCAGCGCGGTGTCGATCAGCGCCTGACGGGTGCGCAGCTTCTTGCGTTCGCGCAGCGACGGGGTGGGGGCGGCAGTCACGACGCCGAGTGTAACGCGGACGCGAACGCCACTTGCGCGCTTATGCCACTCAGTGGCATAACTGAGTCTCTCACCACCTCCCGGAAAGGCGAACGCCCCATGCGCGCCCTGCTCGTCGACTCCACCACCCCCTCCGGTCTCCGCCTCGGCGAAGCCCCCGACCCCGAACCCGCCCCGCACGAGGCGCTGGTCCGGGTCACCGCCACCTCCCTCAACTACGGCGAGACCGCCCACCGCGCCGAGGCCCCTGACGGCACGGTGCTCGGCTGGGACGCCGCCGGGGTGATCGAGCGCGCCGCCACCGACGGCTCCGGCCCCGCCGCCGGAACCCCCGTCGTCACCTTCGGCGAGGCGGGCGGCTGGGCGGAGCTGCGCGCCGTACACACCGGCCTGATCGGCATCCCGCCCGCGGGCGCCGACCCCGCCGCCCTCAGCACCCTCCCGGTCGCGGGCGGCAGCGCGCTGCGCGCCCTGCGCCGCATCGGCGACACCCTCGGCCGCCGCATCCTGATCACGGGCGCCACGGGCGGCGTCGGCCGGTACGCCGTCCAACTCGCCCGCCTCGGCGGCGCCCACGTCATCGCCTCCACCAGCGACCCGGACACCCACGGCGACTCCCTACGCACCCTGGGCGCCCATGAGGTGATCGCGGGGCCGGGCGAGATCGCCGAACCGGTACACGGCGCGGTGGACCTCGTAGGCGGCCCGCAGCTCGTGGCGGCGTACGACACCCTGGCCGCGCACGGCACCCTGGTCTCCGTAGGCCATGTCACGGGCCAGCCCGAGACGTTCCCCTTCGGCGCCCTCTACGGGGACGCGGGCCGCCACGACCGCTCGATCGTCACGTTCTTCCTCCTGGAACACCCCGACCTCGGCCCGGACCTCACCTGGCTCGCCGAGCGCCTCGCGGCGGGCGACCTGGCCCCGCAGATCGCCTGGCGCGGCGGCTGGGACCGCGCCGAGGAAGCCGTCGCGACCCTCTTGGACCGCCGCCTCCACGGCAAGGCGGTCCTGGACATCGGCTAGCCCCCTCCCCTTGCTAGTCAACTTTGACTAGCATGTCCCGCATGGGCGAGAAGACCATTCCGATGCTGCCGTGCCGGACCATTCAGCCGGTCCTCGACTTCTACACCGTCCTCGGATTCGAAGCGACCTTCCAGCAGAGGAGCCCCAATCCCTACGCGGTCGTGGAGCGCGGCGGCATCCAGCTTCACTTCTTCGGGATGAAGAGTTACGAACCGGCCGAGTCCTACAGCACGTGCTATATCCACACCGATGACATCGATGAGCTGCACGAAGCCTTCCGGACCAGGCTCAAGGCGGCGTACGGAAAGATCCCGACCCGCGGACTGCCGCGCATCGGGCCGCTGAAGGACACCTCGCACGGCGTACGGCAGTTCCTGATGACCGACCCGGGTGGCAACTGCCTGCGCATCGGCCAGCAGACAAGCCAGAATCCCTACCACCGGCCCGCCCCCAAGGAAACCTTCCCCCGAGCCCTGCATCACGCGTCCCTCCTCGCGGACTCGCGAGACGACCCGGCGGGCGCCGCGAAGATCCTCGACCGGGCGTTGCACACGGAGGACGAGCGGCCCACACCCGTGCAGTCGCTTCGCCTCCTCGTACTGCGCGCGGACGTCGCCAGGCGCCTCGGCGACGAGGACACCGCGACGTCCGCACTCACCCAGGCCGCCGCGGTCGACCTCACCGCACAGGAGCGGGAATCGGCACACGACGACCTCGAACGCCTGGAGGAGCTGCGGGACTAGGGTCCGGTGGACTGTCAGCCGTGCAGGGCCCGACCGCCGCATGGTGACCGCGAGCCCCCGGGAAGCGCGGGATGTCTCGCCGGGTAGTGCCGACCGCCGACGGTCGGCACTACCCGGCGACCACCCCGGCCCGCACCGCACGCACCATCACCGTCAGCACCGGCGCCTCCGGCGACGACTGCGCGGTGCCCACTGCCGCGTACCCCCACGACGTGTACAGAGCCTGCACCTTCCCGTCCTCGTTCAGCGGGTTCACCATCAACGAGGCTTGGGGCTCGACCCGCCCGGCCAGCAGGACGTCGTGCAGCCTGCGGGCGATGCCCTGCCCGCGCCACGGTCGGCGGACCATCATCTCCTTCACCGCGACCGTGGGTGTCCCCGTGATGTCGACCCCGGGCTCGGGGCAGGTGCGCCGCCACCAGCGGTCGTCCGCTCCATCGAGCCGGTTGGCGTAGAGGTAGCCGACCGGCTCGCCCGAGCCGTACGCCACCACGGCCTCCCACCCCGGTTCGGCGGCATGCCGCCGCAGCCGCTCCCCGAACGCCTCCGGGGCGTAGTGCGGCAGATGGAGCTTGTGCGCCCAGCACTCCTCGTAGATGCCCATCAGGTCATCCCACACGGACTCCACATCACCGACCCGGACGAACCTCACAGGGCCCCGGTGCGGGCCGCGAATTCCCGCACGCCTGGTACGCGGGCGGGCACATACAACAGGTCCGCCGTCAGGGCCCGCAGTGCCGGCCGCCGCACTTCCTGCGGCGCCTCCTGCTCCACCCTGCGGAGCGCCGCGAAGGTCTGCGGCTGATCGCCGAGGGCGTGCCACATGCGCGCCGTGTCCGTCCAGGCGCGGGCACGGCGCTCCGCCGTCGGCATGGAGTCGATGTTCAGCCTCACGGCGACCTTCACACCCTCGTCGGGCGTGCCGAGTGCGTTGAGCACGCCGATCCGGTACACGTCCACCTGCGTCCGGCTCGTGTCCACGGTGAACAGCCCCGGCACCGCCCGATGCCGCTCCGCCTGCTCCTCAGCCTCGTCCAACAGGCCCAGCGCCGTGGCGCGGTCCCTGCCGCTGGCCGCTGTGTACGCGGCCGTCAACAGCAGCGTCGTACGCACGGCCCCGGTCGGGGCCCGGCCGACGTCCAAATCGGCCGCCTCCTGGGTGAGCAGCCGCACCGCAGCCGGGCACCGCCCCGACCGCCGCATGGTGATCGCGAGTACCCGAGAAGACTCACCGATCGGAACTGGGTGGCCGCTGGCCCGGGCCGCGGTCAGCGCACGGTCGGCAGCCACCCAGGCCGCGTCGTTGTGCTGTTTGAGCGCCAGCTCGGCAGCCAGCACGTATGCCCGTCCGAGCACCACGCTCGCCTGCTCTCGTGCCCGCCCGTTCGACGCGTCCCGCGTCGCCGAGGCCGCGGCGAGCAGGCCCGGGAGCGCGCGGCCGAGGGAGGCGTAGCGAGCAGCGCAGAAGTCCGCCCGTGCGGCCGCCGTCTGCTGGACGAGGCGGGCCGTCGGAACCGGGGCGGCAGCGGGGAGCCGGAAAAGCGCGTCCTCAAGGCTGGCCGCCGGGTCGAAAGGCCCGGACACGGCACCGGCCGGGGCAGCCCCTACAACGGCCGTTGTCCCAGCCGCCAACGCACCGGTGAGCAGATTCCTACGACGCACCGCATCCTCCTCGCCCGATGGACGCTCCACCGTATCGACCGCGGGTTCGTCCGGCACAGGAGTCGCGGCCAGCCGGTCGAGTGGAAGGTTCAAAACGCGGCGAACTGCACCAGCGCTGCGTAAATCGAGCCGCATGCGGCCGGACTCGATCCGGGAGACGGCCGACGCGGAGTATCCACACGCCTGGCCGACTTGCGCCTGGGTGAGACGGGCGGCGCAGCGGGCACCGCGAAGGATCGAACCGATGTCAACTCTCGCTGAACCTAAGTTCATAGGTACCTCCCGAGGGACAACGAGAGACACGACGCTAGCGGTACCGCGGGCGGGTGAGGAGGGCGTACGGAAGCACGCCGTGTGCGGGTCCGGCACGCGGTGTGCGGAAGGCCATCTCACGCTCCCGCACCAGGCAGGGCGGCATCATCCTCACCACCCTCGCCCCTGGCTCATGGGCGTACGGCACCGGCCTCGCAAAGATCACCGTGAACGACGACGGCACGGCCGAGGGGCCGATCGTCGGGGAGTCGTCATTCATACAAGCCCGCTCCCAGGCCGCCGTACCGCTCGCCGGGGACCTGTCCGCGCGTACCGCCTACGCCGACAGCGAGCGCGAAGCGGAGGTACCGCCGACACTGCTGGAGGAGTGGATGCCCGCCTTCCTCGCCCAGCTGGCCGCGCCCGGCGCACAGCTCGTACGCGCCACCCTGGGTGATGGCACCCCGCAGCTCTACCTCTTCGACGCCGACCGCGAATCCTTCGCCGCGTTCACCGGGAACGGCTCCGGCTGGACCGTCCGGCAGGGCGGTCCGGTGGCGCTGTGGGACGACATCGAGCAAGCGCTCATCGCCTGGCAGGACGCCGGACGCCCCGACATCAGCGCGGTACGGCTCCGCGTCACATCCCGCTCTCATACGTACTGGATCTCCGGCAGCCCCGCGCTGCGCCGGGAGCACCGCCTCACCTGAACCCCGACACGACGAAGGCCCCGCCAAGCGGCGGGGCCTTCGTCGTACATGGGATGAGTGGAGATGGCGGGAATCGAACCCGCGTCCAACGGTGCGGAATCAGGGCTTCTCCGAGCGCAGTCCGCTGTGATTTTCTCGGCCCCGGAGATCACGCGGACAAGTCTCCGACGGGCTCAGTCACTGTTTGATTTCCCACTACACCCCGTGACCGGGTCTAGTGGTTTAGTTCCCTAGTCGATGCCAGGATCCGGGTCGGGAACACCCCCGGGCTGACACTTCGCAAAGTCGCTACTTAGGCAGCGAGGGCGAAGGAATCGCGCTTGGTGTTGGCGATTATTGGTTGCGACATATGGTTTACGAGATCATTGCCGCTTCCTCGGCTCGCTTCCCCTGCTTCGACAGCCGCTGTCGAAACCGATCATCCCCATGTTGATTTTTCAAAAAGGTGGTGCCACGCCCTCGTGTGGGGGCGCACCGCCATCATAGGTGAACAACGCGCTACGGGGCCACATCATTCCCGCCGGGCGACGTCCCGGACGACGTCCGAGGTCAGACTCGGCCGCGCTCGCGGCGGCGGGCCGCCGAGATCGCGCGGTCCGTCTCGCGGCGGTCCTGCTTCTCGCGGAGCGTCTGGCGCTTGTCGTACTCCTTCTTGCCCTTGGCGAGCGCGACCTCGACCTTGGCGCGGCCGTCCTTGAAGTACAGGGACAGCGGCACGATCGTGTGGCCCGTCTCCTGGGTCTTGTGGACCAGCTTGTCGATCTCCGCCCGGTGCAGCAGCAGCTTGCGGCGGCGGCGCGCCGAGTGGTTGGTCCACGTCCCCTGGCTGTACTCGGGGATGTGCACGTTGTGCAGCCACGCCTCACCGTTGTCGAGCTGCGCGAAGCCGTCGGCGAGCGAGGCGCGCCCCTGGCGCAGCGACTTCACCTCGGTCCCGGTCAGCACCAGGCCGCACTCGTAGGTGTCGATGATGTGGTAGTCGTGCCGCGCCTTCTTGTTCTGCGCGATCAGTTTGCGACCCGTCTCTTTAGCCATAGCGAGGCCATTCTCGCACTAGGACCCGCCCCCGAGGCCACTCAATACTGTCCGCGCGCGCGTCTCGGCGCTCGGTCCGTCGTCGCCGTGGACGGTGAGATCGGGTGCGATGCCCTCGCCGTCGACGTTGCGCCCGGCGGGGGTGCGGTAGTGGCCCACGGTCAGCTCGGCGACCGAGCCGTCGGCGAGCTTGCTGGGCATCTGCACCGATCCCTTGCCGAAGGTGCGGGAGCCGACGACGATCGCGCGGCCGCGGTCCTGGAGCGCGCCGGTGAGCAGCTCGGCGGCGCTCATGGTGCCGCCGTCGACGAGGACGACCAGCGGGCTGTGGGTGTCGCCGCCGGGCCGGGCGTCCAGGACGCGTTGCTCGCCCCGTACGTCGTACGTGGCGACCAGGCCGCCGTCGAGGAAGGACGAGGCGGTGGTGACGGCCTCGGTGACCAGCCCACCGGAGTTGCCGCGCAGATCGAGGAGGATGCCGTCGCCCCGGGGCACCTGCCGCACCGCGCGGCGCACCTGGTCGCCGGAGCCCTTGGTGAAGGAGTCGACCTTGATGCGGACGGCGCCCGGCCGCTGGCCGTCGACGCGGTCGACGGTGACCGGCTCGGTGGCCAGCCGCGCCCGGTGCAGGGTCTGCCGCCACCGGTGGCCGTCGCGCTCCAGGGCGAGCGCCACCGGGGTGCCCGACGAGCGTCCGGCGTGTCCGCGCAGCCGGGCGACGACCTCGGTGACGGGGCGGCCGGTGGACTTCGTACCGTCGACGCTCAGCAGCCGGTCTCCGGCCCGCAGTCCGGCCCGGTCGGCGGGGCTGCCGGGCTGGACCTCGTCCACTTCGATCCGGCCGCCGGTTCCGACCCGCGCGGAGACCCCGACGCCGACGTACGCGCCGTCGAGGTGCTGGCGGAATCCCTCGTACTCACGGGCGCTATAGACCGCGCCCCACCGGTCGCCGCTGCGGCTCACCACGTCACGGGCGGCCTGCGAACCGGACTTCCCGTCCTTCTCGGCCGCGGCTGCCGCCGCTTCGACCTGGTCGCTCTCGACGGAGCCGGCGGCGATCGGGCGGATCGGTATCCGCGCGGCCGACGAGCCCCGGTCGGCGGCCCGGGCGGGACCTTCCGCGCCCCACGAGCCGGTGGCGGCGCCGGTGGCGAGCACGCTCACGAAGACCAATGTCAGGGCGGCCCCGTGGCGAATGCGGCGGGGATGGACGAACAAACACGGGCCCGACATGCCGGTGAGTGTAGGGCAAGCCCGGGCGCCGTACGCCGCGTTGTGAGGTACGGCGCCCCAGGCGAATGTCACACCTTGAGGTACTTGCGGAGCGCGAAGAAGGCCGCGAGGGCGGGCATGAGCAGCCCGATCGCCAGCACCAGCGGCAACTTGGCCAGCACCGCGTCCCAGCCGATGAAGTTGATCACGTCGATCTGGCCCGCGAGCCAGTTGTCGACCAGGAAGTACTGGCCGCTGACGAGGAGTACGCAGGCGAAGCCCGCGCCCATCAGCCCCGCGATGGCGGCCTCCATGATGAACGGCATCTGGATGTAGAAGCTGGACGCGCCGACGAGCCGCATGATCCCGGTCTCCCGGCGGCGGCTGAACGCCGACACCCGCACCGTGTTCACGATGAGCATCAACGCGACCACCAGCATCAGCGTCATCACGCCGAGCGCCGCGTAGTTCATGCCGTTGAGCAGATTGAAGAGATCGTCGACCAGGGCCTTTTGGTCCTGTACCTCCTGCACCCCGGGCCGGGCGGCGAAGGCGGTGGAGATGACGTCGTACCGCGTCGGGTCCTTCAGCTTGATGCGGAAGGACTCCTGCATCTGGTCCGGCGTCAGCGAATCGGCGAGCGGTGAATCGCCGAACTGCTCCTTGTAGTGCTTGTACGCCTGCTCACTGGTCTCGAACTGAACCGAGTCGACGATGTTCATCTGGTTCAGTTCGGAGCGGATCTCCTTTTTCTGGACCTCGGTGGCCGCGCCCTTCGCGCAGTTGGCCGACGACTCCTTGTCGTTCTTGTTGCAGAGGAAAATCGAGACGTTGACCTTGTCGTACCAATAGCCCTTCATCGTGCTCACCTGCTGGCTCATCAGCAGGGACCCGCCGAACAGGGCGAGGGAGAGGGCCACGGAGACGATCACCGCGAAGGTCATCGTGAGATTGCGGCGGAGACCGACGCCGATCTCCGACAGGACGAACTGGGCGCGCATGGCGTCCTTTCAGTGCTGGTAGCCGTAGACGCCGCGGGACTGGTCGCGGACGAGACGGCCCTTCTCAAGTTCGATCACGCGCTTACGCATCTGGTCCACGATCTGCTGGTCGTGCGTGGCCATGACGACCGTGGTGCCGGTCCGGTTGATCCGGTCCAGCAGCTTCATGATCCCAACGGAGGTCTGCGGGTCCAGGTTGCCCGTCGGCTCGTCGGCGATCAGCAGCATCGGACGGTTCACGAACGCGCGCGCGATGGCCACGCGCTGCTGCTCACCGCCGGACAGCTCGCCGGGCATCCGCTCGTCCTTGCCACCCAGCCCCACCAGGTCGAGCACCTCGGGCACGGTCTTGCGGATCGCGCCGCGCGGCTTGCCGATCACCTCCAGCGCGAAGGCGACGTTCTCCCCGACCGTCTTGTTGGGGAGCAGCCGGAAGTCCTGGAACACCGTGCCCAGCTGGCGGCGCATCTGCGGCACCTTCCAGTTGGACAGCCGCGCGAGATCCTTGCCCAGCACATGGACCGCGCCATGGCTCGCCCGCTCCTCGCGGAGCAGCAGCCGGAGGAAAGTGGACTTCCCCGACCCCGAGGAGCCCACCAGGAAGACGAACTCGCCCTTTTCGATCTCGAGCGAGACATCCCGGAGTGCGGGACGGGTCTGCTTGGGGTAAGTCTTGGATACGTTGTCGAATCGGATCACTGATGCACCACGGTGACCTGGGTAGCGGTACGGGCTGCCGCCGGAGCGGCTCCCGTCGGTGAGCGTGACCATACGCGAACCGCGCGCGGGCGCGCAGCGCCCATCCGGCTTGGTGCGTTTATTCACGGCACTATTGGGGGCAAACGGTTGACAAACTGGCCGTCGGACCGTCCGAAACGGCCACAGAACCGGTACGGATGCGGCACGGAATCGTGCGGGGCGCGCCGAACCGGGCGGAAGCTGGCACAGTGGAAGGGGAACCAACCCATTTCCCTGAGCGTTGGCCCCATATCTACTGCGGCACCGCCGCGCGGGAGGAGAAAGCGCATGACGTACGACAGGCTCGTCTGCGCCAACTGCGCGAGTCCCGTCAGCGAGGGCCGCTGCCCGGTCTGCCGGGCCAGCAGGGAGCGCCTGCAGCAGCAGGACGGCCTCTTCGGCGGACTGACCCCGGCCGCGCTGATAGCGCTCCTGGTGGCGCTGATCGCGGTGGCCGTGCTCGCCCACGAGATGGCGGCCGCAGCATAACGTAGCGTAACCAACGCTTACCCGTACAGACACCCCGAGGGGCCCGGAGCTCTGCAGCGCTCCGGGCCCCTCGACGTGTAATGCGGCGTATGGATCAGGCCACGTTGTTGTTGCGGTTCGCGAGCCGCGGCACGACGCGGAAGCCGATGCCACCCGCGATCATCGTGGCGGCACCGATCAGCAGGAAGGTGGTCTCGGAGGAGGCACCGGTCTCGGCCAGCTCCTCCTTGGCCTTGCCCTGCTCGACCGGCTTGGAACCGACGCTGTCGGTGTCCGTGTTGTCGTCGCAGTTGGTGGAGTCGAGGTCCACGGTGCAGGTCGAGTCGTCGCCGCCACCCGCGCCGCCGCCCTGGCTGGGCGAGGAGCTGGGCTGGCCGGAGGGCTCGTCCGTGGGCTCGCCGGTCGGCTGGCCCGTGGGCTCGCCGGTCGGCTGACCGGTGGGCTCGTCCGTCGGCTCGCCGGTGGGCTCGTCCGTCGGCTCTTCCGTCGGGAGCGTCGGCAGCCCGGTGGGCAGGCCGGTCGGCTCGTCCGTCGGCTCGCCGGTGGGCTCGTCCGTCGGCTCACCGGTGGGAATCTCGGTCGGTTCGTCGGTCGGGTCGTCGGGGTTGTGGACGCCGACACCGACGTCCAGGCCCTTCTTGTCCGCGTTGACCGAGGCGTCGACGCCACCGATCCCCACGTCGATCCCCACGGCCGATGCGGCACCGGCAGCGGTCAGCGACGCACCGGCGGCTATCACCGCGGCAGCCGCTACGCGCGCGACACGCAGCCGCGTCTTCTTCGTCATCTACTGCTACCCCCAGTAGCTGTGCTCGTCGATGGAGCAGCTATGCAGGGGCCACGGCCGTCAGGGAAAGAAACTCCGCGGGCTCTGCCTGCCCTGCCTGCTCAGGCGATCCGCCGGTCCCCGTTCACACGCGCCCCAGTCATACGCATGCCGCGCGTCAGCCTTCCCAGTTTTCATGGCACCGTCAAGCGTCTTTGGGGGCGAGATGTCCGCTATGAAGGTGCTTGTGTGACGCATGGGTACACGACTGTGACCAAAAAGCGTCCTTGAGGGACCACTTGGCGATCAGGAAAACCGCCACGAGAGGCCGGGAGAGGCCGCGAGAGGCGCCAACCGGGGGCTTAGCTCTCCTGCTCCCGCTTCTTGCGCCAGCGGATTCCGGCCTCCAGGAAGCCGTCCAGCTCGCCGTCGAGCACCGCCTGCGGGTTGCCCACCTCGAACTCGGTGCGCAGGTCCTTGACCATCTGGTACGGGTGCAGGACGTACGAACGCATCTGGTTGCCCCAGGAATTGCCGCCGTCGCCCTTGAGCGCGTCCATCTTGGCCTGCTCCTCCTGGCGGCGGCGCTCGAGCAGCTTCGCCTGGAGGACGTTCATCGCGGTCGCCCGGTTCTGGATCTGCGAGCGCTCGTTCTGACAGGAGACCACGATGCCGGTCGGGATGTGGGTCAACCGCACCGCGGAGTCGGTGGTGTTGACGCCCTGCCCGCCGGGGCCCGACGAACGGTAGACGTCGACCCGCAGCTCGGACTCGTCGATCTCGATGTGGTCGGTCTGCTCGACCACCGGCAGCACCTCGACGCCCGCGAAGGAGGTCTGACGGCGGCCCTGGTTGTCGAACGGCGAGATGCGCACCAGGCGGTGGGTGCCCTGCTCGACGGAGAGCGTGCCGTACGCGTACGGCGTCTGCACGGCGAAGGTGGTCGACTTGATGCCGGCCTCCTCCGCGTACGAGGTCTCGTAGATCTCCGTCTTGTAGCCGTGCCGCTCGGCCCAGCGCAGATACATCCGCTGCAGCTGCTCGGCGAAGTCGGCGGCGTCGACGCCGCCCGCCTCGGCGCGGATGTTGACGACCGCCTCACGGGCGTCGTACTCGCCGGACAGGAGGGTACGGACCTCCATCTCGTCGACGGCCTTGCGCACCGCGTTCAGCTCGGCCTCGGCCTCGACGCGCGCGTCGTCGTCGCCCTCGTCGGCCGCCAGCTCGAACAGCACCTCGAGGTCGTCGATCCGGCCGCGCAGCTCCTCGGCACGGCGCAGGTGCCCCTGGAGATAGGAGAGCTTGCTGGTGACCTTCTGCGCGTTCTCCGGGTCGTCCCACAGGGACGGGGCCGCCGCCTGCTCCTCGAGCACGGCGATGTCGGCCCGCATCTTGTCGAGGTCCAGGACGGCCTCGATCGACCCCATGGTCGAGGAGAGGGACTTCAGCTCTTCGGATACATCGACGACTGCCACGTGCACCAGCCTAACCGCTATAGAAGGATCTCCGGCCCGTCGGCCCTACCAGGACCGGCGGGCTCTCAGCGGGCGCCGGAGTCCTGTCCGGACCCCTGCCCGGAGTCGCGCGAGCCATGCGAATCCTGCGAGGACGAGTGTTCGCCGCCCTTGGGTGCGTCGTCCCCGTCGTCGCCCCCCGCGACCAGCCAACCGCCGACGCCCACGACGACCAGCGCCGCCACCGTGGCCGCGGCGACCTTGATCCGACGGCGGCGCAGCGCGCCCGAGACCGCCGGATGGCGCGCCGAGCCCGCCCGGCGCTGACCGTGTACGCGAGGGGCGCGCGCGGTGCCGTGCGCGCCGCCCGCCAGCTCGTCCGCGCTGGGCACGCGCATGCTGGTGTGCGTCTCGCGGCTGCTGTCCGGCACCGCGCCCGGGACCAGCGGGACCGCGCCGCGCCGCCGCCGCGCCCCGCCCTGGCCGTATGCCCGCTCGTATCCCTGGCCCTGCCCCTGGCCCGGTCCGGCGGGGGCGGGCTGGTGCCCGCCCTCCGGACGCGTGCCCTCGCCCTCGCGCTGCTCGGGTTCGTCGTCCTCGTCCGGCTCGTCGATGTCCAGCGGCGGATACCCGGCCAGGGTGGGCAGGATCTCGCGCAGCCGCGCGGCCAGCTCGGAGGCGCGCAGCCGGGAGGCGGGGGCCTTGGCGAGGCACTGGAGCAGCAGCTGCCACAGCTCGTCGGGGATGCCGGGCAGCGGGGCGACGGTCTCCGTCACATGGCGGCGCAGGATCGCGCCGGGGTGGCCGCCACCGAACGGGGTGAAGCCCGCCAGCAGCTCGTACAACACCGTGGCCAGCGCGTACACATCCACGCTGGCGCGCGGCGGCAGCCCCTCGATGATCTCCGGCGCGAGGTAGTCGGGGGTGCCGATGACGCTGCGCGGGTTGGGCGAGCGGCCCTGGGACGGCTGCTGACCGCGGGGCGTCCGGCCGCCGCGGGCCCGGCCCGGTTCGTCGACCAGGCGCGCGATGCCGAAGTCGGTGAGGAGGGCGGGGTGGGAGCGGCCGGGGCCGAGCGGGCCCTGCATGTCCAGCAGGACGTTCTCCGGCTTGACGTCCCGGTGCACGATCCCGGCGGCGTGCGCCGCGGCCAGCCCGTCGGCGACGTCCGCGGCGATCGCGACCGCGGCCTCCGGGGACAGCCGCCGCTCGCGGTCGAGCCGGGTGCGCAGATCCGTACCGCGGATCAGGTCCATGACGAGGGCCAGGTCGTTGCCGTCGACCACGAGGTCGCGCACGCCGACCACTCGGGGGTGGTCAAGGCTGAGCAGCGCGGTGCGCTCCTGTACGAAACGGCCGACCAGCTCCTGGTCGGAGGCGAGGTCCTCGCGCAGGAGCTTGATGGCGACCGGGCCCTCGGGACCCTCGCCCAGCCACACCGTGCCGGCGCTGCCGCGTCCCAGGACCTGGTGCGCGGTGTACCGGCTGCCGATCTTCCGTGACAAGACTGCTCCGAATCCTCCGACAGGGGGCACGTTGGCGACAAAGCTACGCGCCTACTGGCGCGTTGGGGGCATCAGACAGCGCCAACTGTCACTTCTGAGCGGAAAACACCCCTTGGATGTCGACAAATCACCTGACTCGGCGCATCGGTCGGGGTGTTGAGGGTGTGCCGAAGGGAGGCGGCGCGACGGCCTCAGCCGTGGGTCGGCTGGGGCCGCGTCAGTTCTCGCCTCGTCAGTTCTCGCCTCGTCAGTTCTCGCCTCGTCAGCTCGGGCCGCCGAGCGTGGAGATCCAGTCCTTGACCTCGGTGACCCAGGTCGAGACCGCGTCCCAGTAGCCCTTGCCCTCCGCGACCCAGTCCTTGAGCGGGGTCAGTTCCCAGATCAGCCAGGAACCGACGACCAGGATCAGGATCACGAACAGACAGCCCTTGAGGCACCCGAGCCCGGGGATCTTCATCCGGTTGGGGTTGGACCCGCGCTGCCGGGGCTCGCGGCGCGGCTCCGGCTGCTGCGGCGGCGCGTAGCGCTGCGGCTGCGGCTCCTGGGGGCGCTGCGGCGCCGGGGCGTACTGCTGCGGCTGCTGCTGTTGCTGGCGGCGCTGCTGACGGCGCGACGGCGGCGGCTGCTGCGGCTGGGGCTGCTGCGGCTGCTGGTACGGCTGCTGCTGGTACTGCTGTTGCTGATACTGCTGCTGTTGCTGCTGGTACTGCCCCGGCGGCTGCTGCGGTGCGGGGCGGTGGGGGCGGCGGCGCAGCGGGTCCTCGCTCGGGTCGAGGTACTGGACCTGCGTCTGCTCGTTGCGGTCGCGGGCCGCGGCCAGCTGGTTCTGCCAGGGGTGCGGATCGTCCTGGCCGGGGGTGCCGCCGGGCGGTACGGGGGGCATGGCCCGGGTGGGGTCGGCCCCGGGGGCGTTCGGGCCCGTGGTGGGGAGCACGTTGGTGGCGGCGGCCGGGTCGTACGAGGGCTGGTTGCCCGGCGCGTTCGTCGGCAGCACCTGGGTCGCGTCGCCCGCGTCCGTGGGGGCGGTGTCGGGGACCGGGGCCGGTGCCGGGTCCGGCGCGAGCAGCGCGGCGACGCCGAGGGCGGCCTCCGCCTGGGCGGCCGAGGCGTGCACGCCGATACCGGCGGCGACCACGCGCAGGCCACGGGCCAGGCTCTCGGCGCTCGGGCGCTCGTCCGGGTTCTTGCGCAGACAGCGCTCTATGACCGTCCACAGCGGCTCGGGCACGGTCGTGGGGCGGCGCGGCTCCTCGCTGAGGTGGCGGTGCAGCACCTCGAGCGCGGTGTTGCCCGCGAACGGCGGACGGCCGGTGACCAGTTCGTACAGCATGATGCCCGCGCCGTAGATGTCCACCGCGGACGTCTGCGGACGGCCCTCGGCGGACTCCGGCGCCACGTAGGCGGGGGTGCCCACGAACTCCTGGGTCCGGGTCAGACCGGGTGAGTCGGCGAGCCGCGCGATGCCGAAGTCGGTCAGCATCGGGTGCATCTCCTCGCCCTCGCCGGTGCCCGCGAGGAGCACGTTGGCGGGCTTGAGGTCGCGGTGCACGACGCCGTCGGCGTGGCTGGCGGCGAGCGCGTCGGCGACCTGCGCCATGAGGAGGGACCCGGCGACGGGCGTGAACGGGCCGTTGGCGCGCAGGTAGTGGTGCAGGTCCGGACCGTTGATCAGGTCCATGACGAGGGCGAGCAGATCGCCCTCGACGACGAGATCGCGGGTACGGACGATGTTGGGGTGGGTGAGGCGGAGCAGTACGGAACGCTCGCGGAGAAAGCGCATGACGATGTCCGCGTCGTTCGCCAGCTCCTCCTTGAGGACCTTGATCGCGACCGTCTCGCCGGGCTGCCCGGCCACGGCCGCCTCGGCGCCCGCCGTCTCCCGCTGGCTGGCCCGCCAGACGGTGCCCGTGGCTCCGCGTCCGAGCGGCTCCTCGAGCAGGTACTTGCTGCCTACCGGCCGCACGTGCGCTCCCTGGTCGTGGTCATATCACTTGCATCGCTTGCTGCATCGCTTGTACTGCCTGCCGTGCTCGTCCGCCCACTGTAATGGGGACGGACGAGGTGCCGTACCGATCACCGCTGATCACCGCTTGAGCGGGGCGCGACGGGGTGTGCCGGGCCGTCGCGAACCCCGGGGAAAGACGCGTGATCCGGGGAGTCGGTTGCCCACTCCCGTCCTCTTAACACAGCCGATCCGGTCCTGCTAACGCAGCGGATCCGGTCGCAATCAGCCAGTTTCGGCCGAGTAGCCGACCAATCAAGATCATGTGCCGCCGGGCGGCGGGCGAAGTGTCAGTGGCAGGTGCGAGGATGCACGCAGCACGGAAGCGCCGAGCGGCGGGGGGCTCACGCTCCGTGATCCGTACGACCCCGTACGGACCTGTACGTGCCGAAGCGCCTGGGGGCGAGACGGCGGGGTTGGCACCCCCGCCCGGCCCCCCGGACAGAAGGGACCGTTGACGGCGATGCAGATTCGGCTGACCGTCCTCGGGCCGCGCAGCGCCCACCCGGGCCGTTCCGGCCATCCTGCGCCCGCGCCGCCGCCGCATGCCCTCGCGGGCGCGGTGGACGTGCTCGTGACCGCTCCCGTCGGCACCGCCCTCGCCTCCGTGACGAGCGGCCTCGCCGCCGCCGTCGCCGCCGCCGGGCACGACGCCGGGGGCGGCACCGGCGCGGTCGTGGTCTACGCGGGCTCGGAGCGGCTCGACCCCCAGCGCTGCGCGCTCGGCGAGCCCCCGCTGGTGGACGGCGCGGTGCTCTCCCTCCACGCCCCGGCCGACCCCGACCACTACCCCGGCTACCCGGGGTACCCGGGCCTGCCCGAGGCGGCGGTGTCCGACGCCACGGTCCACCTGGACGTGATCGCGGGGCCCGACGCGGGCGGCGTCCACCTGCTGCACGGCGGCCAGGTCCGCATCGGCCGCTCCGCCGACGCCGATGTCCCCCTGGACGACCCGGACGTCTCCCGGCTGCACTGCGCCGTGACGGTCGCCGAGGACGGCCGGGTGACCATCGCCGACCTCGGCTCGACGAACGGCACCGCCGCCGACGGCGCCCCCGTCGGCCCCGACCCCGTACCGCTCGCGCCGGGCGCGCTGCTCCGGATCGGCGAATCCGCGCTGCGGCTGCGCGCCCCGGGGGAGGCCCCGTCCTCCCCCGCCCGCCTCCCCGCCCAGCCGGACGGCGAGGGCCACCTGAGGGTCACCCCCCGCACGGACGGCGTGGCCCACGCCAAGGGCCCCTGGACCGGCGCCCCCACCCCCCGCCACCCCGGCCGGGGCTGGACCCCGGTCACCCCCGCGGCACCCCAGGGCACCACCACGCACGGCACCGGCACGGCGGCAGCCAACGGTCCCACCGGACAGCCCGGCACGGCCGCAGGCCCCCGCCACGGCGAGCAGGGCCCCTGGGCCGAAGGCCACGCACCGTACGGCGACCCGGGCGGCCAGCCCGGAGCCCGCGAGACCCACGGGCGCGGTGGGCCGTACGGCAACCCGCCTGCCAACGCCGGGCAGCACACGCGCGACGGCGCGGCCGGAGGCCCCGGAGGCGGTGTACCGGGGCCCCGGTCCGGAGGCCCGGGAGCGGGCGGCGGCACGCCGCACGGCGGACCGCACAGCGCGACCGACCGGACCGGAGGCCCCGTCACGGACAGCGGCGGGCAGCCCGGAGACCCAGGGCGCGGCACGCGGGGCGACGCACCGTACGGCGCCCCGGCCGGAACCGGCCCGCGCCCCGGCGGGCAACCGGCGCTCGGCACCTGGGCCGGAGGCCCCGTCACGGACGGCGGCGGGCAGGGACTCGGGGCGCCCCGGGGGCCCCGCGGGGGGCGGGGGACGCCGTTGCGGGGGACCACCGTGCCGGAGGGGATCGGCGAGGCGGGGGCGGCGTATGCGTACGACGCTCCCGGGGCGCAGGTCCGGCGGCGGGGGATAGGGGCCTGGGTACGGCAGTTGACCGGGGGGCGGGGCGCGGACGAGCAGGGCATGGACGAGGCCGCGGGCGCCGAGGACCGGGCAGTGCGGGCGGCCGAGGAGGCCGCCGCGCTGCACCGGCGGTGGCCGGACCCCGCCGCCGTGCTGATGACGGCGCTGGGCCCGGGGCCTCGGCTGTGGGAGCGCGGGCCGGGCCACCCGGACGCGCTCACCGTGCGGCTCGGCTCCGCCGACCGGCTCTCCGGCGCCGGGGGGCTGCTGCCCGCCGCGCCGGTGACCGTCGATCTGCGGCAGGCGGGTTCGCTGGGGCTGGCGGGGCCACGCGGGCGGCTGGCCGGGCTCGCCCGGTCCGTCGTGGCGCAGCTCGCGGCGCTGCACTCCCCCGGCACGCTGGAGATCGTGCTGCTCAGCACCGAGGACCGGCCCGCCGAGTGGTCCTGGCTGGGCTGGCTGCCGCAGCTGCAGCCGTTGCGCGGGCAGGACTGCCGACTGCTGCTGGCGTACGACGCGGAGCAGGTGACGGCCCGTACGGCGGAGCTGACGCGGCGGCTGGACGACACCGCCGCGGGCCCGGCCGGGCCGTACACCGTGGTGATCGTGGACGGCGATCCGGGACCGCCCGCGCTGCGCGAGACGCTCGGGCGGCTGGCGGCCGGCGGGCCGGGGGCCGGGATTCACCTCCTGTGCCTGGCCGAGGCCCCGGCCGCGTCGCCCGCCTCACCGCTGTCGGTGAGCTACGAGACGGCGTGCGCGGCCTCGGCGGCGTTCGCGGCGTGCGAGGTGGCGGCGCTGCTGAGCGGTGATGTGGCCACCGGGCTGCAGATCGTGCGCCGCGATGCCGCCACCGGCGGCGCGGGCGTCCCCATGTGGGTGGCCGGGGCCACCACGGCGGCCACCGTGGACGCGGTGTCGGGGGCGTGGGCCGAGCGGTTCGCGCGGGCGCTCGCGCCCCTGCGCCCGGCCGCTTCCGGCCAGGGCGACGAGAGCGGCCCGGGGCGGCAGGTGGCGGCCCCGCTGCCCGACTCGGCCCGGCTGCTGGACGAGTTGGGACTCGCCCGGGCCACCCCCGCGTCGCTGCTGGCCCGTTGGGCGGCCGCGGCGGACGAGGTCCCGGCGGGCGGCCGGGCCCTCGCGGTGCTGGGCGCCGGGCCGCGCGGACCGGTCGCCGTCGATCTGGCGGCCGACGGCCCGCATCTGCTGATCGACGGCGGGGCGGGCACCGGCAAGACGGAGCTGCTGCGGTCGCTGGCCGCCTCCCTCGCGGCCGCCGAGCGCCCCGACCGGCTGGAGCTGGTGCTCCTCGACGGCGCGGGGGCGAGCGGCGGGGCGGAGCGCGGCGAGGGGCTGCGGGTGTGCACCGATCTGCCGCATGTGTCGACGTATCTGGCGGCTTCCGACCCGGTGCGGATGCGGGAGTTCGCGCAGGCGCTCAGCTCGGAGCTGAAGCGCCGGGCCGAGCTGCTGGGCCGGATGGACTTCGTCTCCTGGCACGCCCGGCTCCGGGAGGGTACGGGCACGAGCGCGTCCGGAGGCGCTCCCGCGCGGGTGATCGCGCCCCGTTCCGCCGGTGACATCGACCCACCGCCCAGTACGACACTCAGGCTGCGCCCCCAGCGCGGCCGCCCCGACCAGCACGACGAACCCGCGCGGGGCAGCGCCGAGGCGGCCGCCTCGCCCCCCTTCCCCCGACTCGTCGTCCTCGTCGACGACTTCGACGCGCTGGTGGCCCCGGCCCTCGGGAGTCCGGGCCGCCCGGCGGCCGGTTCGGTGGTGCGCGCGCTGGAGGCGATCGCCCGCGACGGCGCCCATCTCGGCGTCCACCTGGTGGCGGCGTCCGGCCGCCCGGACCGTACGGCGGACACGGCGGCGGTCGAGCGGGCCGCGCTGCGGATCGTCCTGGAACCCCGTCCGCTGGCGCCCGCCTCGTCCGAGCAGCCGGAAGGGGAGACCTGCGCGTCCGGTGAGTCCGGCAGCGAGCACGCCCCCGGCCGCGGCCGTCTGCTGGGCCCCGACGACGCCGCGGCGACCCCGTTCCAGGCGGGCCGGGTCACCGGGCGGATACCGCGCACCGCCACCCAGCGGCCGACGGTCGTCCCGCTGGAGTGGGAGCGGATGGGCGATCCCCCGGCCCGCCGCCCGCTGCGCGAACTGGGCAACGGGCCGACCGATCTGGCGCTGCTCGCCAGCGCGCTCCAGCGCGCCGCGCAGTCGGCGGACGCGCCGACGGCCCCCGCGCTGATCTGACGCCACCCGGGCAACCGGGGCGGGCGGGCCGCACCACGGCCCCCGCCCCGTCCGCCCGTCCATTCCCCTCGTTCGGTTCCCCCGTTCGGCGATCATCACGGCACGGTCACGACCGTGAGTGAACGCCGAAAACAGTATTGCCACGTTGGGTGACCGGGCGTAGGACTGTCGCACGGGACACGACCGCGCGCGAGGCGGTCGGCATCGGAGGGAAACGGGGATGCAGAAATCGCTTCGCAGGAACGGGAGCGGAAAGCGGAAGAAGCGAGCGGTACGCGCCGCGCTCGCCACCGCATCGGCGGGAGCGCTCGTGCTCACCGCCGCGGGCTGCGGCAACGACGACGGGGACACGGTCAGCGGCGGCCCGCCGCCGGTCACCGTGAAGCTGCCCAGCCTCAAGGGCCAGAAGCTCCAGGTCACCGCCGTCTGGACGGGCACCGAGCAGGAGAACTTCACCAAGGTGCTGAAGGAGTTCGAGAAGCGCACCGGCGCCAAGGTCTCCTTCGTGCCCAGCGGTGACGACATGGCGGGCTTCGTCGGCTCGAAGATCGCGGGCGGTTCCCCGCCGGACGTGGCGATGGTCGGCCAGGTCGGCGTCATGCGCGAATTCGCGCAGAAGGGCTGGGCGAAACCACTCGACACCGCCGCGAAGTCGGAGGTGAACAAGAACTTCGCCAAGGGCTGGCGGGATCTCGGCTCGTACGACGGCAAGCAGTACGGGGTGTATTTCAAGGCCAGCAACAAGTCCCTGCTCTGGTACAACACCTCGGCCTTCGACTACGCGGGCGCGAAGGTGCCGAAGACCTGGCGGGATTTCCTCGCCCAGGCCCAGCTGATCTCGGATTCCGGCACCGACGCGGTCGCGGTCGGCGGCCAGGACGGCTGGACGCTGACCGACTGGTTCGAGAACGTGTACCTCTCCCAGGCGGGACCGGAGAAGTACGACCAGCTGGCCCAGCACAGAATCAAGTGGACCGACCCGTCCGTCAAGAAGGCGCTCGAAACGCTCGCCCAGCTGTGGGGCGCCAAAGGCCTGGTCGCGGGCGGCCGGAGCGGCGCGCTGCAGACCGCGTTCCCGGATTCGGTCACCAAGGCGTTCGGCAACGCCGCCGAGCCCGAAGCGGGCATGGTCTTCGAGGCCGACTTCGTCGCGGCCAACGTCGCCGACGCGGGCGCGGAACTCGGCGGGGACGCGAAGGTGTTCCCGTTCCCGGCGGTGGGTGCCAAGCCACCCGTGGTGACCGGCGGCGACGTGGGCGTGGCGCTGAAGAACAGCAAGGCCGCGCAGGCGCTGCTGACCTTCCTGGCCTCGCCCGACGCCGCGACCATCTGGGCCCAGTCCGGCGGCTTCATCTCGGCGAACAAGGCCGTGAAATTCAGCGCCTATCCCAATGACCCGATGCGCGACATCGCCAAGGCGCTCATCGCGGCGGGCAATGACTTCCGGTTCGACATGTCCGACCAGGCCCCGGCCTCCTTCGGCGGAAAGCCCGCCCAGGGCGAATGGAAAGCGCTCCAGGACTTCCTCAAGAACCCGAGGAACGTGGAAGGAATCCAGCGCCAGTTGGAAGCCGATGCCGCCAAGGCGTACAAGAACTGACGACTCGACCGGGAGATCCACATATGTCGACCGCGACAGCGGGCGGCGCGGCCACACCTGGCCGGGCGTCGTCCGCCCCACCCGCCACCCCGCGCGTCACCAAGAAGAAGAGCGTCCTGGGCACCCGGCCGTGGCTGGCGGCGGTGTTCCTGCTGCCCGCGCTGCTGCTGCTCGGCGCGCTCGTCGTCTATCCGATCGGCTACTCCGTCTACCGCAGCTTCTTCGACGCGAGCGGCAACGGCTTCGTCGGCCTGGACAACTACACGGAGATGTTCTCCGACGACGCGACCAAGACGGCGATCAAGAACAACATCATCTGGCTGATCCTGGCGCCGACCATCTCCACCGCGCTCGGCCTGATCTTCGCCGTGCTCACCGAGCGGGTGCGCTGGGCCACCGCGTTCAAGCTGATCGTCTTCATGCCGATGGCGATCTCCATGCTGGCCGCGGGCATCATCTTCCGGCTGGTGTACGAACAGGACCCGGACAAGGGCGTGGCCAACGCCATGTGGGTGGGCGTGCATGACTCGTTCAGCGCCTCGCCGCCCTTCCCCGGCGCCCATCCGCGCCCGGCCGCCGGGCTGACGGAGTCGTCGAACGGCTCCTTCACCACCCGGGACACCGTCCGCGCCGGGTCCCCCGCCTCGATCCCGCTGGTCGCCGCCAAGCGCGACGACATCAGCGGCGCGCAGGACGCCAAGGCCGCGCGGCCCGAGGCCGGGAAGGTCACCGGCACCGTCTGGTTCGACTTCACCAAGGGCGGGCTGGGCCAGCAGGGCGCCATCGACCCGGGCGAGAAGGCGATGTCCGACCTCAAGATCGAGGCGGTCAAGGACGGCAAGGTCGTCGCGAAGACGACCTCGGCGGCGGACGGTACGTACACCCTCCCCGCCAAGGCCGAGGGCGCCCAGCTGCGGCTGCCCTCCTGGAACTTCTCCGCGCCGTACAACGGCATCGACTGGCTCGGCCCGTCCCTCGTCACCCCCGCCATCATCGGCTCGTACGTCTGGATCTGGGCGGGCTTCGCCATGGTGCTCATCGCGGCGGGGCTGGCGGGCGTACCGCGTGAGCTGATGGAGGCCGCGCGGATGGACGGCGCCAGCGAGTGGCAGGTCTTCCGGCGCGTCACCGTGCCGCTGCTGGCGCCGGTGCTCTCGGTCGTCGTCGTCACGCTGATGATCAACGTGATGAAGATCTTCGACTTGGTCTACATCATCGCACCGGGCCCCTCGCAGGACGACGCCAACGTCCTCGCCCTCCAGCTCTTCCAGTCGTCCTTCGGGACCGACGTCAACCAGGGCCTCGGCAGCGCGATCGCCGTCCTGCTGCTGTTGCTGGTGCTGCCCGTCATGTTCGTCAACATCCGCCGGATCCGAAGGGAGAGCCGCCGATGACCAGCGCGGACACGGTCGTACAGGCGAAGCGGTCCCTGATCGGGCGGATCGCGGAACGCGCCGGGGGCGGGCTGACGCAGGTCGCGCTCGTCCTCATCGGCCTCTTCTGGCTGATGCCGACGGCGGGGCTGCTGCTGTCCTCCCTCCGCGACCCGTCGCAGGTGGACATCTCGGGGTGGTGGAAGGTCTTCAGCGATCCGTCGCAGCTGACCTTCGACGCGTACGACAAGCTGCTCAGCAACCAGCTGATCACCGACTCGCTGTGGACCACCCTCGCCATCACCGTCCCGGCGACCCTCCTGGTGGTCATCATCGGCGCCCTGGCGGGCTACGCCTTCGCCTGGATGGACTTCCCCGGCCGCGACTGGTGGTTCCTGATCGTCGTCAGCCTGCTGGTCGTCCCGGTCCAGGTCGCCCTGATCCCGGTCGCCAAGCTCTTCGGCGAGATCGGCATCTTCCAGACCACCACCGGCGTGGTGCTCTTCCACACCGCCTTCGGCCTGCCCTTCGCGATCTTCCTGCTGCGGAACTTCTTCGCCGAGATCCCCCGGGAGCTGCTGGAGGCGGCCCGCCTGGACGGCGCGGGCGAGCTGCGGCTGTTCTTCCGCGTCGTCATGCCGCTGGGCGCCCCGGCGATCGCCTCGCTCGGGATCTTCCAGTTCCTGTGGGTCTGGAACGACATGCTGGTCGCCCTGATCTTCGCGGACAGCGGCAACCCCCCGATCACGGTGGCCCTGCAGCAGCAGGTCCGTCAGTTCGGCAACAACATCGACATCCTGGGCCCCGGCGCGTTCGTCTCGATGGTCATCCCGCTGGCCGTCTTCTTCGCCTTCCAGCGCCAGTTCGTAGCGGGCGTGATGGCAGGCGCGGTGAAGTAACCCCGAGGGGCTTCCCTCCGCCCCGCCCCTCCCCGACCCCGGGGAGGGGCGGGGCGGGGGAACCCGGCCGCCTGCGGAAGCGCTGGGCCGAATGGGGGCAGTTTGGGGATGTCCGCCATGGCGGCACCCCATCCCGGCGGCGTTCAGATGATGGTGTGAGGAACCACCCGTACCGCGCCGCCCGCCCCAGGACGCACGATGCCCCTCACCGCACCGCCGCCCGCCGCCCCCCGCCCCCCGTCGTGGCTTGCCGATCCGCCCCTGGTACGCGGCTACCGGCGTACGGTCCCGCTGCGGATCCGTCGCGCGGTCATCGCCCTGACCGGGGCCGAATTGCGCCGCACGGCCATGCGCGGGCTGGGCCGGATGTCCACCGCCTCCGGTGCGCTGCGGCTGCGCTGGGCGCGGCGGCGGCTGGGGCGGCTGGTGCGTACGGGGCTGCTGTCCACACCCGGCCGCATGGTGATCGCCGACGACCGCGGCACCCGGATCGCGACCGTCGTCCCCGCTCCCACCCCGCTGTTCGCACGCGCCGAAAACCTGCGGCTGGTGTGCGAGGCGCTGGACCAGGCGCGGCTCGATCACTTCGTCATCCGCTGCTACAGCAACGTCGCCTCCGCCGTGGGCGTACGGGCGGACCAGCGGGCCGAGGTGGTCGCCGCGCTCAGCGCGCTGTGCGCCCGGGAGGCGGGTTACGTCTCGCCGCCCCCGCGCCGGAAGGGCGGAAGGGGCGGGGCGGACCCGCTGCGGCTCGGCACGGCGGCCCGCGCCTGGCGGCCGCTGGCCGCCGAGCCCGTCGTCCGCTTCACCCGCTTCCACACCACCCCCCGCGGGGACCTCGTCCTGGGCTCCTCGCACGGCTGCGACATCGAGTTCTGGGAGCGCGGCCCGGCGGACGGCCCGGCGGAGCGCGGCCCGGCGGACGGCCCGGGAATCCCGGAACCGAACGGCGCGCACCTCCTCCACGCGCCCCGCCCCAACCGCACCACCGCCTCCGTCCCGCTCGCGGGCGACGCCGTACGCGCCCCGGACGAGATGTTCACCCGACTCGCCCCGGCCGCGGGCTGGGCCCCGAACCGCCTCGTCCGTACCCGGCCCGAGTTCACCACCCGGCTCCCGGACGACGTCCGCTTCCCGATCGACGTCGTCTACACCTGGGTCGACGGCTCCGACCCGCAGTGGCAGCGGCGGCGCGCCGCCGTAACCGACGAAGAGGGGGCCGCGGGCTACCACGCGCAGGCCGCCAACGCCGCCCGCTACGCCAACCGCGACGAGCTGCGCTACTCCCTGCGCTCACTCCACCTGTACGCCCCCTGGGTACGCCACATCTACATCGTGACGGACCGCCAGGTACCCGCCTGGCTCGCGCTCGACCACCCCGGCATCACCGTCGTCGACCACCAGGACATCTTCGACGACCCGAGCGCGCTGCCCACCTTCAACTCGCACGCCATCGAGACCCGGCTGCACCACATCAAGGGCCTCGCCGAGCACTTCCTCTACTTCAACGACGACGTCTTCCTCGGCTCGCCCGTCACCCCGCAGGACTTCTTCCTCGCCAACGGCGTCACCAAGTTCTTCCCCTCCCGCGCGCTGATCCCGCTGGCCCCCGCCGACCACCTCGACGTCCCCGTATCGGCGGCGGGCAAGAACAACCGACGGCTGCTGGAGGGCCGGTTCGGGGCGACCGTCACGCAGAAGATGAAGCACACCCCGCACGCCGTGCGCACCAGCGTGCTCGCCGAGATCGAGCGGGAGTTCCCGGGCCCGATCCGGGCCACCATGGCCAACCGGGTGCGCTCCGCCTCGGACATCTCCCTGCCGTCCTCGCTCCACCACTACTACGCGTTCCTCACCGGCCGCGCGATCCCGGCCCAGCTGCGCTACGACTACGTCGACCTCGCCCGGCCCGCCATCCACAACCAGCTCGCGCGACTGCTGCGAACGCGCCACTGCCAGGCGTTCTGCCTTAACGACACGGTCTCCTCCGAGCACGACCTGGCCGGTCAGCTGGCCCTGCTCCGCCCCTTCCTCGACGCCTACTTCCCCGTACCCAGCCCGCTGGAGCGGGCCGTCACCCGACAGGAGGCGCGGCAGCCATGCCCCTCGCCATCACCCTCCCGCTGAACCCGGACGTGCTGGCCGCCAGCGGCCCGTACCCCCGCGCCCTCAACGTGCTCAGCCGCAAACAGACCGCGGTGCAGCGGCAGTTGCGCCGCTCGGGCCTCGCGGGCTACGAACCCACCACCCAGGCCACCCTGCTGGCCCTCGCCGGAGCGGCCCCGGCGGGCAGCGCGGTGTACGACATCGGGGCGCACATCGGGCTGTACTCGGCCCTGGTCGACGCGATCTACGGCCACGGCGGCCCGCACACCAGCGGCCCGCGCACCATCGCCTTCGAACCCACCCCGCAGACCGCGGCCCTCTGCCGCCGCATCCGCCACTGCAACCACCTCGACTACGAGGTGCAGCAGACCGCGCTCTCCTCCGAACCCGGCGCCGCGGAGCTGTACTTCTCCCATAAGTCGGAATCGTCGAACTCCCTCAACCCGGCCCACCGCGAACACTCCGAGTCGGTGACCGTCCCGGTCACGACGGTGGACGCCTTCACCGAGGACCGCGGTCTCGTCCCCCACCTCATCAAGATCGACGTCGAGACCTACGAGGCGGCCGTCCTCACCGGCGCACTCGCCACCATCCGCCGCCACCGCCCGTGGATCATCTGCGAACTCCTCCCCAGCGCCGACCACGACACCCTCCGCACCGCCCTGGCCCCCCTCACCGCCATGGACTACGGCCTGCACCCGATCACCCCGGAGTCCCCCTGGCAGCGCTACGACGAGACGACGTATCAGCAGGCGGTCAGCCCCCAGTCCCGCGACTGGCTCCTGGCCCCCCGCCCGCTCGCCCCGGCCTTCCACCGCGCCATGCGCCGCTGGCTGATCGCGATCCTGGCCTGCGACGAGACGACGAACCTCCTCACCCCCGACAAGGCGTCCTTCCCGTACGCCTGGAACGCCCCCTACCGCCCGCGCGCCCTGAGCCCGGCCCTGACCCGCCTGTCCGCCGCCGCGGCCCGCGCCCGCCGTTTCGCCTTCCCCGCCCCCACGCCGCCGGTCACCACTCCGCCGGTCACCACGCCGCGCTGACCGGCCCAGGTTCAACGGCCTCCGACACCGTGACGAGAAGCCTCTCCACCTCGGCACCCCAACGGGAACTGATCACCAGATCGCGAGCGGGATCGACCCACAGCAGATGGCCACCGCCGTTGCCCCGGGCGCAGCGCCCGGTGGCCGGGGCGGTCGGCCATACGGTGCGGTGGTCGTTGAGCCACCAGGACAGCCCGTAGTTCGGCTTGACCGGGCACGGCGTCCACATCTGCTCGATCCAGCGAGCGGAGACGATCCGGTCCCGCCCCCAGCGGCCGCCCCGAAGACACAGCTGCCCGACGCGGGCCAGATCGAGCGCGTTGATCCACAAGCCCCCACCCCAGTGGGCGCCCCCGGAGACCACCGGCACCCGGGTGCCGTCGAGGTCCAGATACGCGTTCGCGTAGCCGTGCCAGGACCACGACGACGACGCGCCGATCGGCGCCATGACGCGCTCCCGCAGAACGTCCGGCAGCGCGCGCCGGAAGAGGACCGTGAGCGCCAGGGCGGTGAGATTCACCCGCACGTCGTTGTACGCCCACCCCTCACCGGGCGGCCCACCGGCCGACTCGGTGCCCTCCCGCGTGCTCTGCGCGTCGACCGCCGTCGGCTTCCCCCACAGTTCGCCCTCCCACTGGCTCGTCTGGTCCAGCAGATGCCGCCAGGTGACCGCCCGGCCATGCGCCCCCTCGAACTCCGGCAGCCCGACCCGCGCGGAAACCGGCTCGTCGAGGACCAACAGCCCCTCGTCATGAGCAACGCCCGCCACCAACGCCAGCACGCTCTTCGTCGCGCTGTACGCCATCTCCACCCGCGCCGGATCCCCCCACGACCCGATCACGACCCCCCGCCGCACCACGACCCCGCTCGCACCCCCGCCATCCAGCAGCGGCCCGATGACCTCCCGATGCGAGTCGTCGGCCACCTGCGCGGCGAGATAGGAAGCCATATCCCCCACCCCGGGAACCCCCCGCTCCCCCTGCCCCCGAACCGCCCGCGCCACAGCTCCCGCGTCCACGCCCTCCCACGGATCCCCAGCCCCACCCGCCCCGTCCAGAGCCGCGTTCACAAGAACCTCCCCCATCCCCGCTCTCCTCTTGTTCCCCACGGACGGTACCCAGAGGAGATCCCCGCTCCCCTTCCCCCTCACCAACGGATAGCGACAAAAGGCGCATATATGGCGGTTCGCCTAGGGTTCCGTTCAGGACGACGTATCCGCCGCGAAGGGCATGAGCCATGGATCGCCTCGGTGTTCGGACTCCCCGCGGGCCCGTGCCGCCGGTCGCGGAGTGAACGGGTCCGGCGTGTCGTGCGTCGAAGGGGGCGCCCCGGACGCTGGTCCGTCATCCGCCGGCCGTGCGTCCCACACCCGTCCCTCACCCCCGGCCCCGACCATGAGCAGCCACCAGGAGTCAGGAGCGATCATGGGAACGCAGCACGTCATGGCCGCCGCCCGCAGCCGCGTCGGCCGCCGCGCCCCCGCACACCCCGGCGACGCCGCCTGAGCCCCACCTCACCCACCGGAGTCCGCATGTTGCCGCGCACCCCACGCCCCGGCTCGCGCCCCCGCGTCAGCGTGATCGTCCCCGCTCGCAACGCCATGCCCGCGCTGACCCGCGCCCTCACCTCCGCCCTGGACCAGACGATAGGCATCGCCCGGCTGGAGATCATCGCGATCGACGCCGGGTCGACCGACGGCACCGGCGCGGAGCTGGACCGGCTGGCCACCGGCTGCCCCGCCCTCAAGGTCGTCCGCGAGGAGCCCGGCGGTGGGCCGGGCAGACCCCGCAACACCGGTCTCGACCTCGCCCGCGGCGACTACGTGTTCTTCCTCGACGCCGACGGGTATCTGGGCCCCGACGCGCTGCGCCGCATGGTCGCCATGGCCGACCAGAACGGCACCGACGTCGTCGTCGGCAAGATGGCCTCCCCCACCGGACGCGGCGTCCCCCGTGCGGTGTTCCGCCACAACCAGCTGCGCACCGACGTCCTCGACTCGCACGCCTACTCCACCCTCGGCCCCTGGAAGCTGTTCCGCCGCGACCTCATCGAACGGTTCCACCTGCGGTTCCCGGAGGAGTGCCGTACCGGCGAGGACCAGCCCTTCACCGCGGCCGCCTTTCTCAACGCCTCCGCCATCTCCGTCGTCGCCGACTACGACTGCTACCACCTGACCACCCGCCACGAGGCCGGGCCCAACCCCGCCCGCACCGGACTCACCGACCGCATCGACGCCATCCGGCTGCTGTTCCAGACCGCCGCCCGCTACACCCAGCCCGGCCCGCGGCGCGACCATGTGATGCGGCGCCACATCCGCCGGGAGCTGTGCGGCGCGCTGCGCGCCCTGCCCCGCGAGGACGAGGCGGAGGCGCGGACGCGGTTCCTCCCCGAGCTGCGCCGCTGGGCGACCGACCACTGTTCGGACGCGCTCTTCCGCACCCTCACCGCGCCCGAGCGGCTGATGGTGCACCTGCTGCGCAGCGGCCGCTTCGACGATCTGCTGACCGTCATCCGCACCGCCAAAGAGGACGCGGGCCGCGGCCGTCTGGTCGAGAAGGGGCGCGTGTACTGGCTGCACCCCTTCTTCCGCGACCCGGCGGCCGACGTCCCCGACGACTGCTTCGACGTCACCGACCGGCTGCCGGTCCGTCACCACCTCACCGGCGCGGCCTGGCACGGCGGCTCCACGCTGCGGGTCCGCGGCCGGGCCGGGGTCAAGGGCCTGGACGCCGGTCCCGAGGACCGCACCGAGCTGATATTGCGCCGCCGCGAGGCCTCGGACGAACTGTGCGTGCCGGTCACGGCCGCGGAGGGCGAGACGGACGACGGGGACTTCGAGGCGGACATCGACATCGCCACCGCCGACGGCGGCGCCCCGCTGCGCCCGGGCGTCTGGGACGTCTTCCTCGACGTACGCGCCCAGGGCGTCAGCCGCACCATACGATTCGGCCACCGCCACGACGAGGGGCTCGACATCGGCACCGCGCGCCGGGTGGTGAGCGCGGGCCCCGGACTGCGCGCCCGCGTGACGCCGTACTTCACCACCCCGTACGGCAATCTCTCCCTCGACATCGGCCCGGCCCCGCGCGGCGCGCCCTGCGAGGTGACCGAGGCGCTGTGGCATCCGTCCGACAAGGGCACGCTGGTCGTCGCCGGGCGGCTGCTGCCGCCGGGCTCGCCACCCCGCGACCGGGTGCTGCGACTGCGCGCCGAGCACACCGACGGCCGCGTCCTGGACCACCCCGTGCGGTACGCGGCGGGCCACCCGGCGGGCGCGTTCACCGCCCGGCTGCCCGTGCGCGACCTGAGCCGCGGCCGCTGGACGGTGACGCTCGCCCTGGTCGGACGCGGCGACGGCCCGCCGCGCGCCGCCCCCGTACCGCCGCCCGAGCGGCTGCCCGGCACCCGCTGGCTGCGCCGCGGCCGTCCGTACTACGCCAAGCCGCTCACCGGGCGCGGCGAAGCGACCCTGGAGCTGCGCATCGCGCCCGTACGCCTCCTCGCCGCCGCCCGGAACCGCCTCGGCGGCCGTTTCTGACCTACCTGCCCCTACGGGCACGGGCACGGGCACGGTCCCGGGCCCGCCGCAGCCGCCGCCGCACCCCCGCGGCGACCTTCACCGGCGCCACCTCCAGGGCGAGGGCCGGAGCCGAGCGCCGGGTGAGCGGTTTGGCGTAGTACGGACGGCCGAAGCGGAACCAGCGCGTCCCGGCCAGCCGACCCAGGCAGGGCACGACGACGCCGCGGCCCTCCACGATCAGCGTCAGCGTCCAGCGGCCCGCCGTCAGCCGTCCGACGGGCAGCCGGGCGGTGAAGTCCCCGGAGGTGCCCGGCTCGAACCGCGCCGCGACCTCGCGCACCGCGCCCGCCCCGCTCTCGGCGCGCAACCGCAGCCCGGCCGGGGCCCCCGTCCAGGGGACCGTGCCGGTCAGCCGTCCGCCGACGATCAGGACGCTCTTCCTGGCGCCGTGCCAGGCGGTCCGGGTCACCAGGCACGGGGCCTCGCGGGCGTCGCGGGCGGCATGGGCGACCTCGCCGACGTCGAGCGAGAGATTGCCGTACGGGGTGAAGTACGGAACCACCACCACGGGTTCGCCGCGCGGCGCCGTGACGGCGCGCCGGGGCGGCCGGGTGGCCGCACCGCCCTCGCGGCTGCCGCCGAACCGCACGGTGCGGGTGACGCCCTGGGCCCGGACGTCCAGGTAGAGGTTCCACAGGCCGCGTTCCAGCGGTGCGCCGCCGTCGGCGGTGGCCGGGTCGATGTCGACGGTGAAACCCGGCGTCCCATCAGGGCGCGGCACCGCGGGCACCCGGATCTCGGGGCGGTCGGCCTCGTACTTGCGCAGGACGAGTTCGGTGCCCGGTTCGGTCGCGTCGACGCCCTCGGCCGCGTCGAGGCCCTCGATGGCGGCGCGGCCGGTCAGCCGCAGCACTCCGCCGCGCCACCGCGCCGTATCGAGGTGGTGGTGGACCGGCAGCCGGTCCGTGATGTCGAAACAGGCGTCGGGGACATCGGCGGTGTGGTCGCGGAAGAAGGGGTGCAGCCAGTAGACGCGGCCCTTGTCGACGAGGCGGCCGCAGCTCTCGTCCCGCTTGGCGCCGCGCGCGACGGTCAGGACGTCCTCGAAGCGGTCGGCGCGCAGCAGATGGATCAGGAGCCGGTCCGGGGCGTCGATCCGCTCGACGATGGTGTCGGTCACCCAGGTCCGCGCCAGGTCCCGGAACACGGGGAAGAAGCGCTCGCGCGCGTCCCGCTCGCTCTCCCGGGGCAGCAGCCCCCGCAGCGGGCCGCACAGCTCCCACTCGACGTGACGGCGCATGATCTGGTCCCGGCGGGGGCCCGGTTCGAGATAGCGGGCCACGGTCTCGAAGCACAGCCGGATGCCGTCCACGCGATGGGCGAGACCGGAGGCGGTGAGGGTGAGGTTGCCGCGGTTCTCGCGGTAGCGGACGTAGTAGCAGTCGTAGTCGGCGACCACGGAGACTCCGGAGGCGTTGAGGTAGGCGGCCGCGGTGAACGGCTTGTCCTCGCAGTTGCGGTACGGCGGGAAGCGCAGCCGCAGCCGCTCGATGAGCGCGCGCCGGAAGAGCTTCCAGGGGCCCAGGGTCAGATAGGCGTGGGAGGAGAAGATGTCGGTGCGCGGCTGGTTGTGCGAGAAGACGGCACGGGGCACGGCGCGTCCGCCCACCGAGGCGATCCTGCCGAGCACGACGTCGGTGCCGTTCTCGTCGGCCATGGCGACCATGCGGCGCAGCGCGTCGGGCCCCAGGTAGTCGTCGGAGTCGAGGAAGAAGACGTAGTCGCCCCGCGCCCGGTCCAGTCCGGTGTTGCGGGGGCCGCCCGCGCAGCCGGAGTTCTCCTGGTGGATGACGTGCAGCGCGGGCCATGTGCGGGCGAGCCGTTCCAGCTCGTCCCCGGTGCCGTCGGTGGAGCCGTCGTCCACCGCGATGATCTCGATCCGGTCCGGGCCGAGGGTCTGCTCCATCGCGGAGGTGACGGACCGGGTCAGCTCCGGCATGGCGTTGTAGGCGGGAATGATCACGCTGACGCGGGGGTGGGAAGGGGACGCTGCGGATGCTGCGGGCATGGCGACCTCCGGACTCCGGCTCAGGGGCGGACTACGGGATCAGTCGCGGTCGACTACGGGATCAGACGCGGTCAGAGAAGGCGCGATCGGATCAGTCTCGGTCGGATCAGTCGCGGTCGGGAAAGGCGCGGGTGGGCTGCACGGCATGCGGGGGCAGGGTGCCGCCGTGTCCCCGCACGCCGTGCGGCGACGGCACCGTACGGGCCTCGGCCTCGGACCGCTGCGCGAGGGGCGGCAGCGGCCCGGGAGCCGTGACGTCCTCGCCCAGCATGAGCGTCCGTACGACGCGCTCGGCCGCGTGGCCGTCGTCGTACGGGCAGAAGCGGTCCCGGAAGGCGGCGCGCAGCGCGGCCGCTTCGGCGTCGCACCAGCGGCCGTCGCGGAAGAGGGCGATCAGTTCGTCCAGGGTGCGGGCCACCGGGCCCGGGGTGTCGCCGGGGCGGCCCGACAGCAGGTCGAAGTAGACGCCGCGGGCGGCCCGGTAGATGTCCCAGTCGTCCGCGTAGATCACGATGGGCCGGTCCAGCAGGGCGTAGTCGAACATGATCGACGAATAGTCGGTGATCAGCGCGTCGGCGGCCAGGCACAGCTCTTCGACCCGCGGATGGCGCGACACATCCCGCACCAGCCCCGCCTCGTCGAGTTCGCGCAGCGCCGCCGATGGCCGGTACGAGTAGTGCGCCCGCACCAGGAGCGTCGTACCGGGGCCCAGGGCGCGGCTGACCCGCTCCAGGTCCAGCCGGGGCGTGAACCCCTTCTGGTAGTCGCGGATCGTGGGCGTGTAGAGGACGGCGGTGTGGCCCTCCGGGACGCCGAGCGCGGCGCGGGCGCGCCGTACGTCGTCCGCGGTGACCGAGACCAGCACGTCGTTGCGCGGATATCCGCATTCCAGGAGCCGGTAGGAGGCGGGATAGACCCGCTCCCACACCTCGCTGGAATGCGGATTCGAGGAGAGCGCGAAGTCCCAGCGGTCGATGCGCTTGAGGAGATTCCCGAAGCTCATTCCCGCCGCCGCGGCGGGGTAGTGCTGCTGGTCCAGGCCCATGCATTTGAGCGGGGTGCCGTGAAAGGTCTGCAAATGCACCGTGCCGGGCCGCTTGACGACGTCGTTGGAGAAATTGACGTTGTTGATGAGATACGTGGCGCGGGCTACCGTCCGGTAGAAGTCCCGGGTGCCCGCGACGACGTAGTCGACATCCTCCGGAAGCGAGGCGATCTCCGATTTCTTGACCACCCACACTCCGTGGACATGCGGGGCCAGTTCCCGGGCCTTGTAGTAGATCGCCGCCGGGTTGCACAGCACTCCGCGGCCCCAGTACGCGCTGTAGACGGCCAGGTTGGGGTCGGTGGGCCGCCGCCGGTGGGCACGGTAGAGGGCCCGTTTGCCCCGTACGGCCAGCGCCGCCCGGGCCATCCGCTTGGCCTTGCGGGCCCCGGCGACGGCCCGCGTCGCCATCTCGTGCTCCCGGTAGCTGGCGAACGAGCCACGGGCCAGCGCCGCGAAGCGCCACTCGGCTCCGGCGGGCGGCCGGAATCCGTCCGGGAGGTGGGTCCGGTACCAGGCGGCGGCCCGCCGGAAGAAGCGCGGCCGGTCGCCCGGCGCCACCCGGGAACGGCGGTCCAGGCAGAACAGGAAATGGGAGACGGCCCGCTCGAAGAGCAGCTCCCGCAGCGGATTCAGATCGGGGTGCTCATCGAGGAAGGCGAACAGTCGGGTGTACTGGTCGAATATGACGAAGTGTTTCTCGCCCGGGCTTCCCGTGCTGGCGCCGACCCGGCGCTGGCGGTATTCCAGGCCGACCAGATCCACACAGGCGATGCGCCGCGCCGTCAGCATCGTCAGATACGACAGCAGCGCGTCCTCGTAGATTCCCTCGCTGAACGAGAAACCGTGCTCGGCGTAGAAGGCGCGGCGGTAGACCCGGTTGGACGACATCGCGAAGATCCGCAGGAATTCGGGGCGCTCCAGGACGGAGAAGACGTCGGTGCCCGCCGAGTTCAGCAGCTCCCCGAAGACGCTGGGCGCGCTGCGCCCCGACCAGTACGTGCGGACGTGGTTGAAGTAGAGGATGTCCGGGTCCTCGTTGAGCGCGAGCCGTTCGGCGAGGCCCTCCAGGGTGCCGGGCGCGAGGGTGTCGTCCCCGTCGAGGAACAGCAGATAGTCGCCGGTGGCCCGCTCGACACCGGCGTTACGGGCCTGACCGGGGCCGGAGTTGACGGGCTGGTGCACGGCCACCACCCGGCTGTCGCGGGCCGCGCGGGAGTCGATGATCGCGCCGCAGTGGTCCGGCGAGCGGTCGTCGACGGCCACCACCTCCACGTCGCGGAACGACTGGGTCAGCACGGAGTCCAGGCAGGCCTGCAGATAGCCCTGCACCCGGTAGGCGGCGATGACGATGCTGAAGCGGGGCATGCGGCTCCTCGGGACGCGACGGCGGACCTGGGCGCGGGGCGCTCACTGATTCACCACCGTAGGGTCGTACGTCCCGATATGCCCGATAAGCCCATGAGCGGGCGGCCAAGTGGGTGAAACCGGGGAATCGCTGCGAAGTCATGAACACGGCATCTGTACGATCTTCGAGTCACGCGATCTTCGGGGGAACCATGACCAATGCCGACCACGCCGTGCTGAGCCCACTCGGGCCGGACGATCCACGGGAAGTCGCCGGTTACCAGCTGCTCGCCAGAGTCGGCGAAGGCGGCATGGGCTCGGTGTACCTGTCCCGCACCCGCGGCAACCAGCCGGTCGCGCTCAAGGTCATCCGGCGTGAATTCGCGCAGAACCATGACTTCCGCCGCCGTTTCGAACAGGAAGTCACCGCCGCCCGCCGGGTGCAGGGCTACCACATCGTGCCGGTGGTCGACCACGACACCAGCGGTGACCTGCCCTGGCTCGCCTCCACGTACGTCCCCGGACTCGCGCTCGACGACGCGCTCGGCCGCTTCGGCCCGCTGCCGATGCCCGCGGCGTTCCAGCTCATCGGCTGTACGGCGCAGGCGCTGCACGCGGTGCACGCCGCGTCCGTCATCCACCGGGACCTCAAGCCCAGCAACATCCTGCTCAGCTCGAACGGCCCGTTCGTGATCGACTTCGGCATCGCCCGGGCGGCCGACGCCACCCAGCTCACCCGCAGCGGCGGGTTCATCGGCACGCCGCAGTACATGTCGCCGGAGCACGCCTTCGGCAAGCCGGTCACCGCCGCGACCGACATCTTCGCGCTCGGCCTGATCGCGGCGGTCGTGGCCACCGGCCGCCACCCGTACGGGGACGGCGCGGGGATCTCGATCGCCGCGCAGATCGCCAACACCGCCCAGCAGCCGCCGGACCTGAGCGGCTACCCGGACGAGCTGCGGCCGCTGCTGGAGCGCTGCCTGACGGCGGACCCCGAGCGGCGGCCCACGCCCGCGGAGCTGGCCGACCTGTGCCACCGGGCCGCGGCCCGTGAGCTGCGCGACTTCGCGGGCTGGCTGCCCGCGCCCCTCACGGGGGAGATCGAGCGGCGGGAGCGGATGGCGCAGCAGCCGCCGACGCCCGCACAGCCACCGGCCCCCGCGCAACCACCGGCCCCCGCGCAGCCACCGATGCCCGGTCACGCCCCCACGCAGACACCCACCCAGACCCCCACCCACACGCCCACGTACGCCCCCGCCTACGCCCCCACGCAGGCCCCCGCGCAGCCCGCCCACCACCCCATCGCCTCCGCGCCGACGCAGGCCTCCACCCAGCCGCCCGTGGGCGGCGGCTACCCGGCCCCGCCGGCGCGGGGCGACAGCGGCCGCGACCGGGGCCGGGGCCGGATGCTGGCGTTCGGCGGCGGCGCACTGGCGCTGATCATGGTCGCGGTGGCGGCGTGGGTGTTCACCCAGGGGGACGACACCAAGGGCGGGGAACAGAACAAGGCCGACGGCAAGCACACGGCCCAGCCGCGGCACTCCGCGTCCGAAGAGGCCCCGCAGCCGAAGGACTCGGCCTCCTCCGACGTCGAGAACGCCGAGGACGCCCCCACCCCCCGGACCGCCTACACCCCGGTCTACGAGAACAAGACGCTGCAGCTGCGGGCACCCGACGAGTTCGGCCCGACCACCGACTTCGACCTCGACCAGCCCAAGGTGGACACCACCGGGAGCATCGCCTCCGGTGTGCAGGACTTCTCCATGAACCAAAGCCAGTTCAGGGCCGGGGAGGCGATGGCCAAGAGCCCCGGCACCACTCCGAAGGAGTGCGAGGAGGCGGTGACGACGGACCCGCTGGAGACCACCCTGGACGCGGATGATCTGAACGACGACCAGCTCATCGCCAAGGGCGACCGGCTGTGCATGGTCACGACGAGCGGCAATCTCGCGATGCTGAAGATCACCGCCGTCCTCCCGCCGGAGGCGGACTACCACATCCCCAGCTACAGCGCCCAGGTGACGCTCTGGAAGCGCGCCTCGTAGCCGACGCACCGCACGCCGAAGGGGCGGTCAGCGGCCACATCGGCCGCTGACCGCCCCTTAGCGGTGGATCAGCTGTGGGTACGTCAGCTGTGCGTACGCAGCAGCGTCCGCATCGTCCGCATCGCCACCGACAGGTTCGCCAGGTCGAACGTCTCCGACGCCTGGATCTCGTCCAGCGTGGTCCGCGCGCGGGAGAGAATCGCGGCGTTCTTCTGCTCCCAGGCCTTGAAGCGCTGCTCGGGCGTCGAACCGCCGTTACCGACCGACAGGACGTCGGAGGTGAGGGCGGCCTGGGCCGCGTACAGGTCCTCGCGGATGGAGACGCGGGCCATGGACTGCCAGCGGTCGGCCCGCGGCAGCTCGATGACGCGGTCCATCAGCTGGCTGATCGACAGCCGGTCGGCCAGGTCGTAGTAGACCTCGGCGACCGCGAGGGGGTCCTTGCCGGTGCGGTCCGCGATGGCGACGATGTCCAGCGTCGGGAAGGCGGACGAGAAGCCCGCCACCCGGGTGGCCAGATCGTCCGGGACACCGGCGGCGGTCAGCTCGTCGTGGATGCGCTGGTACCACTCGATGTCGCCGCCGCGCAGCAGCTTGGGCAGCTGGGCCCGCACCGCGGCGACCCGCTCGCCGAAGAAGTCGATCGTCTCGGCCAGCTCCAGCGGCTGCGGCCGGTTGTTGAGCAGCCAGCGGGTGCCGCGCTCGACGAGCCGCCGCGAGTGCAGCCGCATCCGGGTCTGGAATTCGGCGGAGACGACCGTGTCCAGGGACTCGACCTCGTCCCAGACCGCCCCCAGCTCGAAGATGGCGCGGGCCGCGGCCTGGGCGCGCACGACCTCCTCGGTCGAGGCCCCGCTCTCCTCCCGCATGCGGTGCAGGAAGGTCGAACCGGCGGTGTTGAGCGTGTCGTTGACCAGCACCGTGGTGATGATCTCGCGGCGCAGCGCATGCCCGTCGACGTACTCGGGGAAGCTCTCGCGCAGCGCCTGCGGGAAGTAGGCGTGCAGCAGCCGCTGGAGGTACGGGTCGTCGGGGAGCCCGGTGCCGATCAGCTCGTCCGCCACGGTGATCTTGACGTAGGCGAGCAGCACGGCCAGCTCGGGCTGGGTCAGACCGCGCCCGGCGGACAGCCGCTCGCGGATGACCCGGTCGGACGGCAGGAACTCCAGCCCGCGGTCCAGCCTGCCCTCGCGCGACAGACGGCGCATCAGCCGCTGGTGGGCGTGGAGCAGGCTGGGGGCCTGGGCGGCGGAGATGGCGAGGGCGACGTTCTGCGCGTAGTTGTTGCGCAGCACCAGCGCGCCGACCTCGTCGGTCATCTCGGCCAGCAGCTTGTTGCGCTGCTTGACCGTCATGTCCCCCTCGGTGACGAGCGCGTTGAGCAGGATCTTGATGTTCACCTCGTGGTCGGAGGTGTCCACCCCGGCACTGTTGTCGATCGCGTCGGTGTTGATCCCGCCGCCCTTGGAGGCGAACTCGATGCGGCCGAGCTGGGTCAGGCCCAGGTTGCCGCCCTCGCCGACGACCTTGACCCGCAGGTCCTGGCCGTCCACGCGGATCGCGTCGTTGGCCTTGTCGCCGACGTCGGCGTGCGACTCGGTGGACGCCTTGACGTACGTACCGATGCCGCCGTTCCACAGCAGGTCGACCGGGGCCTTGAGGATGGCCTTCATCAGGTCGGCCGGGGTCATCTTGGCGACCTTGGTCTCGATGCCGAGCGCGGCCCGCACCTGCGGGGTGATCTGGATGGCCTTGGCCGTCCGGGGGTGGATGCCGCCGCCCGCCGAGATCAGCTCGGTGTTGTAGTCCTCCCATGACGAGCGCGGCAGCTCGAAGAGGCGGCGCCGCTCGGCGTACGAGGTGGCCGCGTCCGGGTTGGGGTCGATGAAGATGTGCCGGTGGTCGAAGGCGGCGACGAGCCGGATGTGCTCGCTCAGCAGCATGCCGTTGCCGAACACGTCACCGGACATGTCACCGACGCCGACGACCGTGAAGTCCTCGTTCTGGGTGTCGTGGTCCAGCTCGCGGAAGTGCCGCTTGACGGACTCCCAGGCGCCGCGCGCGGTGATGCCCATGCCCTTGTGGTCGTAACCCGCCGAACCGCCGGAGGCGAAGGCGTCGCCGAGCCAGAAGCCGTACGACTGGGCGACCTCGTTGGCGATGTCGGAGAAGGTCGCGGTGCCCTTGTCGGCGGCGACGACCAGGTAGGTGTCCTCACCGTCGTGCCGCACGACGTCCTTGGGCGGCTCGACCTGGCCGCCGACCAGGTTGTCGGTGATGTCGAGCAGACCGGAGATGAAGGTCTTGTAGCAGGCGATGCCCTCGGCCATCCACGCGTCCCGGTCCACCGACGGGTCCGGCAGCCGCTTGCCGACGAAACCGCCCTTGGCACCGACCGGCACGATGACCGTGTTCTTCACCATCTGCGCCTTGACCAGGCCCAGGATCTCCGTACGGAAGTCCTCACGCCGGTCGGACCAGCGCAGGCCACCGCGCGCGACCTTGCCGAAGCGCAGGTGCACGCCCTCGACGCGCGGCGAGTACACCCAGATCTCGTACGCCGGGCGCGGCGCGGGCAGATCGGGCACGGCCTGCGGGTCGAGCTTGACCGACAGGTACTCGTGCGGCGCGCCGTGCGCGTTCTTCTGGAAGTGGTTGGTGCGCAGGGTGGCCTTGATGAGGGTGAGGAACGAGCGCAGGATGCGGTCCTCGTCGAGCGAGGCCACCTGGTCCAGCGCCGCGTCCAGCTCCTCCATCAGGGCGTCGGTCAGCTCCAGCCCCGCCCGCTGCCGCTCGGGCGACATCCGGGCCTCGAAGAGGGAGACCAGCAGCCGGGTCGTGTGCACGTTGTTACGGAGGGTGTCCTCCATGTACGACTGGCTGAAGGTGGAACCGGCCTGCCGCAGGTACTTGGCGTACGCGCGCAACACCATGGCCTGCCGCCAGTCCAGCCCCGCGCCCAGCACCAGCTGGTTGAAGTTGTCGCTCTCGGCCTGGCCGGTCCACACGGCGGCGAACGCGTTCTGGAAGCGCTCGCGGGCGTCGTCGGCGAGGGCCTCGCCCTCGCGCAGCGGCAGCCGCAGCCCGAAGTCGTAGATCCAGGCCGTGGTCTTGTCCGCGCAGCGCAGCTCGTACGGGCGCTCGTCGACCACCTCGACGCCGAGCGTGTTGAGCACCGGCAGCACGGCCGACAGCGACACCTGGCCGCCCGCCCGGTAGATCTTGAAGCGGCGCTCCGCGTGGGCCGCGCCGACCGGCTCGTACAGGCTGAGCGCGAAGTCCTGCGGGCTGTCCTCGGCGGTCAGCCGCTCCACGTGCTGGAGGTCGGCGACGGCGCCGCGCGGCGTGTGGTCGGCCTTGTAGCCCTCGGGGAAGGCGTGCTGGTAGCGGCGCAGCAGCTCGGCGGCGCGCTCCTCGCCGACCTCGGAGACCAAGGCCTCGGAGAAGCCGTCGGCCCACGAACGGGCGGCGTCGACCAGCCGGTTCTCGATGCGCTCGACATCGGCGTCGGTCAGGTCGGGCAGCTCCGTACCGGGCTGGACGCGGACCACGAAGTGCAGCCGGGACAGCACCGACTCGGTGTGGAGGGCGGTGAAGTCCACCGGCGGGCGGCCGGTCAGCTCCTCCAGCAGGATGTCGGTCAGCCGCAGCCGCACATCGGTGGTGAAGCGGTCGCGGGGCAGGTAGACCAGCGCGGAGTAGTAGCGCCCGTACTCGTCCTGCCGCAGGAACATCCGCAGCCGGCGGCGCTCCTGGAGGTAGAGCACGCTGGTGACGATCGAGCGGAGCTGGTCGACCGGGGTCTGGAACAGCTCGTCGCGCGGGTAGGTCTCCAGGATCTGCAGCAGGTCCCGGCCGTCGTGGCTGTTGGGCCCGAACCCGGCGCCCACCAGCACCTCGTCCACCTTGCGGCGGATGACCGGGACCCGGCGCACCGACTCGGTGTACGCGGCGGACGAGAACAGCCCCAGGAAGCGGCGTTCGCCGATCACATTGCCCTCGGCGTCGAACTTCTTCACGCCGATGTAGTCGAGGTAGGACGGCCGGTGCACGGTGGCGCGGCTGTTGGCCTTGGTGAGGACGAGCAGCTTGTGCTCGCGGGCCTTCGCGCGGGCGTCGGCGGGCAGCCGGTTGAACGCCGGGGACCCCGGGGCGGCCCCGGCGTGGGCGCTCTCGTCGGTGTCCTGGTGGGCCGGATCGGAGCGCAGGATGCCGAGGCCGGTGCCGGGCACCGCGCTCAGCACGTCCTCCTCGCCACCGGCCTCGGTGGGCGCCTGGGTCAGCTCGTACTCGCGGTAGCCGATGAAGGTGAAGTGGTCGTCCGCGAGCCAGCGCAGCAGCTCACGGGCCTCCTCGACCTCCTGGTCGCGCACCTCGGAGGCCTTGGGCTCCTCCGGCAGCACCTCGGCGAGCCGCAGCGCCGACTGGCGCATCTTGTCCCAGTCCTCGACGGCCTCGCGGACGTCGGACAGGACGCGCAGCAGGTCGGCGGTGATCTGCTTGAGGTCGCCGCGGTCGGTCTCCCGGTCGATCTCGACGTGGATCCAGGACTCGACGACGGCGTCGTGCGGCAGGTTCTCGCGGGCCTTGCGGTCGTACGAGGCGTCCAGCAGCTCGATCAGCTTGCCGGTGATGTCACGGCGCACGACCACCTGCGGGTGGATCACCACATGGATGCCGCGGCCCTGGCGGGTCAGCTCGTTGGTCACCGAGTCGACCAGGAACGGCATGTCGTCGGTGACGACCTCGACGACCGAATGGCTGCACGTCCAGCCGTGCTCCTCCACGGTCGGAGTGTGCACCCGGACGTTCGCCGTGCCCTGGGGGCGCGCCTCGGCAAGCCGGTAGTGGGAGAGCGCCGCGCCGAAGACGTCGACCGGATCGCGGTCCGCGAGGTCCTCGGGTGGCGTGTGCAGGTAGTAGTGCTGGAGGTATGCGGTCAGGGTCTCCGGGCCCGGGCCCTGTACCGGTGGTTGCCCCCCGGCAGGGCTGTTCTCAGCGACCCGGGCGGCCCGTGCGAGCAGCTCGGCCTTGGCTTCGTCCAGCTTGGTCTGCATGTCCTCTGGCTCCTGTCGCGCGCCGTTGCGTGACATAGGTGGCGGTGGCATGACGCCGCGACTCGGGAAATCCGGTCACGTACGACGGTATGCCGGATCGGGAGATGGCCGCGGCGTACTCGGCCGTAAGTGACCAAGACCCCACGCGGCGTCGACCAGCGGCAGCGGCTCCGGCCCGGAGGCGCCCCGGACTGGGAGCGAGGGCCTCCTTGCCCCCGTGGACTATCGCGCTGATCACGCAGTAAGGCTATCGCCCCTCCCCAGGGGCTCGTCATGAGCCGTTCGTGTACAAAACCCGGCCCAGATGTTTGACGACACCGGACAGCCGGGGAGCGTGCGCCTCCACACGATGCGCTCTTGGCAAAGCTCTGGTGCGGATGCAGGGTGACATCGACGGTGGTAAGCGTGGAAACGTGGAGGTGGGCGGCATGAGCAGCACAGCTGCGACTGCGAAGATCCTGCTGGTGACCGGGGACGCGGCCGAGTCCCTGGAGGTGCTCTACCCGTACCAGCGGCTGCGCGAGGAAGGCTACGAGGTCCACATCGCGGCCCCCTCCCGCAAGACGCTGCGCTTCGTGGTGCACGACTTCGAGGACGGCTACGACACGTACACCGAGAAGCCCGGCTACAGCTTCCCCGCCGACCTCGCCTTCTCCGACGTCGACCCGGGGGAGTACGCCGCCCTGGTGATCCCGGGCGGCCGGGCCCCGGAATACCTGCGCAACGACCCGGAGCTGCGCAAGATCTGCAAGGCGTTCTTCGACGCCGACAAGCCGGTGGCGCAGATCTGTCACGGCCCGCTGCTGACGGCGGCGGTCGGCGGGCTGACCGGGCGCCGGGTGACCTGCTATCCGGCGCTGGAGCTGGACATGCAGGCGGCGGGGGCGACGTTCCAGGACGCGGAGGTCGTGGTGGACGGCACGCTGGTGTCGTCGCGGGCCTGGCCGGACCATCCGGTGTGGATGCGGGAGTTCCTGGCGGTGCTGCGGACGAAGGCGCCGATCAGCTGACAGATTCCATCATCTGCCAGCTGATACCTGATAGCCGCTACCTGTCAGGTGTCGGCTGCCAGGTGTCAGCTGTCAGCTGTCAGCCAGTGCCTCGGCTTCCCGTACGGCCTCCTCCAGGGTGTCGACCACCGGCACCCCGGCGGCCAGCAGACTGGTCCGGCTGTGCGAACCGCCCGTGTAGAGCACCGCCCGCGCCCCCGCATGCCGCGCCGCCACCGCGTCGTCGACCGCGTCCCCGATCACCACGATCCGCTGCGGCGGCACCTTCTCCAGCGCGGCGAGATGGCGCACCATCTGCTCGGCCTTGCCGGTGGTGCTCTGCCCGATGCGGCCGTCCACGCGGACGAAGTGGCGTTCGATGCCATGCGTACGCACCAGGGGCAGCAGATTCTCGTGCGGCGCGAGCGAGCACAGCGACTGGGTGAGCCCCGCCTCCTGCCACTCCGTGAGCAGCTCCCGGGCGCCGAGCGCCAGCCCCGCGCTCTCGGCCAGCGCCCAGTAGTGCCGGTGGAAGGCCTCGTCCATGACCTCCCACTCCTCATCGGTGGGCAGCCGCCCCATCAGCCGCTCGTAGAAGAGCGGGACCGGGACGCAGTACAGCTCCCGGTAGCGCTCCAGCGTGATCGGCGGCAGGCCGATCTCCCCGAACGAGGCGTTCGTCGCCAGGATCACGGCGTCGATGTCGTGAAAGAGCGTGCCGTTCCAGTCCCACACGATGTGCGTTACACGGTTCTTCCCCATCCTTCGACGGTACCCGGGCTCACTCGATGAGATTCGGGATCTCCTGGGTGGCGTACCACAGCAGCTCGTGGTCCTCCGCGCCGTCCACCGTGAACTGCGCGTCGTCGTCCCCGAGGTCCGCCGCGCCGAGCGCGTCGGCCGCCGCGGCGACATCCCGCTCGGCGTCCTCGGCGTCCAGGTGCACCGCCGCGGCCACGGAGAGCCGTACGGCGGCGGCGATCCGCACCTCCCCCAGCGCGGACTGGTCCAGCCCCCGGTCCGGATCGGCGACCGCCTGCCCGTCGGGCACGTCCAGGGCCACCACCACGCGCCGCCGCGGCACCCGCGGGTCCACGGCGAGCAGCCGCAGGGACGCCTGCGCGGCCCGGCTGAGCGCGGCGTACTCCAGCTCCTCGATGTCGTCCGACACGTACCACTCGCGCAGCGCGGGCGTCACGGCATAGGCGGTCAGCGGCCCCGGCCCCAGTTCCCCCGCCTTGTGCGCCTCGGCGAGACCGGAGAGGGTCAGGGGGACGTAGACACGCATGGGCCGCCGCTTTCACGAGACATCAGGTCCCCGCCAGCATACGTTCGACTCTCCTGCTTTGAGCGCCCAGTTCTCCCCCAGCCACCGCTGGGAGGTGCCCCCTCCGGCCCACCCCGGCCCTCTCCCCGCGGTCATGGGGGCACAGCCGGGGAGGGCCGGGCCCGCCGGTCCCCGTTCGGGGTATTTCCGGGGGGCTGCCGCCCGGGGCTTCCCCGGTGTCCCTCGCGCCGCCACCAGGCCTTTCACCGGATCGGTTCCTTCGGATAGGTGAACCCCACGGCCGGGCCCAGGGGCGTTGCGGGTGGCGGAAACGCGTCGGTAGAAGTCTCCCCGACGAAAGCTACTGCCCGGTATCGCCCCGGGCCCGGCAGAGACGGCGGAGCGCATGCACGACGAGATCACCCCCCGGACGACGACGCCGACCGCGAGGACCGACGCCCACCGCGGCGGCACCGCCGCCCGGCGCCGGAGCGGCGGGCCGCCCGGGCGACGGGACCCCCGGAGGCCGGGCGGCGCCCCCGTACGACGGCCGGACAGCGCGCCCGGCGGCGCGACCGCGGTACGGCCCGGCCCCCGCGCCACACCCGCCCGCCGCGCCGCCGCCGTCTCGCGTACGGCCGCGCTCGCCGCCGTGCGGCGGGAGCGGGACCGGCTGCCCCACTACTGGTTCGCGCACCGGCTGCTGCTCACCCTCAGCGGCCAGCGGCCCGTCCACACCCTGCTCGGGCACGCCCTCCCGGACGCCTACGACCAGCTGGTCGCCCTCGCGCCCCGCACACCGCTGCGCCCCGCGACCGGACGCGCGGCGCCCGTCGTACGGCGCTGCGGGGAGTACCGGCCGCGGCACGGGGTGATCGAGGCGTTCGCCCGGATCGCCTCCGGCGACCGGCTCAGCGCGCTCGCGTTCCGTCTGGAGCTGGGCCCCGACGCCCGCTGGCGCTGCGCCGCCGTCGACCTCGGCCCGCTGGCACACGAGAAGCTGGCACACGAGAAGGCCGGGGCACCGTGCGGCTAGCACGGTGCCCCGGCCTTCTGACGTCTGCGCGCGCCCTACTTCTTGCGGCGGCGGCCACCCTTGTTGGCCTTGCGCCGCTCCGCGCGGGTCAGCCCGTCGGACTCGGAGCGCGGCGCGGGCGGGGTCTCATCGTTGGTGAAGTCGCCTTCCACGATGCCGCCCTCGCCGTCCACCGTCGGGGCGGAGAAGTGCAGCCGGTCCGGCCGCTGCGGAGCCTCCAGGCCCTTGGCGTGGATCTCGGGACGACCCGATGCGCCCGCGCCCGCCGGGACCGCGTCCTGCACGTCCTTGTCCAGCGTGGCCTTCGCCTCCGCGGCCTCGACCGGGACCTCCTCGACCTGCTGCTCGACCTGGACCTCCAGGTTGAACAGGTAGCCGACCGACTCCTCCTTGATGCCCTCCATCATGGCCTGGAACATGTCGAAGCCCTCGCGCTGGTACTCGACCAGCGGGTCCTTCTGGGCCATCGCGCGCAGCCCGATGCCCTCCTGGAGGTAGTCCATCTCGTAGAGGTGCTCGCGCCACTTGCGGTCCAGCACGGACAGCACGACACGCCGCTCCAGCTCGCGCATGATCTCGGAGCCGAGCTGCTCCTCACGGGCCTCGTACTGCTGGTGGATGTCGTCCTTGATGGCGTCACCGATGAACTCGGCGGTGATCCCGGCGCGGTCGCCGGTCTCCTCCTCCAGCTCGTCGACGGTCACCTTGACCGGGTAGAGCTGCTTGAACGCGCCCCACAGCCGGTCCAGGTCCCACTCCTCCGCGAAGCCCTCGACGGTCTCCGCCTGGATGTACGCGTCGATCGTGTCGTCCATGAAGTGGCCGACCTGCTCCTGCAGGTCCTCACCCTCCAGGACGCGGCGGCGCTCGCCGTAGATGACCTCGCGCTGCCGGTTGAGGACCTCGTCGTACTTCAGGACGTTCTTACGGGTCTCGAAGTTCTGCTGCTCGACCTGCGACTGGGCGGAGGCGATGGCGCGGGTGACCATCTTGTTCTCGATCGGTACGTCGTCGGGAACGTTGGCCATCGCCATCACGCGCTCGACCATCTGCGCCTTGAACAGCCGCATCAGGTCGTCGCCGAGCGAGAGGTAGAAGCGGGACTCGCCGGGGTCGCCCTGACGGCCGGAACGACCGCGCAGCTGGTTGTCGATACGGCGCGACTCATGGCGCTCGGTGCCCAGCACATACAGCCCGCCGAGCTCCTTGACCTCCTCGAACTCGGCCTTGACCGCGGCCTCGGCCTTCTCCAGGGCGGCGGGCAGCGCGGCCGCCCACTCCTCGGAGTGCTCCACCGGGTCGAGACCGCGCTGGCGCAGCTCGGCCTCGGCGAGGTCGTCGGGGTTGCCGCCGAGCTTGATGTCCGTACCACGGCCGGCCATGTTCGTCGCGACCGTGACAGCGCCCCTGCGGCCCGCCTGGGCGACGATCGTCGCCTCCCGGTCGTGCTGCTTCGCGTTCAGCACCTCGTGCGGCACACCGCGCTTGGCGAGCTGCTGCGACAGATACTCGGACTTCTCCACCGAGGTCGTGCCGACCAGGACCGGCTGGCCCTTCTCGTGCTTCTCGACGATGTCCTCGACGACCGCGTCGAACTTGGCGACCTCGGTGCGGTAGATCAGGTCGGACTGGTCCATGCGGGCGAGGGGGCGGTGGGTCGGGATCGGGACGACGCCCAGCTTGTAGATCTGGTGGAACTCGGCGGCCTCGGTCATCGCCGTACCGGTCATGCCGGAGAGCTTGTCGTAGAGGCGGAAGAAGTTCTGCAGGGTGATCGTGGCGAGGGTCTGGTTCTCGTCCTTGATCTCCACCGCTTCCTTCGCCTCGATCGCCTGGTGCATGCCCTCGTTGTAGCGGCGGCCGGCGAGGATACGGCCGGTGTGCTCGTCGACGATCATGACTTCGCCGTCGATGACGACGTAGTCCTTGTCCTTCTTGAACAGCTCCTTGGCCTTGATGGCGTTGTTCAGATAGCCGACCAGCGGAGTGTTGACGGACTCGTACAGGTTGTCGATGCCCAGCCAGTCCTCGACCTTGGTCACGCCGGACTCGTGGATGCCGACGGTGCGCTTCTTCTCGTCGACCTCGTAGTCGCCGGTCTCCTCCTGGCCCCGCTGGAGGTTCGCGGCCTCGCCCCGGGTCAGCCGGAGGACGAGCTTGGCGAAGTCGCCGTACCACTTGGTGGCCTGGTCGGCCGGGCCGGAGATGATCAGCGGCGTACGGGCCTCGTCCACCAGGATCGAGTCGACCTCGTCGACGATCGCGAAGTTGTGGCCGCGCTGCACCAGCTCGTCCTGCGACCACGCCATGTTGTCGCGCAGATAGTCGAAGCCGAACTCGTTGTTCGTGCCGTAGGTGATGTCGCACGCGTACTGCTCGCGGCGCTGCGCCGGGGTCATGTTGGCGAGGATGCAACCGACCTCGAGGCCGAGGAACTTGTGCACCCGGCCCATCCACTCGGAGTCACGCTCGGCCAGATAGTCGTTCACCGTGATCAGGTGGACGCCCTTGTCGGACAGCGCGTTCAGATAGGCGGGCAGGGTACCCACCAGGGTCTTGCCCTCACCGGTCTTCATCTCGGCGACATACCCGAGGTGCAGCGCGGCGCCGCCCATCAGCTGGACGTCGTAGTGACGCTGGCCAAGCACCCGCTTGGCCGCCTCGCGCACCGTCGCGAACGCCTCCGGCATCAGGTCGTCGAGGCTTTCGCCGTCGGCGTACCGCTCCTTGTACTCGTCGGTGAGGGCACGCAGCTCGGCGTCGGAGAGCGACAGGAAGTCCTCTTCGATGGAATTTACCTGGTCCGCGATGCGGTGCAGCTTGCGCAGGATCTTTCCTTCGCCTGCACGCATGAGCTTGTTGAAGACGGACACGTAGGCTGGCTCCTTGCCGGTCGGGCCTGGCACGGTTGTGGGGTGCGCTGGCGCGGCATTGTCAAGGGGCACAAGCCCCGCCGCAACGGCCATCGTAAGACAGACCCCGCCTGGCCGGGAGGTCCGTCACCACGCGGGCCGGGTGTCACCACACCGTGTCAACGCGTGAGAGGTCGCCGGGGTGCCCCCGAATTCCCCAAAACCACTCGCGGCCCCGCGCGGCAGCGGCTCAGACTCGGCCCATGGAACCCGTCACCCTCACCACCGAGCGACTCGTTCTGCGCCCCTTCCGGCCGTCCGACGCCCCGGCGGTGCACGCCGCCTGTCAGGACCCGGACATCCTGCGCTGGACCACCGTGCCCGCTCCGTACGCCCGCGCGCACGCCGAGGACTTCGTACGGCGGACCTGCCCGGAGGGCTGGCGGAACGACAGCACCTATAACTTCGCGCTCATCACCAGGGGCGGGGGCGGCAAGGACGGCGAACGCTCCGAGGGCTCCGAGGGCTCCGAGGGGGAACTCATCGGGGCCGTGGGCCTGGTACGGCTGGCCCGGCTGCACAGCCCCGAGCGCCAGGCCGAGCTGGGCTACTGGACGGCACGGGAGCACCGGCGGCGCGGCTACACGGGCGAGGCGGCCCGGGCGGTGGCCGAGTGGGCGTTCACCGGGCTGGGCGTGGAGCGGCTGGAGTGGTACACGGAGGCCGGGAACGAGGCGTCGCGGGCGGTCGCGCTCGCCGTGGGCTTCCGGATGGAAGGGACGGACCGGGCGGGCATCGTCCGCGAGGGCACCCGGCGGGACGCCTGGCGGGGCGCGCTGCTGCCCTCCGACTGGGGCCTGCCCACGGCCACGCCGTACCTCCCCGCCTCCGCCGCGGACCGGGTCTGAGCCGCGTTCGTCCTCCGGCGGCGGGGCGTTGTCAGTGGTCGCCACTACGGTGGCGCGCATGACGAATCCCGCCGCCGGGTCCATCGCGAACCGCAAGCCCGAGGTCAGCTTGTCCGCCGACGAAGCGCGCCGGATCGCGCTGCGCGCCCAGGGTTTCCTGGGCGCGCCCGACCGGCGCGGCGGGGTGCGCGGCGTGCTGCGCCATCTGGGCGCGGTGCAGCTGGACACGATCTCGGTGCTGGCCCGCTCCCACGAGCTGATTCCGTACGCGCGACTGGGCGCGGTCGGCCGCCCGGCCATCGAGTCGGCGTACTGGACCGGCACCCACGCCTTCGAGTACTGGTCGCACGCGGCCTGTGTGCTGCCGATCGAGGAGTGGCCGCACTTCGCCTTCCGCCGCCGCGCCTACCGCGCCCGCCCGCACTGGCACCACGAACTGCCGGACGGGGTGTACGAGGAGGTGGTCGCGCAGCTGCGGGCCGAGGGCCCGCTGACCGCGACCGAGCTGGGCGGCGCCAAGAACGGCGGCCCGTGGTGGGACTGGTCGGCGGCGAAGGTCGGGGTCGAGCGCGCGCTCACGTACGGCGAGGTGGTGTGCGTGGAGCGGCGCGGCTGGAAGCGGGTGTACGACCTGGCGGAGCGCGCCGTGCCGGACGCGCTGCTCCACGACGACCTGGACGACGCGGAGTGTCTGCGGCGGCTGGTGCGGCTCGCGGGCCAGTCCCTCGGCGTGGGCACTCGGGCGGACCTCGCGGACTACCACCGGCTCAAGGCGGAGCAGGTCGACGCGGTGATCGCGGACTCGGGGCTGGTGCCGGTGTCGGTCGCGGGCTGGGACAAGGCGGCCTGGGCGGACCCCGAGGCGCTGGCCACCACCCCGCGCGGACGGCACCGCACGACCCTGCTGTCGCCCTTCGACTCGTTGATATGGGACCGGGCGCGCACCGAGCGGATCTTCGGCTTCACCCATCGGCTGGAGGCGTATGTGCCCCGCCCCAAGCGGGTGTACGGCTACTTCGCCATGCCGCTGCTGTCGGGCGGGCGGCTGCTCGGCCGGGTCGATCCGGCCCGCGAGGGGACCACGCTGGTGGCCCGGCAGGTGTCGCTGGACACGCCGAAGGCCGTGGCACCGATGGCCGAGGCGCTGCGCGAGGCGGCGGGCTGGGTGGGCTGCGACGCGGTGCGGATCGAGCGCGTCAACCGCCCGGAGCTGGCTGCCCCGCTGGCGGCCGCGGTCAGGTGACCGCGGCCGATTCTGCCCCCGCTCACCTGATCTCGAGGATCTTCTCCCGCATCGCGTAGACCACGGCCTCCATCCGGGAGTGCAGCTGCAGCTTCTCCAGGATGTTCCGGACGTGGTTCTTCACGGTGTTCTCGCTGATGAACAGCTCCTTGGCGATGTCGCGGTTGTTCATGCCGGTGGCCACCAGCTTCAGCACCTCCAGCTCACGGTCGGTGAGCCGGGGCGCCGGCACCAGCCGCCGCTCGTCGGTGCGCTGGATCATCGACTTGAACTCGGTGAGGAGCTTGGCCGCCATCGACGGGCTGATCTGCGACTGACCGTCGGCCACCGCCCGGATCGCCGTCGACACCTCGTCGGTCGAGATCTCCTTGAGCAGATAGCCGGTGGCGCCCGCCTTGATCGCGTCGTAGAGGTCGGCCTCCTCATCGCTGATCGTCAGCATGATGATCTTGGCGCTGGGTGCCACTTCCTTGATCGACGTGCAGGCCTCGATCCCCCCGCGCTTGGGCATGCGCACATCCATCAGGACGATGTCCGGCAGCAGATCCGCCGCCTTGTCCACGGCCTCGGCGCCGTCCCCGGCCTCGCCGACGACCTGGATGTCCTCCTCCTGGGCCAGGACGATCTCCAACCCACGCCGGAAGAGAGCGTGGTCGTCCACTACGAGGACCCGAATCGGCTCCTTGCGCGACTCGCCCCTGTCCGGCCCCAGGCGTTGGTCATCGCCTTCGTCGGACACGGGCCCGAAGCTGTCCGCCATCGTTCCTCCCCCTGAAGGCCATGGCCCTTGCGGTTTGCACTCTGCGGTGCACGGTGCGGTGCGGCATCAACCAGTCGTTTCCCCATGCCGGTTGGCCGTCGAGCCATGATTTCATGCCCGGACCGGCCACGGGACCGCGCGGCGCATACGCCGCGCGATCCCGCTCACTCTCTGTGCACCCGCCCAGAAGCGGTCGAGCTTCAGTGGGGCTCAGGCGCCGAGTGCGCCGCCGGCGCCACCGGGCTCCTCCCCGGCGAACGCTTCCGGCTGAAGATGAATGACCCCGTAGTCATAGCCATGCCGCCGGTAGACGACGCTGGGCTGGCTGGTGTCGGAGTCGACGAACAGATAGAAATCGTGCCCGACCAGCTCCATCTCGTAGAGAGCCTGGTCGAGCGTCATCGGAACCGCGGCATGGGTCTTCTCACGGACCACGAGGGGGCCTTCGCCCTGGACTTCCAGGGGTCCCATCCGGGTGGTCGGCACGGTGTCCGACGGGGTGCGCTGGGCGGCGATCTCGCCGTGCCCGTTGATACGTGCCGCGTTGGGCACGGTGATGGCCACGTCGCTGGCCGGAATGCGACCGTTGCCACGCCGGGTGTGGCGCTTGTCGTGCTGCTTGCGCATCCGCGCTTCCAGCTTGCCGGCCGCCAGGTCCAGCGCTGCGTACGGATCGGCCGCCGCGGCCTCCGCCCGGATGACCGGACCACGGGAGCGAAGGGTGATCTCCACTCGGTCCGACCGGTCGGCCTGACGCGGGTTGTGCTCCTTGGACACCTCGACGTCGAGGCTGATCACCTTGCCGTCGAGCTTCTGGATCTTATCCAGCTTCAGCTTCTCGGCCACGTGCTTCCGGAACCGCTCGGGCACCTCTGTTTTACGGCCCTTGACGACGATGTCCACGCAGAACTCCGTTCCCGGGTCGCTCCGGAGCATCCACCGGAGCTCATCCCTTGTGCACTAGGCTCCGGCGTCTTCCGGAGCCACCGGCTTGGCGGCTTTCACCTCTCCTTCCCACGGGGAACAACTCCACCCCGTTTCGGTTAACAGCTCACGAGAAAGCACCCAAAGCACGCCAAGCGGATTTGTGAGTCATAGCACCTGCCACTCCTCACAACCGAACATAGCTCGCCCGGGCGGATGTCGGCACCCCCTACCGGGCCGTACCTCCGATCAGGTGCTTTGGCATCCTTACAGCCTGCAACGACGCGGCTTCGTATTCAGTTCCGCTTACCGCTCGCGAAGGGTCTGAGACGCCCGGAAGACACCGAGGGCGCGGGGACCGGCGGCATGGGCGTCCCCGGCGCGGGGACCTGTGGTGCGGCCACCACCGCCCCGCCCACGACCCGTCCGCCCGCCTCCGTCACCGCCCGTGCCGCCTCCGCGAGCGAGGCCCCCGTCGTCATCAGATCGTCCACCAGCACCACCGGGCCCGCCACCAGGAGCCGCCCGCCACCCGGCACGGCCTCCAGCGCCCCCGTCACGTTCTCCCGGCGCTGGCGGGCGCCCAGCCCCGACTGGTCGGTCACCCGGCGCCGCTGCCGCAGCACCGCGGGCACCCGCGCGGGACACCCCTCGCGGCGCAGCACGCCAGCCGCCGCGCACGCGATGCGCCGGGCCGGATCATGGCCCCGCGCCCCCACCGCACGCCGCGCCGAGGGCACCGGCACCAGCAGCAGCGGTCGCGCGTCTCTCCTCGTGGCTCGGTTCGCCTCAGGCACGGGGGCGCCCGAGCGCCTGCGGTACCCCGAAGGCGCCGCGGGCACGGCCCCGCAGGCCGCCGCCCGCACCGCACCGGCCAGCGCCTCGCCCAGCGGTCCCGCCAGGCGCAGCGCTCCCCGCTCCTTGTGCGCGAGCAGCACCGCGCGGGCCTCGTCCACGTAATCCACCGCCGCGTGGACCACCGGCAGCCCCGGCGGCACCGGGCTCGGCAGCACCCGACGCGCCCCGGGCCCGCGCAGCGCCCCATGACACCGGTCGCACAGCGGACCACCCGGCCGACCGCACCCCGCGCAGTCGGCCGGCAGCACCAGATCGGCGATCTCCTGCCACCAGCCCCGCATGGCCCCACTGTCCCGTCACACCGGCCGGGCCGCCACCCCCTGTGGAAAACCACGCGCATGTGGACAACCGGGCGCCCCATGGCGGGGCAGGCGGTGAGAAGGCCACATGGCCTCTGCCTCCGCAGCCTCCGCCATACGGCTATCCGGGGTACACCGGCCCGGAACCGTCCTCGTCGACGGTCTTCCAGTCCGTGTTCGGCAGCAGCCGGACGATCCCGTTCTCCCTGGTCTCGGCGATCAGCGGCCGGGTCTGGTCCTCCGAGGCGGCGACCGTCTCCACCCCGTTCGGCCCCGGGACCTCCGGCAGGTCCGCCGGTGAGCCGTCCGTCTCCACGTACTGCAGCTGCTGCACGCCGTCCGACTCCCGGCCCGCGACCACCAGCCTGCTGTCGCCCGCCCAGGAGGCGGTGTCGACGTCCTGCAGCTTCGGCGCGATCGCGTGCAGCGCCCGCACCGACAGCTTCGGATGGTCCGCCGTGCCGCGCCGCTCGATCCGGCCCAGCCGCAGCGTCGTATGCCCGTCCCGCTTGACCAGCATCGCGATCCTCGTGCCGTCCGCCGAGACCCGCAGCGCCGTGATCCGGCCACCGTCGAGCGCGGGCAGCTCGACCTCGTCCGCCGGACCGGTGCCGCCCCGCAGCCGCAGCAGCCGGGGCCGCTGCGGGTCCCGGTCGGCCACCCACAGCCCGCCCAGCCCGTCCCAGCTGGGCGCCGTCAGCCCGTGCTCGGGGCTGCCGCCCTGGCTGTGCACCCGCACCCGGCCCCGCTCGGCGCCGGACGACAGCTCCGTCACATACAGCGACCGGCCGTCCTCGCTGACCGCCGCCGCGTCCCGCTCGTCGCGCGAGACCGCCACGGTGCCCAGCCCCGCGCCATCGGCGCCGAAAGGACCGGGCACCGGCCGTGGCTTGTCCTCGTCATCGGACAGCCGGACCATCCGGTGCTGCGCGTCCACGAAGTACTGGTGCTGGGGCCGTCCGATGACATGGTCCGGGGCGTACGCGCGCGCCGCGTCGCTCGACTGGGCGCACAGCTCGGAGCCGCTCTGCCGCTCCAGCCGCACCCCGCTGACCTCGTCCGATCCCTCCCAGAGGTTCTGCACCGTGAACAGCGTCTGCGCCGCCATCCGGGCACATCGGCCCGGGCTGATCTGCGCCGCCTGGTCACTCAGCCGGACCTTCAGCACGTTCGAATCGTCCAGCGACAGCCTGTCGGTGCGGCGGCCGAGCGCCGTACCGGCTGGGAAAGCCGTGCTGACCACCGGGTCCAGCCAGTCCGTCGGACCGTCCAGCAGCGCCTTCACGGTCGCGGTGACCGGATTGATGCGCCGCCGCAGATAGACCGGATCGGCGACCAGGACCTCGTCCCCCACCCGGGAGTCCTCGGCGTCCGGGCCCAGCTTCGCGAAGTAGTACTTGTTGACCGAGTGGTAGATGCGCTGGAAGTCGGACTCGCCGAGCACCAGCCCCGGCGGCGGCCCGTCGATCCGCCACTCCGACCCGCGCAGGGTGAGGTGGATGCGCTCCTCGTACCTCTCCTCATCGGGCCGGTAGGCGTGGGTCGCGTCCACCGTGGCGATCCGCTCGCCCGACAGCACGACCGTCTTGCTGTTGCCGTCCCGGTCGCCGGGATCGGTCTCGACCCGTACATCCGGCGCCTGCTCCAACACCGTGGTCTGCGCGAACGGATCCCAGTCCTTCGACGCGCCCCGGGTCAGATACTCCTTCGCGGTGGCGAAGTTCTCCTCGTCGCTCGTCGTGGCCTCCAGGAAGCCGGAGACCAGCTCCGCGGGCTGCTCGCCCTTGCCCGGGCTCACCCCGTACACCCGGACCTGCGAATCCACGTCGGAGCGCGGTGAGGAGTCGACCCGGCGCACATCCCCGCTGTCGGGCATCGAGGCACATCCGGACAGCAGCAGCACCCCACACGCGAGCAGCGTGCCCGTGCCCCGGACGCGGTGGTACGCGCCGGAGCGGGAACGGTGGCGGTCGGCACGGTCAGCGCCCACGGGGGCGGCCCTCCCCTTCGTTCGGTGTCGTTCGCTCGCGGCGCTCCCGGGACTCGCTGTACTCCCTCTGCGACGGCTCCGCGGCGCCGCGCACGACCCGCGCCCCGTTCCCCGGCAGCGCCGTGGGGTCGGCCGAGGGCACCGGGGCGTCGGCGGGCGGCAGCGCGGAGCGGGGCTGCGCGGGCACCGAGGCCAGCCGCTCCGCCGCGGGCTGCCCCTGCCCGCCGTCGGCCGGCAGCCGGTTGCGCCGGGAGTCATCGGGTTCCAGCGGGATCGGCGAACCGCGCAGCACGTCGCCCGCGGCACGCGGCAGCGTCAGCCGGAACTGCGACCCGCCACCGGGCTCGCCCCACGCCTGGAGCCAGCCGCCGTGCAACCGCGCGTCCTCCACCGCGATCGACAGACCGAGACCGGTGCCGCCGGTCGTCCGGGCGCGCGCCGGATCGGCCCGCCAGAAGCGGTTGAACACCCGCGTCGCCTCGCCGGGCTTCAGCCCCACCCCGTAGTCCCGCACGGCCACGGCGACCGCGCCGCCCGCCGCCGCGAGCCGCACCACCACGTCCCGGCCCTCGCCGTGCTCCACGGCGTTGACCACCAGGTTGCGCAGCACCCGCTCCACCCGGCGGGCGTCCGCCTCCGCGAACACCGGCGCCTCGGCGCCCCGCACCACGATCCGGGTGCCCTTGGCGTCGGCCAGCGGCTCGGCGCCGTCGACCACCCGGTTCACCACATCGCGCAGATCGATCTGGTCGGCCTCCAGGGCGGCCGCGCCCGCGTCGAACCGGCTGATCTCCAGCAGATCGGAGAGCAGCGACTCGAAGCGGTCGACCTGGCCCCACAGCAGCTCGGCGGAGCGCGCCGTGATCGGATCGAAGTCCTCTCGCCCCTCGTAGATGACGTCCGCCGCCATCCGCACGGTCGTCAGCGGTGTGCGCAGCTCATGCGAGACGTCCGAGACGAACCGCCGCTGCATCCGGGACAGCTCCTCCAGCTGCTGGATCTTGAGCTGGAGGTTCTGGGCCATCTTGTTGAACGCCTCGCCGAGGCGGGCGATGTCGTCCTCCCCGGTGACCTTCATCCGCTCCTGCAGCAGACCGGCCGCCAGCCGCTCGGAGATCCCGGCCGCCATCCGCACCGGCGTGACGACCTGCCGCACCACCACCCAGGCGATGGCGCCGAGCAGTACCACCACGAACACACCGGCCGTGGCCAGCGTGCCCTTCACCAGGCTCAGCGACTTCTCCTCCTGGGTGAAGGGGAAGAGGTAGTACAGCTGATAGGCGTCGCCGTGGTTGTCGTCCAGCCGCTTGCCGATGATCAGCGCGGCCTCGCTGTCGCCGGAGCCGAGGTGCTCGATCCGCCCGTACTGCTCGTACGGCGCGGTCCGGCCCTCGTCCACCCGCTGCCGCAGGTCGGCGGGCACGCTGTCCGCCTTGACGTCACCGGAGGCCCGGGGGCCGCGGCTGGCCACATAGGGCGTCTCGCCGGAGTCGGAGCTGAGCGCGACCACCGAATACGCGCCCTTGCCGCCACTGGCCAACTGCTCCACCAGGGCGTTCAGCCACGCCCCGGCGTCCTGGGTGCCGCGGCTGCCGGGGCCCGCGCCGTCCTGCCCGCCGGAATCGCTCTTACGGTCGGCCATCTGCTCGGCCACCTCGAACCCGCCCACGGCCTGGCCCTGCGCGGCGTGCCGCTTGGCGTCCAGCAGTCCGTTGCGCACCTGGCCGATGACGACCAGGCCCAGCAGGATCACCACACCGAGCGACATCAGCAGCGTGGTGGCCACCACCCGCAGCTGGATGTTCCGCCGCCACAGCCGGGCAGCGGGCAGCAGCGGACGGCGCACCCACCGCCCGAACAGCCGGATCAAGGGGTGGGCCGGTCCGCCGGAGGCCCCGTCGGGCAGCAGATGCCCGCCGCTCCACAGCCTCCGGAGCAGTGGAATGTCACCCGCCGGATCGGGTCGCCCCGCCCGGCCGCTGTCCGGCGCCCCGCCTCCCGGACCCTGTGGCCGCGGAGCCGTGCCGCCACCCGTCATCTCAGCTGGGCCCGGCCTTGTAGCCGACGCCGCGCACGGTCACCACGATCTCCGGCCGCTCCGGGTCCTTCTCGACCTTGGAACGCAGCCGCTGCACATGGACATTGACCAGCCGGGTATCGGCCGCGTGCCGATAGCCCCAGACCTGCTCCAGCAGCACCTCGCGGGTGAACACCTGCCACGGCTTACGGGCCAGGGCCACCAGCAGATCGAATTCCAGCGGGGTCAGCGCTATCGACTGCCCCTCCCGCTTCACCGAGTGCCCGGCGACGTCGATCACCAGATCGCCGATCGCCAGCTGCTCCGGCGTCGGGTCCTCGGACCGCCGCAGCCGCGCCCGGATCCGGGCCACCAGCTCCTTCGGCTTGAACGGCTTGACGATGTAGTCATCGGCACCGGACTCCAGCCCGACCACCACGTCGACCGTGTCGCTCTTGGCGGTGAGCATGACGATCGGCACCCCGGACTCGGCCCGGATCAGCCGGCACACCTCGATCCCGTCCCGTCCGGGCAGCATGAGATCGAGCAGCACCAGATCGGGCTTGGCCTCGCGGAAGGCGGCAAGAGCCTTGTCACCGTCGGAGACGAACGACGGTTCAAAGCCTTCGCCGCGCAGCACGATGCCGAGCATCTCTGCCAGTGCGGTGTCGTCGTCGACGACAAGGACGCGTCCCTTCATGAGGCCATCATCCCATTACCTGATCGTGACCTGGCGCACAGCTCTGCGATACCTCCCTCGGTGACCGGAGCGACGACACCACGCTCGGTGACGATCGCGGTCACCAGGTCCGGCGGGGTGACGTCAAAGGCCGGGTTGAACGCCTGCGTGCCCAGTGGGGCCACCGGAACTCCCATCGCCGCATCGGCACCGGGACCCGGGGCGTGCGGCACTATGACGTCCGTCACCTCATGCCCGGGACGCTGCTCGACCTCGATCGCCGCCCCGTCCGGGGTCTCCGGATCCACCGTGGTCGTCGGAGCCACCACGATGAACGGCACATGGTGGTAGCGGGCCAGCACCGCGAGCGGATAGCTACCGACCTTGTTGGCCACCGAGCCGTCAGCGGCTATCCGGTCCGCGCCTACCAGGACCGCGTCCACTTCCCCGGCCGCGAACAGCGACCCCGCCGCGTTGTCGGTGAGCAGCGTGTAGGCCATCCCCTCCCGTGCCGCCTCGTACGCCGTCAAGCGGGATCCCTGGAACAGCGGGCGGGTCTCGTCCACCCAGAGCCGCCGCAGCTGCCCGGCCCGGTGCACCGCCTTGACCACGGCCAGGGCGGTGCCCTCACCGCCGGAGACGAGCGCACCGGTGTTGCAGTGGGTGAGGATGCGGTAGCCCCCCGCGGGCAGCAGCTCATCGAGGAGCGCCTGGCCGTGCCCGGCCATCCGCTCGCTGGCCTCGGCGTCCTCACCGTGCAGGGTGCGGGCCTCGGCGAGCGCGGCAGCGGCGGCCCGGTCGGGACTCGCCTCATCTCTGACCGCCGCGTGGTACGCGGCGGCGGCCCGGCGCACGCCATAGCCGAGGTTGACGGCAGTGGGGCGGGCATGGGCGAGCGACTCGGCGGCCTCGTCCACATCGAAGCCGCGCACCGCGGCGAGGGCGACCCCATAGGCCCCGGCGATGCCGAGCAGCGGGGCTCCTCGCACGGCCAGTGAGCGGATCGCCTCCACCAGCATCGGCACATCGGTGCACACCAGCTCGACCTCTTCGGCGGGAAGCCGGGTCTGGTCGAGGAGCACCACGACGGGCCCCTCCGGTGGTTCCTCCCAGCGCAGTGCGGAAGCAGTGGGCGCTGCGGCGCCTTCCGGGGACACCCGGTGCTGATCAGCCATCCGCCCAGTCTGCCCCCTGCGGCACCCTCTGATGAAGTGGTCAGCCCGCCCCAGCGCCCGGTACGCACCACAACCCACCGTGGCACGATGGCTACGAAGCGGCCGTCACCGCATCGGCGACCGGCCAACGAACGACCTACGGAGCGACGATGAACGACTCTCCGGGCTGGGCTCCGCCCGGATCGTCCCCTTCCGACGAGCCCGACCACGGCAGTCAGCAGCCGAACGAGCCCGTCGACCACGCCGCGCCGGAGCGGCCTGCGCGGGGCGCCACCTGGGCCAAGCGGCAGCCCCCCGCGGGACACTGGTCGCCCCCGGGCGGCGGCATCTCCACGCCGCCGCCCCCGCAACCGGCCGGACCGGCGAACGGCCCCGGCTGGGGCACCGGCTGGCGACAGCCACCGCTCGCTCCCCGCCCCGGCGTCATCCCGCTCCGGCCGCTCGGTGTGAGCGAGATCCTCGACGGCGCGATCGCCACCGTGCGTGCTCACTGGCGCACGGTCCTCGGCATCTCGCTCGCCGTCTCGGTGGTGACCCAGGGGCTGATCACCGTCGTGACCGGCCTGTGGTTCCGCACGACCTCCGGCACCGGCGCGATCGACAAGCCGGACCCCACGCTCGGCGAGGCCCTGGAGGCCGTGCGCGGCTCCCTGGGCAGCAGCTCGGTGACCCTGCTCGTCGGCGTGCTGGGCACCATCGTCACCACCGCTCTGCTGACCATGGTCACCGCCCGGGCGGTCCTGGGCCGCCCCGTGTCCACCGGGGAGGCCTGGGGCGGTGCCCGGCCGCGCCTGCTTCAACTGTGCGGTCTGCTCCTGCTCATCCCGGCCATCGCCGCGGCCGTCATCGGCGTGGGCATGGCGCCGGGGATGCTCCTCGCGGCGGTCGGCGTGGGCAGCGAGGGCGCTGCGCTCGCCTCGCTCGGTGCCCTCGCGGGATCGGGCGTCGCCATCTGGCTCTGGGTCCGCTTCAGCCTCGCCGCCCCGGCGTTGATGCTGGAGAAGCAGGGGATCATCTCCGCACTGCGCCGCTCGGCCAAGCTCGTACGCGGAGCGTGGTGGCGCGTCTTCGGCATCCAGCTGCTCTCCATCGTGCTGGTCTTCCTCGTGGCCGCCATCGTCGAGGTACCGACCAGCGCCGTCGCGATGGTGCTCGGCGGGGACAGCGCCATCGACTACCTGTCCGGCGAGTCCGTCTCCGTCGGCTGGGCCTTTCTGACCGTCGTCGGCATCGGCGGGGTGATCAGCTCGTCCATCACCTTTCCGATCAGCGCCGGTGTGACCGCTCTCCTCTACATGGACCAGCGCATCCGGCGCGAGGCACTCGACCTCGAACTCGCCCGCGCCGCGGGCTACGACAACTGATGTGGTGACGGTGGCAGGTGATGGCGTCAGACCCGGCCCCATAACGGGCCCTGACGCCACCTCCACCGCCCTCCCGGCCTGCATCACCCTCATGGGGTACCCCCGCTCTCCTCACCCCTCCTGCTGGCGATTCTGAGCGGTTCCGCACACGCCGCGCCAGGGCCGCAGCCCCGTTTCACTCGATCCGGTGATACATCAGTTCGACTGGGAACCTGGCGCTGAACGCAAAAATGCCTCGGTCCCGAGCATGAAATGCTCGGGACCGAGGCTAAAGATTGTTCGGCGGCGTCCTACTCTCCCACAGGGTCCCCCCTGCAGTACCATCGGCGCTGAAAGGCTTAGCTTCCGGGTTCGGAATGTAACCG
>NZ_JBVIZF010000011.1:0-243131 GCF_055591805.1 Streptomyces sp. NPDC041200 | reverse complement strand
CGAGCGCGGGGCCGCGAGGTGCCGTGCCAGGCGTCGGGAGCCCGGCATGATCGGCAAGACACCCCCTGGGGACGAGTGCCCTCCCCGGCGGCGGCGACGCGCACCCCCCGGGGGGTCACGGGTGCTACGGGTGGTGCAGCTTCACGACCGCCGTGGTGGTCGTCCGCCGGAACGCGTCGACCGGCGCGTGTTCGTAGTTCCCCATCTCGCCCCACTCGACGACGGTGACGGTCCGCCCGTCCCGCCCCACCCCGTAGAGGTGGATCCCCGGCTCCGAGTCCGGGTACGAGGTGTGGACGCCGTACACATGGGCGCCGTCCTCGGCCGGGAGCGTGCCGTAGTCCCGCCAGGACGCCGTGCCCCCGGGGTAGTCGCGCTCCCAGTCGGCGGCGCAGTTCCGTACCTTCTTCTCGGCGGCCGCGGCGAGCTTGCGGGCGGCGTCCACGGTGGCGGCCTTGACCACGACCTGGCTCGCGCTCGTGTCGTACTCGGTCCAGAAGGTCCGATGGGTGGCCCCGGCCGAGGGCAGCGTGCCCTCGACGCAGAAGGGGACGTTCTCGGGCAGCCCCGGGGTGACGTCGCTCGCGTACCAGTCCGACGACGGGTGCGGCGGCAGCTCCTTCGGTACGAGGTGGCCGGGCGTGCCCGGGGCGGCGGTCGCGGTCGCGGACCCGGCCAGGAGGGCGGCCGCGGTCAGGGCGCCGAGGCCGGCGGTGCGGAGTGTGTGCGCGGACATACGCATGGAAAGGGCTCCTCGCTTCGCATGTGGTGGAAAAACCGCCAAACTCACGACGGCAGCCCAAGACTGCGCGGCACCGCGCCGCCACCGCTACGGGAAGCGTGGCATCCGGGACGCGGGAATGCCTGCACGTACGCTGACTTGGGGGAATGGCGACGCCCTCGAACGCGGCCGCGGGAAGGGGCAGAGGGAAATGGGGGACGGGCCGGTGGGCAGAGTTGATGGGGGCGATGGAGCCGATGGGGTCGATGGAGCCGATGAGGTCGAGCGGTTCGCGGAGAGCCTGCGCGCGCTGAAGGAGCGCTCGGGCCGCAGTTACGGGGCCCTGGCCACCCGTCTGCACGTCAGCACGTCCACGCTGCACCGCTACTGCAACGGCGACGCGGTCCCCACGGACTACGCCCCGGTGGAGCGCTTAGCCCGCCTGTGCGGCGCGACCCCGGACGAACTGCTCGCCCTCCACCACCGCTGGCTCCTGGCCGACGCCCGCCGCTCCACGGGCCGGGCCGCCGCGGTGCCCCGCCAGGACGGCCCCCCACGGGGCACGGAGCTGGCCCCCGCCGAGGCCGAGCCCAGCTCCGCCGCCCCCACCGGTCGCCCTGCCGAGGCCGCGTCAGCCGCCGCTGGGGAGGCAGCGAAGCGGGACGCGGACCGCCCCCAAGCCGCCGCCCAGCGGCGGGCCGCACCAGACGGGGGCCGGACGCCGGGCATCCCGGGAAGCGCCCGGGCCCGGTGGTTGACGGGGGTACCGACGGCGGGGGCAGGCGGGGGGCCGGGGCAGGGGCGGTTGCGGAGCGTTCCGGATGACGTGGCGCCAGCCGGGGCGGGGCGCCCGGCCTGGCGTACTCGGCCGTGGGCGCTGGTGGCGGGCGCGGCGGCCGTCGTCGTCCTCGCCGTCACGGCCGTGGAGGTGCGGTCGTCGTCCGGCGGGAGCGGGCCGAGGAACCACACCGCCGTCTCACCCCCGGCGGCCACCGCGACGCCGAAAGCGCCCGCGACGCGCCCGCCCACCACCGGACCCACCGCCCGTGGCCGTCTGGAGCGGGAGGAGACCGGCGACGCGGCGCGGTCGGGCGCGCCGCACAGTGGGACGCCGGGGCGGCGCGGCGGCGGAACGGCGTCCTCGCCCCCGGCGTCCGGGCCGCCCGGGGCCGCCCGCCTCCCGCTCACCCTCGGCACCCGCTCCCACGTCTGGGAGAACGGCTGCGACCACCGCTACCTCATCGACCGGCCGCCCGCCGACGTCGCCCCGCCGCCCACCGAGCAGGACGCCCCCGCCTGGGCCGCCGCCCACGACGCGGTGCACGGCGGCACCACCAACGTCGAGGTGACCGTCCAGGGGCGGGCGGAGTCGGCGGTCGTGCTGCGCGCCCTGCACGTACGGGTCGTGGGGCGCCGTACGCCGCTCGCCTGGTCGTCGTACGCCATGGAGAACGGCTGCGGCGGCGCCCTCACCCCGCGCGCCTTCTCCGTCGACCTGGACGCCGCCCGCCCCCGGGCGCGCCCCACCGACGGCAACGACGAGGGCGAGCCGATCCCCGCTGTCCGCTTCCCGTATCGCGTCTCCGCGTCGGACCCCGAGGTGCTGCTGGTCAACGCCCGTACGGCGGGCTGCGACTGCCGCTGGTACCTGGAGCTGGAGTGGACGAGCGGGGACCGCGCCGGGACGGTGCGGATCGACGACGGCGGCGCGCCGTTCCGCACCAGCGGCGTCAAGGGCCGCCCCGCGTACGGGTACGACTACGGCGCCGGGGCCTGGCGCGAGAGCACGTAGAACTACTCCCCCGCCGTCGTCAGCCGCAACGCCGCGTCCCGCACATCCGGGTGCGGATGCTGCCGCAAGCCCCGCACCCGTTCCCGCCAGGGCTCCGCCCATTCCGTACGGGGGCCGCCGACGCCCGTGAGGACGGCGGCGAAGAGCCCGGCGGCGTGTCCGCCGTCCTCCTCCAGCTGCGTCGCGGCGCGCAGCAGCCCCTCCCGTCCGCCGGGCCGCGCGGCGGCGGTGAGCCGGTCGCGCAGGACGTCGGCGGTGCGGGCGGCGAGCGCGGGGCGGGAGGCGTGCAGCCGGGCGAGGCGGGCGAGGGCCGCGGTGAGCGTGCTCGGCCGGGCGTCCAGGTCGAGGGCGTGGACGAGGACCTGGGCGGCCTCGGGGACGAACGTCTCGTACCCGGCGAGGAGTTCGGCGGCGCCGAGCGCGTGGCGCCGCATCTCGCGCGGCCGGACCCGCCCGCGCTGGGCGAGCTGGGCGGCCAGGTGCCGGATGCGCTGGCGGGCGGGCCGGTCCCGGTCGGGTTCGGCGTCGGGCATGCCGGTGCGGGCGTCGGCGGTGACGAGGGCGGCGAGCGCCCAGGCGAGGGGGTTGTCCTCGGAGGTGCCGTCGGGCGCGGCGGCCATGAGGGCGAGCAGGGCGTCGGCGGCGGACCGCCAGCTCGACCGGTTGCCGAGGTCGGTGACGGCCGCGACCAGCAGCGCCGCCGCGTCCGGCGCCCAGGGCGACCAGCGGGCGAGCGCGGCGTGGCCGGAGGCGGCCACTTCGGGGTCCTCGGTGTCGCAGACGACGCGGATGAGCTGGGCGTAGCGCTCGCGGTGGAGTTCGGGGAGGTCGAGCGGGAGGGTGCGCAGCACGGCGTGGCGCAGTTCGCGGCGTCCGCCGGCGGCGGCCGACAGCAGTTCCCAGGCGCGCTTGGTGCCGAGCAGCCGGGCCGCGAAGCGGACGCAGACGGCCTGGACGTCGGGGTGCTGGCCGGGGAGCCCTTGGGCGTCGGCGAGGAGGGTGGCCGCGTCGGAGGCGGGGAGGTGGGCGGCGGCGAGCCGGGCGGCCTCCTTGCGGCTGGTGACCTTGGGCGGGACGGACGGTACGGCGGTGGCGACCCCGTCGGGCGCGAGGACGCCCCGGATGAGCCGGTCCAGCCGGGACGGCGCGACGTACCGGGCGGCCCTGGCCGCCGCGTACACCGCCACCCGCGCGCGGTCGCCGCCCGCGTGGGCGAGCAGGAGGGGCAGGGCGTCCCCGGGACGGCGGGTCCGGGGCAGGGCGGCGAGCGCGGTCTCGGCGAGCACCACGTCATCGGCGGCGGCCCACATCCTGACCAGCGGCGCGCCCTCGTCGAGCGGCGCGGCGCGGGCGATGGCGGAGGCGCGTTCGGGTGGCGGCAGGGCGGTGTCGGCGGCGGCCTTGGCCAGGAGGCGGGCGGCGGCGGCCTGTTGACGGGGCAGCCAGCGGGCGGCGTCCCGGCCGGTGGGCGGCGTCCAGTGGGTGCCGTGGGTGAGGAAGCGCCCGTACGGCGGGGTGTCGCCGAGCGCGACGTCGAGCAGGTCGGTGCGGCGCCGGGTGAGCACCGCCAGGACCGGCGGCAGGACGGCGGCGGAGGGCTCCTGGGCGAGGAGTTCGGCCACCCGGGCGTCCCGTTCGCGGGGCGGCTCCAGCCACAGGGCGATGGCGGTGCGGGCGGTTTCGCCACGGCCGAACGCGATGGCCTGCCACAGCAGTTCCTGCAGCTCGGGCAGGGTGTGTGCGCGCCGTCCGAGGGAGCGGGCGAGGGCGAACGTCAGCTCGTGGTCGACGCGTTCGGCGCCCGCCTCCAGCCAGGGGCGCAACGCCTCGAAGACGGCGTGTTCCTGACCGCGCCGCAGCCGGTGGTCGAGGCGGCCGAGGTCGGCGGCGCCGACGCTGCCCGCGAGCCGGGTGACGGTGCGCAAGCCCCAGCCGAGCAGTTCGCGCCGCCCGGTGACGGCGTGTTCGCGCAGCAGCGCGACGGCGAGGCGGCGCAGCGCGCGGCGGGTGCCGGCGGAGGAGTCGCGGGCCTGGATGGCGTCGGTGGCGACCCGGTCGAGGGGTTCGGCGGCGTCGTCGGTGAACAGCGCGGGCGGGATGGTGGCGAGCGCGCCGAGCGCGGCGTGGCGCACCGGGTCCTGTTCGTTGCGCAGCCGTTCCAGCTGCCGCAGCAGCGCGGTGACGGCGTCGGGGTCGCCGGAGCGGGTGGCGTTGCGGATCAGCAGCGGGTAGGCGGTGGCGCGGTCGTCCGCGGCGGGGCGGCGGGTGGCGGCCAGCAGCTCGTCGCGCGCCTCCTCGACCGGCAGATACGCGACCGCTTCGAGCACCGTGGTCCAGTGCGCGCCGCGCTCGCGCGCCTGCGTGGCCATGCGGCGCGCCTCCTCCTGGCGGCGCGGGCGCGGCAGGGCGTCGAGGACGGCGGGGGCCAGGACGGCGTGGGCGGGGTCGCGGTCGGCGGTGGCGGCGTCGAAGAAGGCGGCGCGGCGGGCGGGCGGCAGGGCGGCCAGCAGCCGCGCCAGGGGCTCGGCGTCGTGCGCCAGCTCTCGCCCCAGGGCGTCGAGTTCGGCCGGGTCGGCCGTCACGAGACGGCGCAGCACGGCCCGTTCCAGCCCCCGGCCATGCGGGCCGCCGCGCAGCAGGTGGGTGTGCTCGGGCGTGAGCAGCAGATCGAGCGTACGGCCGGGGTCGGCGGCCACCAGTGTGCCGAGCCGGTGCCACAGGGCAGGCTCCAGTGCGCTGTGGCACCGCCGCTCCAGCAGGTCCAGCACGCGGTCCGGCTCGGCGCGGGCGGCGAGCGCCACGCCGGACGCGTACCGCTGCCACCAGCCCGCGCGCAGCGCCTCGGGCAGCGCGGTCAGCTGCCGCTCGGCCTCGTCGAGGACCGCGGCGGGGTGGCGGGTGGTGAGCGGCCGCCAGCTGCCGACCGCGTGGAACACCAGGGGCAGCAGCCGTACGACGGTGTCCGCCCCGCACCCCGGCAGCAGCCGCGCCGCCTCGCCGTCGCCCCAGCGCTCCCGCAGCGGCTCGACGAGCCGGTCGGCGAGCGCGGTGCGGCGCTGGGCGACGACGGCCCGGATGAGCTGGCGCCGTACGGCGGCGGGCGCGTCCTCGAACGCCGCCTCCAGCGCCTCGTCCCGGACCCGGGCCCGCAGGGCGTGGCTACGCACCAGCGGGTCGGGGTCGGTGAGCAGCGTCTCCAGATGGCCGGTCCGCCCGCCGATGGCGGCCGCCGCGGCGGCCAGCCGTCGCTCGTACCCCCCACGCCCGGCCAGCTCCTCCACCAGCCCGGCCAGTTGCCCCCGCGCACTGGCCGCCCGCACCCGCAGGGCCAGCTCCCGCATGCGCCGCGGATAGGGCAAGGGGTCGAGGGCGGCGAGCAGTTCGTCGGCGAGGACGCGGGGCGCGTCGGGGTCGTACACCATGCCGAGGATTCTCCCCGCCACCTGCGCCACTCCCCCACCGGGTGGTCTCCCCCACCCGGGACTCCCCCGGAGGGACACGCGACCGACACCAGCATCCGGACGCTGAGCCTCCGCCACGCCCCGGAAACGGCGGACGAAAACAGGGGCACCCCGCCCCGCGGCCTCAACCCGCACGACCGGGCCGGGGCCATGCGACGCCCCCCCAGGACGAAGGGGAACAGGCCGTGCCGCCCAGCGCGCCGGGCCACCGGGGCGGCAGCCGCACGCCGGGCGCACGGCCGGGGTGGGCGAGGCGGCGGCGGCCGGGCGCCGGGCGTCCGGCACGGACCGGGAGCAGGCGGCGCGCTGGCCCATGGGCCTCCACACGGAGGCTTCGGTCGGGAGCAGGGCGCCCCCGCCCTCCCGGGGGCGGGGCGGGTACGGGCCACCGGCTCGCGGCCCGCAGTGGCGGCGGCCGTCGGCGGCGCGGGCGTCGAGGTGGGCGGGCGTCGAGGTGGGCGGTCGAGGTGGGCGGAGCGCCCGGCAGGGCGGCAGACGCGCGTCGGGCGCGCGGCCGGGGCCAGCCCGAGCGAGGGCCGGACATCTGGCCCGGCCGGGCTGGGTGTCGGCGTGCCGGTTCCACGGGCCGCACGCGCGCGCCGCCGGTGCCAAGCGGGGGGCGTACGTCGTGCGGGGGCGACCTGGGGCGCTTACGCTCGGGGTGTGGACTGGCCGGGGAACCCCAGCAAAGGGGGGCACTATGCCGGAGCTGTTCATCGGCGGACAGTGGACCGCCGCCCTCGACGGACAGACGCGGGAGATCCGCTGCCCGGCGGACGGGGCCCTGGTGGCCTCCGTGGACGAGGCCGGGGCGAAGGACGTGGCCATGGCGGTCGCGGCGGCGCGGGACGCGTTCGACCGGGGGCCGTGGCCGGGCACCCCGGCCACGGAGCGGGGGCGGCTGCTGCTGCGCGTGGCCGATCTGCTGGAGCGCGACAAGGCGAATCTGGCCCGGGCCGAGTCCCTGGACACGGGGAAGCGGCTGGTGGAGAGCGAGTACGACCTCGACGACATCGCCGGGTGCTTCCGCTACTTCGGTCATCTCGTCGCCGCCGGTGGCGCGGACCGGGTACTGGACACGGGCAGTCCGGAGATCGACAGCAGGGTGGTGCGTGAACCGGTCGGGGTGTGTGCCCTGATCACGCCGTGGAACTATCCGCTGCTGCAGACGGCCTGGAAGGTGGCGCCCGCGCTGGCCGCCGGGAACACGTTCGTCCTCAAGCCCAGCGAGCTGACCCCGCACACCGCGATCGGGCTGATGCGGCTGCTCAGCGAGGCGGGGGTGCCGCCGGGCGCGGCCAACCTCGTGCTGGGGGCCGGGTCGACGGCCGGGGCGCCGCTGGTCACGGACGAGCGGGTGGACATGGTGTCGTTCACCGGCGGGGTGGTGACCGGCCGGTGGATCATGGCGGCGGCCGCGACCACCGTAAAGAAGCTCGCCCTGGAGCTGGGCGGCAAGAACCCGAACATCGTCTTCACCGACTCCGACTTCGACACGGCCGTGGACTACGCGCTGACGGCCGTGTTCCTGCACTCCGGCCAGGTGTGCTCGGCGGGGGCCAGGCTGCTGGTCCAGGAGCAGCTGCACGACGCGTTCGTGGACGAGGTGGTGGCGCGCGCGAGGGCGATCCGGCTCGGTGGCCCGTTCGACGAGAACGCCCGCACCGGCCCGCTGATCTCGGCCGCGCACCGCGACAAGGTGGCGAGTTACGTGGCGGCGGGCATCGACGAGGGCGCGGTGCTGCGCTGTGGCGGGTCGCCGCCCGACGAGCCGTCGCTCGCGGGCGGCCACTACTACCTGCCCACGGTGCTGGACGACTGCACTCCGGACATGAGGGTGGTGCAGGAGGAGTCGTTCGGCCCGGTGCTCACCGTGGAGCGGTTCCGGGACGAGGACGAGGCGCTGGCGCTCGCCAATGACACGGTGTACGGCCTGGCGGGCGCGGTGTGGACGCAGGACGCGGAGAAGGCGCAGCGGGTGGCGTCGCGGCTGCGCGCCGGAACGGTCTGGATCAACGACTTCCACCCGTACGTCCCGCAGGCCGAGTGGGGCGGGATGAAGCAGTCGGGCATCGGCCGGGAGCTGGGCCCCGCGGGGCTGCACGAGTACCAGGAGACCAAGCACATCTGGCGCAACACCGCGCCCCGCCCCCAGCGGTGGTTCACGTGACGGCGGCCGATCCCACCGAGCCACCCCGCCCCGGCCCCCGCCGGGACACGGCACACGACGACGACTCGCTCGCGGAACTCGGCTACCGGCCGGAACTCAAGCGCACGCTCGGCAACTTCCACACCTTCGCCGCCGGGATCAGCTACATCTCCATCCTCACCGGCACCTTCCAGCTGTTCTACTTCGGCGTGACCCACGGCGGCCCGGCGTACTGGTGGTCGTGGCCGATGGTGTTCCTCGGCCAGCTGATGGTGGCGTTGTGCTTCTGCGAGCTGGCGGGCCGCTATCCGGTGGCGGGGTCGGTCTACAACTGGTCCAAGCTGCTGGGCGGCCCGCACGTCGGCTGGCTGGGCGGCTGGATGATGATGACCGCCTCGATGGTGTCGCTGGCGGCGGTGGCGCTCGCGTACCAGATCACGCTGCCGCAGATCTCCGCGTGGTTCCAGTTCATCGGCGACGGGAGCAGCGGCGCCGAGCGGGCGGCCAACGCGGTCGTGCTCGGCTCGATCCTGGTCCTTTTCACGACCCTGGTGAACGGCTTCGGGGTGAAGCTGATGGCCCGTATCAACTCGGCCGGGGTGGCCATCGAGCTGGTCGCCGCGATCGTGCTGATCCTGCTGCTGGCCGCGCACTTCACCCGCGGCCCGTCCGTCGTGCTGGACACCTTCGGCCGAAGCGAGGGCCAGTCGCTGGGCTACTTCGGCGCGTTCCTGACCGCCTCGCTCGCCTCCGCGTACGTGATGTACGGCTTCGACACGGCCTCGTCGCTCGGCGAGGAGTCCGTGGACCCGGGCCGCAACGCGCCGCGCGCGATTCTGCGGGCGCTGGTCGCGTCGTTCCTGATCGGCGGGTTCATCCTGCTGTTCGCCCTGATGGCGGTGGAGAACCTGCACGCGAGACAGCTGGCCGAGGACGGTCTGCAGTACGTGGTGCTGTCCACCCTCGGGCACACCATGGGCGAGATCATGCTGTGGTGCGTGGTCGTCGCGATCACGGTGTGCGCGCTGGCCGTGCACACCGCCAGCATCCGGCTGATGTTCGCCATGGCGCGGGACAACAACCTGCCCGGCGGCTCCCGGCTCGCCCATGTCCATCCGCGCTTCCAGACACCGGTGCTCCCGGCGGTCCTGATCGGCCTGGTGGCGGTCGGGATCCTGGTCATCAACATCAACCAGCCGCAGATCTTCTCGGTGGTCACCAGCATCGCGATCATCATGATCTACCTGGCGTACCTGCTGGTCACCCTGCCCATGCTGGCGCGACGAATGAGGGGACGGTGGCAGCCCGCCGAGGGCCGGTTCTCGCTGGGCCGGTTCGGTGTGCCGGTCAACGCGCTGGCCGTGCTGTGGGGCGTCGCGATGTCCGTCAACCTCGCCTGGCCGCGCGCCCAGGTCTACAACGCGAGCGGCCCGCAGCACTGGTATCTGCGCTGGGGCGCGGTGCTGTTCATCGGCGTGGTCGCGCTCGGCGGCTTCACCTACTACTGGTTCGTGCAGCGCAAGCACACCGGCGTACTCGCCGAGCACGCCGCCCCCACCACCCCGTGAGGAGACGCCCGTGGACGAGTTCGACTACGTGGTGGTCGGTGGCGGCACGGCCGGGTCGGTCGTCGCGGCGCGGCTGAGCGAGGACCCGTCGGTGTCGGTGTGTCTCCTGGAGGCGGGCCCCTCGGACGTCGGCGACGACGACGTCCTGCGGCTCGACCGGTGGATGGCGCTGCTGGAGTCCGGCTACGACTGGGACTATCCCGTCGAGCCGCAGAAGAAGGGCAACAGCTTCCTGCGGCACGCCCGCGCCAAGGTGCTGGGCGGCTGCTCCTCCCACAACTCCTGCATCGCCTTCTGGGCGCCCGCCGAAGATCTGGACGAATGGGCCGGGACCGGCTGTACGGGGTGGAGCGCCGAGGAGACCTACCCGCTGTTCCGGCGGCTGGAGAGCAGCGACGCGCCCGGCGACCACCACGGCCGCGGCGGCCCGGTCACCCTGCGCACCGTACCGCCGCACGACCCGTGCGGCCGGGCGCTGCTGGCGGCGTGCGAGGAGGCGGGCATCCCGGTCACCCCGTTCAACACCGGCCGGACCGTGGTGCGCGGCGCCCACTGGTTCCAGATCAACGCGCGCGAGGACGGCACCCGATGCTCCGCCTCCGTCGCCTACCTCCACCCGGTCATGTCCGGGCGCCCCAATCTGGCCGTACGCACCGGGCTGCAGGCCAAGCGGCTGCTGCTGGACCCGGACCGGCGCTGCATCGGCGTCGACTACCTCGCCCCCGACCTGATCCACACCCACACCGTGCACGCGCGGCGCGAGGTGGTCGTCTCCTGCGGCGCCATCGACACCCCGAAGCTGCTGATGCTGTCGGGCATCGGGCCCGCGGAGCATCTGCGCGAGACGGGCGTGGAGGTGATCGTGGACTCCCCCGGCGTCGGCGAGAACCTCCAGGACCACCCCGAGGGCGTCATCATGTGGCACGCGGAACAGCCCATGGTCCGCAGCTCCACCCAGTGGTGGGAGATCGGCATCTTCGCCGCCACCGAGCCGGATCTCGACCGGCCCGACCTGATGTTCCACTACGGCTCGGTGCCGTTCGACATGAACACCTACCGCCACGGCTATCCGACGTCCGAGAACGCCTTCTGCCTCACCCCCAACGTCACCCGCGCCCGCTCCACCGGCACCGTCCGGCTGCGCACCCGCGACTTCCGCGACAAGCCGAGGGTCGACCCCCGCTACTTCACCCACGACCACGACATCCGCGTGATGATCCACGGCCTGCGGCTGGCCCGCAACATCGTCGCCCGCCCCGCGCTGGCCCTGTGGGCGGGCGCCGAACTCGCCCCCGGGCCCGGCGCGGACACCGACGACGAGCTGTTCGCGTACATCCGCGACACCCACAACACCGTCTACCACCCGTCCTGCACGGTGAAGATGGGCGCGCCCGACGACCCGGCCGCGCCGCTGGACCCGCAGCTGCGGGTCAAGGGGGTGACGGGGCTGCGGGTGGCCGACGGCTCGGTGATGCCGCACCTGGTGGCCGTCAACCCGTGCGTCACGACGATGATGATCGGCGAGAAGTGCGCCGAGATGATGGGCCGCCACCACGCGTAAGCCGATCCCCGGGCGTAACTCCCGTGGCCAAGGGAGGCGTTGGCACCGCCCGGCCACAGCCACCCCTTGAGCCCGCACACCCCCGGCGACCACTCTGATCGCACCTTCCGACAGCAGAGTCGGATGCGATGAGGGAGGAAGCCAGCCGATGCGAAGATCGCGTCGTCTCGTGGCCGTGGTGGGCGCCGCCGGCGTGGTGGCCGTCCTGGCCACCCCGGTGGCCGGTGCCCGGCCGTCCCAGTCCGCCGCGCAGGCCTCACAGACCGCCCCGCCGGTTCGCACCCAACAGCACACGGTCACCCTGATCACCGGTGACACGGTCACCGTCACCACCGGTCCCGACGGCAAGTACGCCGTGGAGGTGGAGCGGGCGCCGGGCCGCGAGTCGGCGGAGTTCGTGACCACCCAGCAGGACAAGGAGATCAGCGTCGTCCCGGTGGACGCGCTCCGGCTGATGTCCAGGGGCCGCGTCGACGCGGGCCTGTTCAACATCACCCAGCTCGTCAAGCAGGGCTACGACGACCGGAAGACCGGCTCGATCCCGGTCATCGCCACCTACCGCGGCGACGGCGCGCACCCGGCACCCGAAGGCGCGCGCAAGACCCTCGCCCTGAGCAGCGTGGACGGTGCGGCGCTCAGCGCCCGCAAGGCCGACGCGGCGGACTTCTGGGCCGACGTCAGCCGCGACAAGGGGTTACGGAAGCTCTGGCTGGACCGGAAGGTCAAGGCGTCGCTGGACGTCAGCGTCCCGCAGATCGGCGCCCCGGAGATGTGGAAGGCCGGACACGACGGCGAGGGCGTCAAGGTCGCCGTGCTGGACACCGGCATCGACGCCACCCACCCGGACGTCAAGGACGCCGTCGCCGACTCCAAGAGCTTCGTCCCGGATCAGACCGTCAAGGACGGCCACGGCCACGGCACCCATGTGGCCGACACGATCGCGGGCGGCGGCGCCGGGTCCGACGGCACGTACAAGGGCGTGGCGCCGGGCGCGAAGCTGCTGGTCGGCAAGGTGATGAACGACGCGGGCGAAGGCTACTCGTCGTGGATCATCGAGGGCATGGAGTGGGCCGCCGCCTCCAAGGCCAAGATCATCTCCATGTCGCTGGGCGGCCCGGCGTCCGGCCCCTCGGACCCGCTGAGCGAGGCCGTCGACCAGCTGTCGGCGTCCTCCGGGGCGCTGTTCGTGGTCGCGGCGGGCAACTCCGGCCCGTTCGAGGGGACCGTGGAGACGCCCGGCATCGCGAACTCGGCCCTCACCGTCGGCGCCGTCGACAAGTCCGACAAGTGGGCGACGTTCTCCAGCCGCGGGCCGCGCACCGGCGACTACGCGGTCAAGCCCGAGATCACCGCGCCCGGCGTGAACATCACCGCCGCCCGCGCGGCCGGTACGACCATGGGCACCCCCGTCAACGACCTGTACACCACCTCCAGCGGCACGTCCATGGCGACGCCGCACGTCGCGGGTGCGGCGGCGATCGTCGCCGGGGCGCACCCCGACTGGAGCGGCCAGCAGATCAAGGACGCCCTGGCCAGCACCGCCAAGACCAGCACGGCGGACGGCCCGTTCACCCAGGGCGACGGCCGGGTCGACGTACCGCGCGCGGCGGCCCAGAACGTGTTCGGGACGCCGGTCCTCAACTACGGCCAGTACGCGTACGACGCGGATAAGGCCGACCCCAAGACCATCCGGTACACCAACGCCACCGACAAGCCGGTGACGCTGAAGCTGGCGTCCTCGGTCGGCGGCGGCTCCCTGACCCTCGGCTCCGACACCGTGACCGTGCCCGCGAACGGCGAGATGAAGGTCCTGGTCACCGTCGACCCGGCCAAGGCGGCAGCGGGCCGCCACGCCGGATACATCACCGCCACCGGCGACGACGGCGCGGGCGGCACGGTCAAGGTGACCACGGCCGTCGCCTACGAGAAGGCCGAGAAGCTCCACGACCTCAACGTCACGCTGCTGGACCGCGAGGGCAAGCAGTCCCCTGCGGCGCTCTACACCCTCCAGAAGCTCAGTGACACCAGCCAGAACCAGTTCGGCTTCATGAGCGGCTCCGACACCTTCCAGCTGCCGCCCGGCACGTACTCCCTCGCCACCTGGATCCCGGTCTACGACAGCGGGAAGCACGAGGTCGCGACGAGCGTCGTGGGCGATCCGCAGATCGAGCTGAACGGCGACACCTCCCTCACCCTCGACGCCCGCAAGGCCGTCGAGATCAAGCCGCAGACCAAGGAGAAGGACTCCCAATCCCAGGGCGTGATCACTTCCTGGCACCGGGAGCTGAAGGGCGGCAGCTCCTTCGGCCTGACCTACTCCATGGGCAAGTGGAAGAAGCACATCTACGCGGCGCCGACCGAGAAGGTCACCGAGGGCACCTTCGAGTTCTACAGCCGCTGGCGCCTGGAGAAGACGAAGCTGACCGCGCGCGTCACCGGTCCCGCGCGGGTCGCGCTGAACCCGGAGTACGCGAACACCTACACCGGCTGGCCCGTCAAGATCGACGGTAAGCGGAAGGTGCGGCTGGTGTCCGCCGGGGCCGGTACGGCCGAGGACTTCGAGGGCCTGGACGTGAAGGGCAAGGCCGTGCTGGTGGGCCTGGCGCCCGACGGATGGCCCGACGAAGCGGTCACCAACGCCACCAAGGCGGGAGCCGCGTACGTCCTCGCCTACCGCAAGACGACGGCCGGTCTGTGGCTCACCGCGGTCGACAGCGCGACCATCCCCGTCATGTCGCTGCCCGGCGAGGAGGGCGACAAGCTGCTGTCCCTCCTGGGCGACCAGTCCAAGGTGACCATCGAACTGGGCGGCACGGTGGACAGCCCGTACCTGTACGACGTGGTGCTGCCCGAGCCGGACGCCATCGGCGAGGACCTCACGTACCCGCTCAACAGCCGCACCACCCACAAGGTCACCGCCCGCTACCACGGCCCCGGGAAGGGGCACCTCGGCGCCGAGGCCACCCACACCTTCCGCCCCTACCAGCTCTTCTCGGTGGAGCAGAAGGCAGAGGTGACGCTGGGCACCCAGCGCACCGAGTACTACAGCGCCGACCCCGGTACCCGCGTCTGGCGCACCGCCCTGCAGGACTACGACGGCGGCGGACGGCAGTGGGCGCCGCTCACGACCTACGCGCCCGGGACGAAGGAGACCGTGAACTGGCTCTCCCCCGTCATCCGCCCCACGACCGCCGCCGAGTTCGGCACCTCGGAGCGCGAGGGCGACCAACTCACCCTCGCCGTACCGGAGTTCTCGGACTCGGGCACCGGACACTACGGCTCCGCGGGCGCGGCCAAGGACGGCGTGGACGCGGTGAAGACCAGCCTGTACAAGGACGGCGAGCTGGTCGGCGAGGCGCCGTACGGCTCGGGCACCTTCGCCGTACCGGCCGCGAAGGCCAACTACCGGCTCACCATCGACGCGCGGCGGAGCGCCGCGTGGTCGGCGTACTCCACCAGGACCACCACCCAGTGGGACTTCACCTCCGCCCACACCGCCGGGGCCACCGCCCTCCCCCTGCTCTCCCTCGACTACGACCTGGGCGTTGACCTGCTGGGCCGCACCAAGGCCGGACACCGCTTCACCTTCGGCCTGACCCCGCGCCACCAGGACGGCGCTCAGGCCGCGAAGGTGCGCTCCCTCAAGGCCTGGGTGACCTACGACGACGGCGCCACCTGGAAGGCGGTCAAGCTCACCCGCGACGGCGCCGAATACCGGGCCGCCGTCGACCACCCCCGGCTCGGCGCCACCAACGGCTTCACCGGCCTGCGCGTCCAGGCCACCGACGCCGACGGCAACCGAATCGATCAAACGCTCATTCGTGCATATGGCCTGAAGTAGGCCGAAAGCTGTCCTCTGGCGGTAACGAACACCGTCTAGCGTGCCGTTGAATCGTTACATCGACGCGCTGGAGCCGCCACAAGTGGACAGCAGAGCAGCATCCTCATCCGACGAGACCCCTGCCGCACCCCCGAGCCCCTGGGCCGCGGCGGGGGTCTCCGACTTCGACGAGACGCTGTACCATGCGATCCTCCACCAGCCCGACGTGGGCGTCACCGGCTGGGCGGAACTGCTCCGCGCCTCTCCCTCCCGCGTCCGCCGCGGCTGCGCCCGCCTCCTGCGCCTCGGCCTCCTCCAGGCACCCGACTCCACCGGCGGGCCGCGCCCGGTCGACCCCCGCGTCGCCGTACGGGCCCTCATCCGCAAACGCGAGACCGAATCCGAGCTCCTCGCCGCCACCGCCGATGACATGGCCAAGGTCTACGCGGCCGGACTGCTGCGGGCCGAACCGTCCGGCCTGATCGAAGTGGTCCACGGCGAAAGCGCCAACGCGGCCCGGCTGGAAGAGCTGTACGCCCGCGCCGAACACGATATCTGCCTCTTCGACTCCCCGCCCTACCTCGCCCCGCTCACCCCGCAACTCGACCTCCAGAGCGAGGTGCTGCGCCGCGGCGTCTCCTACCGCACGATCTACTCCGTCTCCTCCCTGGAGAGCCCCCAACTCCTCGCCTACGCCGAGGGCATGGTCGCCCTCGGCGAACAGGCCCGGGTCCTCCCCACCGTCCCCATGAAGCTCCTGGTCGTCGACGGCCGCTCCGCCATGCTCCCGCTGACCAGCACCGACGCGGGCCCCGGCTACTGCGCCGTCATCGTCCGCCACTCCGCCCTCACAGACGCCCTCCGCACCCTCTTCGAGACCCTGTGGCAGCAGGCCACGCCCCTGAGCGGCGTACGCGACGAGGGCCACGAAGACCTCACCGAGGCGGACCGCGACCTGGTGGGCCTGCTGGCGGTGGGCATGAAGGACGAGGCGATAGCCCGCCACCTGGGCATCAGCCTGCGCACCCTGCGCCGCCGCATCAGCAGCCTCCAACTCCGCCTGGGCGCCCGAGGCCGCTTCCAAGCAGGCGCCCGAGCCGCCCACCGAGGCTGGGCCTAACCGCTGCGCTCTCCCCACCCCACCCCTCCCCGAACCGGGGAAGACCCCCGGCCCCCGGCCGCGGACGCGGCCACGTCCCCCGCCCTCGGGGCCGGGAAGGGGCGGGGTCGGGAAGGGGCGGGGTGGGGAACACCCGCCCCGCTACCGCCACTGCGGCGTCGCCCCGCCCGCCCTCGGCGCCGCCGCCTCGATCTTCTCCCGGATCTCCCGCATCACCGCCACGATCCGCTCCTCCCGCCCCTCCGCCGCCAGCCTGGCCGTCGGCACCGAGCAGCTGATCGCGTCCACCGCGGGCACCTCGTACCGCAGGGCGAAGCCGAAGCCCACGATGCCGGTGACGCCCTCCTCGCGGTCGACCGCGTAGCCGCGCTGCCGGGTGCGGGCCAAGTCGGCGGCCAGGGAGGCCCGGTCCCGGTGGGTCCTCGGGGTCAGGGGTTCCAAGGGGTCGTCCGGCAGGGGGAGTTCGCCGTCCGGACGCTCCGCGAGCAGCGCCTTGCCGAGGGCCCCGGCGTACGAGGGGAGGCGGCGCCCCACCCGGCTGAAGGGCCGCAGGTACTCGTGCGACTCGCGGGTGGCGAGGTAGACGACGTCGCCGCCGTCCAGCCGGGCGAAGTGGATGGTCTCGCCGAGCGCGTCGGACGCCTCGTCCAGATAGGGCCGCGCCGCCCGCACCCGCGGGTCGCTGTCGAGGTAGCTCGTCCCCGTCAGCAGCGCCCGGATGCCGATGCCGTACAGCGAGCCGGTGACGTCGGTACGTACCCAGCCACGGTCGATCAGGGTCTGCAGCAGCGCGTACATGCTGCTGCGCGGCACGTCCAGCTCCTCGGCCAGCTCCCGCAGCCGGGCGGGCTGGTCGCCACGGGCCGCGAGCAGTTCGAGGAGCTGCACCGTGCGGCCCGCAGACTTCACTTCGCGTACGCCACCGGTTTCCGCCATGGGTCGCATCGTAATCCGCGGGAGGCCGCCCGCTCACGTTCCAGCTATTGACGCCCCCGCGCGCGCATTCCTAACCTCTATCTTCATACGTAGACGCCATCTACATAGGGAGACGAGACATGACGGCCCTCACGGCCGATGCGGCGACGACGGCGGCCCGGCTGCGCGACGGGATGGCGAGCGGCGTGCTCTCGTTCCCGCTGACCAGCTTCACCAGCGACCAGGGCGACGGCGCGGCCGCGCTCGACCTGCCCGCGTACCGCGACTACCTCGCGGCGCAGATCGAGACCGGCCCGGGGGCGATCTTCCCGGCGTGCGGCACCGGTGAGTTCTTCTCCCTCGACGAGGACGAGTACCGCGACGTCATCACCGCCGCCGTCCGCGAGGCCGACGGCCGGCTACCGGTCGTCGCGGGCATCGGCTACGGCTGGGCACAGGCGGCGCGGTTCGCCCGGATCGCGGAGGAGGCGGGCGCGGACGCCACGCTCGTCCTGCCGCACTACCTGGTCAAGGGCCCGCAGTCGGGGCTGGTCGAGCAGATCCGGCAGATCGCCGCCCGCACCCGGCTGCCGCTGATCGCGTACCAGCGCGACCAGGTCGCCTTCACCATGGACAGCCTGCGCGAACTGGTCCGCATCCCGGGCGTCATCGGGCTGAAGGACGGGCACAGCGACCTGGACCGGCTGCAGCGGCTCAAGCTCGCCGCGCCGGAGGACTTCCTGTTCTTCAACGGCGCCGCGACCGCCGAGGTCCAGGCCCGCCCGTACGCCAGCATCGGCATCACCGCGTACTCGTCGGCCGTCCACGCCTTCGCCCCCGAGATCGCGAACGCCTTCTTCACCGCCCAGCGCGACGGCGACGACGCTACGGTGGAGCGACTGCTGCGTGACTTCTACGTACCCCTCGTCGAGCTGCGCGACCGTGTCCCCGGCTATGCCGTTTCGCTGGTCAAGGCGGCGGCGCGGCTGCGCGGGCGGCCGGTCGGCCCGGTGCGCGCACCGCTCGCCGACCCCGGCAAGGACGATCTCGCCGACCTCGAAGCCCTCCTGACCACCGGACTCGACCTCGTGGGAGCCGCACGATGACGCAGACGACGCAGACGCAGACGGCGCGAGCCGGAGCCCTCGCCATCGCCGAGGTGCGGCTGACGCCCATCCTCGTCGCCGACCCGCCGCTGCTGAACACCCAGGGCGTCCACCAGCCCTACACCCCCCGGCTGATCATCGAGGTGGTCACCGAGGACGGCACGACCGGCATCGGCGAGACGTACGGCGACACCAAGTACCTCGACCTGGCCCGCCCGCTGGCCGAGAAGCTGCCCGGGCACAGCGTCACCGACCTGAACGGGCTCTTCACCCTGGCCGACGAGGTCGCGGTGGACGCCTCCCGGGTCGAGAACTCGGTGGACGTCGGCGGCCTGCGCGGCGTCCAGACGGCGGACAAGCTGCGGCTGTCGATCGTCTCCGGCTTCGAGGTGGCCTGTCTGGACGCCTGGGGCAAGGCGACCGGCCTGCCGGTGCACGCCCTGCTCGGCGGCAAGGTCCGCGACCGCGTCGAGTACAGCGCGTACCTCTTCTACCGCTGGGCCGAGCACCCGGAGGGCGTCGCCTGTGAGCCCGACGACTGGGACGCGGCAGTCGACCCGGCCGGGGTCGTCGCCCAGGCCGAGCGCTTCGCCCGCGACTACGGCTTCACGTCCTTCAAGCTCAAGGGCGGCGTCTTCGAGCCGGACCAGGAGATCGCCGCGATCCGTGCCCTGGCCGAGCGCTTCCCCAGCCAGCCGACGCGCCTGGACCCCAACGGCGCCTGGTCCGTACCCACGTCACTGCATGTGGCGGAGGAACTGCGGGACGTCCTGGAGTACCTGGAGGACCCGACCAGCGGTACGCCCGGGATGGCCGAGGTCGCCGCGTCCGCCGGTGTCCCGCTGGCCACCAACATGTGCGTGACCACCTTCGGGGAGATCCGGGAGGCGTTCACCAAGGGCGCGGTGCAGGTCGTCCTCTCCGACCACCACTACTGGGGCGGCCTGCGCAACACCCGCGAACTGGCCGCCATCTGCCGCACGTTCGGCGTCGGCCTGTCCATGCACTCCAACACCCACCTGGGCATCAGCCTGGCCGCCATGACACACGTCGCGGCCACCGTGCCCAACCTGGACTACGCGTGCGACAGCCACTACCCGTGGCAGACCGAGGACGTGATCACCGAGCGCCTCACCTTCCGCGACGGCCGTCTCGACGTGTCCGACGCCCCCGGGCTCGGCGTCGAGCTGGACCGTGACCGGCTCGCCGTACTGCACCAGCGCTGGCTGGACGACGACGGCACGATGCGGGACCGCGACGACGCCGCCGCGATGCGGGTCGCCGACCCCGAGTGGGTGACCCCGGCCATTCCGCGCTGGTAGCCACGCCCCATCAGCCCGGTCCGGACCGCCGAGGGGGCGGCCCGGGCCGGGCTGCGCGCTTGAGGTGTGCGCTTGAGATGTGCGCTTGAGATGTGCGCTTCACCTTGACGTTGAACCGATTCATCGCTTCCATCGTGACCGCACCCCGCACCTGGGAGCGCTCCCAGGAACCCCTCCGCGAGAGGACCCCTCCGATGCGAAGACTCTTAGCACTTGTCATGGCCACGACTTTGCTGGTGCTGGGGCTGAGCCTGAGCACCGCCCACGCCGCCCAGGCCACCCCCGCGAAGGCCGCCCGCGCCACCCCCGCGAAGGCACTGGGCAACGGCTCGGTGACCGACCCGAACATCGTCTACACCGGCCGCTGGGACCTCGGCGACTCCACCGCCGCCGTCCCCAACTGGACCGGCGGCTACCTCCAGACCGCGTTCACCGGAACGACGGTCAAGGTCAAGGCGCGCAACGCGGTGAACTTCTACGCCAGCGTCGACGGCGGCGCCGACGTCTTCTACGCGGGCGTCAGGGGCACCGTCAACCTCACCCCCACGCCACTCCCCCGGGGCAACCACACCCTCCGCGTCTCCTACCGCTCCGGTGACACCGTCTTCCAGGGCCTGGCCCTCGACGCGGGCGCGGGCACCACCACGCCCCGCGTACCGTCCAAGCTCATCGAGTTCGTCGGCGACTCCATCACCGCCGGTGCCCTCACCGACCGGCTCGCGCTCGACTCGTACGGCTGGAAGACCGGCGAACAGCTCGGCGCGCGCCACACCCAGATCGCCCGCGCGGGCTACTGCCTGGTCGGCAAGAGCGGCTGCGTGGGCCTGGCCACCCAGTTCTTCAAGACGGCCTCCACCGGCGACCAGAACTGGGACTTCTCCCGCTACCAGGCCAACGCCGTCGTCATCAACCTCGGCACCAACGACATCGGGCACGGCGTCACCGGCGCGGAGTTCCAGTCGGCGTACACCGCCCTCCTCCGTGACATCCGGGGCAAGTACCCGAACGCGTCCCTCTTCGCCGTCCAGACCCTCAAGAAGCGCTATCTGACGGAGACCAAGGCGGCCGTGAGCGCGCGCGCCAGCGCGGGCGACGCGAAGGTGTACTACGTCGACACCAGCGGCTGGCTCGCCGACGGCACGGACTACGAGGACGGCAACGGCCACCCGAACGAGGCGGGCCACACCAAGTTCGCGAACCGCCTGGCCCCGGTCATCAGCGCCAGGCTCACCACCACCAAGGCGGCGGCCGCCCCCGGCCAGCCGGGCGACCCCAACATCAAGTTCAGTGGCCGCTGGGACACCCAGACCTCCGCGACCGCCTACACCCCCTACTGGGCGGGCGCCTACTTCCGCACCGGCTTCACCGGCCGCACCATCAAGCTCAAGCAGCGGAACGCCATCGACCTGTGGGCCAGCATCGACGGCGGCCCGGCCACCTTCTACGACGAGGCCAAGGGCACGGTGAACCTCACCCCGACCCCGCTCGCCGCCGGAAACCACACCCTCCAGATCAACTACCAGGTCATCGCGGGCAGTTACCACGGCGACGCGGTCTTCCAGGGCCTGACCCTCGACAGCGGCGCCACCACCTTCGCCCCGCCCGCCCCGAAGAAGCTGATCGAGTTCGTCGGCGACTCCATCACCGTCGGCACCACCACCTCCCAGAACGCCCGCACCGCCTACGGCTGGCTCATCGGCGAACGCCTCGGCGCCGACCACACCCAGATCGCCCAGGGCGGCGCCGCGCTCGTCGACACGGCGGACGACCGGATGAGCCTGGAGCAGCAGTTCACCAAGCTCAACCCCAACGCCGCCACGCCCGCCTGGGACTTCTCCCGCTACCAGGCCAGCGCCGTCGTCATCAACCTCGGCACCAACGACGTGGGGCGCGGCGTGAGTTCGGCGCAGTTCCAGGCGTCGTACACCAGCCTCCTCCGCAAGGTCCGCACCGCCTACCCGGGCGCCTGGATCTTCGCCCTGCGCACCTTCAGCGGCCGCTTCGGCACCGAGACCAAGGCCGCCGTCACCGCCTTCGGCGACGCCAGGGCCAGTTACGTCGACACCACCGGCTGGCTGGCCTCCGGCGACCTCTCCGACTCCGTCCACCCGAACGACCAGGGCCACCGCGCCATCACCACCCGCCTGGCCCCGGTCATCTCCGCCAAGCTCGGTGGATAAAGCGGGTGTTGAGCGACAGAGCCCCTGCTATGGTGCGCCGATGGCATCGGTCAAGCAGGTCCAAATCACTTTCGACTGCGCGGAACCTGAGCGCGTCGCTCGCTTTTGGTGCGAGGTGTTGGGGTATGTCGTACCGCCGCCGCCGGAGGGGTTCGCCACGTGGGACGAATTCGACCGCTCTCTGCCGCCTGAGCGGCAGGGTGCGGCGTTCGCCTGCGGTGATCCCTCAGGCGTGGGCCCGCGACTGTTCTTCCAGCGCGTCCCCGAAGGCAAGGCCGTCAAGAATCGGGTGCATCTCGATGTGCGAGTCGGCACCGGGCTCGTGGGGAAGGAGCGCCTCGCCGCGCTCGAAGCCGAGTGCGCGCGCCTGGTCGCGCTCGGCGCGGTACACGATCAAACGCTGTTTGCCGATGACTACGATGAGTCGTGCATCAACATGCGGGACATCGAGGGCAACGAGTTCTGTCTCGACTGAGCATCATCCGAGACAGCGAGGTGGGAGCCGTTTCCATGACGTCGGAGACGCGGGACCGGCTACGCCCCTTCCGTGAGAGGGCGATCGGACAGGGCATCCCCGCCGACGACGTGGAGCGGTGGATGACCGCCGCCCGCCCCTGCGCGACGCTCACGCAGGGCGGCGGCGGGGGCGGGCCGGTCGTGGGCCGACTCGGCGGTCCGCTCCTGCTCCCCGCCGACAGCCCGGACCCCTCCACTCCTTTCGTCGCCTCCATCGACCTCGCGGCCCTGCCCGCCGACGCGACGGACCTCCCCCTGCCTCCCGATGGCCAACTGCTCCTGTTCGCCCTCCCCGAGCGCGACGACGACTACTCGCCCATGGGCAGCGTGGTGTATGTCCCCGCCGGTACGGCCGTGGAGGAGCGGGACCGGCATGCCTGGAACGAGGACGACTTCGACGACTACCGCGAGATGTTCGAAGGTTTCCCCCAGGGCCCGCTGCGGGTGACGGCCGATGTGTCACTGCCCTATCACGGGGCGGTCGAGTCCTCCGAGGGGCCGGAGTGCGTACCGCTCCCCGGGCATCCCCGCTCCGAGGAACTGGCCACGGTATGGGAGCGCCTCCAGGCTGCTGGCCGCCCCACCGAAGTGGAGCTCCAGATCGGCGGATACGCCGATGAGGAGGCCGTCTACACCGACCCGGTCGCGAATGCCGTGGCCAGGGCCGTGGAGGCGGTGGAAGCAGGCCTGTGGGAGGGGCCGGTTTCGGGTGACGTCGAGGACTGGGTGCTCCTCGCCGACTGGTACTGCGGCGTCAACGGCTGGGAAGGCGCCTTCGTCCACTGGGTGATCCAGCGCGAGGACCTGGCCGCGTGGCGCTTCGACCGCGTGTACACCGATGTCTTCTGGAACCCCTGATCCGCTTGCCGCGGCAGGGAATGACCAGACAGGTGTCCGCGTCGCGCCGATGATTCGGGCCGCGGCGGCCCCATCCGGAGCGCCCCAGCGCGCCGGTTGGCCTGCCAACTTCTCACGGGTGGCGATGCGCCCGCTTCCTCGCGTAGCAACGGCGCGCCGCCATGCCCAGCAGGGTCAACCCCGCGAAGCCGACCAGCAGCGTCACCCACTCGGGCATCTGGGCGGCCCGCAGGAGGCCAGCAACGCCAAAACTCGTATCCCACCCGGCCTCCGTGATGGCGGAGCCGAAGCCCTGGATGACGAGGATGGCACCGAACAGCCACAGCAGCCCCTGCCCTGAGCCGCTGTCCGTCCTCTTGAGTTGCTTCGCCATGACGAGCCTTCCCTCCCGGGGTCCGCGCAACGTTCCGATGCGGTCGCATCACATCGTGCAGGGGATCCGGATATGATGCAAGTGCATCAGAACGTGGGAAGGAGCAAACCCGTGCCCAGGCAGGTCGACTACGAGGACCGGCGCCGACGGATCGCCGAGGCGGTCTGCACCCTGATCGCGCGCTCCGGCATGGAGGCCGTCAGCCTCCGCGACGTCGCCGCCCAGGCCGACGTGTCCATGGGCGCTGTCCAGCGGTGTTTCCGCACCAAGCAGGACATGCTGCTCTTCGCGCTGGAGCACATCTCCCGCCACGTCACCGAACGCGCCGACCAGCGCATCGCCGCCACCTCCACCCCCCGGGCCGCGTCGACCCTGCTGTCCCACACCGTGGCCGAACTCGCCCTGCTGGATGAGGAATCCAAGACCCATGCTCAGGTCTGGCTGGCCTTCGTCACCCATGCCCCTGCCAGCGAGAAACTGGCCGCCGTCCTGCGCGACACCTATGCCAAGCTCCACGGCCTCATCGCGTGGCTCATCCGCTACGGCCAGGACACCCGGGAAGTCCCCCAGCACCTCGACCCCGAGCGCGAAGCCCACACGCTCCTCGCCCTGGCCGACGGCCTCACGGCCCACGTCCTGACAGGCCACCACGCCCCGGCCACGGCGCTGGCCATCCTCCAACGCCACCTCGACCACCTGCTGGACAACACATCCGGCCGCGGCCGCGCCTGACGCCTCCAGCCCACCATGACCTCGGCCACGAAGGGGCGCCCCCCGCACATCACCCGCGCCCGCGCCTACGCCGTCGTCGGTCCACGTCCCTCGGCCACCAAGGCGCTCTTGGCCGCCGAGAATTGGGGGGACATCGGCGCCATTCCGGACGCGTTCGTATCGACGACCGGCAGCGGGTGGCGTTCAGTTGGCGGGGGCCGTTTCGTGGAGGAAGCGGGTCAGCAGGTCGGTGACCGCGCTGGGCCGCTCCAGGCCGGGCAGGTGGCCTGCCCAGGGGAGTTCCAGGTGGCGGGCGGCGGGGATGCGGTCCGCCAGGTGGGCGGCGATCTCGCGGAAATCCGTCAGGTCGTGCGCGCCGGATACGGCCAAGCAGGGCGCCTCGATCCGTGAGAGGTCGGCCTGCTCCTCGGCGGAGGCGAATTCGGCCGTCAGCTGCGCCTCGAAGGCGTGCCGCTGCATCCGGCGGACGCGCTCCCTGGCCTCGTCGTCGGCCTCCGGCCCCAACCATGTCGCCACGTTCAGCTCGACGGCGGCCGCGAGGTCCCCGGCCTCGAACAACGCCTCCTCCCGTTCGGCGAAGGACCGCAGCTCCGGGCCGGGCGCGTGTCCGGAAAGGGCGGAGCAGAGCAGCACCAGGGCCGTAACGGCGCCCGGGCGGGCGGCCGCCACTTCCAGGGCGACCCGGCCGCCGTACGAGGAGCCGACCAGCGCGGCCCGCGCGATGCCCAGGTGGTCCAGGAGTTCCAGGACGTCCCCGGCGTCACCGTACGGGCGGTCGGCCACCGGGGAGTCGCCGAACCCCCGGAAGTCGCACCGGATCACCCGGTATCCGGCGGCGGCCAGCACCGGCCACTGCGGGTCCCACATGCGCCGGTCGCACACCGAGGAGTGCAGCAGCACCAAGGCCGGGCCGTTCCCTGACACATCATGAGAGAGGATCATTTGGCGGACAGTAGCGGACACGTCCTGAGGACACACCTGGAAATACGGTGTGTCGGACACGACGCCCGGTGGTGGTTACGCGGCGAACACCAACGCTGAGAGGATGCGCGGACCACAACAGAAAGAGAGTGATGAGCATGATCGTGCTCCTCTTGGCCGCCGTCCTCGCGCTCGTCGTCGGAGGGTGTGTCTGCGTCGTGTGGGCGGCGCGGGGCGGGCCGCGCTGGGTGCGTGGGGTGTCCAGGGTGACCCTGGCGCTGGGCGAGGTGACGCGCGCCGCGTCGAAGTCCAGCCGCCGGAGTTCGAGCCAGAGTTCGGGGAACAGCTCGGACGACTGAGACCCCGCGCGGCACGCTCGCTCGGTCACTCCGGCGACGCTGCCCGCAGCAGGCGGAGTTGGCCGATCTCGCTGGCGTTCTTCATGAGTTCGGCGTTCACCCATCCGGCCATATGGGCGACGGTGTGCTGGGGATCGTTCTGCCAGGGGAACGGGGCGGCGGCGTCCAGCTCGGCGTCCGTGAGCCCGTCCAGCACCGCCAGCCAGTCGTCGCGCAGACCGCGCAGCCACGCGACGGACGCCGCCCCGGCCCCCGGCCATACGATCTCGGTCCGCTCCCGGGGCACCCGCCCGCGCGCGTGGTCGATGGTCACGCTCCACCACCAGCCGATGTGCCAGCTCACCCAGCCGATCGTGGGCACCGGGACGGGATCGGGTTCGGCATCGGCCCAGTCCGGGGCCCAGGCGCCGTCGTCGGTCCGGCGCATCGTCCAGCAGAGCGGCCCGGGCTCCCAGAGGAAGTCCTCGGGCTCGATCCTCTCCAGGTGGTACTCGAAAAGCGACCAGGTCAGATCGAACTGCCAGCGCAGCAGGTCACATCGGGAAACAGTCATCCGCCGACCCTGGCACGCCCCGCGCACCCCGGGAAATGTTTATTCACTCCTTGACGACCTCCGATGCCTGGGCCTCGTTTCCTGACGCTACGTCAGCCCTGGACCTTTGCCGGAAACGCGGAGGGGACATGCGCGGACGAACGCTGCTCGGCGGCGCGACCGCGACCGGATGAGGGCTGACGGGCCTCGGCCTGTCGGCGGCACCCGGGGACGGTGAAGTCGTCCGCCCACCGGGTCGGCCTCCTGCAGGTCTCCGACGGGGCCACGCAGTCGACCGCGTCGGCCGGGCGGGATGTCCGCGCGCTCCGACCGCCACCTTCGGAACATGCACGCTTACCGCAAGCAACCCCAGGTGAGACGGGTGCGAACCCGGACCCGGGGGGCCGGTTTGAAAGCGGGGCAAACCGGTACCCGGGAGCCATGCGATGGGGATACACGATGATGACCGAGCAAGCCGGACCGCGTCAGCTCGTTGAGGACGTGGTCCGGGCCGAGCAGGTCGGTTTCGACTTCTCGGTGACGTCCGACCACTACTTTCCGTGGCTCGATTCCCAGGGGCACTCCCCCTACGCCTGGAGTGTGCTCGGGGCGGCCGCGCAGGCCACGTCGCGGATTCCGCTGACGACGTTCGTGACCTGCCCGAGTGTCCGCTACCACCCGGCGGTGGTGGCGCAGAAGGCCGCCACGCTGCAGCTGCTGTCCGAGGGGCGGTTCCGGCTGGGACTGGGGTCCGGCGAGAACCTGAACGAACACGTGGTGGGCAGCGGCTGGCCGTCCGCCGCCATCCGGCAGGAGATGCTGGAGGAGGCCGTGGAGATCATCCGCGCGCTGTTCAAGGGCGGCTACGTCAACCACCGCGGCACCCATTTCGACGTCGAGTCCGCCAAGCTGTGGGACCTGCCCGACGAGGCACCGCCCATCGGACTGGCCGCCTCGGGCGAGGCGTCCTGCAGGCTGGCCGGAGAGCTGGCGGACATGCTGATCGCCACCGAGCCGAAGCCGGAGCTGGTGGACGCCTTCGAGCGGCACGGTGGCGGCGGGAAGCCGCGCATCGGTCAGCTGCCGATCGCGTACGACCCCGACCGGAACGCGGCGGTCACCCGGGCCCATGACCAGTTCCGCTGGTTCGGCGGCGGCTGGAAGGTCAACTCCGAGCTGCCGGGCCCCGCCTCCTTCGAGGGCGCCACGCAGTACGTACGCCCCGAGGACGTGGCGGCGTCCATCCCGTGCGGTGATGACGTTCGGGAGTTCACGGAGAAGATCCGCGCGTTCGCCGACGCGGGCTTCACGGACGTGGCCCTGGTCCAGATCGGCGGGGACCACCAGGCGCCCTTCTTCGACTGGGCCGAGAAGCAACTGCTGCCCGCGCTGCGGGAGCTGTAGAGAACATCCGGAACCATCGGCTGGGCCGCGGGATTCCGCGGCCCAGCCGCTTTTTGTGTGCGCGTCCGGAGCGTGCTCGGGCGTGTCCGCGCGTGTCCGGGATATGGAATCCGGGCCGGGACTTCTTGACCGGCCGGACTTTCCCCTGCTTGTATCGATGCCATGAAGCGACAGGACCTCACGCGGCGACGCCACGTCGACCTTGCGCGTGTCTCCAGCGCGTCCTGTTGCTGTCGGGCCTGAGCGAACGCCACGGATCAACGGATCCCCTCGCGTCTTCCGCGTCGCCCCCTCTCTCTTCCCTCCCCTTTCTCTCCTCTCACATGACGGCCTGACGGCCTGATCTGACCGTCGCGCGTCGACCGCATTCCGCGTGCGCCTGAATTCCCCGCCAGGCGCTGATTCGCCATGCCCGTATGCACATTCCGGGAGTTCCCCATGCCCGCACATTCGCCTACCGAATTCCCCAACGACCCGCTGCGTTTCGCCTATTGGGTGCCCAACGTCAGCGGCGGTCTGGTCACCAGCACCATCGAGCAGCGCACCGACTGGGGCTACGACTACAACCGCGAGCTGGCCGTCCTCGCCGAGAACAACGGCTTCGACTACGCCCTCAGCCAGGTGCGGTACATGGCCAGCTACGGCGCCGAGTACCAGCACGAGTCGACCAGCTTCAGCCTCGCGCTGCTGCTCGCCACCCAGCGGCTGAAAGTCATCGCCGCCGTCCACCCCGGGCTGTGGCATCCCGGCGTCCTGGCCAAGCTGGGCGCCACCGCCGATCAGCTCTCGGGCGGGCGGTTCGCCGTGAACGTCGTCAGCGGCTGGTTCAAGGGCGAGTTCACCGCGCTCGGCGAACCGTGGCTGGAGCACGACGAGCGCTACCGCCGCGCCGAGGAGTTCATCGACGCGCTGCGCACGATCTGGACCGAGGACCACGCCGACCTGGCCGGGGACTTCTACCGGATCCGTGACTTCTCGCTCAAGCCCAAGCCCCTGAACAGCACGGAGCGCCCGCATCCGGAGATCTTCCAGGGCGGCAACTCCACCGCGGCCCGCGCCATGGCGGGCCGGGTCTCCGATTGGTACTTCAGCAACGGCAAGGACTTCGACGGCGTCACCGAGCAGCTCCGGGACGTCCGCGCCTCCGCCGCCACCGCGGGCCGCCGAGCCCCGCGCTTCGGCCTCAACGCGTTCCTCATCGCCCGCGACACCGAGGCCGAGGCCCGCGAGACGCTGCGCGAGATCGTCGCCGAGGCCAACGAGGACGCCGTGCACGGCTTCCGCGACGCGGTCCAGCAGGCGGGGCAGTCCACCGCCGACGGCAAGGGCATGTGGCAGGACTCCTCGTTCGAGGACCTGGTGCAGTACAACGACGGCTTCCGTACGGGGCTGATCGGCACCCCCGAGCAGATCGCCGAGCGCATCGTCGCCTACAAGCGGCTCGGCGTCGACCTGTTCCTCCTCGGCTTCCTGCACTACCTGGAGGAGGTCGAGTACTTCGGCAAGCGCGTGCTGCCGCTGGTGCGCGAGCTGGAGGCCCAGCTGCCGGACACCGCGCCCGCGCCCGCCCTCACCTGATCCCCGTACGCCCGCCCGCCACACCCCTCGCCACTTCCTCGAAAGGGGCCTCCATGGCCACCGTCCTGTCCATCTCCGGCTCCCCTTCCGCCACCTCCCGCACCGGCAGGCTGCTGCGCCACCTCGACGCCCGCCTCACCGACCAGGGCCATGAGGTGGTCCCGCTCGACGTGCGCACCATCCCGGCCACCGCGCTGCTCGGCGCCGACTTCGCGCATCCGGACATCGTCCGGGCCAAGACGCTGGTCGAGCAGGCGGACGGGATCATCGTCGGCACCCCCGTCTACAAGGCCGCCTACTCCGGGCTGCTGAAGTCCCTGCTGGATCTGCTGCCGCAGTACGCCCTGGCGGGCAAGACGGTGCTGCCGCTGGCCACCGGCGGCAGCACGGCACACGTCCTGGCCATCGACTACGCGCTGCGGCCGGTGCTGTCCTCGATGGGCGCCGCGCACATCGTGCAGGGCTGGTTCACGCTCGACAAGGACATCACCGCCACCGCGGACGGCGGGGTGATCGTGACCCCGGGCGCGGCCGAGGCCCTGGAGCAGGTCGTCGACCAGTTCTCGGCGGCGCTCGGGTACAAGCCGCTGCTCGCGGCGGCGAGCTGAGGGCCGCCATGACGTCCCTTCCCGAAACCGCCCACCGCGTCGCCGACGACGCGGAGGCGCTGGAGGTGGCCGCGAAGCTGGCCGAGGAGTTCCGTACGGGCGCGGCCGGGCGCGACGCGGAACGCACCCTGCCGCGCGCCGAGCTGGACCGGCTGTCCGCGTCCGGGCTGCTGGCCATCACCGTCCCGGCCGGGCACGGTGGCGCGGACGTCTCGGCGGTCACCCTCGCCGAGGTGTTCCGGCTGCTGGCCGCCGCCGACGCCAGCCTCGCCCAGATCCCGCAGAGCCACTTCGTGTACGTCAATGTGCTGCGCCGTCAGGGCACCCCGGCGCAGCAGGGGTTCTTCTTCGGGGAGGTGCTGGCGGGGCGGCGGTTCGGCAACGCCCAGTCGGAGGCGGGGACGAAGCACATCCAGGACTTCCGCACCCGCTTGGAGCCCCGCCCCGACGGCTCGTACCAGCTGACCGGCGTCAAGCACTACTCCACCGGCGCCCTGTTCGCCGACTGGATCCCGGTGCTGGCGCGCGGCGCGGACGAGGAGCTGTACGTGGCGTACGTGCCACGGGAGGCGCCGGGCGTGACGGTGGTGGACGACTGGGACGGCATGGGGCAGCGTACGACCGCCAGCGGCACCGTACGGCTGGAGGGCGTGGCCGTGCCCGCCGACCGTGTGGTGCCGCATCACCTCACCTTCCGAGGCCCTCAACTACACGGCGCGGTAGCACAGTTGCTGCACGCTGCCATCGACGCGGGGATCGCCTCGGGCGCGCTCGCGGAGGCGGTGGCGTTCGTCCGCACCAAGAGCCGCCCGTGGTTCGAGAGCGGCTTCGAGACGGCCGCCGAGGATCCGCTGCTCATCCAGCGCTTCGGTGAACTGGCCATCCAGGTGCGGGCGGCCGGGGCGCTGCTGTCCGCCGCCGCGCGGGCGGTGGACGCCGCCCGCGCGGATCTCACCGACGACACCGCGGCCGAGGCGTCGATCGCCGTGGCCACCGCGAAGGTGTCGGCGGCCGAGGCGGCGGTGGAGGCGGGCAGCGCGCTCTTCGAGGTGTCCGGCACCCGCGCGGCGCTGGACTCCCTCAACCTCCACCGGCACTGGCGGGACGCCCGGACACACACCCTGCACGACCCGCCCCGCTGGAAGGTCCAGCACATCGGCCGCTATGTGCTGAACGGCACCCCGCCGCCCCGGCACGGCCTTCTGTAACCCCCGAAGAAACCTCCCGAGAAGCACCCCAGGCAACACCCCCGATCGGAGCCGCATCCCATGTCCCTCACCTTCCACTGGTTCCTGCCCACCAACGGCGACAGCCGCCATGTCGTCGGCGGCGGCCATGGAACGCCGGTCACCGCGGCCGGTGGCGACCGTCCGCCGTCCGTCGGCTATCTCACCCAGATCGCCCGCGCCGCCGAGGACCTGGGCTTCGTCGGAGCGCTGACGCCGACCGGGGCGTGGTGCGAGGACGCGTGGCTGACGACCGCGATGGTCAGCCAGCACACCGAGCGGCTGAAGTTCCTGGTGGCGTTCCGGCCGGGCTTCGTCTCCCCCACGCTCGCCGCGCAGATGGCCTCGACGTACCAGCGGCAGACCGGCGGCCGGCTGCTGCTGAACGTGGTCACCGGGGGCGAGAGCCATGAGCAGCGGGCGTACGGCGACTTCCTCGACAAGGAGGCGCGCTACCGGCGCACCGGTGAGTTCCTGGAGATCGTGCGCGGGCTGTGGGACGGCAAGACGGTGGATCTGGCGGGCGACCACCTCCAGGTGGCGGACGCCTCCCTGGCCCGGCTGCCCGACCCGGTCCCGGAGGTGTACTTCGGCGGCTCCTCCCCCATCGCCGGTGAGGTGGCGGCGCGCCATTCGGATGTGTACCTCACCTGGGGCGAGCCGCCCGCCCAGGTCGCGGAGAAGATCGCCTGGATCCGGGGGCTCGCGGCCGAGGAGGGCCGCACGGTCCGCTTCGGCATCCGGCTGCACGTCATCAGCCGGGACACCAGCGAGCAGGCGTGGGCGGAGGCGCGGCGGCTGCTGGACGGCTTCGACCCGGAGACGGTGAAGTCCGTACAGCAGGGGCTCGGGCGCAGCGAGTCCGAGGGGCAGCGGCGCATGCTCGCCCTGCACGGCGGTGGCCGGGACGGGCTGGAGATCCACCCCAACCTGTGGGCGGGCATCGGCCTGGTGCGCGGCGGCGCCGGGACGGCGCTGGTCGGCAGCCACGCGGAGGTGGCGGAGCGGATCGCCGAGTACCACCGGATCGGGATCGACGAGTTCGTGCTGTCCGGCTACCCGCACCTGGAGGAGGCGTACTGGTTCGGCGAGGGCGTCCTGCCGCGCTTGCGACAGCAGGGCCTGTGGTCCCACCCGGCCGGCCCCGCCACCGCTCCGCGGGCCGCCGCCGCCCAGGTGCCCTTCGGCGGCGGAGCGCTCAGGGAACGAGGGTGAGCACGCGGTGAAGTGAGGTCGCGGCGGCGTATCCGGCCCCCGCTTCGGCCGTGGCCCACAGGCAGGCCGCGGTGGCGCTGTAGGGAGCGATGCGGTGGTAGGGCAGCCGGGTGGCGCCCGCGAAGTGGGGTGCCAGGGTGCGGACCACGGGCAGGAAGCGGGCCAGGAAGACCGCTCGGCCGCCGTGGCGGGCCATCAGCGCCTCGGCGTGCCGCCAGGCCGTGCCCGGGATGCGCCGCCCCAGGCGCCCCGCACGCAGCCGGTCGCCCAGGAGCGTGCCCGTGCGGTGGGCGAGGAAGTCGCCTGCGACGACAGCGCCCGCTGCGACCGCCATCACGGCCGGGAGGCTGATCTGGCCCGTGCGGGCCAGCGCTCCGGCGGTCAGCAGCAGCGTGAGCGTGGGGATGACGGCACCGATCAGAAGGATCGACTCGGCCAGGACGGCCAGGGCCACCACCGTGTAGGCCGAGGCGGGGGAAAGGTGGCCGAGGGTGCCGGACAGCGCGTTCACCGGCTGGCCACGTACCGGGGAGGCTCCTGGTCGCGCGGGGAGGTGAGGGGGCGGCGCAGGTGCCAGACGTGGGCCGGGGGCAGGTTGGCCCACACGCTGCGGCGGCCGGTGGCGTAGCCGCGCTGGTAGTCGGCCATGACCTCGTCCACCGCGGCGTGCCTGCGCGCCTCGGCCCGTGACGCGGTCAGGGCACGGGCGGTACGGGTGCCGACGTAGGCGAAGTAGGTCAGGGTGCCGCCGGGGCGCAGCATCTCCATGTACCGGGCCATGATGCGCTCGACCTGCGCGGGCGTGAAGTTGGTCAGCGGAAGGCCGGAGACGATCACGTCGTAGCGCCGGTCGGTGCTGAGGTGCTCGACGTATGTCTGGTGCACGGTCACCGCCCGCTGCTGGCCCGCCAGGTGGGGGTGCGTGGCGACGAGGTGGCGCAGCCGGGCGGCGAAGCGCGGGTTCGCCTCGACGATGTCCAGCTGGCTGCCCCGGGCCAGCCGGGGGATCAGGGTGCGGGTGACCGCGCCGGTTCCGGCGCCCGCTTCCAGGACGGCCGGCGGGCGGGGAGTCCGGGCCCGCAGGGGTTCGGTCAGGGCGCGGGCGAGGGCCTTGCCGCTGGGGACGACCGCGCCGGTGGTCCGCAGATCGCGGGCCGCCTCGATGAGGAACATCCAGCCCTCGGCACGGCGTTGCGCCAGGACACGGTCGTGGGAAGTGGTCCAGTCGTTCATGGTGGCGACGCTAGAGATCCGCGCCCGGGACCGGATCCGCCGTCATGCGACGGCCTCCCCCTACGAAAGTTGGGGGTCGGCGTAGCCGTTCGTCGGATGGGGGTGCGCCGTGCCTGCCTAGGATTGGCTGGATGAGCTGGCGAGAGGGCCCGGGGCGGGCCGCGTACGGTCGGGCCGGGCTGGTGGTGGTGCTGGGCTCGATCGCCGCGCAGAACGGTGCGGCGGTCAGCGATGACGGCTATCTGGCCCCTGAGCCCATCGCCGCCGTGCTGTGCGCGGTGGCCCTGCTCGTGCGCCGACTGCCCTGGCAGGCCGCCCCGCTGATGGTCACCGCGGCCACGTCGTGGTGGGGATGGCCCGTACTCCCGCTGCTGCTGGTCGCCTTGTTCGACCTGGCCGCGCACCGCCGCGCGCGTGTGGCGGTAGCCAGTATCGCCACCGCGCTGGGCGGCAACCTGATCACTCGCCCGCCCTCCTCACTGTGGACGCCGCAGCAGTACGGATCCATCGTGTTCCTGCTGCTGGTCGTGGTCGGTGGCCTGTGGCTGGGCAACCGGCGGCGGCTGGTCGCCGCGCTGGCCGGCCAGGTCGAGCACCTGCGGGTCGAGTCGCAGCTGCGCGAGGAGGCGGCCCGTGCCGCGGAGCGGTCCCGTATCGCCGCGGAGATGCACGACGTGCTGGCCCACCGCCTGAGCCTGATCGCCCTGCACACCGGCGTCCTGGTCACCAAGGGCGACACGTTGCCCGCGCCCGTGGCCGACCGCCTTGGCCTGCTGCGGACGACGTCCACGGAGGCCCTGGCCGACTTGCGTGATGTGCTCGGCGCCCTGCGTCACCCCGGCTCCGCTCCGGCGAGTTCGGCGCTCGCCCCCGTGCTGCGGGATGTGCGGGAGCTGGTCGACGAGGCCCGTGCGGCCGGGCAGCGCGTCGGGCTGACGGCCGACGGGCTTCCCGAGCGGGCTCCCACCACGCATCGGCTGGCCGTGTACCGCATCGTCCAGGAGGCGCTGACCAACGCCCGCAAGCACGCGGACGGCGCCGAGGTGACCGTACGCGTCGGCTACGGACCGCCCGACACCCTGGTCGAGGCCACCAACTCCCCCGGCGCCGCACGCACGGACACGGTCGGCGGCGGCTACGGGCTCGTGGGTCTGCGCGAACGTGTCACCGCGCTCGGCGGCCAGCTGGATGCCGGACCGGCCGGTGCGGGGGCCTGGCGGGTCGCCGCTCGCCTCCCCCACCCCTCACACGCCGAGCACCCGGCAGGCACCGAACACCCGGCAGGCACCGAGCAGAACGGCACCCGCACATGATCCGCGCCATGATCGTCGACGATGACGCCCTAGTCCGGCTCGGCCTGGCCGACCTCCTCGAAGGCGACCAGGACATCGAGGTCGTCGCCCAGGCCGCCGACGGTCTCCAGGCCATCGAGCGGGCCACCGCACACCACGTCGACGTCGCCCTCGTCGACGTGCGCATGCCCCGCATGGACGGCATCACCGCCACGACCCGGCTGCGAACCCTCCCCCACCCCCCGAAGGTGATCACACTGACCACCTTCGACCTCGACGAATACGTCTACAACGCCCTCGCAGCCGGAGCCGATGGTTTCCTGCTCAAGGACACCGACCCGGCCGACATCCTGCGCGCCGTCCATCTGGTGGCCGCCGGTTCTGCCATGCTCCACCCCGCCGCGGCCCGCCGCCTCATCGACCGCTACCACGCCACCACCCAGCCGAAGGCCACCGCGGCCCGGGCCCGCCTGGACCGGCTCACTCCCCGGGAACGGGATGTGCTGGCCCTGCTCGCCCGAGGCGATACGAACGCGGACATCGCCACCCGCCTCGCCATGCGGGAAAGCACCGTCAAGGCCCACGTCAGCCGCATCCTGTCCGCGCTGGACGTCACCAACCGCGTCCAGGCCGCCCTCCTGGCCCGTGACGCGGGGCTGACGGGCTGAACGGCCGAACGGCTGAGCGGATTGAAGGAGAGCGGCCCCGCCGGTGGCGGGGCCGCTCCGCGCCCAGGCTAGAGCGAGTCACCCAACGGCCGTGCGGTGGCGAGGAGTTCGCGGGTGCGCTGTCGCACCGCCTCGGGGTAGTTCTCGGCGAAGGAGGCGATGTTCAGCTTGTCCTCGCGGAGGCAGTCGAACAGGACGGTCGGGCCGCGGCCGGTCTCCCGTTCGTCGTCGGTGTAACACACCATCAGATGCATGATGGCGGTGTCGGGGAGGACATGGATGCCGGTGCTGGGGTGCGAGCGGGTGGCGAAGCCCCACAGCACATCGCGCAGGTCGGTCGGGTCGATGTCGTGGTCGAGGACCATGATCCGGGTGACCCACCACCCCCCGTGCGGAAAGGCGTCGCACGCCTCGCCGATGGCCCGGCACAGCTGCTCGGAGGAGGTGAAGCCGGTGCGTTCGCGCCAGTCGGCGTCCACGGTGACGGCCAGCACGTGGACCGCCGTTTCCGGGATCATCCAGGCCGCGGCGACCGGCAGCCCGGCCTCGCGCAGATAGTGGGTCCAGCGGGCGGAGTGGGTCAGCCCGATGAGGGTGTGGTCCTCGTCGACCGGCTTGCCCGCGCACACCACCGGCATGATCGGATCGTTGCGGTGGGTGATGGCGGTGACGGTGTACGCGGGCAGTTCCACCTCCCAGTCGGGGATGTAGCCCGCGAACTCGCCCATCGGGCCTTCCGGTACCAGCTCGTCGTGGTTGATGTACCCCTCGATGACGATCTCGGCGGTGGCGGGCACCTCCAGGTCGACGGTCCGGCAGCGGACCAGCTCCACCGGCCTGCCGTAGTAGGCGCCGAGGTAGGCGGCCTCGTCCACCTCCTCCGGCAGCGACATGGTGGACACGAACGGGACGGCGGGCTCGGCGCCGAGGACCAGCGCGAAGGGAGTGCGCTCGCCGCGTTCGCGCCACATGTCGTCGATGAGGCCGACGTGCTGCGGCGAACCGGTGAAGGTGGCCATGCGGTGCGCGTCGTGCAGCATGGCCCGCGCGATGCCCCAGTTGGTCCAGCGGCGGTCCGGGCTGCGCAGGACGAAGGTGCCGATGGTGTTGACGTACCGGCCGCCGTCGCCGTGGTGCAGCAGCGGGAACGGGAAGCGGGTCAGGTCGGCGTCCGCGCCGAGCAGGACGTTCTCCTGGCAGGGCCCCGATGCCACCGTGACGGGCGGTACGGGGGTGGCCGACTGGGCGGCGACCAGCCCGTCCAGCAGCTCCAGCGGCCGGGTGTCCGGGTCGAGCCCGAGGGAGAGCGCGACCCGGGCGTACGGGCTGTCGGGGACGCTGCTGTACGCGGCGGGCGCCGTGAGGACCCGGAAACCGGGCGCGAAGCCCCGGATGCGGGACAGCAGATGGGCCGGGGCCCGGTGTTCGGTGGCGTAGCGGGCGATCGCACCGATCTCCAGCTCGGCGTCCACCTCGTCGTCGATGACCCGCAGATCGTCGAGCTTGGCCAGGGCGTCCAGGTAGTCGCGCAGACTGGACAGGTGATTCATGCGGTTTCGTCCTCACCTCGGTGTCGGGGTCGGGCGTGTTGCCGGGCGTCGCGCATCCCGTTCCATCGGCAGGCCTTGGGCGTGTCGATGCCGAACTGGTCCAGCACGCGGGTGACGGTGTGGTCGACGATGTCGTCGACCGTCTCCGGGTGCTGGTAGAAGGCGGGCACCGGCGGCAGGATCACCGAGCCCATCCGGGACAGCGCGAGCATGTTCTCCAGGTGGATGTCGCTCAGCGGGGTTTCCCTGGGCACCAGGACCAGCTTGCGGCGCTCCTTCAGGGTGACGTCGGCGGCGCGGGCCACCAGGCCGTCGGCGAAGCCCACGCGGATCGCCGCGAGGGTCTTCATGCTGCACGGGACGATCACCATGCCGTCCGTGCGGAAGGAGCCCGAGGAGATGGCCGCGCCCTGGTCCTCGGGGTTGTGGGTGACATCGGCGAGGGCCGCTACCTCGCGGACGCTCATCGACGTCTCGTACTCGATGGTGGAGCGCGCCCAGCGGCTGACCACCAGATGCGTTTCCACCCCGCCGTGCTCGCGCAGCCGCTCCAGCAGCCGCACGCCCAGCACGGCCCCGGTGGCGCCGGTGATGCCCACCACGATCCTGGCGGGTCCGGGGTCGTTTATCGGCAGCGCCATCAGGCCTCCTGGCCGCGGCGGAGCACGAGGGCGTCCACGCGGTCGCGGTAGGTGTCGAGGAAGTGGGCGGACAGCTCGTCGACCGATTCGGCGTCGAAGAGGAGGGTGGGCGAGACGTCGTCGAAGTCCTCGCGCAGCGCGTTGGCGAGTTGCAGGACGAGGATCGAGTCCATGCCGTACTGGATGAGCGACACCGACGGATCGATCTTCTCCGCCGGGATCTTGAGGGTGGCCGCGGCCTTCTCCCGGAGGTAGGCCACCACGGTCGCGGCGCGCGACTCGGCGGAAGGACCGGTGGCGGGCTCATCGGGTGTGGGGGCGAGGGCCACGGGCCGGTTGGGTTCGGGGGCGGGGCGGGCGTCGGCCACGGACCCGGACACCGGCCCGCGGGCGATGCCGTCGCTCTCGGCCGCGATGATCTGCTGCCCGAGAGCCCGGGCCTGCGGCAGCACCAGGACGACGGACGGGAAGCCCTCGCCGTGGAGGACGTCGCGCCAGCTCTCGGGCGACAGCGCGGGCGAGCCCGGGATGCGCAGCGACGCGTCCTCGAACAGCCACCAGCCCTCCAGCAGCCCGAAGGTGAGGTGGCTGAACACATCGAACGAGCACAGCTCGTTGAGCAGCAGCCAACCCCCGTCGCGCAGTGCCGACTTGGCATTGCGCAGGGTGGTGCGGGTGTCGCGGGTGGCGTGCAGGACGTTGGCGGCGACGACCAGGTCGTAGCCGCCGACCTCGATGCCCTGTGCGGCGAGCGGCTGTTCGGCGTCGAGGCGCGTGGTGTCCAGGTACGGGACGTCGGGCCCGTACTCGCTCTGCGCGTGGTTCAGGAATGCCTTCGAGAGGTCGGTGTACAGGTACTGCTCGATGTGGTCCTGGTAGGGGCGCAGCGCCGCGAACAGGCCCACGCTGGTGCCGCCGGTACCGGCGCCGATCTCCAGGACGCGCAGCCGCGCGCCGGGATCACGGCGCAGCCGCTCGGACACGACGCCGACGGCGGCGTCCGCCATGGCGCGGTTGAAGGTGTCCGCCACGCGGTTGTTCTTGTAGCAGCCCTCGACGAGTTCGAGGGAGCCGCGCGGGAACATGATGTCGGTCGGCCGGGTGCGGCCGGTCAGGATGTCGGGCAGGGCGGCGAGCGTGGCGTCGACGAGCCGCAGCTCGGCCCGCTTGTCGGGGTCGGCGGACCACTCGGCGCAGCGCTCCTTCCACTCCTGGTTCAGCGTGTCGAGCGGCGGGGCGGTGGCGGGCATCGTCCGCAGCGCGTGGTCCAGCCAGGTGGTGTAGCGCTCCAGGATGCCGCCGCGGGTCCGGAGCGCGGTGAGGTCGGTGGCGGCGCCCGCGTCGTACGTCTCGCCGTTTCCTACGACGCCCATGGCCTCCAGGTGGCCGCGGGTCATGCGGCCGAGGAGGGCGTCGCGCTCGGCGCGCCAGTCGGCCACCGTACGCAGGATCTCCTGGCTGTCGGCGAGGCCGGAGTGGGCCATCAGGGCGTCGGCGGGGATGCGGGGGGCCGGGTCGCGTTCGTAGACGGTGAGGCGGGTGGCCGGGTCGATCGGCTGGAGCGCGGCCGGTTCGGTGAGCTTGACGAAGCTGAGCTGCCGCTGCGGGCCGCCGAGCAGGGTGCCGAGCGCGGCCATCCCCTCCGGCGGTTCGATGGAGAGCAGCCCCCAGCGGGCCATGCGCTCGCGGTGGAAGTCGGAGGCGACGCTGCCGATGCTGCCCCACCAGCCCCAGTTCATCACCTTCACCGGGCCCGGCCACTGCCCGGACAGGGCGTGGGCGTACGCGTCGGCGAAGGTGCAGCCGGAGGCGTAGTTGCTCTGCCCGGCCGCGGTCGTGAACGACTGGATCGAGGAGAAGAAGAGAGCGAAGTCGAGGTCGTCGTCGGCGAACACCGCCGCCATGGCCGCGCTCGCGTCGACCTTGGCCGCGAGGCTCGCGCGGAACGTGTCCTCGTCCATGTTGGCCAGGCTCTGGTCACGGAGCACCAGGGCCGCCTGGACGACGCCGTCGATACGCCCGTACCGGTCGATGATCTCGCCGTGGGCGCGGGCGAGGGCCGCGGGGTCCGTGGCGTCGGCGGCGAGGTAGGTCACCTCGCCGCGGCCGTGGACGGCGCGCAGCTTGGCGTCGATGTCCGCGTCGCGCTCACGGCGTCCGATCCACACGACCCGCGCGCCGTAACGCTCGACCACGTGCTCGGTCCAGGCCGCGCCCAGACCGCCCGCGCCGCCGATCACGACGTACACGCCGCCCTCACGGTAACGTTCGGTGCCGGTGGCTTCCGTCGCACACGGGGCGAGCCCACGGCCGAGCCACTGGCCCGCGCGGCGCACCCAGGTGTCGCCGTGCGAATGCGCGGGAAGCGCCGCGAGGTCCGCGGGCCACTCGGTGTCGCCGTCCAGGTCGAGGCGGCGCACCGTCCAGTTCGGGTACTCCTGCCCCAGCGATCCGAAGAGGCCGTGCAGCCCGGCGTGGACGGGCCGGACCTCATCGGTGGCGTGGGTGGGGACGGCGCGCCGGGTGACCAGGGTCAGACCGAGCGGCCGGGCGTCGTGCCGCGTCCGCAGCAGCGCCTTGACCATACGGAAGGCCGCGAGGACCCCGTCCTGCTGGGCGGCGACGAGACCGGCCGCGTCGGTGAGCGCCACCTCGGTGTCGGGCGCGATCCACACGAGGTGGCCGAGCGGACCGGCCTCTCGCAGCGCGTCCGCGACCTCGTCGACCGACGCGTCCGGCGCGAGGCTCCACACGGTGGTGTGCGGGCACCGCTCGCTGATCGCCGCCCGCTGCCCGGCGGTGCCGCCGACGACCAGGACGCGGTCCGCCGCGGACGGTACGGGCGCGCCGAACGCGGCGGGCGCGAGCGGCTCCCACACCGGCGCGTACAGCGACGGCACCGGCTCGGGCACCCGGCGCGAGGTGTATCCGGTCATGGCCACGCACACCGCGCCGGTGTCGTCCACGAGGTCGATGTCGAGCCTGCTGAGCGCGGTCACCTCCGCCGCGCTGTCCGCGACGCGGACGACGGCCCACATCGCCGGAGTGCACGGGGCGAAGAGTTCGAGCCGGTCGAGCGCGAAGGGGATCGCGGTGTCCCGGGGCCCTTCGGCCCCGTCGGCCAGATGCAGCGCCATCGAGGCCTGGATGGCGGAGTCCATGATGGCCGGGTGCAGGACGTACGCCCCGTCGGGGTGGCCGGGGTGCTCGGCCGCGTCGGGGAGGGCGAGCCGGGCGACGACGAGGCCGGGGCCGGTGTACGCCTCCTCGATCGCGCGCAGCGACGCGCCGTGCACGATGCCCATGGCCCGCAGTGCCCCGGCGACGCGGGCCGGGGACACCGCGTGCGGGCAGTCCGCGCGCAGCGACGCGAGGTCGAGGGGCGCCGGGCGCGGGGTGTCCGACCGCGTGACGCGGCCTTCGCTGTGGACGGCCGGCTCGGCGGACTGGGAGGCGATGCCGAAGGAGACACCGCCACCGTCCTGGAACGGCTTCACCCGCACCTCGACGTCCACGGGCGCGCCCTCGACGGCGAGCGCCTGCACCCAGGTGACGTTGCGCATCCGCAGCGGGGTGGTGGCGTCGGCGCCGAGCGCGTGGGCCGCGGCCGCCCGCGCCATCTCCAGGTGGGCCACCCCGGGCAGGATCCGGCGGCCGTGGACCGTGTGGTCGCGCAGATAGGACTCGTCACCGGTCAGCGTGGCGGCGGCGCGGTGGCCGCCGTCCGCGTGGGGCGCGGGCTGGGAGACCATCGGGTGGCGTACGGCGGGCACTTCGGGGGCGGCGGGTGCGGGAGCGGGGTCCGGTGCGGGGGCGGGTGCCGCCGTCGTCGGCCAGTGGCGTTCGCGGGCGAACGGGTACGTCGGCAGCGGCACCCGGCGCCGCGCCGTCTCCGGGAACACCTCGGCGTAGTCGAGCGCCTCGCCCTGGACGAACAGCTCGGCGAGCAGTTCGAGGTCCGTGCGGTAGCCGAGCGGCGCGTCGGTGTGTCCGGTACCGCCGGAGCAGCGGCGCAGGGCCTCCTCGCCGAGCCGTGTGCGGTCCCCCGTACCGCTCGCCGCCACCGCCTCTCCGGTGAACGCGCGCGGTCCGTCGAGCCCTTCGTCCAGGACCCGGACCAGTTCGTCGCGGTCGCGGACGACGCAGGCGAAGCGGTGCGCGAAGTGTTCGCGTCCGGCGACGAGCGTGTGCGCCACGTCGCCGCAGTCGAGCCCGGGGTGGCCGCGCAGGTGGGTGGCCAGGCGGGTCAGCTGCTGGGTGAGCTGGTCGCGCGAGTGTGCCGAGAGGGCGACGAGATACACGGGGCGCGGCGCCGGGACGCGCACGGGGGCGGGTCCTTCGTCGATGACGAGGTGCGCGTTGGTGCCGCTCGCGCCGAACGAGCTGACCACGGCGCGGCGCGGGACGCCCGGGGCCGTCTCCCAGCGGTGGGCGCGGGTGCTCAGGTAGAACGGGCTGCCCTCCAGCTCCACCGCCTCGTTGGCGGCCTCGAAGTGCAGCGACGCGGGGATCTGCCGGTGCTTCAGCGCCAGCAGCACCTTGACGACACCCGCGACACCCGCCGCGTGCTGGGTGTGGCCGAGGTTCGTCTTCACCGAACCCAGGGCGCAGTAACCGGACTTGTCGGTGTCCTTGCGGAACGCCCGGGTGAGCGCCTGGAACTCGATCGGATCGCCCAGCTTGGTGCCCGTGCCGTGCGCCTCGACCAGCTGGATGTGTTCCACGTCGATGCCGTACGCGTCGTACACCTCGCGCAGCAGGCTCTCCTGGGACGCGGAGCTGGGCGCGGTGATGCCGTTGGTCGCGCCGTCGTGGTTGACCCCCGACGCGCGGATCACGCCGTAGACGTGGTCCCCGTCGGCGAGGGCGTCGTCGAGCCGCTTGAGCACCAGCGCGCCGACCGCCTCGCCGGGGACGAAACCGTCCGCGCGGTGGTCGAAGGTGTGGCAGCGGCCGGTCGGCGAGAGCATCCCGGCGCGCCCGGCCAGGTCGTACAGGCGCGGTGTCGACTGGACGTACACACCGCCCGCGAGCGCCATCGAGGTCTCGCCCGCCGCCAGGTCCTTGCAGGCCAGGTCGATGGCGACGAGGGAACTGGAGCAGGAGGTGTCCACCGCGATGGCGGGGCCCTTGAGGTTCAAGAAGTAGGAGATCCGGCTGGGGATGAACGACGCCGTGTTGCCCCAGAACGCCTGGGCGGGCGCGTCCTCGCCCAGCAGCTCCTGATAGTCGCCGTCCCAGCAGCCGACGTAGACGCCGCAGCGCACGTCGCTCATCCGGTGGCCCGCGTATCCGGCGTCCTCCAGGGCCTTCCAGGACTCTTCCAGCAGCAGCCGCTGCTGCGGGTCCATGATGGCGGCCTCGACGCCGGAGATGTTGAAGAACAGCGGGTCGAACTCGTCGATGTGGTCGAGGAATCCGCCACGTGTGCAGCGCTTCGCGGCGCCGTTGCCCGTGTTGTCCACGTTCCAGCGGGTGGTCTCGCCGACGAGGTCATGGCCCGCGGCGAGGTGTTCCCACAGCTCGTCCGGCGAGTCCGATCCGGGGAACCGGCCGCTGATGCCGACGATGGCGATCGGCGGCCGTGGCGTCGCGGGCCCTGTGGTGGACGGGGCGCTGCCCGGGGCCGGTCGGGGCTCGGTGCGGGCGACGACGGGGCGGTGGTCGCCCAGGATGTGGGCGGTGAGGCGGTCCGCCGTGCTGTGGTCGTAGATGACACTCGTCGGGAGGTCGAGCGCCAGGGTCTCGTTGAGGTCATGGACGAGCCGGACGCCGAGGATGGAGTCGAGCCCGTAGTCGGCGAAGGCGTGGCCGCCCTCGACCTCGTTCTCCCGCACCGCGAGCGCCTTGGCGAGCTTGCCGCGCACCACGCGGGCCACCTGGGCGTCGAGCGGTTCCTCCGGCGGGGCCGTCGGTTCGGTGGGTTGCTCGGCGATCCGCGCGTTCTGGCGTACGGCCACGTGTGGCGTCTCGTCCACCGGATCGAGGTCCCCGATCCAGTACCGGTCCTTGACGAACGGGTACGTGGGCAGCGCGATCCGCCGCGGCGTCGCCGGTGCGTGCAACGCGTGCCAGTCGGGCTCCACGCCCTCGACCCACAGGGCCGCGAGCTTGGCCGCCTTCCCGGCCCGGGCCCAGCGCTGGACCAGCAGATCCCGGAGGTCGTCGTCGGCGGCGATCTCGGCGAGGGCGCCCTGCGCGTGGCCCGCGGTGGCCCGGTACACGCCCGGCGCCCCGTCGGCGTCCCCGCCGCCGTTCACGTAGGCACGCAGCGCGTCACGCAGTTCGGGCACCGACGCCGCGACCACCGCGAGCCGTTCCTTCATGGCCTCGCGCCCGACCTGAAGGGTGAAGGCGAGGTCGGCGAGCCGGACGTCCTCGCTGCCGAGGAACGTGGCAAGCCGCGCGGCCGACGTGTGCAGCTGCTCCGGCGTACGGGCCGAGAGGACGACGATGTGCTCGGCGCCGTCGGCCACCCCGCCCGTGGGAGGCGGTTGCTCAGCGGCGTACTCCTCGACAATCACATGGGCGTTGGAACCACCCGCGCCGAACGACGAGACGGACGCGACGCGGGGACGGCCGCCCGACTCCCACGCGCTCAGCTCACGCTGGATGAAGAACGGAGTCCGCTCGAAGGCGATGTTCGGGTTCGGCTCCTCCGCGTGCAGGCTCGGCACGAGCTGCCCGTGGCGGAGCTGGAGGACGGCCTTCGTCAGCCCGGCGACACCCGCCGCGGCCTCCAGGTGGCCGATCCCCGACTTCACAGAGCCGAGCGCGCAGTACTGCGTGTCCTGGGTGTCCTGCTCGAAGGCGAGCGACAGGCCCTTCACCTCGATCGGGTCGCCCAGCTCCGTTCCGGTGCCGTGCGCCTCGACGTAGCTCACCTCGCGGGCGGAGACCCCGGCGCGGGTCATCGCGTCCCGGATCAGCTCGGCCTGGGCGCCGGGGTCGGGCACCGTGTAGCCGTTGGAGCGGCCACCGTGGTTGATGCTCGTCCCGCGGATCACCGCGAGCACGCGGTCGCCGTCGGCGAGGGCGCGCGACAGCGGCTTCAGCAGGACACAGCCGACGCCCTCACCGGGCACGAAGCCGTCGCCACCGCTGCCGAAGCTCCGGCACCGCGCGTCGGCCGACAGCATGGTGGAGCCGCACAGTTCGACGTAGTCCTGCGGGTGCAGATAGAGGTTGACGCCACCGGCGATGGCCAGCTCGCACGCGCCCTGGTGCAGATGCTCACACGCCTCGTGGATGGCGGTGAGCGACGCGGAACACATCGTGTCGAGCGTCAGGCTCGGCCCGCGCAGATCGAGAACGTACGAGGTACGGGCGCTGAGCGAGGCGAACGAGACCACCGGAGCCGCCGTCTCCCCCGACGGCAGCCGCCGCACGCCGTGCCGGGCGTGGCCCGTCTTGGTGACGCCCGCGAACACACCGACCCGGCGCTGGTGGCGGCGCGCCAGCTCCTCGCGTGCGTATCCGGCGTCCTCCAGCACCTCCCACGACGCCTGCAGGAACAGCCGCTCCTGCGGATCCATCGCGTACGCGTCGCGCGGCGCGATCTGGAAGTGGAGCGGGTCGAACGCCGCGAAGTCCTCCAGGAAACCACCCCACTTGCTGTAGCTGCGGCCGGTGGCGACGGCTGTCGCGCGGTCCGGCTCGTAGAAGCCGTCCAGCGACCAGCGGTCGGCCGGAATCTCGCCGACGCAGTCGCGGCCCGCCTTGAGGTTCTCCCAGAAGGCGGCCAGGTTCTCGGCCTGCGGATAGCGGCCGCTCATGCCGATGATGGCGATGGGCTCACGCGCCCCGGGTGAGGGCGAGGGAGCGGGCTGCTGTTCAGAGGGGGTGGGGTCGGGTGTCACGGTGGTCTCCACGGGGGCTGTGTCCACGGGGGCGGTGTCCTCGGGGGCCGGTGACGCGTGCTCCGTCGCGAGGTGTGCGGCGACCGCGCGCAGCGTCGGGTGTTCGTAGAAGAGGGTCTTCGAGACATCGCCGTACCTGGCGGACAGCTCCTTGTTCAGCTGCACGACCATGATCGAGTCGAGTCCCATCGCGCCGATCGGCTCATCGGCGTCCACGGCCTCGCGCGCGACCTTGGTGACGCGCGCGAAGAGGTCGAGGAGGTGGTGCAGCGCCTCGCGCCCGGCCCGCTCGGAGGCGGCACGGCCGGGCCGGGGCCGCGCGGCGGGGGCGGTGTCCGGTGTGCTGGTGGCGCGTACCGGTGTGCCGCGTGTGCTGTCCGGTGCGCCGGTGGCGTGCTCTGGCGTGCCGAACTGCGCGGTTCGCAGCGCCTTGTCCGGGTCGCCGTGGTGCACCCACACCCGGTCCGCGCCGAGCCGCCAGGCGCGGACGAGGGCGGCGAGCCCGTCGACCGAGTCCATGGGGACGAGGCCACGGCTGTGCCAGAGGTACGCGCGCGTCGCCTCGTCCACCGCCATCCCGCCGTCCTTCCACAGCGGCCACGCGATCGACAGGGTGCGCCCCGAGCGCTCCCCGGCGGCGACGCGGGCGGTGCGGAGCGTGGCGAAGGCGTCCAGGAAGGCGTTGGCCGTGGCGTAGTCCGCCTGGCCGGGGTTCCCGGTGAGGGCGGAGCCGGAGGAGAAGGTGAGGACGAAGTCGAGCGGTGCGTTCGCGGTGGCCCGGTCGAGATGGACGAGGCCGTCGACCTTGGGCGCGAGAACGTCGTCCCACTCCTCCGCCATCTTCTTCGCGAGCGTGGCGTCGCGGAGGACCCCGGCGGAGTGCACGACGCCGTGCAACTCGCCGCTCTCCTCGCGGACTTCGGCGACCAGGTGACGGACCTCTTCCCAGCGCGAGATGTCGGCGCGCTGGTAGCGGGCCACGGCACCGGCGGCACGCAACTCGCCGAGGAGCGCGTCGATGTGGCTGTCCTTGGCCCGCCTGCCGACCAGGACGAGCGTCGGGCGGTCCACACCGTGGGCGATGTGGCGGGCGACGATGGCGCCGATGCCGCTCGCGCCACCCGTGATGAGGTACGTACCGCCCGCGCGCCACGGGATGCCCGCCGCTGCGTTCGGAGCCGGGACGTCCCAGGTCTGGACGGTGCGTACGCCGTCGTCGTAGCGGATCACATCGCCGTCCGTGGCGCGTGCGTTGTCCGCGACGGCGGTGGCCACGGTGGCCTCCGTGGACGCGCCGTCCAGCCCGATCATCTGGCCCGTGAACCGGGGGCTTTCGAGCGCCGCCGTGCGCAGCAGGCCCGCGAGGGCCAGCAGGGTCGCGTCGTCGCCGTCCGTCGGGACCACCACCTGTACGAGGGTGGCGCCGCCGCCTGCGGCGGGCTCGGCGGTCAGCTCGCGGACGGTCTCGAAGACCTGTCGTGAGAGGTCCGCGAAGCGGCTGTCCAGGCGCTGTTTGGCCGTGGTGACGGTGTGGCAGCGGGCGCCGGGGACCCGTCGCTCGACCGTGTCCCGCGCGGTGGCCGTCGCCCCGCACAGGATCACCAGGCGGCGGGCGTAGGTGTGCGCGGTGCCGCCACCCGGGGGCGCGGGGCGCGGAGCCCACCGGGGGACGAGCAGGGTCGTGCCGATGACGGGCAGGAGACTCTGGGCCGATGAGTCGTCGGCGGTGTCGTCAGTGGTGTCGCCGGTGGGCCCGGGGGTTTCGGTGCCGGGAATCCAGTAACGCTCGCGGGCGAAGGGGTACGTGGGCAGGTGGGCGCGGAGCGGGGTGTCCGTCCCGTAGAGCGTGCGCCACTCGACGTCGCCGCCCTCGGTCCAGCGGGCGAGCAACGCCCCGAGGTCCCCGCTGGGCGCGCTGCCGCGTTCGCCACGTTCGACGAACACCCTGAGTTTGTCGATGAGTTCGTCCCGCGAGGCCACCACCCAGCCGGTGCGCCGTTCCATCGCCTCGCGTCCGCTTTGCAGCGTCCAGGCGATCGAGGGCAGCGTGTCCGACCGGCCGGGGTCGCCGAGGTGCGCGAGGAGGCGGCGCGCGACGTGCTGGAGCTGTTGGTCCGTACGGGCCGAGATCGGGACGATGACGCTCGCGTGGTCCGGCGTCCCGCCGGCGCCGCGTTCGACGGCCTTGGGTACGTACTCCTCGACCACCACATGGCAGTTGGAGCCACCGAAGCCAAAGCTGCTGACACCTGCCCGGCGCGGCGTGACCGCGCCACCATCGTCGCGTGGGCGGGGCCACGGCTCGTTCTCGCGCACGATGCGGAAGGGGCCCTCGTCCAGCTCGATGAACGGGTTGATCTCCGCGCAGTGGCGGGTCGCCGGGAGCACCCCGTGGCGCATCGCGAGGATCACCTTCAGCAGCCCCGCGATGCCCGCGGCGGCCTCCAGGTGGCCGATGTTGGACTTCACCGATCCGAGGCCGCAGATGGCCGTGTCGCCGCCGCCCAGCCGCCGGAACGCCGACCGCAGCGCCCGTACCTCGACGGGGTCGCCGAGCGCGGTCCCGGTGCCGTGCGTCTCGATGTAGCCGACGGTGTCCGGGTCGAGGCCGCCGAGCGCGGCCGTCACCAGTTCGGTCTGGGCGTCGGCGTTGGGCGCGGTGAGCGAGTTGGCCCGGCCGCCGTGGTTCTCGGCACTGCCGCGCAACACCGCGAGGATGGCGTCACCGTCCCGTTCCGCGGCTGCCAGCGGCTTGAGGACGACGGCGCCGACGCCCTCGCCGCGTACGTAGCCGTCCGCGTCCCGGGCGAACGTCTTGCACCGGCCGTCCGGGCTGAGCATGCCCGCGCGCTGCGCGCTCACGAACGTGTCGACGCTGAGCAGCAGGTTCACCCCGCCCGCGATCGCCACCTCACACGCGCCGGAGCGCACGGCGTCGAGGGCGCGGTGGACGGCGATGAGCGAACTGGAGCAGGCGGTGTCGACCGGCTGGCTGGGGCCACGGATGTCGAGCACGTACGACACGCGGTTGACGAGCATCGAGTGCGCGTTGCCGGTAGAGGTGAACGCGTCCGGCTCCACGCCGTACGTGGTGAGCAGCGTGGCGTAGTCCGTGCCCGACACGCCCAGGAAGAGCCCGGTGTTCCGGGGCAGGTCCGCGCGGGTGTACGCGCTGTCCTCCAGCGCGCCCCACACCGTTTCGAGGGCCAGCCGGTGCTGCGGGTCCATCAGCTCGGCCTCGCGCGGATAGATCCGGAAGAAGCCCGCGTCGAACGCGTCGACGTCGTCCAGGACACCCGCGTGGCGCGGGAAGTCGGCCTCGTCCACGACGCGTTGGTAGGTGGCGTCGTAGCGGTGGCGCGGGAACTCCGTGACCGAGTCCTTGCCCTCGATGAGATTCGCCCAGTACGTGTCGAGGTCGGGCGCGCCGGGGAAGCGTCCCGCCGCGCCGATGACGGCGATGGGCACGGGCGCGTCCTCCTCGCCGTCCGCTCCGTCCTCGTGGTCCGGGGCAGGGCTCGCCACGGGCGCGGCGGTGGGCCTTGCCACCTCGCGGCGCGGCGGCTCCGGTACGGCAGGCGGTGTTCCTGCTTCGTGCGCCGCGCGGACCGGCTCCGCGTACTCCGTGACGAGGTGGCGGCCCAGCGCGTCGAAGGTGCGGACGTCGAAGAAGACCGCCGGGCTCACGTCGATGCCGAACCGCTCGTGGATGCGCTTCGAGAAGGTGACCAGCGAGATCGAGTCGAAGCCGAAGGAGTCGAAGCCCGTGTGGACGTCCAGCTCGTCCGCGTCGAACTTGAGGATGTCGGAGGCCATGCCGCGCAGTTCGTCCACGACGAAGGAGACGATGCCGCCGTCGCGCGGTGTGTCACGCGGTACGTCACGCGGTGTGTCGTGCCGGGGCGTGTCGTGGTCCCCGTAGCGCACACCCGTCAGCTCCACCGCGACCTCGCCGCCGGAACCCAGCAGCGTGACGCTCCCGGCCAGGGATCCGGATTCGGCTCGGGCCGCCAAGTCGAGCACGACGTACGCCACGTCGGGGGCGCCGGTGTGGAGGCGTACGTCGGCGGTGTGCCGCCAGGTCTGCCGCTCCCAGTGCCGCATGTCCGCGCTCTTCGCCACGAGGTGCGCGCCCTGGTCGAGGGCCGCGAGGACATGCGGGGCCAGCGTGACGCCCGGCTTGGTGTGGTCCCGCTGGAGTTCGGGGGCGGCGACCGCGAGCACCAGTCGTCCGTCCCGCAGCCAGGACGCCCTGTCGATCCCGCACAGCATGGGTTCGTAGTCGAGCCCGCCCTCGGCGAGTTCGGCCAGCGTCTGCGGCTGGTCGAGGGTCCGTACGGCGTCGAAGCGGAGGGATTCCCGGGGCCTCACCGGGACGGGCGTGACGGGTGCGCCGGGTGCCCCGTCCGGGCTGAGGTCGAACTCCACGACAGGCGTGCACGCGCCCGACGCGTCCTCGGCGAACACGGCGCCGTGGGCCGCCTCGGGACGCGCCGTGTCCAGGGTGATGGTCAAACGCTCCGTGGCGGTCCACTCGATGGGGCCGAGGACCCGGAGGTCGCGGACCCGCACCGCTGCCGGATCGGCGGCGAGGCCGGAGATCCGGGCGACGGCGAGCGCCACGTCCAGGGCGAACGCGGGGACGATGTCCCGTTCCCGGCCCCGCTGGTATCCGTAGTCGAGCAGGTCGTCGAGACGGACGTCCAGGGTGTAGCGCAGTCCGTCGACATCGGAGTCGTTACGGCCCAGGAACGGGTGGAGCTTGTCGCGGAGGGCGAGCGGCGCGAGCACGCTCGGCGCGCCGGGCTCGGGCGTCACCCAGCACGACACGCGGTCGAAGGGGTAGGCGGGGAGCGGGACACGCCGCAGTCGGCGCGGGTCGCCGAGCCGCGCCCAGTCGACGCTCTTGCCGCCAGCCCAGGTCGTACCGAGGTCGCGCGCGGCCGCCGCGCGCGGGTCGTCGCTGTGCAGCGCGGTGGTGAGGTCGCGGTCGCCCGCCAGATAACGGTCGATGGCAGCGACGGCGCCGCGCGTGTCGGACGCGAAGAAGGCCCACCGCCGGGGGAGTTCGTTCTTGCCCACGCGCAGCGTGAACGCGATCGACGGCAGATCGGACTCGTCCGCCCCGGTCAGATACGTGCGGAAACGGGCGAGGGAGGTGTCCAGCGCGGCATCGGTCATCGCCGAGAAGACGAACAACTCGTCGCGGCCGTCGCGGACATCGTGGCGTCCGGGCAGGCCCGGATATTCCTCCAGGATGATGTGCGAGTTCATCCCGCCCGCGCCGATCGAGGTGATCCCGGCGCGCCGGGGATGGGTGACGACACGCCCGTCGGCCGCCGTGACCGTCACCGGCTCCCACGGGGCGAGGGCGCGCTGCACGCGGAAGGGCGTCCCGCTGAAGTCGATGTCCGGGTTGAGTTCGTCGCTGTGCAGCGAGGGCGCCAGCGTGCCCTTCCGCATCTGGAGGATCACCTTCGCGAAGCCGATCATTCCGGCCGCGTGCAGGAGGTGCCCCAGGTTCGACTTGACCGAGCCGAGGGCGCAGAACTGGGTGTCCCCGGTGTGTTTGCGGAACGCGTCGGTGAGCGCCTTGACCTCGATCGGGTCGCCGAGCGACGTACCCGAGCCGTGCCCCTCGACGTAGCTGATCGTCCGTGGGTCCACGCCCGCGTCGTCGATCGCCTTCTCGACCGCCCGCGCCTGCGCGCGGGGGCTGGGCACGGTGAAGCCGTTGCGGACGCCCGCGTTCGTGAGCGCGGTGCCCTTGATGACCGCGTAGACGTGGTCGCCGTCGCGCTCGGCCTCGACCAGCGGCTTGAGGACGACGGCGCCCACGCCCTCGCCCAGGATCGTCCCGTCCGCGCCGAGCCCGAAGCTGCGGATCACGTCGGAGGTGGCGGTGGTGAAGTGCTCCTGCGAGGAGGAGATGAGGTTGTACGGGTGGAGGAGGAGGTTCACTCCCCCGGCCACGACCATCTTGCACTCGCGGGCGCGCAGCATCTGCACGGCCTGGTGGACGCAGGCCGAGGACCCCGAGCACATGGTGTCAAGGAAGATCGACGGCCCCGTGAGCCCGTAGAAGTACGAGAGCATGTTGGGCAGCGTGCCGGTGTAGCTGCCGCTCGCCGCGGAGCCCCGGGTCAGGCTGTTCTGGAACCCGTAGAGCCCGTAGTGGTTGCTCATCGCCCCGACGAGCACGCCGACGTCGCCGCCGTACTGCCGCTGGATGGTCTCGCGTGAGTATCCCGCGTCCTCCAGCGCCTCGACGCCGGTCTGGAGGAACAGCCGGACCTCCGGCGACATCTGCTCGGCGTCGCGCTTGGAGACGCGGAAGTAGCGGGGGTCGAAGGCGTCGATGCCGCGCAGGAACGTCCCCGTGCGGATGGAACTCTTGCCGAGGACGGCGCGGTCGCGGCTGTAGATCGCGTCGTGGTCCCAGCGGTCGCGCGGGACCTCTTCGAAGGTGTGGCGGCCCTCTTCGAGCAGCGACCACAGCTCGTCCATCGTGTCGGCGCCGGGGTAGGTGCCGGAGATGCCGATGACGGCGATGTCGTGGTAGTCGTCGCGCGAGGGCACGGTGGGGCGATCGGTGACGGTCAGGGGCGCGGCCGCCGCGGTTTCGGCCTCCGGCGCGGCTGCTGGTTCCGTATCTGCTTCGGGTTCCGCCGGGCCCTCGCCGCCCAGGATCGTTTCCAGCGTCGCGCGGTGCGAGGCGAGGAAATAGCCCGCGACGTCCTCGATGGTGACGTACTCGAAGAACACCGTCTTCGGCAGCGGGCCGAAGTGTTCTTCGAGGCGCGCGGTGGTCTCCAGGATGGCGAGCGAGTCGATGCCGTACTCGACCAGGTTGACCGTGGTGTCCAACGCGTCGGGCTCGTGGTGCAGCACCTCGCCGAGGATCCGCTTCAGCAGCTCCCCGGTCGGCTCCGTCAGGTCACCGCCCGCTGGCGCGACAGCCGTTGCGGGCGTGGCGGGCCGCTGCTCATCGCGCCGCGCCAGCGCCAGCGTGGCGTCCGCGCCGTACGCGACGACGACATGCCCGGGCGCGTCGCCCAGCGCGCGGCCGAACACGCGCAGTCCGTCCTCGGTCGGCAGGGGCTCCCAGCCGCGCTGTTTGCGCATCGACTCGCGGGTCACGGCGTCGACCGTCATCCCGCCGTCCGCCCACAGCGGCCAGCTGACGGCGACGGTCCGCCCGGTCCGCTCCCCGATGTCCACCAGCGCCTGCCGGTGGTTCGCGAAGGCGTCCAGGAAGGCGTTCGCCGCCGCGTAGTCGGCCTGTCCTGAGTTGCCGTACACCCCGGCGACGGACGAGAAGACGGCGAAGAAGTCGAGCCCGAGGTCGCGCGTGGCGGCGTCGAGGTGCAGCGTGCCGCGCACCTTCGGCTCCAGCACGGCGGGCAGGTCGGCCGCGCCCTTGGTGAGGAGATAGCCGTCGCGCAACACGCCCGCCGCGTGCACGATCCCGTCGAGCGAGCCGTGTTCGCGGATGATGGCGCGGACGGCCTGCTCCACGTCCTCCCCGCGGCCGACGTCGACGGCCCGGTAGTGCGCGTCCACGCCCGCTGCCCGCAGCTCGCGCAGGGCCGCGTCGCTCGCGGCCCCGGGCGCCGTACGGCCGCTCAGGACGACGGTGACCCGGCCGGAGCGCGCGAAGTATCGCGCGAAGTGCCGTCCGAGGCCGCCGAGTCCGCCCGTCAGCCAGTAGACCCCGCCGTCCTTCAGCGGCGGGACCTGCGGCCCCTGGCCCAACTCGACGTCCACGGGCCGCCACTCCTGGCGGGTGCCGTCGTGGCCGTACCGGACCTCGCCGGGCCCTGCGGGGGCGGGCGCCTCGGCGGCCACGACGGCGGCGACACGCTCGGGCGCGGCGGTGTCGAGCCCGGCGATACGGACGACACGCCCGGAGACGAGGGGGTTCTCGGTGGCGGCGGTCTGGAGGAGCCCGGCGAGCGGGGCGTGGAAGTGGCGGGGCACGCGGTCGTCGACGAGGACGAGGACACGCTGCGCGTGCTGCGGCCGCGACCGCATCAGCTCCTGAACGCGCGCGAAGACGACGCCCAGCGCGGCGTCGACGCCGTCGGCGAGGCGGTCGCGGGTGATGTCGGGCAGTCGTGTGAGCGAGCCATCCGCCACGCTCGCAACCGAACCGCCCCCGGCGATGAAGCCGTGCACGGTCGGCCCGTGCGCGGCCAGGCACTGCGCGGTCGTGGCACGCGCGGTCGTGGCATGCGCGGCGGGGGCGCCTTCGCTTGGGTCCGGTGGTGCCTCGAACGGTGCGTCCACCCACCGGCAGGTGGCCGTCACGACGCGGCCCGTGCTGCCGCCGGGCGCACTCTCCCCGGGGGCAACCGGATGCGCCGCGCCCGTCCCGCCGCGCCGCGCCGTCTCGCTGGCCGCGGAGGCCACCCGGCGCTGGACCAGGCCGCGCATGCGTACGGCGACGACACCCCGCGCGTCGCACAGGTCGATGTCGAACGTGTCCAGCGAGCCGCCGCCGGCGCGGCGGCGGACCCAGGCCCAGGTGTCGTCCGGGCAGGGGCCGTGGACCTCCAGGGCGTCCAGGGCGAACGGCAGCGCCGGGCCCGGGGGCGGTGTCGCGCCGCCGCCCGTCTCGTTCAGCAGCAGCACCGACCCCTGCAGCGCCGCGTCCAGGACGCTCGGCGGCAGGACGGGGCCCGGGCCCCCGGGCGTCGTCGCGGGCCGGGCGATCCGGGCGACGAGTTCGTCCGTCCCGACGAAGATCTCGGCCAGTCCGCGCATCGCGGCGCCGTACTCCAGCCCCTGGTCATGGAACGTGGCGTAGACGTCGCCGGGGGCGCGCCGCGTGGGGCACGCCGCGCGCCGCGCCGTCAGGTCGACCGGCTCCGGCGTGTCGAGCCCGCCGACCTCGGCGGTGCCACGGCTGTGGACCACGCACGACGGGTCGTGCGCCGACGCGCCCGTGGAAAGCTGGTAGGCGAGCGCGCTCCCGTTCCCGGGGGCGAGGTTCACATGGACGTCGAGCGGCGCGTCGCCCGCCACCACGGGACGCAGGAAGGTGACATCGCGCAGCCGCAGGCCGGTCGCCCCCGGGCTCGCCGCGTCGTGCGCCGCCGCCCGGGCCATCTCCAGATGGGCGGCGGCGGGCAGCACCCGGGCGCCCCGCACCTGATGGGCGGCGAGGAAGGGCTCGTCCCCGGTGAACGTCGCGCTGTAGCGCTGCTCCCCCGCGTCGGAGGTGTTGCGCTGGACGAGCGAGGAAGGCGGCTGGATTGCCGCGGCGCCCTCCTCCGCCGGCGCCTCGGGGATCCGGAACCAATGGCGTTCCCGCGCGAACGGGTAGGTGGGAAGCCGTACCCGCCGCCGGCCCCCGTAGCCGCCGTGGAGCGCGGCCACGTCGACCGTGTCGGTCTCGCCCTCGACCCAGCGGGTCGCCTCGCGCAGCAGCCCGGGCGTGTCGTACGCGTCCCCGTGCACCGCCGCCTCGGCGAGCGCGCCGTCCACGAACGAGGCGAGCGACGCGCCGAGTTCGGACAGGCTCGCGGCGACGAACGCGACACGCGCGGGCATCGGCTCCCGGCCGATCTGGAGCGTGTACGCGATGTCGGCGAGCCGCCGCGCCGCGCCGTCGCCGGTGTGCGGGGTGCGCAGATGGTCCAGCAGCTCCCGGGCGACCTCGCGCAGCTGCTCGGACGTCCGGGCGGAGAGTGGCACAACCTCCGGGCCCGTCACGTCGCCCGCCACCTCATCGGCGCGCTCGTCATCGTCCCGTACGCGTACGTACTCCTCCAGGACCACATGGGCGTTCGTACCGCCGAAGCCGAACGAGCTGACGCCCGCCCGCAGCGGTCCGTCCTGCCGGTCCGGAGCGCCCCACGGCTGGGTGTCGCGCACGATGAAGAAGGGGCTGCCGTCCAGCTTGATGAGCTTGTTCTGAGCCTCGAAACCGACGGTCGCGGGCAGGGTCCGGCCCGCGAGGGAGGCGATCACCTTGGCCATTCCGGCCACGCCCGCCGCGCCTTCCAAGTGGCCGATGTTGGTCTTGACCGAGCCGACCCCGCAGGTCTCCGGGCGCGCCTCGGTGCCCTGCGCCGCGTGCAGGTTCTGGAACGCCCGCTTGAGCGCGATGATCTCGATCGGGTCGCCGACCGGGGTGCCCGGCCCGTGCGCCTCGATGTAGCTGACGGTCTCCGGACGGATTCCGGCGCGAGTGTAGAGCCCCTCGATGAGCTGCGACTGGGCGGCCGGGTTGGTGACCGTCAGGGAGTTGGTCCGGCCGCCGTGGTTGGTGGCGATGCCCTTGATGACGGCGTGCACGGGGTCGCCGTCCTCGATGGCCCGGGCGAGCGGCTTCAGCAGCAGGACGGCGCCGCCCTCGCCGCGCACATAGCCGTCGGCGTCCTGGTCGAAGGCGCGGCTGCGGCCGGTGCGCGAGAGCATCCCCGCCTGGCTGAAGGCGATGAAGTGCTTGGGCGACCAGCACAGGTTGACGCCCCCGGCGAGCGCGAGCCCGCATTCGCCGCGCTGGAGGGCGGATACGGCCTCGTACACCGACACCAGCGAGCTGGAGCAGGCGGTGTCGTTGGTGATGCTCGGGCCCTGGAAATCGAAGTGGTAGGAGACCCGGTTCGCGATGATGGAATAGGCGGTGCCGGTGGGGAAATAGGCGTCGGTTTTCGCACGGTCGCGTTCCATCAGCTCCGCGTAGTCCGCGTGGCACACGCCCATGAAGACGCCGGTCGCGGTCCCGGCGATGTCGCTCGCCCGGTATCCGGCGTCCTCGATGGCCTTCCAGGCGAGTTCGAGCGCGAAACGCTGCTGCGGGTCCATGCTCTCCGCCTCGCGCGGGGAGATGCGGAAGAACGCGGCGTCGAAGCAGTCGGCGTGGTCGATGAAGCCGCCCCAGACGCTGCTGGTCTTTTCGGCACCGCGCCTCGGGTCGCCGAAGTAGCGTTCCTTGGACCACCGTTCGGGCGGCACTTCGGAGATGAGCGAGCGGCCCGCGGTCAGATGCCCGGACAGCTCGTCGAGGGTATTGGCACCGGGGAGCCGCAGCGCGAGGCCGATCACGGCGATGTCGTCAGCGGTAGACGGCGCGGCAACAGGCGGCATGGCGGCGGGATTCATCGCGTTCCTCCGACGGACAGCCGGGACAGACGGTGGTCGACAGCGGTCCGTATCTCCATGCGCGCGCCGGGCTCCGCGCTCGCGCGGTCCTCCCGGTTCAGCACGTACTGGTGATTCAGGACGGCGGTGGAGAGCAGATAGACGAACGCCTGATCCTCTTTGGTGCTGATCTCGGGATCGGGCGTCGACATGACCTTGTTGACGAGCTTGCGGGCGAAGACCGGGTCGACGCAGTCGAGCTGCGCGAGTTCGGCGTCGGAGAGCAGCAGTTCCATGTAGTCGGGGCGCCGCTCCTTGAACGCGGCGGCGCCCGGGGCGCGATACGGCTGTTTGGGCCGAGTCAGGCTGGATTGGGGCAGTTCGCCGTGGAACGCCTTTTTGAGGATGGCCTTCTCCTGGAATCCATCGTCGTATGTGAGGTTCACCGACGCGGCCGCCCGCACCACGGCCGGGTCGAGGAACGGGCAGCGGTTCTCGACGCTGTGCGCGAGGCTCATCCGCTCGCCCTGGGTGGACAGCAGATAGCCCGCGAGGAGCGTCTTGTATTCGAGCCACTGCGCCTTCTGGGTCGGCGACAGCGTGGCGTAATCAGGCGCGGTCCCGACGAGGTCGAGGACATCCCCGAACGGCTCGTCGCGCTCCTTGAGCAACCGCACCGCGAACCGGCCGTTCTGGTAGCGGAGTTCGTGCGAGAAGAGTCCCGGCAGCCGTTCGGTGGAGAACTGGCTGAAGAGCCCGGTCAGATGCTTCCGATGGCCGGGCCCGAAATGGACCAGTTCGGGGTAGAGGCTGCCGAGTTTGGCCGCCCTCTCCTCGTCCGTCAGATCGTTCCACGACGTACGCAGCAGGGTCTCGCGGAACAGTGAATAGCCGAGGAACGCCTCGTCGGCCCCCTCACCACTCAGGATCACCTTGATTCCGGCATCCCGCACATGGCGCGACAGCAGATACATCGGAACGAACGCGGTACGGAAGGCCGGGACTTCGGCGTGGTAGACCGCCGAGGGGAAGTTCTCCGCGATATCGGCGCTCGATATGGCGAGCGAGGAATGGACCGTGCCGAGGTGCTCGGCGACGGCGCGCTGACTGCTCGACTCGTCGAAGGTCTTGTCCTCGAACTCCACCGAGAACGTGCGCACCTGGTTCCGGGAGAGGTCGGTCGCGAGCTTGGTGACAATGGACGAGTCGAGCCCGCCGCTCAAGTAGACGCCGACCTCGACATCGCTGCGCAGCCGCACCTCGACGCTCTTGCGCAGCTCCTCGCGGACGAACGCCGCCGCGTCCTCCTCGCTTCCGGTGAACGGCGGCGCGTCGACGCGCAGCTCTTCGTACGTGCGCAGGGTGCGCCGCTCCCCGCGAACGGTGAGGAGGCCACCCATCGGGATCTGGCGGATGCCCTGGAACGGGGTGCGGTCGGGCAGCGGCGTCCATACGGCGAAGATCGACGCCAGCTCCCGGGGGTCCAGCTCGAAGCGGAAGCCGGGGAACGCGCGGAAGGCCTTCATCTCGGAGGCGAAGAGGAACGCGCCGGGGCGGTCGGAGTAGAAGAGCGGGCGCTTGCCGTACCGGTCGCGGGCGAGGAAGAGTTCACCCGTGGCCGCGTCCCGGATCGCCAGGCCGAAGGCGCCGTTGAAGCGCGTGAGGCAGGACGGCCCCCACTGGATCCACGCCTGCAGCACGACTTCGGTGTCCGAGTGGGTGCGGAAGGTCCGGCCGAGTCCGCGTAATTCGTCGCGCAGCTCGATGTGGTTGTACAGCTCGCCGTTGAAGCAGATCCAGTAGCGCCCCGAGGGGTCCGACATCGGCTGTGAGCCCGCGGCGATGTCGATGATCGACAGGCGGACGGCCCCCATCGCGATGCCGTCGTCGAGGTAGTACCCCGCCTCGTCCGGACCGCGGTGGTGAATAAGTGACAGCATCGAGGTGATGACCTGGGGCGCGGCATCACCCTGGAGTTCAGGGGAAAGGAAACCGGCAAGTCCGCACATGGGAGTCCTCTTACTGGGTGTCGGGCTCGGCGAGTTACCGGCGGTTGGACTCGGCGAGCTTGCGGGACACGAAGTCGTCGATGGAGGAGAGGGAGACGAACACATCGGTGAGAATGTCGGCCTCGTCCATGTGGAACGCGAACTCGTCCTCGAGGAAGTTCATCATCTGGATATAGCCGAAGGAGTCGATGACCCCTTCCTTGAAGAGGTCGGTGTCGGCGGTGATGTCGCCGCCGAACTCGACGAGGAAGCGCTCCTCTATGAACTGCTGGATCTTCTCTGTCCTGCTCATTTCAGAACCCTGGTTTCAGTCGGAGACGGGAACGGGCGCGGGAACGGGTGCGAGGACTTCTGACGCGCGGATCTTTTCCACCATGCGCGAGAGGGACTTTCCGCCCACCTCTTCGCAGGCGAACTGGGGGTCGCGGGCGAGCAGATGCCGGACGCTGTCCGTCCAGCGCACCGGCTCGACGAGCTGCTGGCTCAGCGTCGATACGATCGCGCCCGTTTCGTAGGGGCGTCCGGTGACGTTGGCGACCACGTCGACGGCGGGCTCGGCGAAGGTGAACTCCTTCAGGTATCGCTCGAACTCCGCGCGGGCCGGTTCCATGTACCGGGAGTGGAACGGCGCGCTGACGCGCAGCGGCGCGAACCGGATGCCGCGCTCCTTGAACGCGGCGTGAGCGGCGCGCAGCGCCCCGGCGGGACCGGCGATGACGAGCTGGGCGTCGGTGTTGAAGCCCGCGACGTCCAGGCCTTCGACGCCGTCCTGCCCGAGGATGTCGAAGAGTCGCGACGCCGGAGTGTTCATCACGGCCGTCATTCCGCCGCCGGATGCCGCCGCCATCAGCTCGCCGCGCTTCTTGACGAGCCTGAGGCCGGTCTCGAAGTCGAACACCCCAGCGGCCAGCAGGGCGTTGTATTCACCCAGGCTGTGCCCGAGATAGCAGTCGGCGGGCCGGTCCTCGCGCCGTATGCGCTCGAACATCTGTAACGCGTTGACGGTGTAGAGGGCGGGCTGGGTGTATTCCGTGCGGGCCAGCATGTCGTCGGGGTTGTCCCGGCACAGGGCGACGAGGTCGTACCCCAGCACGTCACAGGCGAATTGGGTGAGCCCGGGGTAGCACTGGAAGGCATCCTTGCCCATTCCCCGGAATTGGGAACCTTGCCCGGGAAAAAGAATTGCGAAAACCATGGCGCCTTTCAGGTGGACACCAGAAGAAGAGCCGGTTAACGCGCTCGGCCCTAAATCAGCATCGACGAAGTGCGCCGACGCATGCAAGGGGCACTCATGTGGCGAAGGTTACATTGTCGCATTCTGTCAAACTAGTGATGTCCCTAGTGCTTGCTGGAGAGGTCAGAAATAAGACTGCCCTGACTTATTCGCGTGCTTGACAGCATCAACAAACCCCGGGATTACTGAATTTCCTGCCCCGAGACGTCGTTCCCGGAAGGTCACTCATGAACGCCCCGATCACCGACCCCTGGCTGCAGCCGCTGCGGCACGCCGATCAGCCCGCCGCGACGGCTCCGGAGCACCGGGACCGAGTGGTGTGCTGGCCGCCCGCGGGCGGCTCCGCCACCTTCTTCCACCCCTTCGCCGCCGCACTCCCGGAGGCCGACGTCTGGGCCGTCCAGCCGCCGGGCCGGGCCAACCGCCGCCGCACCCCGGCCGTCACCGACCCCACGGAGGCCGCGGACAGCGTCCTGGCCGCGCTCGACACGCTCCCGCCCACCGACGGCCGCCTCATCGTCATGGGCCACAGCATGGGCGCGGCCATGACCCACCTCCTGGCCACCCGCGCCCCCACCACCCCGGATCTCGTCGTCCTGTCCGCGTGGCCGGTTCCCGGCCAGTTCGTGCGGCACCCCCTCGGCAAGCCGACCGCCGAACTCGACACCGGCGATCTCTTCGCCTTCCTGCGCTCCCTGGACACCCCGGGGATGGCCAATCTGGACGAGGCCCTGGTGGCCGAATACCTCCTCCCGCCCCTACGGGCCGACCTCCTCCTGGGCGACGGCCTCGCCGCCATGACCGACCGCGCCTGGACCAAGTCCCCGGTCCTTCTCCTCTCCGCCGACGACGACCAGGTCTTCTCCCCCGCCGAGATCGCCGCCTGGCGCGATGTCGTGGACGTCCGCGACCACGTCCGCCTCACGGGCGGCCACTTCGCGCTCTCCGCACACGTCGAAACAGTGGCCGACGCCATCCGCCGCGCGCTGTAGCCGGGACCCTGGCTCCTGGCCCCCACCCCCTGATCCATCTCCCTGATGCCGCATCAGGGTGCGTCTGCGGGGCTACTCAGGGAGCTTCCCGATGGTCCGGGACACCGGTGGCGGCCAGGGTCGAGGGCATGAAGAGATCCAGGAACGCGCTCCGCCGTAGCCGCCTCGCGTACGGAGTCGGCGCCGTCGCCGCCGCCCTCACCCTGACCGCCACTGCCCAGGCTCCGGCCTCCGCGCAGCCCTTCTCAGCCGATCCCGCCTCGGCCCGCTCCACCACCGCGCCCATCCCCACCCCGGAGTCGCTCGCCCCCGCCTACGCCGACTGTCCTGAGGATCTGCCCGCGGGAGCCGACCGCGCGAAGTGGCACTGCGAGGTGTCGGTCGCGTACGGGCGCATCAAGCTGGGCGGGATCGACCTCCCCGACATCAAGCCCATCACCCTCGTCCACGCCGAGGGCCCGCTGCCCGACGGCACGTTCGGGCAGGTCATGGGCACCGCACGCGCCGAGCCGACACCGGTACCGGGCGCTTTGGGCCTGTCCGTCCAGCCCGAGTACGGGGGTTACGCCGACTTCCTCAGCAGCGGCGCACTGCATCTGAAGTTCCGACTGGTCTCACCGTTCCTCAACCAGGCGTGCACCATCGGCACCGACGAGAATCCGGTGAAGCTCCGTCTCACGAAGGACGCGCCGAGCACCTGGCTGTCCCAGGACCCGCCGCTGGTTCGCTTCCCCGCGCACGACGACACCTTCACCACGCCCGCGGCCACCCGCTGCGGCCCCCTCGGCCCCGCGATCAACCACCGCTTCGCCCTGCCCGCCGCCTCCGGTGACAGCCTGGTCGCATATACGGCGTACTACACCTTCAAGACCTACGACCGCCTCCCGGCCGCCTGAGCCTGCCCGGGCGGACCCGGCGGACCCGCTCGCCGACGGCCGAGATAGTACGCACCGCCCCCGGAGCCGGGCTGCCAAGATGAGCGAATGATCTACCCAGCCGATACACAACGGTTGACTGCGGATCAGACACGGCTGTTACTGGTCGAGGACGACCGGGAGACCGCAGACATGCTGGCCGAACTATTCGTCTCAGAGGGCTATGCCGTCGATGTGGCATTCGACGGCCACCGGGGGCTCCATCTCGGTCTCGGCCGACGTCATCAGGTGATGGTCATCGATCGCATGCTGCCCGGCATCGACGGCCTGGACCTGGTGAAACGATTACGGAGGGTCGGTGTCACCACCCGGGTCCTGGTGCTGACCGCGCTGGGCGAACTGGGCGATCGGGTCACCGGCCTCGACTCCGGCGCGGACGACTACCTCGTCAAGCCCTTCGAAGTGGACGAACTGCTGGCCAGGGTGCGGGCGCTGCACCGGCGCGACCGCGCGGACGCCGAAGTCCTGCCGCTCGGCGACGGGGACGGCGGGCAGCTGGACCTGCGGCGCCACGAGGTCCAGCTCGCCGACGGCAGCCGGGTCGAACTGTCCCTGCGGGAGTTCGGCCTGCTGCACGCGCTCGCGGACGCCCCCAAGTGGGTCCACGACCGCTCGCACCTGCGCGAGCGAGTCTTCCCCGACACCTCGGCGGAGTCCATCGTCGACACCTACGTCTACTACCTGCGGCGGAAGCTGGGCCGCGACGTCGTCCGTACCGTGCGGGGGCGCGGCTATCAGTTGGGCACGCTGTGATCTCCCTCCCGGTCCGCCTTCCGACCCGCCGTACGGCTCGGAGCCCCGAGCAGCGACGGCTCTCCGCCGCCCAGTGGTCCATCACGCTGCGCATCTCGCTCGTGATGTCGGTGATCATGCTGCTGGTCGTGGCCATCGTCTACTCCGTCGTACTGTTCGCCCAGCGCGCCGACGCGGAGCGCGAGACGCGGTGGGGCGTCCAGCGCAACACCGTCGAGAGCCCGCCGGTCTGCATGTGGATCACCGTGGAGCGGGACGGAGTGCTCCGCAGCACCCGCGGCATCCCGGACGGCCTGCCCGTGACGTCCAGCCTGGCGGCGGTCCGCGCGGGCGCGCCCCCGGTGCTGGAACGGGTGGAGCGCGGCGGCGAGCAGTACACGGTGCGCACCGATTGGCGCGGCGACGAGGTCGTACAGGCCGCGTACGGCGAACGGTTCCAGCGCGTCGACCGCCAGCATCTGCTGCTCGCCTTCGCCACGGCCGAGTCGATCGGCCTGCTGCTCGTCGCCGCGGCGAGCGGCATGCTCGCGCGGCGGGCGATGACACCGCTGTCCGAGGCACTGGACCGGCAGCGGCGGTTCGTCGCGGACGCCAGCCACGAACTGCGCACCCCGCTCACCCAGTTGCACACCCGCGCCCAGTTGCTGGCCCGGCGCTCCGGCTCGGAACCCCCGCAGCAGCTGGCCTCCGACCTCCAGCGCCTGGTGACCGGCACCCGGCAGCTCGGCGACATCATCGACGACCTGCTGCTGTCCGCGCGGCTGTCCCAGTCGCCGGATTCCTGCGATCCGGTCGACGTCGCCGCGCTCGCCGAGGAGGCAGTGGCCGCCGAGGACGCCCGCGCCCAGTCGCTGGGCCTGGCCGTACGGCTGCGGCACAGCCCGGGTCGGCACGTGGTGATGGGCACCGCCCCGGCCCTGCGCCGGGTGATCGCCGCGCTGGTCGACAACGCGATGGGGCACACCCCGGCGGGTGGCGAGGTCGTGGTGTCCGTGGACGCCCCGCGTACCGGGGTCGTGTCGCTGTCCGTACGCGACACGGGGACGGGTTTCGCGCCCGAGGAGGCCGACCGCCTCTTCGAACGGTTCGCCCGGGGGACGTCGGGGCGGGGCAGGCGTTTCGGGCTCGGCCTGGCCTTGGCCCGGGAGGTCGTCGAAAGCCACCGTGGACGGATCACCGCCGGGGGGCGTCCAGGCCACGGCGCGCTGTTCACCGTCGAACTCCCGGCGGCGCGGACGGCGGAGGCGCCGGGCGAGGCGATTCCGCGGCAGCGGTCGATCGCGGCCTGCCTGTCCGTAGTGGCCCGCCAGCCGAACGGCCCAGGCCACTGACCCCCGACCGGCCCACCGCCGGGCACGTAGCCCAGCCCACAGCCGGGCGCACCGCCCCGGTACGGCCGCAGCGCGGGCGTGCCACCACCGGACCCGCAACCCGGTACGCCCGGTCCCGGCCAGACGCACTTCCGGGGCGCCCCCGTACGCGGCCGTGGGCACCGACCCGGTACGGCGGCACGCGGCGGCACGCGGCGGCACGCGGCGGCACCGCAAACGAGCGAACCGCGAACGCGCCGCACCCGACAGCGCCGCCGGGGCCGCGGGCATCCCGCACCCGTACGCGCCCCCGCGCCCACGGCGCGCCGCCAGCCCAGCCTGCCGCTGCCGCGCGGCCGCACCGCCAGAACGCCGCGCGGCCCCGGCCGCACCGGACAGCGCGACCCGCACCACGGGCCCCGCAACCGCACGCGCGCCCGAGACACCCGCCCCTCACGGCACCCGCGGGCGGCACCAGTCCAGGGCACCGCCGTCTATGTCCTCCGCCAGCGCGGCCAGTGGCGAATCGGGGGGCCATACCAGTCGGGTCCGGCGCCATAGGCGGCCGTCGGCCAGGCGTTTCAGGGCTATGCCGGGGCAGCGGTCGGCCGGGGCGGCGAAGACGCCGACCGCGTTCCCGGCGCTGACGATGGCCGCCGCGGTGGTCTGGTCGGCGCCGAAGTACCGGAAGCGGGGGGTGAAACCGGCGCGCTCGCAGGCGATCCGCAGGCTCAGGCCGAGGCCGTCGGAGCGGTCTCCGGGGGCGACCCAGATCTCGTCGGCCAGCTCTTCGAGGGTGACCGTCTGCCGGTGGGCCAGCCGGTGGCCCGGGGCCAGTCCGATCAGCACCGGTTCGGTGCCGAGGTCACGGACGGTGAACTCGCGGACCGCGGGCGGTCCGACGTCCGGGAACTCGCTGACGACCGCGAGCGCGATCTTCTCGGTGCGCAGCAGCTCCAGCGCGGCCTGGGAGGAGGGCTCCAGAAAGGTCAGCTGCTCATGGTGCGGCAGCCGCTCCCGGATGAGTGCGGCGATCAGCGGCACCCACGGGTTGTCCACGCCGCCCAGCCCGACGGCCCGCGGCGGCTCTGCGGGCTGGGCGAGCGTACGCGCCGTGGCGAGCAGGTCGCCGAACGCGTCCAGCAACTCCCGCGCCCGGCCCACCACATGCACACCCAGCTCGGTAGGGACGACGCCCTGCGGCCGGCGGCGGAACAGCGGGCCGCCCAATTCCCCTTCGATGCGCCTGAGTTGAGTGGAGAGGCCGGATTGCGCGATATTCAGTGTGGCGGCCGCGCGGCTGATGCTGCCGGATTCAGCCACGGTGAGCACGATCCGCAGGTGGCGCAGACCCATATCCACTTCCTGCCTCCGTCGGTGATGGTCGTGGCCGGAAAGAGACGATGACGAGGACGGCACCCGCCAGGGACAGCAGCGCCGTCCAAGTGGCGGTGGTGTACAGGGCGTGCAGATAGGCCCGGTCGGCGGCGGCGAGGAGATCGGACCGGCCCAGCGACGCGGCCACCGCCCGGGTGGCCTCCGCCGAGTCCAGCGCCCGGCCCCTGGCCCCAGGGCCCAGACCGTCGAGCGCGGGCCGGACCTCCCCCCGGTAGGCGGTGGCGAGCACCGAGCCGAGGACCGCGACCCCGAGGGTGCTGCCCACGGGCCGGGTGGCGGCGTTGATGGCCGCGCCCGCGCCGGTGTACCGCGCGGGCAGGACGGCCATCATCTCCGCCGTCATCGGCGCGACCACCATCCCGATACCCACGCCCTGTGCGAACAGCACCACGGCGATCGCGGCCACCGGAGTGTCCGCGTCGAAGAACACGTAGGCACCGAAGGTGGCGCCCGCGAGAAGGACTCCGGCCACCGCGCACCAGCGGACGGTCAGCCGCCGGGCCAGCGCCGGGGAGACCTGGTTGCCGAGGACGATGCCACCCGCGGCGGACGCCATGACGAGCCCGGCGGCAAGCGCCGACAGACCGTGCACCCCTTGCAGATAGAAGGCGCAGTAGAAGAGCTGTCCGGCCAGGCCGAAGAAGAGCAGCAGCAGGGTCACGCTGCCGCCCGCGAAACGCGGTTCGGTGAACAGGCGCACGTCGAACCCCGGCGTCTCCCGGCTGCTCTGCGTCCTGACGAACACCGCCAGCAGGGCGAGCCCGGCCACCAGTGGCAGCAGCGCGGCCGGGCTCGTCCAGCCGGACGGGCGGCCGCCCTGGATGACGCCGTACACCACCAGGCCAAGCCCCAGGACGGACAGCAGCAGCGCCACCGGGTCGAGTACCCGGCGCTCGGCGTAGCGCAGCTCGGGCACCAGGAGCGCCACACCGGCCAGGCATACGGCCACCACCGGCAGGTTGACGAGGAACACCGATCCCCACCAGAACCGGGTCAGCAGCGCACCGCCCGCCACCGGCCCGAGCGCCACCGCCGCGCCGCCCGCGGAGGCCCACACCGCGATGGCCCGGGTGCGGTGGGCGGGCGCGGTGCCACGGGTGACGAGCGCCAGCGTCGCCGGGGTGATGAGCGCCCCGCCCGCACCCATGAACCCGCGGGTGACGATGAGTTCGGTGGCGCCGGGCGAGAACGCGGCCAGCGTGGAGGCCACGGCCAGGAGCAGCAGCCCGGCGGTCAGGGTGCGGCGCGGCCCGTAGCGGTCGGCGAGGGCGCCACCGGCGAAGCTGCCCGCGGCGAAGACCAGCGAGTACGAGGCGTTGGCCCACGCCAGCTCCGCGGAGTCGGCGCCGAGGCCGCGTACCGGGTCGGCGAGGGTTTCCATCGCCACGTTGAGGACCGTGTTGTCCAGCAGGACCAGCGTCTGCGCCAGGACCGCGACGGCCACGGTCCACCACGGCCGCTGTGTCACGGTGCCAGCGCTCGTCTGCCCGCGACGACGGTCCGGGTGACCTCCGCGACCCGCTGGCCGAGGTGTTCCGCGGTGGCGAGGTCGGACGGATGCGCCGTGCCCGACCGGTCGTCCACCGGCGTCTGGGCCCCGGCCCCCTGGTAGAAGCCGAGCCGGTTCAGGTCGGACTCGCTGCCCGAGGAGCGGTTCCAGCCGGACGCCAGGCCGAGGCTGACCCAGAGCATGCCGTGCTGTGCGGCGAGGGTGGCGAAGTAGCCGAGGGTGCCCGCCTTGTCCCCGGCCATGGAGCCGGAGTTGGTGAAGCCCGCGGCCACTTTGTCCTGCCACCGGCGGGTGAGCCAGCGCCGGGCGCTGGTCTCGGCGAAGGTGTGGAAGGCGGCGGAGGCCGTGCCCATGTACGTGGGCGCGCCGAAGACGATGGCGTGGGCGTCGTCGAGCAGGCGCCAGTCCTCATCGGTGAGGTGGTCGACCCGGATGAGGGTGACCTTGGCGTCCGGGGCCCGGCTCGCTCCGGCTCGTACTGCCTCCCCGAGCGTGGCGGTGTGTCCGCGTCCGCCGTGGCAGGCGATGGCGATGTGTACCGGGTCGGTCAGGGCGGTCAACCGTCCTCCTCGAAAACGCTGAAAACGCTGTTCGGGTCCGGTTCGTGCGCAGAGCCGTCGGCCAGCCTGCCACAGGAGTCTCAGAGGTTTCTCAGAGCCGCATAACCGCGGAGTGATGGAGATTCGATATCGGCTCGCCTTCGCACGGGCGTGCCATTCTGACCCGGCAGTCCCTCAGGACTCCCGAACCACCCCCCGAATAACCCGAACACCCCCGAAGCACCGTCCACCCGTTGGAAGAGGTGTGCCCGGCACATGACCGATGTGGGTAAACAATTCCGGATGCGGAGACTCTCCGCCGTGGGCGACGGGCGACATCTCTTCGTCCCGCTCGACCACAGCGTGTCGGACGGGCCGGTGGTGCCCCAGGCCCGCTGGAACGGGCTGCTCAGCGCGCTGGTGGACGGCGGCGCGGACGCGGTCGTCGTCCACAAGGGCCGGGCGCGCGCGATCGCCCCGGACATCCTGCGCCACTGCGCCCTGGTGGTGCACCTCAGCGCCGGAACGGTGTACGCGGCCGACGCCGACGCCAAGGTGCTCGTCGGCGACGTGGAAGAGGCCGTACGGCTGGGCGCGGACGCGGTGAGCGTGCATGTGAACCTCGGCTCGGACACCGAACACCGCCAGCTCGCCGACCTCGGAACCGTCGCGGCCTCCTGCGACACCTGGAACATGCCACTGCTCGCGATGATCTATCCGAGGGGCCCGCGCATCGCCGACCCGCACGATCCGGCGCTGCTCGCCCACGCCGTGAACATCGCCGCGGATCTCGGCGCCGACCTGGTGAAGACCACGGTCGCGCTGCCGCTGGACCGGATGGCCGAGGTGGTGGACAGCTGCCCGCTGCCGGTCCTCGCCGCGGGCGGCCCGCCCGACGGTACGGATCTGATCCGCCACGGAACCTCGTTGATGCTCGCCGGTTGCCGGGGCCTCGCGGTCGGCCGCCGGATCTTCTCCTCGCCCTCCCCCGCCGCGCTGGTGGCACGGCTCGCGGCCGTCGTCCACGCCACCGATGCCGCCGATGCCAGCAATGCCACCGACGCCGCGAACACCGGAACGGCCCACCACTCCTCGACGATTGCGACAGGTGCCGTATGAAGTTCGCCTGGATCGACCTCAGAAGCGTGTCCAAGAGCCAGCTGGAGTCCGTCGTGGACGCCGCCATCCACACCCGGATGCGGGGCGTGGTCTGCGATGACGAATCCGTCCTCAAGGCGCTGCCCCCGACCATCACGGCCGTCCCCACCACACCGGTGTCCGACGAGAAGGAGCTGTACGCGCTCGACGACGACACCGCGGGCTGGGTCGACGTCCACGACGAACCGTCGCTGCGGCTGGCGTGCGCCGCCGCCGTCACCCTCCCCTTCACCGTGGTCCGCTTCGCCGACCCGACCAAGATCCCGCTGGAGATCGTGCTCGCCGCCGCGGACCGCTCCGAGGGCAAGCTGATCACCGTCTGCGCGGACCTCGAAGAGGCCGCCACCGTCCTCGACGTGCTCGAACGCGGCTCGGACGGCGTCCTGTTGGCCCCCTCGACCGCGGGCGACGTGTTCGCCCTGGCCAGGCTGCTGGAGGCCGGGACGGCACCGCTGAACCTCACCACGCTCACCGTCGACGGCATCGAGCACCACGGTCTCGGCGACCGGGTGTGCGTGGACACCTGCAGCCACTTCGCCGAGGACGAGGGCATCCTCGTCGGCTCGTACTCGACCGGCTTCATCCTCTGCTGCAGCGAGACCCACCCGCTGCCGTACATGCCGACCCGCCCCTTCCGGGTCAACGCGGGCGCCCTGCACTCCTACGTCCTCGGCCCGGACAACCGCACCAACTACCTGAGCGAGCTGCGCTCCGGCGGCACCACGCTGGCCGTCAACGCCGAGGGCCGGACCCGGCCGGTCACGGTCGGCCGCGCCAAGCTGGAGTCCCGGCCGCTGCTGACCATCACGGCGCGCTCCGCCGACGGCACCGTGGTGAGCCTGACCGTGCAGGACGACTGGCACGTACGGGTGCTCGGGCCCGGCGCGAAGGTCCACAACGTCACCGAGCTGCGGCCCGGCGACGAACTGCTCGGCTATCTGGCCACGGACCAGCGCCATGTGGGCTTCCCCATCGGCGAGTTCTGCAAGGAACAATGATGAGCGGCCCACGCGACGGACGCGGTGGCATGCGGGCGCTGGCCGACACCCTGTTCGACGCCCACCCCGGCGAGCTGCCCTGCCTCGTGCACGGCGACCACCCGGTGAACCGCGCCGAGGTGCGCACCGCCGCGGCCAGGGAGGCGGACGTCTTCGCCGGGTACGGCATCGGCGAGGGCACCACGGTGATGCTCCGGATCCCGCCGAGCTTCACCCAGATCGAGGTGCTGCTCGCGCTGTGGCGGCTGGGCGCCCAGGTGATGCTGATCGACCACCGGCTCAAACAGTCCGAAGTGGACGCGCTGCGCGCGCTGTGCCATCCACAGTTCCTGGTCAGCGCGGGGGCGGTCGGGCGCTCGCCACTGCGGTTCGAGCCCCGGTACGAGGTGGTCACCTCCCGCTTCCCGGACGGCCGGGCCGCGACGACCGGCCACCGGCTGGTGCAGTTCAGCTCGGGCTCCACCGGGCTGCCCAAGGTGATCGGCCGGACCCCGGCCTCCATGGCGGCCGAGATCGAACGCTTCACCCGGATCGAGGGGATGCCGACCCTGGGCGAGCGGGTGCTGCTGCTCAGCTCGACCGCGCACAGCTTCGGGCTGATCGCCGGGGTGCTGCACTCGCTCACCGCGGGCGTCGCGGCCGTGTTCGCCCGCCGGGTGTCGGCGAAGGACATCCTCGCCGCCGCCGCGCGCCACGGTGTGCACGTCATCTTCGGCACCCCCTTCCACTACGAACTCCTCGGCACAGCACGCGAGTTGCCTGCCCTCCCCGCCCTGCGCGCGGCGACTTCCGGCGGCGAGATCATGCCCCCGGAGACGGCCGCGCGGTTCGCCGAACGGTTCGGCATCGGGGTCGGCGAGTCGTACGGAACGACGGAGACGGGCGTCATCGCGATGGACATCAGCGGCGCCTCGCGGCCCTCCGTCGGGCGGGCGGCGCCCGGTGTGCGGTTACGGATCCACGGCGGCGAGCTGGACGTCTGGCTGCCGGACGGCTCACCGTACCTGCACGACTCCGGCGGCGGCCGGTACACCGACGGCTGGCTGCACACCCGCGACCGGGCCGAACTCGGTCCCGACGGCACCGTGCGGCTGCTGGGCCGTGGCGACTCGCTCGTGGTCATCGGTGGCCTGAAGGTCGATCTGACCGAGGTGGAGGACGTGTTGCGCCGCCACCCCGGGGTCAGCGGGGCCGTGGTCGTCCACGCCGGTACCACCGAGGCGTACGTGTCCACCGAACCGGACGGCCCCTCGGCCGGGGAGCTGCTGGTCTGGTGCCGGGACCGGCTGGCCGACTACAAGGTGCCGCGCGTCGTCCAGGTCCTCCCCGACCTGCCCCGCACCTCCAACGGCAAGCTCGTCCGCCGCCGCGAGGCCCTGCTCGCCCGCTCCCCCGGCCACTGACCGCACCCCAACTTCCGCTGCCACAGAAGGGTTTCGCACACCATGCAGACGGCATTGGAGAAGGAGATCCGTCAGTTCGTGCTCAGCACGATCAGCGACGACATGAACCACCCGCTCGACGCGGACGAGGTCACCGACGCCAGCCCCCTGGGCACCGGTGGCATCGACATCGACTCGCTCAGCCTGATCGAGCTGGTCCTGCGCATCGAGCGCCGCTTCGGCGTGAAGTTCCCGGACACCGATATCGAGCCGGTCGGCGCGATGAACCTGGGCGACCTGATCGACGACGTCATCAAGCGGGGCGCCACGGCATGACGATCACCACCGACGTGGTGCGGGAGCTGCTGTCCGACCCCAAGATCTTCGCCGAATTGCCGGCGGAACTGGACGACGACGCCGACCTGGCGCTGGACTCCCTGGGCCTGGTGTGGTTCCTCCACCAACTGGAGCTGCGCTGCGGCCTGGAGATCGAACCCGCGGAAGCGTTCCTCGCCGAGTTCACCTCGATCCGCCGGATCACGGATTACCTGGTGGACGTCCATGGGTCATGAGGTCCTGCTGACCGGCTTCGGAGTACGAACGGCCTTCGGCGCCGGGCCGGACGCGCTACGGGCGGGCGTGTTCGACGGAAGCCCGTCGTTCGCCCCGATCACCCGCTTCGACCCCGCCCCCTATCGCACCCCCCTGGCCGCCACGTGCGGCGACGCCGCCCCACTCCACGAGGCCCTGGCCGAGGTAGCCGGTGCGGCGGCCGGAATGGCCGGTCTGCGCCCGGGAACGGACGCCACGGTCCTGCTGGGCACAGCGGGCGACTTCACCGCCCTGACCCGCTTCTGGCGCGCCGCCGGGTCCCGCGACGGCACCGCGCATCCCGGCTCGCCCGGCGCCGCCGCGACCGTGCCCGCGTGGCAGGCCGAGGCGCTCGCCGACGTGCTCGGGGTTCGTGGGTCGCGGGTGGCGTTCACCAACGCGTGTGTCGCCTCCGCCACCGCCGTCGCGCACGGATGCCAGCTCATCGCCTCCGGGCGGGCCGACCTCGTCATCTGCGCGGGGGCGTATCTGGTGGAGGAGGAGAACCTGGCCAAGTTCGGGTCTGGCTTCGCCCTCTCCCGGGACGGGATGGTGCGGCCGTTCTGTGCCGACCGCAGCGGGCTGCTGCTCGGCGACGGGGCCGCCGCCGTCGTGCTCGAATCGGCCGCGTCCGCCCGGCGCCGAGGGGCGCGTGTGCTCGGTGCGCTGACCGGCTGGGGCGCCGCCTCCGACGCTCACCACATCGCGCGCCCTCACCCCGAAGGCACCGGGCTGGTCACCGCCGCCCGGCGGGCTCTGCGGCGGGCGGGCGGGCCCCGCGTCGACTACGTGAACGCCCACGGGACCGCGACGAAGACCAACGACCCCGCCGAGACGCGCGGACTGCACACGCTCTTCGGCACCGACGCGCCCCACACACCCGTCAGCTCGACGAAGAGCACGACCGGACACCTCCTGGAGGCCGCCGGAGTGGTGGAACTCGTCATCACCCTGCTCGCGCTGCGGGACGGCGTCCTGCCGCCCACCGCCGGGTTCACCGAACCCGATCCGGCCTGCGACCTCGACTACGTACCGAACCGCCCCCGCAAGGCCGACATCCGGCGGGCGCTCACCCTCAACGCGGCGTTCGGCGGCGCCAACACCGCGCTGCTCCTGGAGCGGGCGTGATCGCCGCGGTGTCCGGACCGGCGGCGGCCGTGCCGCCCGTGGCCGGTTTCGTGGAGTCCGCCTTCAGCCCTCTGGTGCACCAGGCCGTCGAGCGCGCCCTCACCGCCCACCCCGGCGACGGCTCGCGGACCGCGATGGTCCTGGCCAGCACGATGGGGGACGCCACCACCCTCGACCTCGGCAGCCGTCTGCTCGTCGCCGGGCAGGTGCACAATCCGCTGCTGTTCATGCAGAGCACCGCCAACGCGATCCTCGGCCAGCTCAGCCGCGAGTTCGCCATCACCGGCCCGCTGCTGTGCCTGTCCGCCGCGACGGACTTGGCCGGAGAGTTGCTGAACACCGCCGAACTCCTCCTGGAAGATGAGGAGTTGGACCGCGTCGTTCTCATCGGCGTCGAGCTGGCCGGTACGGAGCGCACCACGGCCGCCTACCGCCACCTGAGCCGCGTCGGCGGCGACGTCGGCCCGCCCGCCGAGGATCTGGCCGTGGCGATCGTGGTCGATCGCGGCGACGCCCCGCTGTCCCCCACCACATCCTCCGCCGAGTACGGCACTCTCCGCGGCCTGGTCGAGCTGGCCGCCCAAATCCAAGGAACCCGCCCATGATCACCAAGGAAGAACGCGCGCTGATCAGCCAGGACGCCGCCTTGGGTGCCGGAAACGTGATCCACCGGCTGACGGCGTACGGCAGATCCCCCGACGACCAGGTGCTGTGGACCGATGCCACCTGGCAGGCCCCGGACGGCGGCCACCCCGAGGTGCTGACCCTGGGCGAGCTGCACGAAGCCGTCGCCACCTACGCCAGCTGGTACCACGCGCACGGTGTGCGGCCCCGCGACCCGGTGGCGATCCAGACGTACTCCAGCACCGAGTTCGCCATCAACTTCCTCGCGCTCACCTCCCTCGGTGCGATCCCCTCCTTCGTCAACGGCAACCTCCGCCCCGAGATCGCCCGCGAGTACGTACGCCGCCAGGGCGCGGTGGGCGCCCTCACCGACCGGGCCCACCACCCCGTCCTGGCCCCCCACCAGGCCGAACTGGGCCTCGGCTTCTGCGCCACCGCCGCCGACATCCGCACCTCGGACCGCCAGCGGCTCCCCGCGTCGTACCCGTACGCCCACCACCCCACCGACCCGATCGTCATCTCCCACTCCTCGGGCACCACCGGCATGCCCAAGGCCGTCCCGCACACCCATCAGACGCTGCTGTACGCGCAACTGCACCGGCTGAAGCTGTCCGTCGGCTCCGCGATGGGCAGGCTGCTCGTCGCGATGCCCGGCTCGCACAACGCCTCCATCTCGGTCATGATGTTCGGCTTCCTGCTGCGCTCGCCCGTGCTCCTGCTCTCCAGCCAGCGCGGCACCGACGTCCTGGACGCCATGGAATCGTTCCGCCCGACCACGGTGTTCGCGTTCGCCGGAACGTACGGGGAGATGGCGGCCCAAGACCTCGCCGCCCGCGATCTGTCCAGCGTCGAGGCCTGGTACAACACCGGCGACGCGGCACACGAGGCGCACATCAGGGCGCTCATCGCGCAGGGCAGCCACGACACGGTCGGCCCGGACCTCAAGCGCTGCCGGGTCCCCGGCTCCGTCTTCACCGACGGCCTCGGCTCCTCCGAGACCGGCTACTCGCTCTTCCACAACGGCCACAAACCCGGCCGGTCGTCGTTCTCCCGCTGCGTCGGCAAACCGATGAGCTTCGCCGAGGCCGCGGTGCTCTCCGAGGACGGCACGCCCCTGCCACCCGGCGAGGTGGGCCGCCTCGGCGTACGGTCCCCCACCCTCACCCCCGGCTACTGGAACGACTCGCTGACCTTCCACCGGCTACGGCTCGGCGGCTACTGGCTCACCGGCGACCTGTCCTACCGCGACGAGGAGGGCAACTTCTACCACCTCGACCGCGCCCCCGACGCCATCCGCACCGCCGCGGGCCTGGTGTTCAGCACCCGCACCGAGGAGTTGCTGCTGCGCGAGCTGCCCGAACTCGACGACTGCACGGTGGTGGCCGTCGCCCCCGAGGGCGTACGCGCCGACTGGGACGGCGACGGCGTCGCCGACGCGTACGTCCTGCTCCAGGTGCGCCCGGACGCGGTGGACGCGGACGACTGGACGGGCCGGGTGAACGAGACACTCACCGCCGAGGGCTTCCCGCCACTCACCGGCGCGCTCCGCATGGACGCGAACGACGTGGTGAAGGGAGCCACCGGCAAGGTACTCAAACGGGAGATGCGCGAACGCTTCCGGGCCCGCCTGGCAGGTGGCGAGCTGGACGGGAAGGCCCGATGACCACCCCGAGCCCCAGGCCCATGGACGTCTACCGCCAGTGGTGGCTGCACGACGCCCGCTGGTACCAGGGCGTGGCGAAGCGGTTCGGCCACGCGGTGGCCAACGAGATCAACGCGGAGGCGCTGCGCTACGTGGCCGTCCAGGTCGGCAAGCGCATCACCCGCCAGCACGGCGGAAAACCCGCCGCCGACCTCGAAGAACTCCGCTGCCGGTACGACGCCTGCGCGGAGTGGATGTTCCCGAGCGAACTGCGCGACGGCGGCACGGCCGTACTCCCGGACGGCGACATCGAGCTGACCATGCGGCAGAACTTCGCCGTGGCGATGGTCCGGATGGCCGGGTCGCTGGACGGCTACGACTGCCCGTGCACGGACATCCACGCGGGCTGGTCGGAGGGGCTCGGCGTCGAACTCACCCGCAACTGCGCCACGGCGTGTCTGCGCGACGGCGACGAGGCGTGCCGCTTGCTGATGCGCGTCGGCTGACGCGCGTCGGCTGACACCGCGCCGGGGGTGACCCCAGGCTCAGCCACCCCCGGCTCAGCCGCCCCCGGCGCCCCTACGGGTTGCCCACCATCAACCGGGGCGACGCCCTGAGGGCTGAAGACCTCCCGGATGGCGAGGGCGATGCCGCCATGAATCCCGGCGCTCTCGCCGAGCCGGGGCGTGGTGATGGTGATCTTGCTGGTGGCCAGGGCCAGCGCACGCCGGTAGACCACGGCCCGGACCCCGGACAGGAGGTCGTCGCGGAGTTCGCTCAGCGGACCGCCGACGACCAGCGTGCGCGGGTTGTACATGGCGACCAGCATGGCCGCTATCTCGCCGACATCGGTACCGGCCTGGCGCAGGGCGCGCACGGCGCGCGGTTCGTTGTCGGCGACGCGTCCCGCCAGCACGCGCACGCCGTGCAGCGGATCCTCCGCGGTCGACTCGGGGATTCCGAGGCTGCGCAGGACGGCCGGGCGGGAGGCCAGCGCGCTGAGGCAGCCGACGTTGCCGCAGGAGCACAGGGCATCGCCGCCACCGGCGGCCCGGATATGGCCGATGTCCCCGGCTGGCCCGTCCGCCCCCCGGTAGAGCTGCCCTCCCGCGGTGACGATCCCGGCCCCCGGGCTGAGCGTCAGCACCCTGGGCGGCCGTCCCCGCACCGATCGGCGCCTCGGCCTTCATCGGCCACAGCAAGGCGGAGACCTGGCATCCGGACCCCCGCTTCCTCTTCCAGCAGGGCGGCGGCCCGGTGATGGACATGGGGCCGTACTACGTCGCCATCCTCGTCAACTGCCTGGGCCCGATCCAGTCCATCGCCGCGGCGAGCCGGATCGGCGCGCCACACCGGGCGGTGACCGCGCCCGGCCGGGCCGTCGATTCCATAGAGGTCACGGTCCCCACGCACACCGCGACGGTGCCGCTCGGACGGCCGGGACGGCAACGAGACCGATGTCGTCAAGAACGCCGCCGCCACCGCCCGCCAACACGCCGAACTCGGGATGACGGACATCGGCCTCGGCCTGGCGATGGGCAAGGACAAGCCGCGCGTGGCGCATCCGGGACAGGCGTACGACGCGGATCCGTCGCGCGTCGAGGCGGTGACGGCGCTGCTCGGGAAGATCGCCGATGCCATGGTCGCCGAAGGCGTCCGGCCCAGCCTGCACCCGCACATCGGCACGTGGATCGAGACGGAGGAGGAGGGCCGGGCGGTGCTCGATGCCATTCCGGACTCCCGGCTCGGCTTCCTGCCCGACACGGGGCACTTGGCGTGGGCGGGCTCGGACGTCGGCGCGTTCATCAAGGACTACGCGGAGCGGATCCCGTTCGTGCACGTGAAGGACTGCCGCCTCAGCGTGGCGGCACAGTGCCGTGAGGCGGACTGGGGCTACCAGCAGACCGTCATGGCCGGGCTCTGGGTCGAACCCGGCCGAGGCGAACTCGACCTCAAGGGCATCATCGGCAACCTGCCCAGCGGGTTCGACGGCTGGCTGATGGTCGAGGTCGACCGCCCGGACATCGCCGACCCGTACGAGAGCGCGGTCGCATCGGCCCGCTGGATGCGGGCCGAGTACGCGGCCTAGCGCTCAGCCGCGCGCGACGAACTTCCCTCCGCCGGATAGAACTGGGCGTACCAGCGGCGCAGCGCCCTGATGCCCTTCTCGTGCGGGAGCAGGACGGGGCGCGGCTGGTGGATCTTGTGGTCCCAGATCCGTACCTCCTCGCGCACCTCCCGCAGGGCTTCCGCACGGAAAACCAGCTTGAGGAGGGGCGCCAGGAACGGCAGTCGGGCGGGCTTGCGGACGTAGTACAGCATCCGCATCTCGCTCGTACGGTCGTCGACGGGGGTGGTGAGGGCGACGGCGGTGAGCGAGAGGACGGGGCCGAGGACGCGCACCACCATCACGCCCGGCCCGTACATGAACACATCGAAGGTGTTGTTGACGTCCCGGCCGAGCACACGCCGGTGGATGCGGCCGCGGACCTCGGCGAAGGGGCCGTCCGGCCGCAGTTCCTGGACCGGGGGTTCGCTCTGGCCGTGGATGAAGTGGAAGTGGGACTCGTCCACGATGTTCTCGCGCATCTCCTGGATGTGGATGCGCGCCCGGCACACGTCGTCGATCGGTGTCGCGAAGCCCCCGGAGGCCGTCTCCGGGATGTCCGGCACCTCCCACGAGGGCGCGTCCGGGCCGTGGTACACGAAGATGAGCCCGCTGTGCTCGCGGACCGGGAAGCCACCGAGGGACACCTTGGGGGTGCGGGTCGCGAAGGGGGCGTGCGTACACTGCCCGTCCGCGCCGAACCGCCACCCGTGGAACGGACACTCCACGGTGCCGCCGACGACCTTCCCCCCGGCGCCCAGGTGCGCGCCGTAATGCGGGCAGTGGGCGTCGCGCACCGCCGCCCGCCCGTCCGCTCCGCGGAAGGCGATGAGGGCACGCCCGAAGTAGTGCAGGCTGACGACCTTCCCCGGCCGCAGCTCGCGGCTGCGGAGGACGGCGTACCAGCCGTGGGGAACGGGCGGCATGGGGTACGCGTCGGCGCGCGGATCGCGCGGCAGGTCGGCGAGCTTGTCATAGCTGCGGCGTAAGGGCATGCGCCGAATGCTAGAGGGCGCCACGCGGGCCAGGGTCAGGCGGAGGCGGGGGTGCGGGACAGGGCGGTGCGCAGCGCGAAGACGCCGAGCAGGCCGCCTGCCGCCAACCGCTGGACGGCCATGACACGGGGCCGGGCGGCCAGAAACCCCGAGACCCGTGCCGCGCCCAGCATGATCAGCGCGTTCACGGTGACCGCCACGAGGATCTGCACGCCACCGAGCTGGAGCAACTGCACCCAGTCCGGGCCTCCCTGAGGGTCCAGGAACTGGGGCAGCAGCGCGGCGTACATCAGAGCGATCTTGGGGTTGAACAGGTTGGTCAGCAGCCCCATCGAGAACAGGCGGGTGCCCCGCCGCCGGGCAGGAAAACGGCACCGTCGGGCGGGCGGCATCAGTCGCGGACCAGCGCCCGGCGCCAGTGCTCGGTGACCGAGCACCGCAGCCGTTCGGTGTCGACGGCCTCGGGATCGAGAAGCCGTTGCAGCCCGATTCCGCGGAGCTGCCCGACGAGGGCGCCCGCGGCCTCGTCGGGTACGACCTCGGGGCGGATGGTGCCGTCGGCGAGACCGGCGGCCACGTCCTCGCGCAGATCGGCGCGGAACGCCTCGTCCCGCGCGCGGAAGATCGGGGCCAGTTCGGGCGCCGTGACCGCCTCGACCCAGAGCAGCAGAAACGCCCGGTGTGCCACGCCCGCCTGGCCGAGCGCGCCGACGTAGCCGTCGATCAGCCGCAGGAGACGGTCCAGACCGGGTGGCAGGCCGTCGAGCCCGGGGACGAATCCGGCCTGGGTCGCGTGTGCCAGGCGCTCGAGGAGCGACTGCTTGGACCCGAAGTAGTGGCTGACGAGGCCACGGCTGTACCCGGCTCGCTCGCTGACGCGCACCAGCGTCAGCGAGCGCACTCCCTGTTCGACGACGAGTTCGGCGGCGGCGTGGAGCAACGCGGATTCGGCCTGGTCACGGCGCTGCTGCTGGGTGCGGTGAGTTGCGGTCATGGACAGGAACCTACAACAAACTTGTTATTCGACCAACAAGTAGGCAAGGATCACGGCGTCGACCGACTGGAGGTTTCCTGATGATCGAGATTGACGACCGCGCCCTGGACACCCTGCTGGCCGAGGATCCGGGTGGTCCCGTGGTGATGCTGAACCTGCTGCGGTTCCGTCCGGACGGCGGCCGCGAGAGCTACCAGCGCTACGCCGAGGCGCTCGGCCCGGCGATCAACGCGCGGTACGGGGTGCGGGTGGAGTATCTGGGAGACGGCGGGCGGGCGCTGGTCGCCGAGGACGGGCAGGCCTGGGACATGGTGCTACTGGTCCGGTACCCGAACCGACAGGCGTTCACCGACATGATCCGTGACCCCGAATACCAGGCGGTGTCCCACTTCCGCAGCGAGGCGCTGGTGGAGTCGGTCTTGCAGCCGACCGTACCGCTGGAAGGACTGGCCTGATGACCATCGTCTTCGTGCACGGCAACCCCGAGACGGCGGCGGTCTGGGATCCGCTGCTCGCCGAGCTGGAGCGCGCCGGTGCGGCCCGCGGCAGTCTGGTGTGCCTGTCCCCGCCCGGGTTCGGCGCGCCCCTACCGGCCGGGTTCGGCGCGACCGTCGCCGACTACCGCGGCTGGCTGATCGACGAGCTGACCACCCGCTTCGACGAACCCGTCGACCTGGTAGGACACGACTGGGGCGGCGGGCACGTCCTGAACGCGGTGATGAGCCGCCCGGACCTCGTACGCAGCTGGGCCAGCGACACCATCGGGGTCTTCGAACCCGACTACGTCTGGCACGAGCTGGCCCAGCGGTGGCAGACGCCGGACGCCGGGGAAGCCGATGTGACCGCACGGTTCGGCGCGCCCCTCGCCGAACGCGCCGCGACGCTCGTCGCGCGCGGGATGGGCGAGTTGGTGGCCGAGCAGGTGGCCCGGGGTCAGGACGGGGCGATGGGCCGGGCCGTGGTCGCGCTCTACAGGTCCGCCGCGCAGCCGGTGATGGCCGAGCTGGGCCGGGACCTGGAGCGTGCGTCGCAACGCCCGGGGCTCGCGTTGCTCGCGACCGAGGACCACGCGGTGGGGACCGCGGAGCAGCGGCGCCGCGCCGCTCGCCGCGCCGGTGCCGGGGTCGCGACCCTCGACGGGCTCGGCCACTGGTGGATGACGCAGGATCCCGGCCAGGGCGCCCGCGCCCTCACCCGCTTCTGGGCCTCGCTGGACCAGACGTAGGAGGGTTCACCGAAAGCGCGGACACAGACAGCCGCAACTCAGCGCATTCCTTGACGAATCACTCGGGAGTTCGGGGTACTCGGCCGCCGAGACGGAATCCGCACGGATGAGGAGGCACCACCATGGCCCACGCCACCGAGACCGGCGAGACCACTGGCACCAAGGACAAGGACTACAACCTGGTCTGGTACGTCGAGGCGTGCCTGAGCAACGCGCTGAAGATGGAGACGTACATCCAGGACGCGGAGCGTGAGAAGGACACCGAGGTCGCGGAGCTGTTCCGCAAGGCCCAGGCCGACAGCCGCAAGGGCGCCGAGCTGGGCAAACAACTACTGAAGAAGCGCATCGGCAGCTGAGCCGCCGACCGCCGCCCTCGCGCGGCCCGGGCCGATGGGCCCCGGGCCGCGCGAGGCCCGCTTTCACCGGTCCTTACCGAGGCGGCGCCCCTCGTCGGCCGTCGTCGGCGTTCCGTCGCATGTGCCGACCGGCGGCCGGTGCCCTGACCGGCCGCGGGCCATGCGGGCAGCCGCCAGGTTTACCCGACCCCGGCGGGGGCTACCCCTGAGCGAGTGCTTCGTGCAGCGCTACGGAGGAGGGTGCCGTGGCTCAGGTGCCGGTGGACACAGACGGGCTGGAGCGGGCGCTGCGCGGGCCGCCTGCGTCCGGCGGCGCACTACTCCATGGGCTGGCTGCCGCTGTGGGCCCGGCTGTCCCGTATCGCGCCACCGCTGGTCGACGCGGCGACCCAGGCGCCGGGCCTGGCCCGCCTCGGCAAACGCCTGGCCGGAGTCGACAGCGCACGCCCGGCGCCCCTGTTCGCCCGGCAATCCTTCCTCCAGTGGTGGAGCGCCCGCGCCACCGGCGCCATTAGGGAGCCGGACCCGGCCGACCCGCGGACCGTGGTGCTCTGGCCGGACACTTTCAGCACCTACTTCCACCCCTCGATCGCCGTCTCGGCCGTGCGCGTGCTGGAGGACGCCGGTTTCCGCGTCGCCGTGCCGACCACACCGGTGTGCTGCGGCCTGACCTGGATCTCCACCGGCCAGCTGACCACCGCGAAGAAGGTGCTGCGCCGCACGCTCCGCGTCCTTCGGCCCTACCGCGAAGCGGGCACCCCCGTCATCGGCCTCGAACCCTCCTGCACCGCCGTGTTCCGTGCCGACGCGCCCGATCTGATGCCCGCCGACCAGGACATGCGGCGGCTGACGGAGCAGTTCCGCACCTTCGCCGAACACCTCGTCCACCACGCCCCGGACGGCTGGCAGCCACCCGCGCTCACCCGGCAGGCCGTCGTCCAAACCCACTGCCACCAGCACGCCATCCTGAAGGACGATCCGGACCGCGAACTCATGCGCCGCGCCCACCTCGTCACCGACGTCCTCGACGAGGGCTGCTGCGGCCTGGCGGGCAACTTCGGCTTCGAACGCGGCCACCACGAGGTCTCCATGGCCATCGCCGAACAAGGCGTCCTGCCCGCCGTCCGCGCGGCCGCCCCCGGCAGCCTCCTGCTCGCCGACGGCTTCAGCTGCCGCACCCAGATCGAGCAGGGCGACACCGGCCGCCGGGCCCTCCACCTGGCCGAAGCCCTGGCCCTGGCGCTCGACGGCCCCCTGCCCAGCGAACACCCCGAACGCCTCGCCGAACGCCCCTCCCCGCCCTTCCCCACTGACCGCTGGACCACCACGGCCGCCACCGCCGTCCTCACCGCGACCGCCTACGTCGCGTTCCGCGTGCGCGCCGGGTAGGGCACCATGCACCGCGCCGCCACCCCGCCATGGCCATGGCCATGGCCGCGCCCTGTCCCTGCCCGAGCAGGCCCTGACGGAACACCCCGCGACGCCGGCCTCCCGGCCGACTCCCCCGAGGCCACCCGGCACGTGAACGACAGCGTCCACCGCCTCCTGGCCGCCGGGCTCATCACCCTCGCCGAGTAACGCCTCGCTCCATGGCGTTCCTGACGGCGGTCCGCGCGTCCTCCCCGAGCACGTGGCGCACCGCCGTGCCCGGCAGTGCGGGCAACTCTGCCCAGTGGGTGACGGGTTCGGCGCAGGGGCGGCCGTAGGGCAGGCGGACGACACGGTCGGAATCGACAAAACAATCGCGGTACTCGGTGCCGTCCTCGGCGATGTGACGAGTGGTGAAGTACATCGGCAACACCAGCCAGAAGTCCTCCCCCGCCGCCTGCCCCGGCTCGGGCGGATAGCGCCCCGACGTCGCCGCCGCCACGGGCGTCCCGCTCTTCGGCAACCTCTCGCGCGCGTCCACCCACTCCACCACCGCGTCCATGCCCGCCCCTCCCCGGCTCCGGCGCTCCGTCAGACGACCATTCTCGACCCGCAGGATTTCTCGGCGCCTGGCGCGAGGAACCGCAGGAGTGGAGCGCGGGTTCCGGGTCGAACTTCCCGCCGTCACGGCCGCGTTGCAGCACGTGCGCGATGGCGGCGCATCGCGGCCCGCCTCCCGATCCCCGCAGCCACCCCAGCGCATCGCCACGGAGGTCGTGGCCTTCTCCCCCTTCACCCGAGCGGCGACGGCCGGATGACCCACTTCCGTCTGTTCACCGTCGGAACGGACATTTAACGTGGCCTCCCGGGCAGGGCGCCGCCCGCGTCCTGCCCGGACAACGAGGAGGACACGCTGATGACCAGCTCCGAGAACACATTACCCCTCGACCGCCGGTTCTTCCTGGCCGGTGCCGGTTCCCTGGGCCTGGCGGCCGCGCTGCCCGCGAGCGCCGCGCAGGCGGCGACGGGCCCGCGGAGGGCGCGGTATCCGTCGAACTGGCCCGATCCCGGGCCGTACGGGCTCGCGGACACCCGGCTGGATCTGTGGCCGCGGGAGGACAACTCCTTCATCCTGCCGCTGGAGCCGCGCCCCCGTGACCGGGAGCACGGCCGGGTGTGGATGCGGGACACGTACGTCAACTGCTTCGTCGTCGGCGGCCGTCCGCTGTACGTCGCCACGGGCACCACCCGCGCGCCCGGGCTCGATGTGGCGGGGCCGTGGAACGACGGCATCTTCGTGTGGGTGTCCCGGTCGCTGCGGGGGCCGTGGCGACTGGCCGACACCACCGGCATCCGGCCCGGCGCCGAGCGGGGCAAGGTGTGGTCGCCGGAGTTCACCGGCGAGAACCGGCCCGGCCGCACGGTCGTCGCCCCGTGGCAGGAGTACTGGCACGACGACCGGTTCGGCAAGCGCGGCCAGGCCTGGGCGCCGGAGGTGCACTACATCCGGGGCCGGTGGTACATCGTCGCGTGCATGGGCGACCACTCCCGGAAGGTGGGCTCGTTCCTGCTGGTGAGCGAGGGCGGGGTCGAGGGCCCGTACCGGCTCGTCGAGGGCAACCTCGACAAGCCGTTCGGCGACCTGGCCCCCGGCGGACCGGACTTCATCGAGCCCGGCGCCTACCACCACATCGACGGCAGCCTCTACGCCGAGGGCGACGACGCGTGGCTGGTGCTGCACAACGACCTGTACGCGAAGTTCCGGGACGACATGGAGGACATCGTCCCGACGACGAACCTCCCGAGGTTCCGGCAGGCGCCCTACTCCCCCGAGCCGTACCTCGAAGGCGCGTACGTCTTCAAGCACGGCGGCCGGTACTACCTCCTCCACGCCGCCTGGAACCGCACCTCGGTCAACGCCGACGGCACCACCCGTCACGCCTACGACCCACCCGGCCCCGGCCGTGTGCAGTACCAGTACGACGCCATCGTCGCCGTCTCGGACCGCTTCGAGGGTCCGTACTCCGAGCGCTGGACCGCGGGCGTGGGCGCGGGCCACAACAACTTCTTCGCGGACCACCACGGCCACCTGTGGGCCACCTTCTTCCGCAACCCGGCCCACGGCTACTGGTCCGCCCCATCGCGCACCGCCGACGCCGCCGTACCGGGTGTCGTGCGGGTGGAGTGGACGGGCCCGAAGGGCAATCGCCTGTACGTCCAGCGCCACGAGCGGCGCCCCTGAGCGAGCCCCAGATGCGATCAATGGGTGGCGGAGATAGCGTCAATTACATACATATCGATCGTTTCTCAGGGACCGTGAGTGGCACATCGTGCGCCTGAAGCTGGAGTGGCCTGAGGACCTGGAGCACGCCGCGGCGCTTGCCTCCTGGCTGGGCCGCCCGTCCGTCCATGAGGTCGTCGTGCTCGTTCCGTGGCTCGACGCCGATGAACAGCGCCAGTCGGCCGTATCGATCCGGCGGCTGTTCAACGACTGCGGCTGCACCGCCGGATTGGCGGCCTTCGCGGTGACGGTGGGGGTTGCGCTGGGGCGGCAGCTTGCCGTCGGGGGTTGGTCCTGGTCGTCGACGGGGATCGCCTTGCTCTTCGGTGTCGCTGGGGGCGCCGTGGGCAAGCTGCTGGGCCTGGCCTGGAGTCGCCATCGGCTGCGCTCCCTGCTGCTGCGCATCGGACGGTCGAGGCCGGCCGTCCGTGCGCCGTGATCCCTGAATGATCCCTTGACCAGCTCGGCCGGCTGGTGTGTGAGGTGAGGGAGGAACACCATGGCCGTCGTCTGCAAACAGGTCCAGGAATGGGTCGAAGAGGAAGTCTCGCAGCCCGTCGAGGAGTGGGAGTCGCGCACCGAAAAGAAGTGCAAGGACTACCCGTGGTACGACCCGCGGGGCTGGTTCTGCTGGCTCGTCACCGTGGTGGTGAAGGTGGTCAGGTGGGTCGTGGTCACCGTGGGCAAATTGGTGACACGGATAGTCTGCAAGGTGGTCGAGGTCGCCGTTGAGTTCGGCAAGAATCTCTTCGGCGGCATCTGGGACATCATCGCCGGGACGTTCACCGGCAACCCGCTCCGCATCTTTGACGGGCTCATCCGTATGGTCGTTGGATTCACGCTGGGAGTCATACGGTTCGGCCGCATCGCCCTCGGCGGTGAACTGGTCGCGTTCTTCATCGACGAGGCCAATGACGCATCGATACGAGCCCACGTCCGTGGACTGTTGGAGCGGAAATACACGGGTGAGACCCTCGACCAGATCAAGAGAGCCATCAATCTCGATCACGGTCCCTTCCGATTGCAGCTGCACGGCACCGCGTACCGCACCGTCATCGACTCACAGGCGTCCTCCGTCACCGACCCGAAGGTGCCCAACCTGATAGCGCTCCAGGAGTCGGGACAAATCGACCTGCGTGAGCTGTGCGGCTTCACGTTCCCTCAGGGGCTCTTCAACCGCAAGCGCTACAAGACCCTGAAGCAGGAGGAGATCATTGCTGGTGGAGGCGGCGGGGAGTTCGAGAACCCACTGACCGAGGACGAGCTGGACGAATACATCACCTCGCGCGGTGAGCGCGGCCCGGACTTTCTGGTCTTTCCCATGAGCGAGGACGACCTGGACACCAAGCTCGGCGCGGCGGAGGACAAGGGGCGCGAACTATGGCTGAAGTTCAGCTTCGACAAGGCCACCGTGCCGGTGACCAAGGCGGAGCACATTGTCCAGGGTGAGGGTTCCACGGCGCAGACCGATTTCCTCGCCGAGGTGATCGGCCGTACACGCAAGAGCCGGACCCCGGCCAACCCCGTCGCCGCACGGTTCGAGCTCTGTCATCCCGTCGTCGCTGGCATATTCCGGTACGAGACGCACAGCAGGCACGGGTTGGCCAGTGTCTTTGGGCCGAGAGAATGCACCACGACGGCGTCGGATGTCTCGGGCGTGACCTTCACCGACAACTTTCCCGACTCCATCTGGAAGTACGTAATGGTCCATGAGCTCGGCCACTACGTCGGCCTCTGCCATGCCGACGGCGTGGACCGGATCATGTTCTCGCCGGTGGAGAAGTCCGCGTTCGCCAACGGGGCCATTTGGCGCACCGTGTTCTGGAGTGCCTATCGGAGCGGCGAACCCGACTTCACCCTCGACGAGGCCAAGAAGGCATGGACGTACATCGTGGAGAACTTCGCCCCCACATGCCTGGGGGCCGCCCCCACACCGCCTCCCCTGTTCCCTCCCGGCCCCATTACTCCGCCACCCACCCCGCCCCCTGCCCCACCTGGGACGCCACCCAAGCCGCCGCAGGGACCGATTGTGAAGTGACGCCGCCGGCGCCAGGAGGCCCGCACATGTCGCCTCCCGCCGCGTGCGCCGCCCAACGCGACAAATCCCCACGGTCGACCAGCGACCGTGGGGAAATGAGTGGTGTCCGAGAGGGTATCTGGCCCAATACCCCACGGCTCACACCCCTCACGCCGGTGCTGGCGCTGGCGTAGCCACAGGCTGAACCGCCCGGGTGGCCGCTCTCCTTCTTCAACGCCTCGTTCTGGCCCGTGCCCATGTCGATGGCGTCGCCCAGCGGGGCGTTGGTAAACCATTGAGTGATACGGACACCCCGCCGATGCCGTTCGACCAGGGCGTGAGGGCCGACGGCGTGTGCTATCTCGCTGGGCGTCAACTCGCCTCCACCGGCATCGCTTGCCGCCTGTTCCCGGGCTTTGAACGCCCTCCGGTAGACGGTGGCCAGTTGCCGCTCCCTGAAGTCCGGCCCCCGGCGGGGACAAGCCTTCAGTGAGCGCATCGTTACCGAGGCGCCCCGCGCGCTTGTCGAGTTCGGTGCCGAACAGGCCCGACAGAGCGACTCACGGCCGTCGGCCTCGCGCTCACGCCAGTTGCTCCCGCAGCCAGGACTGCTCCGCCTGGCTGGTGGCGCGGGCGATGAGGAGCATGCCGCGACGGTAGGGGTCGTCGGTGTCCTCGGCCCGGAGCGGGCGGTCGCCGTCGCGGAAGAAGCTCGCGGGCTGCTCCAGGAACGCCAGCCGTCGACGCAGCACCGCGTGCTGGTCGGCAGTGTCGGGGAGCTGGGAGAGGAAGGCCAGGATGGTGAAGTACCGAGTGCTGTCGCTGATATCCAGCTCGTCGGGCTCCCGGAGCCGTCGCAGCAGCTCGGTGCGGCCCTCTGCGGTCAGGCTCAGGGTGTGCCGCTGGGCAGCCGAGGCGCCCGGCTCGGTCCGCCGGTCCAGCAGCCCGGCCTTGACCAGTCGGTTGATCGCCGGGTAGAGGCTTCCGTCACTGACCGGCCGGGAGTGGCCGGACAAGTGCGCGATGAGGCGGCGCAGTTGGTATCCGTGCAGCGGGCCGTCGGCCAGGAATCCCAGGATCGCGAGTTCCAGCATGCTGCTACTCTCGCACATCGAAGCGAGGTATCTCGAATCGAGGTAGGAGGCAGGAGTGAGTTACACCGAGGAGTGGGTGACCGCGCGGGCGCGCGACGCCTACGAGCACGGCCGTGCGACGTTCGACATACAGCCCGAGCGGGCGGCGCTGCTGGTCATCGACATGCAGGACGAATTCGTGCGCCCGGAGTGGAGTCCCTACTGGGTGCCCGCGGCGACGCGGATGGCGCCACGGCTTCGCCGACTGGTCGAGACATGCCGGGCTGCCTCCACGCCCGTCATCTGGACCATCTTCGACGACACACACTTCGGGCTGGACCGGCCGCACGCCCTGCGCCATCTCCCCCACGCCGACACCGACTGGCGGCGGCCGGGGCCTGCGGCGGTGTGGGAGCAGATGAGCTACCGCGCCGACGAGGCCCTGATCCGCAAATCCTCCTACAGCGCCTTCTACGACACCCCGCTCGACACGATGCTGCGCAACCTCGGCCGCGACACGGTCATCATCACGGGAACGCTCACCAACTACTGCTGCGGCACCACGGCCCGACAGGCCTACGAACGGGGCTACAAGGTCGCCTTCGGGGCCGACGTCACTGCCACCGACGACGAGTCCCGGCAGGAACCCGAACTCGCCGTCCTGCGCAAAGGCTTCGCTCTCGTGCTGACCGCCGGGGAGATCACGAACCAGCTCACCCGGGAAAGCAAAAAGACCCCTGCTGGACAGGAGTCTTAGCTGGTGTCCGAGGGGGGACTTGAACCCCCACGCCCGATAAAGGGCACTAGCACCTCAAGCTAGCGCGTCTGCCATTCCGCCACCCGGACAAGGTGTGCCCCGCGGTTGCCCGCGGCGACATGGACAACGATACCAAGGTTTTGGGGTGCGTTTCACCAGCGTATGCATGGCGCCCAACCCCGCGCCGACCTGCGGTGACGCGGCGATCGGCGGGGTGCGGATACGGGGGATCACGGAGGGTGATGGACGGTGGGGTTGGGCGGTGGTTGGTGGGGGCTTGGCCGAACGATTGATGTACGACCCCTGGACATCGTTCGGCCGGTGCGGGATAACGGGTTTCATACAGGATAACGTCGACTGTATGCAATCTACGCGAGACCCGACCCCTACGAAGGGACGCGATTCGCCATGCCCGACGACAGCCAGGACCTCATCTCCGGCGGGCACTTAGTTGCCAAGGCGCTCAAAGCGGAGGGGGTTGACGTCATCTACACCCTCTGCGGCGGCCACATCATCGACATCTATGACGGGTGCGTCGACGAGGGCATCGACGTCGTCGATGTGCGCCATGAGCAGGTGGCCGCGCACGCCGCCGATGGGCATGCCCGGATCACCGGGAAGCCCGGGTGCGCGGTGGTCACCGCCGGGCCGGGGACCACCGACGCGGTGACCGGGGTGGCCAATGCCTTCCGGGCCGAGTCGCCCATGCTGCTGATCGGCGGGCAAGGGGCGCACACGCAGCACAAGATGGGGTCTCTCCAGGACCTTCCGCACGTGGAGATGATGGCGCCGATCACCAAGTTCGCGGCCACCGTGCCGGACACCGCGCGGGCCGCGGACATGGTCTCGATGGCGTTCCGGGAGTGCTTCCACGGCGCGCCGGGGCCGTCGTTCCTGGAGATTCCGCGCGATGTACTGGACGCCAAGGTGCCGGTCGAGAAGGCGCGGGTGCCGAAGGCGGGGGCGTACCGGGCGTCGACCCGCGGCGCGGGCGATCCGGAGGCGGTCGAGGAGCTGGCCGATCTGCTGGTGCGCGCGGAGAAACCGGCGATCCTGCTGGGGAGCCAGGTGTGGACGTGCCGGGCGACCGACGCCGCGACCGAGCTGGTGCGGACGCTGAACGTGCCCGCGTACATGAACGGCGCGGGGCGCGGCACGCTGCCGCCCGGGGATCCGCATCACTTCCAGCTCTCGCGCCGGTACGCGTTCTCGAACGCCGACCTCATCGTGATCGTCGGCACGCCCTTCGACTTCCGGATGGGGTACGGGAAGCGGCTGTCGCCCGATGCGACGGTGGTTCAGATCGACCTGGATTACCGGACGGTCGGCAAGAACCGGGATATTGATCTCGGGATAGTGGGTGACAGTCATCAGATTCTGTCAGCCGTCACCCAGGCGGCGTCCGGGCGGATCAACGGGGGCGCGCGCAAGCGCAAGGAGTGGCTGGACGAGCTGCGCGCGGCCGAGCAGACGGCGCTGGAGAAGCGGTTGCCGCAGCTGCGCTCCGACGCCTCCCCCATCCATCCGTATCGCCTGGTCAGCGAGATCAACGACTTCCTGACCGAGGACTCGGTGTACATCGGGGACGGGGGCGACATCGTCACGTTCTCGGGGCAGGTCGTGCAGCCCCGTACGCCCGGCCACTGGATGGACCCGGGGCCGCTGGGGACGCTCGGCGTCGGGGTGCCGTTCGTGATGGCCGCCAAGAAGGCCCGCCCCGACAAGGAGGTGGTGGCGCTCTTCGGCGACGGCGCGTTCTCGCTGACCGGCTGGGACTTCGAGACGCTGGTCCGCTTCGATCTGCCGTTCGTCGGCATCGTCGGCAACAACTCGTCGATGAACCAGATCCGTTACGGCCAGAAGGCCAAGTACGGCGACGCCCGCGAGCGGATCGGCAACACCCTCGGCGACGTTCCGTACGACCAGTTCGCGCGCATGCTCGGCGGCTACGGCGAGGAGGTGCGGGACCCGGCCGACATCGCGCCCGCGCTGCGGCGCGCCCGCGAGTCCGGCAAGCCGTCGCTCATCAACGTCTGGGTCGACCCGGACGCGTACGCCCCCGGAACGATGAACCAGACCATGTACAAGTAGAGGGGCCCCGCCAACCATGACCAAGGCTCTGGAGGGCGTCCGCGTCCTCGACATGACGCACGTACAGTCCGGTCCGTCCGCAACCCAGCTGCTCGCCTGGCTCGGCGCGGACGTCATCAAGCTGGAGTCCCCGACCGGTGACATCACGCGGGGGCAGCTGCGCGACATCCCGGACGTCGACTCGCTCTACTTCACGATGCTCAACTGCAACAAGCGGAGCATCACCCTCAACACCAAGTCCGAGCGCGGCAAGGAGATCCTGACCGAGCTGATCCGCCGCAGCGACGTCATGGTGGAGAACTTCGGGCCGGGCGCGGTGGACCGGATGGGCTTCACCTGGGAGCGCGTTCAGGAGATCAACCCGCGGATCGTGTACGCGTCGATCAAGGGGTTCGGCGAAGGCCCGTACACCCAGTTCAAGGCGTACGAGGTGGTCGCGCAGGCCATGGGCGGGTCGATGGCCACGACCGGCTTCGAGGACGGGCCGCCGCTGGCGACCGGCGCCCAGATCGGCGACTCGGGTACCGGGGTGCACTGCGTGGCGGGCATCCTGGCCGCGCTCTACCAGCGCACCCGCACCGGGCGCGGCCAGCGGGTGAACGTGGCCATGCAGCACGCGGTGCTCAATCTGTGCCGGGTCAAGCTGCGCGACCAGCAGCGGCTGGCGCACGGGCCGCTCGCCGAGTACCCGAACGACAGCTTCGGCGACGAGGTGCCGCGCAGCGGCAACGCGAGCGGCGGCGGGCAGCCCGGCTGGGCGGTCAAGTGCGCGCCCGGCGGGCCCAACGACTACGTGTACGTGATCGTGCAGCCGGTCGGCTGGGGGCCGATCACCCGGCTCATCGGACGGCCCGAGCTGGCCGAGGACCCGGAGTGGGCGACGCCGGACGTGCGGCTGCCGAAGCTCGGGAAGATGTTCCAGCTGATCGAGGAGTGGTCCAGCACGCTGCCCAAGTGGGAGGTGCTGGAGCAGCTGAACGCCCACAACATCCCGTGCGGGCCGATCCTGTCCACCAAGGAGATCGTCGAGGACGCCTCACTGGCGGCCAACGAGATGGTCGTCCGGGTCGACCACCCCGAGCGCGGCGCGTTCACCACGGTCGGCTCCCCGCTCAAGCTCTCCGACTCCCCCGTCCAGGTCGACCGCTCCCCGCTGCTGGGCGAGCACAACGCGGAGATCTACGGCGAGTTGGGGCTCGGTGACGAGGAAGTGCGGCTGCTCAAGACGAACGGGGTGATCTAGCCATGACGACGGGCTACGACAAGGACGCCGTACGGGCGGTGCTGGACGCCGTACGCGCCGAGGGGCGCTCCACGCTGACCGCGCCCGAGGGCAAGCGGATCACCGACGCGTACGGCATACCGACCCCCGCCGAGGGGCTGGCCGAGTCCGCCGATGACGCGGTGGCGCTCGCCGACCGGATCGGCTTTCCGGTCGTGCTGAAGATCGTCTCGCCGGACATCTCGCACAAGACGGACGCGGGCGGCGTACGGGTCGGGCTGGGCTCGGCGGCCGAGGTGCGCGGCGCGTACCCGGCGATCGTCGCGAACGCCCGCGCGTACGACCCGGCGGCGCGCATCCAGGGCGTGCAGGTGCAGGCGATGGTCCCGGGCGGCGGGCAAGAGGTGATCGTCGGCGCGGTCACGGATCCGACCTTCGGGAAGGTGGTCGCCTTCGGGCTCGGCGGGGTGCTGGTGGAGGTGCTGAAGGACATCACCTTCCGGCTGGCCCCGGCGAGCCGGGACGACGCGCTGTCGATGCTGGACGGGATCCGGGCCGCCGAGGTGCTGCGCGGGGTGCGCGGCGGGGAGCCGGTGGACCGGGACGCGCTCGCCGATCTGATCGCGCGGGTCTCCAACCTGGTCACGGACTTTCCCGAAGTGGCCGAGGTCGATCTCAACCCGGTCTTCGCGACCGGAAGCGGAGTGCTCGCCGCCGATGTCCGGCTGCTGCTCGGCGACGACGCGCCACCGGCCCGCCGCCGCTACTCCCGCGAGGAGATCCTGGCCGCGATGGGGCGGCTGATGCGGCCGCGCTCGGTGACGGTGGTCGGCGCCTCCAACGAGCCGGGGAAGATCGGCAATTCGGTGATGCGCAACCTCATCGACGGCGGCTTTCCCGGTGAGATCCACCCGGTCAATCCGAAGGCCGACGACATCCTGGGCCGCAAGGCGTACCGGTCGGTGACGGACGTGCCGGGCGAGGTGGACGTGGCGGTCTTCGCGATCCCCGCGAAGTTCGTACCGGCCGCGCTGGAGGAGGTCGGCCGCAAGGGCATCCCGAACGCCGTGCTGATCCCGTCCGGCTTCGCGGAGACCGGCGAACACGCGCTGCAGGACCGGATCGTGGCCATCGCCGAGGAGCACGGCGTGCGGCTGCTGGGGCCGAACATCTACGGCTACTACTCCACCTGGCAGGACCTGTGCGCCACCTTCTGCACCCCGTACGACGTCAAGGGGCCGGTGGCGCTCACCTCGCAGTCCGGTGGCATCGGGATGGCGATCCTCGGCTTCGCGCGGACGACGAAGACCGGCGTCTCGGCCATCGTCGGGCTCGGCAACAAGTCGGACGTGGACGAGGACGACCTGCTCACCTGGTTCGGCGAGGACCCGAACACCCAGTGCATCGCGATGCACCTGGAAGACCTCAAGGACGGCCGCGCCTTCGTGGAGGCGGCGCGCGCGACCGTGCCGAGGAAGCCGGTCGTGGTGCTGAAGGCGGGCCGTACGGCGGCGGGCGCGCGGGCCGCCGGGTCGCACACCGGGGCGCTGGCCGGGGACGACGCGGTGTACGACGACATCCTGCGGCAGGCCGGGGTGATCCGGGCGCCGGGGCTGAACGAGATGCTGGAGTACGCGCGGGCGCTGCCGGTGCTGCCGACGCCACAGGGTGACAACGTCGTCGTCATCACCGGCGCCGGGGGCTCGGGGGTGCTGCTGTCGGACGCCATCGTGGACAACGGGTTGTCGCTGATGGAGATCCCGCCGGACCTGGACGCCGCCTTCCGCCGGTTCATCCCGCCGTTCGGTGCGGCCGGGAACCCGGTGGACATCACCGGCGGCGAGCCGCCCGCCACGTACGAGGCGACCATCCGGCTGGGCCTGGAGGATCCGCGCATCCACGCGCTCGTCCTCGGCTACTGGCACACCATCGTCACCCCGCCCATGGTCTTCGCCGAACTGACCGCGCGGGTCGTCGCGGAATTCCGGGAGCGCGGCATCGCGAAACCGGTGGTGGCCTCGCTCGCCGGTGACACCGAAGTCGAGGAGGCGAGCCAGTACCTCTACGAGCGCGGCGTCGTCGCCTATCCCTACACCACGGAAAAGCCGGTGGCCGTGCTGGGCGCGAAATACCGCTGGGCCCGGTCGGCGGGGCTGCTCAGGTAAACCGCACCCGAAGCCAAGGGGACGCACATGAGCACAGCGGAACGACCGGAGGGATTAGTCGCTTTCCGGGAGATACAGGACAGCAAGGGGCGCGTGTATCGCGTCGGCGAGACGGACCGCGACATTCTCGGCTTCAACCGGAAGCTGATGGTTTATCTGCCGTGGATCGCGATGATGGCCATCAGCGTGTCCGAGTACGCGTACGGCTCCGCGGAGGACACGCTGTCGGAGGCCCACGGCTGGAGCCAGAGCAACACCTTCTGGATCCTCAGCGTCTGGGTCTTCTTCCAGGCCGGAATCGCCTTTCCGGCGGGCTGGCTGCGGGAGAAGGGCATTCTCACCGCGCGCCGGGCGATGCTGATCGGGGCGGGGCTCTGCCTGATCGGATTCCTCGCGTTGTCGCACCTGGACGACGTCTTCGCCGCGATCTGCGGCTTCGGCGTCATCGGCGGGCTCGGCTCCGGGCTCGTCTACGCCACCTGCATCAACATGGTGGGCAAGTGGTTCCCGGAGCGGCGCGGGGCGAAGACGGGATTCGTGAACGGCGGCTTCGCCTATGGCTCGCTGCCCTTCATCTTCATCTTCAACTACTGGTTCGACACCGGCAATTACAACGAGGTGCTGGACCTCATCGGCATCTATGTGCTGGCCGCCGTCGCGATCTGCGGGTGGTTCTTCAAGGACCCGCCCAAGAACTGGTGGCCCGCGCACGTCGATCCGCTCACCTTCGGCGGCAACGCCAAGAGCGCGCGGAGTCTGGCGAAGAATCCGCCCGCGGTGCGGCAGTACACCCCCGGGGAGGCCATCAGGTCGGGCGTGCTGCCCCTGATGTGGCTTTCGCTCGTGCTGACCGCGGGGGTGTCCATCTTCGGCATCTCCTTCCAGGTCGACTACGCGAAGGAAGTGGGCTTCGGTCCGCTGGTCGCGGCCTCCTCGATGGGCATCATGTCCGTCATCAACGGCGTGGGCCGGGGACTGGTGGGGTGGCTCTCGGACTTCTGGGGGCGCAAGACGACCCTGGTGTTCGTCATCGTGGTGCTGGGTCTCGCGCAATTCGGGGTGATCTGGGCGGGCAATATCCGCAGTGAGTGGCTGTTCCTGTTCTTCGCCTTCCTCTCGGGATTCGGCGGCGGCGCCTTCTACCCGATGTTCGCGGCCCTGACCCCGGACTACTTCGGCGAGAACTACAACGCCACCAACTACGGGCTGGTGTACAGCGGAAAGCTGATCAGCGGGCTGTTCGGCGGCGGGCTCGGCTCGATGGTGGTCGACGGCTGGGGTTACGACGGGGCGTACGCGCTCGCCGGAGGCATCTCCATGCTGGCCGCCGCGGTCGCCCTGCTGCTGCGGCAGCCGGGCCGGCCGCGGGTCCGGGACATCGCCCCGAACCCGCAGCCGATCAGCCGCGAGGCGGTGTAGGCCTTCAAAGGCGCCGCTCAGTCGCCGCAGCGCCCGGTGCGCAGATAGCGGGCGCTGCGGCGGGCGGTGGTGAGCGAGTCGGCAGGGGCGTCGTGCTCCACCATCCAGTGGTGGTTGCGGCGCCCGCCGTGGGTCCTGCCGACCTTGCCGAGGAACCGCACGTAGTCGATGTCACCGTCTCCGACGTCCACCATGCGGTAGCCGTCGGGGACGGTTTCGTCGTGCTCGCCGTCCTTGACGTGGAACAGCGGATAGCGGTCCGGGTCGGCCAGGACGTAGTCGAGCGGTTCGAAGGGCGCCGGGGTGCCGTCAGCTCGTGTGCCGAAGCGGTGCTGGGCGACGTACGCCCAGTAGATGTCCATCTCCAGGTGGACCAGCTCCGGGTCGGTCTCGGCGAGGAGGACGTCGTAGAGGCGGACGTCCGGCCGGTCGGTGGCGAAGGAGAACTCCTCGGCGTGGTTGTGCTGGTAGAACTTCATCCCGCGCGCCTTCGCGGCCGCGCCGTAGGTGTTGAAGTCCTCGGCGCAGCGCTTCCAGCCGTCGACCGTCGTGCCGTAGCGCCACGGGCCGGACGCGGTGCCGACGTGCGGCAGGCCGAGCGCCTGGGCGTCGTCCAGCACCTTGGTGAGGTTGGTGGCGAAGGTGTACGCGTTCGGGTCGTCGGAGTAGTAGCCGACGTGGCTGCCGATGCCGCGCAGCCCGTGGTCCCGCAGCAGCCGCTTCAGTTGCTTGAGGGTGATGGCGCCCGCCGACCCTTGGGTGTATCCGGCGAACTCCACCTGGTCGTAGCCGAAGCGGGCCAGCTGCTCGAAGACACGGGCGAAGCCGATGGACTGCACCTGGTCGCGGAGGGTGTAGAGCTGGATGCCGAGGTGGCCGCGCGGGACGATCGGACCGCGCTTGCGGCTCGTGGTGGCGTGCGCGGCGGTCGTGCTGAGCAGGGTGGCCGCGGTGGCTCCGGCGGCGACGCCGAGGAATCCGCGGCGGCGGAGTCTGTCGGCGAGTTCCGGGTGCTGGGCGCTTGTCACGTGCGTGTCTCCTGTCGGTTGGGGTCCTCGGTGGTGTGCAGACCGGCGAGGCGGAGGAGCAGCGATTTGACGTCGGTGGCGGCCACCCGGCCGGACACGGCGTCCGGCTGGGAGCAGAGGAACACCGGCCCGTCCTCGTCCCGCTCGGGCAGCCGTCCGTGGCTGCCGCGCACCGGGGACGGATCGAGCGGGACGACGGCCATCCGGTAGCGCATCCCGAGCTTCTTGCGGGCCAGTGCGGTGGCCGCCTTGACGCGTACGTACGGATCGACGGGGTCGAGGAACAGCTCGGCCGGGTCGTAGCCGGGCTTGCGGTGGATGTCCACCAGCTGGGCGAAGTCGGGCGCGCGGGCGTCGTCCAGCCAGTAGTAGTACGTGAACCAGGCGTCCGGCTCCGCCACCGCCACCAGCTCCCCGGCGCGGGGGTGGTCCAGGCCGTGCGCCTTCTTCCCCTCGTCGCCGAGGAGTTCGGCGAGACCGGGCAGGCCGTCGAGGGCGGCCCGGGTGGCCGTCAGGTCCTCGGCGCGGCGCACGTACACGTGGGCGAGCTGGTGGTCGGCGACTGCGAAGGCGCGGGATGCGCCCGGGTCCAGGTACTCCATGCCGTCCTGGGTGTGCACCTCCAGCAGCCCGGCGCGGCGCAGCGCCCGGTTGATGTCCACGGGACGGGACACGCGGGTGATGCCGTACTCGGACAGCGCCACGACGGTGCGGCCCCGGGCCCGCGCGTCGGCGAGCAGCGGCCCGAGGGCGGTGTCCAGCGCGGCCGCGGCGGCGTGGGAACGGGGGTCGTCGGGGCCGTAGCGCTGGAGGTCGTAGTCGAGGTGCGGGAGGTAGCTGAGGGTGAGGTCGGTGGGGTGGCGGCGCAGGATGTGGCGGGTGGCGTCGATGATCCATTGGGAGGAGACCAGGTCGGCGCCGGGGCCCCAGAAGTGGAACAGGGGGAACGTGCCGTGGGCGGCGGTGAGTTCGTCGTGCAGGGCGGGCGGCCGGGTGTAGCAGTCGGGCTCCTTGCGGCCGTCGGCGTAGTAGACGGGGCGCGGGGTGACGGTGATGTCGGTGTCCGCGCCCATCGCGTACCACCAGCAGATGTTGGCGACCGTGTAGCCGGGGTGGGCGCGGCGGGCCGCGTCCCACAGCTTGTCGCCGCCGACCAGGCCGTTGTGCTGCCGCCACAGCAGGACGTCGCCCTGTTCGCGGAAGTACCAGCCGTTGCCGACGATGCCGTGCTCGGCGGGGGTCGCACCGGTGAGGAACGTCGACTGGGCGGCGCAGGTGACGGCGGGCAGCACGGTGCCGAGCGGGGCGTACGAACCGGAGTCGGCCAGGGCGCGCAGCCGGGGCATGTGGGCGAGGAGGCGCGGGGTGAGGCCGACGACGTCGAGGACGAGGAGGGGCTTCGGCGCTGACGCGGCGCTCATGGCAGCTCCTTGAGGCCGAGGTCGGTCAACAGGTCGCGAGCCAGGGCGAGTTCGGCGGCGATGCCGTCGGCCAGCCGGTCGCGGTTGCGGGGCCGCAGCTCGGGCGGCAGCGCCTGCCAGGTGTACGTCTCGACCTCCAGGTGGCGGGTGAGCGGCGCCGGGCCGCCGACCAGGTGGGCGAGGGTGTCGGTGAGGACGGGGAGGGTGGAGGTGAGCGGCGGCTCGGGCGGGGCGTGCAGCGGCACGTGGAAGTGGGACCGCCAGGGGGCGGTGGTGTCGAGCCCGCCGGGCGCGAGGGCCTGGTCGAGGTCGTCGGTGCCGCGGACACCGTGCGCGGAGGTGCGGGTGCGGGTCTGGTGCAGGAAGCGCGGCTCGGCGAACGCGGCCAGGGCGGTGCGTACGGCGGGGTGGTGCGGCTCCTCGGCGTGCAGGGCGGCCGAGAGCTGCGCCTTGACGATGGGCACGCCGGCGGAGGTGAGGGCTTCCGTGGCGATGCGCGGGTCCTCGAACTGCGTCGCGAGGTGGCAGGTGTCCAGGCAGAGGCCGATGCGGCGGCGGGGCGGTCCCCCGGGGAGCGCGGTGAGCGCGTCGATGGCCTGGGCGGTGGTCTCGACGGTGCAGCCCGGCTCGGGTTCCAGGCCGATGCGGATCGAACGGCCGGTGAGGTCCTGCAGTGCGTCGAGGCGTGTGGCGAGCGTGGTGAGGTGGCCGAGCGCGGCCCGCCGCCTGGCGGGGTCGAACGGGGTGCGCCAGGCGAGCGGGAGCGTCGAGACGCTGCCCTCGGTGACGTCGTCCGGGAGCAGGGCGGCCAGCAGCCGGGCCAGGTGGCCGGTGTGCGTCAGCCGCTCGGTCTCCGTCCAGTCCGGCCGGTACACGCGGTACTTGACCTCCTGGGCGCCGAACCCCTCGTACGGGAAACCGTTGAGGGTGACGACCTCCAGGCCGCGCCGGTCGAGTTCGGTGCGCAGGCGGCGGAGGGCGGCCGGGTCGGCGGTCAGGGTGCGGGCGGCGTCGCGGGCCAGCCACAGGCCGATGCCGAGCCGGTCGCGGCCCAGGCGGCGGCGTACCGGCTCGCAGTGGTGGCGGAGCTGGTCCATGACGCCGTCGAGGTCTTCGGCGGGGTGGACGTTGGTGCAGTAGGCCAGGTGGACGGTGGAGCCGTCGGGGTGGCGGAAGCGCATGGGGTCACCGGCCCTTTGTCGTTGCCGGGGTGGCCGTGGTCACGGGGGCGCCGCGGAGGATGGAGTTCCCCTCGTGGGTGGCTTGGGGTGTGGTCGTCTCGACGTCGAGGTCCAGCCGCCCGCTGAGCCCGTAGAACGCCACCGGGTTGCGCCACAGCACCTGGTCGACGTCGTCCTCGGTGAAGCCCGCCGCCAGCATCGCCTCCCCCACGTGGCGGGTCTCCAGCGGGTCGCTGCGGCCCCAGTCGGCGGCGGAGTTCACCAGGATGCGGGTTTTCTCGGTGGCGTACTCGCGCAGGACGCGCACCATGCGGTCCGGGTCCATCTTGGTGTCCGGGTAGATCGAGAACCCGAGCCAGCAGCCGCTGTCGGTGGCGGCCCTTACGGTGGTCTCGTTGAGGTGGTCGAGCAGGACGCGGTCGGTGGGGAGGGCGGATTCGTGGACGACGTCGAGCGTGCGGGCGAGGCCCGCGGCCTTGTCGCGGTGCGGGGTGTGCACGAGGGCGGGCAGCCCGTGGTCGGCGGCGAGCTGGAGCTGCGCGGCGAGTGCCGTGTCCTCGGCGGGGGTCATCGCGTCATAGCCGATCTCGCCGACGGCGACCACGCCGTCCTTGACGAGATAGCGCGGCAGTTCGTCCAGGACGGGGAGGCAGCGGGGGTCGTTGGCCTCCTTGGGGTTGAGGGCGAGCGTGCAGTGGTGGGCGATGCCGTGCTGTGCGGCGCGGAAGGGTTCCCAGCCGAGGAGGGCGTCGAAGTAGTCGTAGAAGCTGGCGGGTGAGGTGCGGGGCTGACCGAGCCAGAAGGAGGGCTCGACGAGGGCGCGCACGCCCGCGGCGTACATGGCCTCGTAGTCGTCCGTGGTGCGGGAGGTCATGTGGATGTGCGGGTCGAAGATGCGCATCAGGGCTCCTCGGGGGTGGTGTGCGCCAGGACGCGTGGGAGATCGGCGGGCACGTCCCGCCCGGCGGCGGTGCGTTCGCGCGCGTAGTCGGTCAGCATGCGGGCCAGCTCGGCGTCGCCCCGGGCGCGGGCGGGCCACTCGGCGATGGCGTCGATGGGTACCCCGGTGAACAGGCACTTCAGTACGGCCTGCCGCCAGCCGTGCGCGCCGAGGTGGCGTGCCGCGTACGGGCCGACGGCGGCGGCCACCAGGCGGGTGTCGTTGGTGCGCAGGGCGTCCTCGACGAGGGGGAGGGCGTCCGGGCCCACGTCGTCGATATGGGCCAGGGCGAGGAGAACGGCCCGGCGCTCGGCGGCCGTCCCCCGCGTGTAGAGGCGGGTGAGCGTGGGCACGTCGGGGCGGGCCGCGTGGAGGAGCAGGACGCGGGTGGCGTCGGCGAGTTCGCCGTGGCCGCCGTGGCCGACGCCGTGGCCGCTCCGGCGGCAGTGACGGGCCGCGGCGGCGAAGTCCGCCTCCCAGCGGGGAGTGGTCGCCGCCTCGGCGAGGGCGCGGTCCAGCCAGGCTGCGGCGTCAGGATCCAGGCGCTCGCGCACGGTCGCGCGCAGGTCGGCGATCAGCACGCGACGCCTCCCCTCGCGGCCGTGTGCTCCGCCGCCTTGAGATAGGCCAGGGAGGAGCGGGCCAGCATGGGCCCGGCGTGGGAGTGGCGGGGCAGCTCGACGCCGACCAGGCCCTGGTAGCGGACGGCGTGCAGGGCCTCCAGCACCTGCGGGACGTCCATCTCGCCCTCCCCGAACGGCAGATGCTCGTGCACACCGCGCCGCATGTCCTCGATCTGCACGTGGCGGATCCACGGCGCGGCCGCGCGGACGCAGTCGGCGGGCGACTGCGGCTCCAGGCACTGGCAGTGCCCGACGTCGAGCGTCAGCCCGAGGGCGGGCGGGTCGCCCATCGCCTCGCGGAGCCGGTGGAACCCGGCCAGATCGCCCAGCAGATGCCCCGGCTCGGGCTCGACGGCCAGGGGCACCCCCGCCGACGTGGCGGCCTCCAGCACGGGTCCGAGGGCGTCGGCCAGCCGCTGCCACGCGGTGTCCTCGTCCGTCCCCGGCGGTCGCATCCCGCTGAAACAGTGCACCGCGTGCGCCCCCAACTCCGCACCCACCCGCACGGCACGCAGGAGCAGCCCCACGCGCGCGGCGCGGGCCTCGGAGTCGGGGTCGAGCAGCGTCGGGTGGTGCTTACGGTTGGGGTCGAGCACATACCGCGCCCCGGTCTCCACGGCGGTGGTCAGCCCCAGCCGCGCCAGCCGCCGCCCGACCCGTTGGGTCCGCGCCGCGAGATCCGGGGCGAGGGGGTCGAGGTGCATATGGTCGAGCGTGAGCGAAACCCCGTCGTAGCCGAGGTCGGCGAGCAGGGTGAGGGCATCGTCGAGCCGGAGGTCAGTGAGCCCGTTGGTCCCGTAGGCGAAGCGGAGCGTGCCGTCCGCCGGTGTCGGACTGGTCATGTCGGGCTGACCTTTCTGGACAGTCGCCGCGCGACCGGCATCAGCAGAACAAGCCCCACCCCGACCCGCCCCGCCCCCGCGCGCGAGGCCAGCGCCGCCTGAAGCGGAATCATCGCCCGGATGCCGCCACCGACGGCGCGCTGGAGGAGGTAGGGGGACGGGTTGAGCGCGGCGTGCGCGAGGGGGCGGGCGGCGGTGACGAGGTAGGCAGCGGCCGTCACGGGGGGCACCGCCCGGCCACCGGCCGTGGGCCCCGGCCGGGTGGCCGGAGTGGTGCGGTTCGGCTGGGCCGGGCGGGTGGGGGATCTCGTGGCGGCCCAGGCGATGGCCGCCGCCGTGGCGAGGGCGGCGGCGGGGGCCTTCGACGAGCCGCCCCGCGCCTCGTGGCGGGAGACCCCCGTCACGGCCAGCGTGTGCGCGCCCAGGAAGGCGGCCGGGGCCACGGCTTGGCGGGCGGCGGGGGCGTGGGTGGCCGTGGCGCCGAGCAGGAGGTCCAGGGAGCGGGCCGTGGCCATCGCGTACGGGCCCGCCGGGGTGTTCTTCACCCCCAGGTCGTACGCCCACACCGTGCCCGCCAGCGCCACGGCCGTGGCGAGCGCCCGGCGGCCCGCCAACGCCGCGCACACCAGCCCCGCCCCGGTCAGGCCGGTCGCGGCCGCGAGGGCCGCCGCCGGGGTGATCCGGCCCGACGGCAGGGGGCGGCCGGGGCGTTCGACGGCGTCGACGTCGCGGTCCGCCCAGTCGTTGAGCGCCATGCCCGCCTCGTACAGGCACACCGACGCGCCCACGGCGAGCGCGGTGCCACGGCTCGGGGCGGTACGCGTGGCCGCCGCGCCCGCGAGCGCGTCCCCGGGGACGGTGAACGCGGCGGAAATCCGCAGCAGTTCGGCCCAGGCACGCGCCCGTCCCCGCGCCGACGTCACCGCTGCTCCCGGGAGCCTGCGGCCAGCCGGGCCGCGAAGCCGGTCAGGGCCGCGTACTGGTCGGCGAGGGCGGACGGGCCGCCGTCCGGGTCCTTGAAGTAGAAGCCGAGTTCGGTGAGCGGCCCGCTGAGACCGGCCTCGTGGGCGCGGGCCGTGAGACGGGCCAGGTCGAGGACGAGGGGCGCGGCGAGGGCCGAGTCGCAGCCCTGCCAGATCGTCTGCAGGACCATACGGGAGCCGAGGAAACCGTCGAACGCCACGTGATCCCAGGCGGTCTTCCAGTCGCCGAGCGCGGGCACGTTGTCGATGTGCAGTTCGCCGTCCGGGAGTTCACCGAGCGTGTCGGCGAGGACGCGCGCCTTGCCCGCGTTCTTCGCCGCCGCGGCGGCGGGGTCGGCGAGCGCGGCGCCATCGCCGCCGCCCAGCAGATTGGTGCCGGACCACGCCCGTACGGGCAGGGCGCGCTGCGCGAACATCGGCGCGAGGACGGATCGCAGCAACGTCTGCCCGGTCTTGCCGTCGCGGCCCGCGTACGGCAGTCCGGCACGGGCCGCTTCGGCGCGCAGCCGGGGGTGGTGCAGGCCGGTGGAGGGGGTGAAGTTGACGTACGGACACCCGGCGCGGAGGGCGGCGGAGGCATAGAGGGAGCTGGGCGGCAACCGGTCCCCGGGGGCGGAGGTGGGGGTGGGTGCGGCTTCGGTGGAGGCGACGTTGACGACGACGGCGCGGGCGAGGCGGTGCGTACGGAGGAAGTCGTCGAGGTCGTGGGCGAAGGCGGCGATCAGTTCGTCGTCGCCGCGGGTGTCCCCGGGGTGCGGGCCGCCGGGGCGGATCGCCTCGTCGGCGGCGGTCAGCTCGGCGCGTACGGCGTCGGGCAGCCCGTAGGGCAGAACACCTTCGGCGGTCAGCGCCTCGGCGCGCTTGGGGAGCGGGGTGGTGGCGGTGTCGTGGCCACCGAAGACCAGATCGCCGAGCGCGGGCAGACCGCAGCCGGTGCCGCCGCCGCTGTCCGCGAAGGGCGCGGTCTCGGTCACCATCCCGGTCGCGGGCTGCAACCCCGCCGCGACGGCGGCACATCCGGCGATGGCGGTGGTGGCAACCGAACCGCGCGCGCCGATGAGCCAGATACCGGTGCGGAGCCCGCCGCCCGGGGTGCCGGTGGGGTGGGTGTGGAGGTGGGTGGTGTCGGGGCCGGTGGTCACTGGCTGCCTCCCGGGTGACGTAGACGCGGTGGCGTGGCGGTGGCGGGGGTCACGGGGTGGTGGTCGAGGGCGCGGGTGGGGTCGTTACCGGTGCCGTGGCGCGGCGCGGGTGGTGCGGCGTTACTGGGGTGCCGTCGCGGTGCGCGGTGGCGCCCGTAAGGGTGCGGTAGTGCGGTGCGGCGGCGCCCACGCGGCTGCGCGGTGCGGTGGTCCCCGTGCGGGTGCGGTGGTGCGATGGCGCCCGTGCGGGTGCGTGGTGTGGCGCGGCGGTGCGCTGGTGCGGCAGGCGGTGCGGTGCGGTGGCGCCGGTGTGGTGGCGCCCGTGCGGGTGCGTGGTGTGATGCGGCGGTGCGCTGGTGCGGGTCCGGTTGTGCGGTACGGCGGTTGGTGCGGCGGCGCCCACGCGGCGGAACGGGTGCGGCGGTTGGTGAGGTCCTCCCCGTGCTGGGTGCGCGGTGCGGTGGTGCGGGTGCGGTGCGGGGTGGGGTCCGGTGGTGGCGGTACGCGGTACGCGGTACGTGGTGCGGGTGCGGGCGCCCGGCCGGGCCGTGGGGCGGCGGGGAGGAGGCGGCGTACTCCTCCCCGCCGCCTGATGCCGCCCGGCGGCTCCCCTCGGGCCATCGGGCGGCGGTCCGTCAGGACGGCAGTTCCTTGACGCGGATGTCGCGGAACGCGACCTCGTCGCCGTCCCCGTGGTTCTGGATGCCGACGTGGCCGCGGCGCAGGCTGCGGGCCGGGTCGCGGTTGGTGAAGTCGTTGATCCGTACGCCGTTGAGCCAGACCTGGAGGCGTTCGCCGCGTACCCGGATCTCGTACGTGTTCCACTCCCCCGGCGGGTTCAGCGCCGCGTCCCGTTTCTCCAGGTCGGCGGAGCGGAAGCCGTACACCGCGCCGGTGGTGCGATCGGGGGTGTCCGTCGCGTCGATCTGGATCTCGTAGCCGCGGTCGACCGCCGACCAGGGGTCGTCGGAGGCGGGGAAGCCTACGAAGACGCCGGAGTTGTCGTCCCCGGCGGCGCCCGTCATCCGCCAGTCCAGCTTCAGCGAATACGCGCGCAGCTCGCGCGCCTCGTACCAGAACAGGCCCATGCCGCCCGCCGAGGTGAGCGTGCCGGTGGCCGGGTCGTGGGTGAAGCCACCCGGCCCGGCCTGTTTCCAGCCCGCCACCGACGTGCCGTCGAACAGGGGCCGGTAGCCGCGCTCCGGGCGACAGTCGGCGCGGGCGGCGCCGGTGGCGTAGCGGATGCCGCCGAGCAGGTGTTGCCGGAACGCGGGGTCGGCGTAGGACTCCTTGGTGTGGCCGAGGCCGGTGTAGAAGGCGCGGCCGCCGCGGTAGTCCTGGCACCAGGCGATGGGGTGGTCCTCCCCCATCCCACCGCCCTCGTACGAGGTTTCGTCGAGGGTGGCGAGGACGTGGGCGCGCTCGCGCGGGTTGCTGCGGTAGTCGTACCACTCGTCGGTGCGCTGCCACTGCGCGCCCAGGTGCGCGGTGGCCGGGTGGGCGCGGTCCTCGACGGCGACCGTGGCCTGCTGGATGGCGGGGTGGGTCTGGAAGTACGCGCCGACGAGGCCGCCGTAGAACGCCCAGTCGTACTCGGTGTCGGCGGCCGCGTGCACCCCGGCGTATCCGCCGCCCGCGCGGATGTAGCGCTCGAAGGCGGTCTGCTGCGCGGCGTCGAGGACGTCGCCGGTGGTGGAGAGGAAGACGACGGCGTCGTAGCGGGCCAGGTTGGCGCGGGTGAACGCGGTGGCGTCCTCCGTGGCGTCGACGGCGAAGCCGTGCTGCGCGCCGAGTTCCCGGATGGCGGCGATGCCGTCGGGGATCGCGTCGTGGCGGTAGGCGGCGGTCTTGGAGAAGACGAGGACGCGGTCGCCCCGGGGCGGGGGCGCGTCGGAGGCCGCCGCCGGGGGCAGGGCCGTGGCGGCCAGCAGCAGTGCGGCCACGGCGGACGTACGGAGAAGAGCGAGGCGGTGCGGGGGCATGGCCGGGTACTCCTTCCTCCGGGTGCGGATCCGGGCCCGGGGCGGACGGGCGGGGTCGCCCGTCCGCCCCGGGCCGCGGGCGGTCAGCCGGTGCCGATGGTGAAGTCGTCCACGTCGTACAGCGCTCCCGCACCGCCCTTGAAGACGAGGTAGAGCGTGGTGGTCGTGGCGGGCGGCTTCCGCAACGTCGTCTTGACGTCCTGGAACGTCTCCCAGTCGCCGGTCACCGGCACGGTGGCCCGGCCCAGCAGCCGCCCGGTCGGGGAGCCGGTGCGCACTTCGAGCGTGCCGCCCGCGCCCGCGGAGGAGACGCGTGCGGTGAAGTCCTTGGCGTTGCCGAGGAGATACGGGGTGAACGCGATCCAGTCGCCGTTGTCGATGTCGCCGACCGTCTTGCCGCCGTTGGCCGGGGTGTGGCTGACGACCGAGACGCCCTGGGAGTCGTCGTAGTGCTCGGCCTGGCGGTGCCGGGGCTGGACGACGTTCTGATCGTGGGTGGTCAGCGACGGCTGGCCGCCCCCGCCGTTGTCCGTGTACTCGGCGTCGAAGACCCCGAAGATGTTGGCGTTGGGGTCGTGCTCACTGTCGGCGCTGGTCTTGAGCGTTCCGGAGCAGCCGGTGGCCGAGGTGATGGGGTGGCCGTGGCTGTCGTGGCCGAGGACATGGGTGACCTTGACCTTGGAGCAGTCGATCTTCCGGTCTTCGGGATCGGTCACCTTCACCTTGAACGGCACCTCGTCGCCGAAGGTGAACAGCTGGCCGTCGCCGGGGAGTTGCAGGGTCACCTTGGGGGCGGTGTTGCCGACCGTGAGGTGCACGCTGGCGCTGCCGCTGCGGCCGGAGGGATCCGTGGCGGTGACGGTGGCGGTGTAGGTGCCGTTCTTGGTGTACCGGTGGGAGGGGTTGGGGGCGGTGGCGGTGTGGCCGTCGCCGAAGTCCCAGCGGTACGTGAGCGAGTCGCCGTCGGCGTCGGCGGTGCCCGCCGAGCTGAACGCGACCCTCATGGGCGCCTTGCCGGACGTACGGTCGGCGGCGGCCTCGGCGACCGGCGAGTATCCGTCGGTGGCGTTCTCGATGCGGTAGAGGGCGGAGTGTTCGTCGCCGCCGAACCAGTTCAGGCCGTAGTCAAGGACGTACAGCGCGCCGTCCGGGCCGAAGGCGGAGTCCATGACCTGGGTGCCGGTCCACGGGAAGTCGTTGATCTTCTCGACGGTGCCGTCGGCGCCCTGCTCGATGCGCTTGATCCACTGGCGGCCGAACTCGGTCGCGAAGAAGTCCCCGTCGTAGCTTTCCGGGAACTTGACCGGCGAGTCGAGCGCGGCGTCGTAGCGGTAGACCGGGCCGCCCATCGGCGACTCGGAGCCGGTGCCGAACTCGGGCACCGAGTTGTCGTCGTACGGGATCCAGGCGGGCTGGGCGGGCGGCAGCTCGCTCAGGCCGGTGTTGTACGGCGAGGTGTTCTCCGGCGCGGCGCAGTCGAAGGCCGGGCCGGAGGTGCCGGTGGCGAAGTCGTAGTCGCGGTACGGCTTGTTGTCGCCGACGCAGTACGGCCAGCCGAAGTTGCCCGGCTTGGTGACGCGCGCGAACTCCACCATGCCCGCCGGTCCGCGCGCGGGGTCGGCGGCGCCCGCGTCCGGTCCGTAGTCGCCGACGTACACCGTGCCGGTCGGCTTGTCGATGTTCATCCGGAACGGGTTGCGGAAGCCCATCGCGTAGATCTCGGGGCGGGTCTTGTCGGTGCCCGGCGCGAAGAGGTTGCCGTCCGGGACGGTGTACGAGCCGTCCGCGGCCACCTTGATACGGAGGATCTTGCCGCGCAGGTCGTTGGTGTTGCCCGCGGAACGGCGGGCGTCGTAGGCGGGGTTGCGGTTCGGGCGCTCGTCGATGGGCGTGAAGCCGTCGGAGGCGAACGGGTTGGTGTCGTCACCGGTCGAGAGGTAGAGGTTGCCCGCGGCGTCGAAGTCGATGTCGCCGCCGACGTGGCAGCAGGTGCCGCGGGAGGCGGGGACGTCGAGGATCTTCTTCTCGCTGCCGGTGTTCAGGGTGCCGTCGGTGTTGAGCGTGAAGCGGGAGAGGCGGTTGACGCCGTCGAACTTCGCGAAGTCGGCCGCGGTGCCCTCCTCGGGGGCGTCGCCCTGGGGGGTGTCCAGCGGGGGTGCGTAGTAGAGGTAGATGGCGCGGTTCTCCTGGAACCCGGGGTCGATGCCGACGCCCTGGAGCCCTTCCTCGTCGTGCGAGTAGACCGGGAGCTTGCCGGACACCTTGGTGTCGCCGCCCGCGTCGGTCAGGCGGAGGGTGCCATCGCGGGAGGTGTGCAGCACCGAGCGGTCGGGGAGCACGGCGAGCGACATGGGCTCACCGGTCTCGGCCGCGCCCTTGGCGAGCGTGACCTGCTGGAACTTCTCCTCCGCTGCCCGTTCCGCTCCCGCGGGTGGGGATGCGCTCGCGGTGAACGCGAGCCCCGTGCCCACGAGCAGGCCGCTCGTGAGGAGCGCGAGGGAGCCGCGCAGTCCATGCCGTTTCCTGTGCACGCTGATCCTCCGGGAAAAGAGGGGGTGTACGGACGGGGGTCGTTGACCGCCCGACCTGGCACAGGCGCGCGCCGTCGCGCCGTTCGATGACCGGTCCGGGGTGAGGGGCCCCATGTGACCGGTACATCTCAAGGACGGTAGCGGGGTTTGTCCGGTTCGGAAACCCCTTTGACACGGAGTGGGTTGGCTTGGTCCGCGGGGAGGACAAAGCGGGTGGGGTGTGCGGCGACACCTTTCCCCACCCCGCCCCTCCCCGAACCGGGGGCAAGCCCCCAGACCCCCGGACGGGCACGCCGCGATGGCGAGGCGGGCCGACACAGCACCTCCCGGGCCCGGGAACCCGCCTCCAGGCCCAGCCCGGCCGACGCAACGGGCACGACCTGACGGCGAGGCTCGGCACGGCTTGCTCCCCACCCCGCCCCTTCCCGGAACTGGGGGAATCCCCCAGCCCCCCGTCCCGAGGGGGCACGCCGCGCTGGAGGCGGAGTGGTGCCACGGGCACGCCGCGATGGCGAGGCGGACCGACACGGTGCCACTCCCCTCCGCCCCGCCACCTGCCGAAACCGGGAGCCTGCCCGCAGGCCCCCGGCCCGGCGGGGCAGGCGCAACAGGTACGAGTGCCCTTCCCACCGTCCGCCCCTCCCCGACCCTGAGAGCAAGCCCTCCAAGCCTCCGGCCCGGCGGGCCGCGGTGCGCGGGGGCGCCCGTTGCGGCCCCGCCTCCTGGGCTGGGGAGGACGGGTCCTTGGGGCGCGGTCCCGTGCCGTTGGGGGGCTGGGGGCTTGCCCCCCCCCAGGTCGGGAAGGGGCGGGGTGGGGAATGACACCGCGCCGCGCGTCCGAGGCCGAGGAGGCGGCGCCGTGGGTCAGGGGTTGCCGAAGGCGGCGTCGAAGGAGGCTGTCGGAGGGTCGAAGTCGTAGGACTTCAGGTGGGACAGGGCCTCGGGGGCACCCGTCAGGCGGTCCATGCCCGCGTCTTCCCACTCCACCGAGACCGGCCCCTCGTACGCGATGGAACGCAGCATCCGGAACACGTCCTCCCAGGGCACATCCCCATGGCCCGCGGAGACGAAGTCCCAGCCCCGGCGGGGATCGCCCCAGGGGAGGTGGGAGCCCAGGCGGCCGTTGCGGCCGTCGAGGCGGCGGCGGGCCTCCTTGCAGTCGACGTGGTAGATCCGGTCGCGGAAGTCCCACAGGAAGCCGACCGGGTCCAGGTCCTGCCAGACGAAGTGGCTGGGGTCGAAGTTGAGACCGAAGGCGGGACGGTGGCCGATGGCTTCGAGGGCGCGGTGGGTCGTCCAGTAGTCGTACGCGATCTCGCTCGGATGGACCTCGTGGGCGAACCGCACGCCCTCGGCGTCGAAGACGTCCAGGATCGGGTTCCAGCGGGTGGCGAAGTCCTCGTAGCCGCGTTCGATCATGCCGGGCACGACCGGCGGGAACATGGCGACCAGGTGCCAGATGGACGAGCCGGTGAAGCCGATGACCGTACGTACCCCGAAGGCGGCCGCGGCGCGGGCCGTGTCCGCCATTTCGGCGGCGGCCCGCTGCCGTACGCCCTCCGCGTCGCCGTCGCCCCAGATGCGGGCGGGGAGGATGGCCTGGTGGCGTTCGTCGATGGGGTGGTCGCAGACGGCCTGGCCCACCAGGTGGTTGGAGATCGCCCAGCACTGGAGGCCGTACTTGTCGAGGAGCTGGCGGCGCCCGTCGAGGTAGCCGGGTTCTCCGAGGGCTCGGGGGACGTCGAAGTGGTCGCCCCAGCAGGCGAGTTCGAGGCCGTCGTAGCCGAAGTCGCGGGCGTATCGGCAGACCTCCTCCAGGGGCAGGTCCGCCCACTGGCCGGTGAAGAGGGTGAAGGGTCTGGGCATGGGGCCTCCTCCTCAGGCGGGTACGGGGGTGTAGACGGAGTTCTTCTCGGCGCTCTCCTCCACCGCGGCCAGCACCCGCTGCACCTGCAGCCCGTCCTCGAACGACGGCTCGGGGTCCGTACCGGTGGCGACGGCCAGCACCATGTCGCGCGCCTGGTGGACGAACGTGTGGTCGTAGCCGAGGGCGTGGCCCGGGGGCCACCAGGCCTCCAGGTAGGGGTGGTCGGGCTCGGTGACCAGGATGCGGCGGAATCCGGAATCGGCGGCGGGGGCGGTGTGGTCGTGGAAGGACAGCTCGTTGAGCCGTTCGAGGTCGAAGGCGAGCGAGCCGTGGTCGCCGTTCAGCTCGATGCGCAGCGAGTTCTTACGGCCCGCGGCGAAACGGCTGGCCTCGAAGGACGCCAGGGCGCCGGAGGCGAGCCGTCCGGTGAACAGGGCCGCGTCGTCGACCGTCACCGGGCCGCGCGCCGCCGCGCCCGCCCCGGCGGGCAGCGGACGCTCCCGCACGAAGGTTTCCGTGAGCGCCGAGACGCCGACCAGCCGCTCCCCCGCCAGGTACTGGGCGAGGTCCACGATGTGCGCCCCGAGGTCGCCGAGCGCGCCGGAGCCCGCCAGCTCCCGGCGCAACCGCCACACCAGGGGGAATTCCGGATCCACGATCCAGTCCTGCAGGTAGGTGACCCGTACGTGGCGCAGGACGCCGATCCGGCCCTCGGCCACCATGCGGCGGGCCTGCGCGATCGCGGGCGTACGGCGGTAGTTGAAGCCCACCATCGCCCGCTGCCCGCGGGCGCGGGCCCGGCGGGCGGCGGCCACCATGGCTTCCGCTTCGGCGACCGAGTTGGCGAGGGGTTTCTCGCACAGCACGTGCTTACCGGCCTCCAGCGCGGCGATCGCGATCTCGGCGTGGCTGTCGCCGGGGGTGCAGACGTCGACCAGCTGCACATCGTCCCGGGCGATCAGCGCGTGCCAGTCGGTCTCGGCGGCCGCCCAGCCGTGTTTGTCCGCGGCGGCGCGGACGGCGTCCGGGTCGCGGCCGCAGATGGCGGCCATGGCGGGGCGGAGGGGGAGGTCGAAGACGCGGCCCGCGGTGCGCCAGCCCTGGGAGTGGGCGGCGCCCATGAAGGCGTAGCCGACCATGCCGACGCCGAGGCCGATGCCGAGGCCGTGTGCTTCGGGGTGTTGTGCTGCGGGGCTTTCCATGTGGCTCCTCTCAGATCGCGGCGGATGCGATTGGTGGAGACGGGGCCTAGCTGAATCCGGTGGGGAGGTAGTCGTCGACGTTGTCCTTCGTCACGACGGCCGAGTAGAGGGTCAGGGAGGCCGGGATCTCCAGCTCGGCCAGGCCCCCGACGCCCTTGCCCTGGCCGAGCGCGCGGGCCAGGTCGATGGCGGAGGCGGCCATCGTCGGCGGGTACAGGACGGTGGCCTTGAGGACGGTGTTGTCGGCCTTGATGGCGTCCATGGCCCGCTTGGCGCCCGCGCCGCCGACCATCAGGAAGTCGTCGCGCCCGGCCTGCTGGATGGCGCGTTCGGCGCCCACGCCCTGGTCGTCGTCGTGGTTCCACAGGGCGTCGAAGCCGGAGTGCGCCTGGAGCAGCTGGGCCATCTTCGACTGGCCGGACTCGACGGTGAATTCGGCGGCCTGGCGGCCGACCTTCTTGATGTTCGGGTAGTTCTTGAGGGCGTCGTTGAACCCGGCCGTGCGCTGGCGCGTCAGTTCCAGGTTGTCCAGCCCGGCCAGCTCCACCACCTTGGCGTTCTTCTTGTCCTTGAGCTGTTCGCCGATGTAGCGGCCCGCGTTGAGGCCCATGCCGTAGTTGTCGCCGCCGATCCAGCAGCGGTACGCCTGCGGGGAGGCGAAGACGCGGTCGAGGTTGACGACCGGGATGCCCGCCTCCATGGCCTTCAGCCCGACCTGGGTGAGCGCCTTGCCGTCGGCGGGCAGGATGACCAGGACGTCGACCTTCTTGTTGATGAGGGTTTCGATCTGGCCGATCTGCTGGGCGGTGTCGTTGGAGCCCTCCGTGTTCACGAGGGTGACGTCCTCGTACTCCTTGGCGCGCCGTTTAGCCTGCTCGTTGATGGCGTTGAGCCAGCCGTGGTCGGCCTGCGGCCCGGCGAAGCCGACGGTGACCTTCTTGCCGCGCTTCTTGTCGTCGGCCGCGGCGGGCTGCTTGCCCTCGTCGCCGCTGTCGTTGTTCTCGTTGCTGGTGCAGCCGGCCGCGAACAGCGCGCCCGCCGCGGCGGTGCCGAGGAGGAGGTTTCTGCGGCTGGTAGGGATTCTCGGGGTGTTGTTCATGACGGTGTGGTTCATGGCGTCGAACGACCCTTCTGTACCAGGACGGCGGCGACGATGATCGCGCCCTTGGCGATCTGCTGGACATCGGTCTCGAGGTTGTTCAGGGCGAAGAGATTGGTGATCGTGGTGAAGACGAGGACGCCGAGGACGGAGCCGGTGATGGTGCCGCGGCCGCCGGTGAGCAGGGTGCCGCCGATGATGGCGGCGGCGATGGCGTCGAGTTCGTACAGGTTGCCGTTGGTGTTCTGGCCGGAGCCGGTGAGGATGACCAGCATGAACGCGGCGATGCCGCAGCACAGCCCGGACAGCAGGTACAGCATCAGCCGCTGGCGCCGTACGTCGATGCCCGCGAGCCGGGCCGCCTCCGGGTTGCCGCCGATGGCGACGGTGCGCCGTCCGAAGGTCGTACGGCCCAGCAGCAGCCAGCCGAGGACCGTGACCGCGGCGAAGATCATCACCAGCGGGGGGATGCCCAGCACGTAGGAGTCGCGGAGCCCGAGGTCCAGGACCGGCTTGACGGTGACGACCTGCGTCTTGCCGTCGCTGATCTGGAGCGCGAGACCGCGGGCCGAGGCCAGCATGGCGAGGGTGACGATGAACGGCACCACGCCGCCGTACGCGATGAGCACACCGTTGACGAGGCCGCAGCCGAGCCCCACCAGCACGGCGCACAGCAGGATGCCGCCGAACCCGTAGTCCTGGGTGGCGAGCGTGGTGGCCCACACCGAGGCGAGCGCGACCATCGCGCCGACGGACAGATCGATGCCGCCGCTGGTGATGACGAAGGTGACGCCGACGGTGACGACGCCGATGACGGACGCCTGGGTGAGGACGAGTTGGAGGTTGTCGGTGCTCAGGAACTCGTCGGGCTTGGTGATGCCGCCCACGATGACCAGGACGGCGAGCACGCCGAGGAGGGAGAGATTGCGGAGGTCGGCGAGGCGTCTGAGGCCGTTGCCGCCCTTGGCGGGTGGGCCGGGGGCGGGCTCTGATGCCTTCGTCAGCGTGGCGGCGGCGCCGGGGACGGCGTCGGCGCCCGTGTCTCCCGGTGAGTTCAGCACGACGGACTCCCTTCCATCACGAGATCGAGGACGCGGTGTTCGTCCAGTTCGTCCGCAGGCGCCGTATGGACGACCCGCCCCTCGCGGAGCACCAGCACCCGGTCGGCGAGGCCGAGGACTTCGGGCAGTTCGCTGGAGACCAGCAGCACCGCCATGCCGTCGTCGGCGAGGCGGCGGATCACCGCGTACAGCTCGGCACGGGCGCCGACGTCCACCCCGCGGGTGGGCTCGTCCAGCAGCAGCACCCGGCAGCCGCGCAGCAGCCAGCGCGCGAGCACCGCCTTCTGCTGATTGCCACCGGAGAGCGTGCGCACCGGGCGCTCCGGGTCGGCCGGGTGCAGCGACAGATCGCGCACGCTGCGGCGGGCCGCGTCCCGCTCGGCGCCGCGGTCGAGCCATCCGGCGCGGGAGAAGCGGGCGAGGGAGGAGACGGAGACGTTGCGGGTGACGGACTCCAGCATCAGCAGCGCCTGCGCCTTGCGCTCCTCGGGCGCGAGCCCCAGCCCGGCGCGCACGGCGGCGGTCACGCTGCCGGGGCGCAGCGGGCGGCCGTCGACGAGGACGCGGCCCGCGGTGGGGCGGCGGGCGCCGTACACGGTCTCCAGGATCTCGGACCGGCCGGAGCCGACGAGTCCGGCGAGCCCGACGATCTCGCCGGGCGCCAGGTCGAGGTCGACGGGCTCGAACTCCCCGTCCCTGGCCAGCCCTTGGAGTCGCAGCACGGGTTCGAGGTGGGCGGGGGTTTCGGTGGTGCGGCGCGGGAACGCGTACTCGACGTCCCGGCCCGTCATCAGCGCGACGATGTCGCGGGTGGGCGTCGTGCGGGCGGGCAGCCCGCGGGCGGCGGCGCGGCCGTCTTTCAGCACGGTGACGCGGTCGCCGATGCGGCGGATCTCCTCCAGGCGGTGGCTGATGTAGACGACCGCCACGCCGCCGGTGGTGAGGTCGCCGACGATACGGAAGAGGTTGTCCACCTCGTCGGGGTCGAGCGCGGCGGACGGCTCGTCCATGACGATCAGCCGTACGTCGTGCGAGAGGGCGCGGGCCATGGACACGATCTGCTGCGCGGCGGCGGAGAGTTCGCCCACCAGCCGGCGCGGGTCGATCTCGGGGTGCCCGAGACGGGCCAGCAACTCGGCGGCGGTGGCCCGGGCGGCCCGGGACCGTACGAAGCCCGCGGTGGCGGGCTCGTGGCCGAGGAAGATGTTCTCGGCCACGGACAAGCCCTCCACCAGGTCGAGTTCCTGGTAGATGGTGGCGATGCCGAGGCGCATGGCGGCGACCGGCGACTTCAGGGCCACGGGCGCGCCCTGCCAGACGATGTCCCCGCCGTCCGGCTGATGGGCCCCGGCCAGCACCTTGATCAGCGTGGACTTGCCCGCGCCGTTCTGCCCCAGCAGACAGTGCACCTCGCCCGCCTGGACGTCGAGATCGACGCCGTCGAGGGCCCGTACGCCGGGGAACGACTTGGTGATGCCGGACATGGTGAGAAGGGCTGGGGCTGACTGATGCGGATCGGGTGGGGCCATGGCGAGCCTCCTCGGGCGGGGCGCTGTGGCGGTGCGGGGCGCTGTGGCGGTGCGGGGCGCTGTGGCGGTGCGGGTTGCTGGGTGCGGCTTACTTGTGCCGTGCGGGTGGTGCGGCTGCTGCTTCTCCCCCACCCCGCCCCTCCCCGAACCGGGGCTCCGCCCCGGCCCTCGCTCCCCAAGCGCCGGAGGGGCTGGTGGCTCCGGAGCCCCGGCCCACCGGACCCGGTTCGCCGAGCCCGGTTCGCCGGGTGACCGGCGGCCGGTCCCAGGGCACCGGGCGGCCTGCCCCGGGCCCGGTCTCCGGGGCCCGGGGGTCGGGGTCCGGGGCGTAGCCCCGGGGGTGGGGAAACCGCCCCGCGGGGGTCGTACGCTGCGCGCCGTGCCTCGGTACGGCCGTGCCGCGCGGCGGGCCGTAGGAGCGGGGCCGGGCGGCGGGTCGCCCGGCAGCGTAAAGGTCAGGCCGGGGAGAAGAGGTGGTCGCTGATCAGACGGGCCGCGCCGGTGATCCCCGCGGCCGGGCCCAGTTCGCCCAGCACGATGGGGAGGTTTCCGGTGGCGAGCGGAAGGGACTGACGGTAGACCTGGGTGCGGATGGCGGCGAGGAGCGTGTGGCCGAGGCCGGTGACGCCGCCGCCGATCACCACCAGACCCGGGTTGAAGAAGCTGACGAGACCGGCGATGACCTGGCCGGTGCGCATGCCGCCCTCGCGGATGAGTTCGAGGGCGGCGGCGTCACCGGCCGAGGCCGCCGCCGCCACGTCCGTGGCGGCGAGCTGCCCCGCGGCGCCCAGCCGCGCGGCGAGTTCGGCGGAGCGGCCGTCGCGGGCGGCCGCCTCGGCGTCGCGGGCGAGAGCCGCGCCGCCGAAGTATGCCTCCAGGCAGCCGTGGTTGCCGCAGGCGCAGGGGCGGCCGTCGGGCTCGGCCTGGATGTGCCCGATGTCGCCCGCGCTTCCCGTCGTCCCGCGGTAGACGTCACCGGCGACCACGATCCCGCAGCCGATACCGGTGCCGATCTTGACGCAGAGGAAGTCCTTGACGGAGCGGGCGACTCCGGCGTGCTGCTCCCCCATGGCCATGAGGTTCACGTCGTTGTCGACCATGACGGGGCAGCCCAATTCCTGGCTGAGTGCCTCCCGTACGGGGAAGCCGTCCCAGCCCGGCATGATCGGCGGTGCGACGGGCACGCCCTCGGGGTACCGGACGGGGCCCGGTACTCCGATGCCCGCGCCGTCGAAGCCCTCCGCGACGCCGGAGGCGCGGAGTTTGGCGGCCAGGGCCAGCACCTGTTCGAACACCGCGACCGGGCCCTCGCGGACATCCATGGGCTGGGTGAGGTGGCCGAGAATCTCCAGTTCCGCGTTGGTCACGGCCACATCGACGGACGTGGCGCCGATGTCGACGCCGAGCAGCCGCAGGGCGGGCGCGAGCCGGATGTTGTGCGAGCGGCGCCCGCCCCGTGAGGCGGCGAGTCCGTCGGCGACGACCAGTCCGGTCTCCAGCAACCGGTCGATCTCGACGGCGAGTTTGGAACGTGAGAGGTCGATCTGATCGCCCAGCTGAGCCCGGGAGTTGGGGCCGCCGTCGCGCAACAGGCGGAGCAGCCGGGCCTGATGCGCGTTCGCGGGTCGTGCCGTCATGCGCCTCACGCCGCCCCTCCCGCCGTCATCGGCATGCACATGGTCGGGCTTTCGAGGGGAACGTAGCAGCGGTTGTCGGGGGTGGGAAGAACTTGCGCCGCAATCCACGCGGACTTTCTCCTGCGGAAGGACAAACTCAGGCCGAAGCAGGGGCGATTTCCCGTCAATGCCGTGCGGCTAGCATGCAGATCATGGAAATAGCGATTGGTGCCCTCGTCGTGGCCGTCTTCCTGATGTACGGCGGCCTGGAATCCCGTATCAAGCGGGCGGAGCGCCGGGCCGCCCGGCTGGAGCGCAAGGTGGACCTGATCCTCGATCACCTGGACATCCGCCAGGAGGAGCCGGGCCTGGAGCGGGTGACCGCGCTGCTGCGCGAGAACAAGAAGATCCAGGCCATCAAGGTGTACCGCGAGGTGACGGGCGCCGACCTCAAGGAGGCCAAGGAAGCGGTCGAGCGCATGGCCGGCACCCGCTACTGAGGGCCGAAGGGATACGGCCGGAGGGGCACGGCCGGAGGGGCACGGCCAGAGGGGGCTCAGTCGCGGGGGCGCTCGTGATAGCTGCGGCGCGTGTGCTCCGTGTGCGCGCGCATGATCTCCGTAGCGCGCCGTTCGTCCTGCGCGGCGATGGCGTCGATCAGCTCGCGGTGCTCGGTCCAGGACTGCTTGCCGCGCTGCCGGGCCACCGGGGTGTAGTACCAGCGGACCCGCCGGTGCACCTGGGCGGCCAGGTCCGCCAGCACCGTGTTCCCGGCGAGCGCCATCACCGTGGCGTGGAATTCCGCGTTCGCGGCCACCGCGCCGTCCACGTCGTCGTCGAGGACCGCCCGTTCACCGGTCGCGCACACCGCCTCCAGCGCCGCGATCCCCTCCGGCTCCGCGCCCGCGGCGGCCAGCCGGGCGGCCTCGGCCTCCAGCAGGGTGCGGACGGTGAGGAGCTGATCGGCCTCCTCCTCCGTGGGCTCATGGACGAACGCGCCCTGCGCAGGGCGCAGATCGACCCACCCCTCGGTGTTGAGCCGCTGCAGCGCCTCGCGCACCGGCTGCCGGGAAACGCCGAGCTGACCCGCGAGTTCGCTCTCGACGAGGTGCTGGCCGGGGCGGAGGGCACGGGTGGTGATGAGTTCGAGCAGGGCCTCGTAGACGCGCTCGCGCAGCGGCCCGGGCCGCTCCAGCCTCGGCACCGCGCCCTGCGGCAGTCCCTTGGACAGCATCGGTCCCCCTGTGCGTCGGCATCGGTACCGGCATCGGCCGGATCCCGGGAATTCCCAGAATCCCTGGATTGGTTATTGTCTACAGTTTACCCACACCGGGCCACGGTCTCACGGTTCCGGTGCAGGACAATGAGATCGCCCAGCACATACGGAACCACGCACAGAACCGGGACTGATCGACATGGGACGGGTCACTGAGCGACGTCGCGTCATCCGCGTCCGGGACGGGGCGGTCAGCACCCGCCCGGACACCCTGGTGGCCGAGGAACCGCTGGAGATCCGGCTGAACGGCCGGCCGCTGGCGATCACCATGCGCACACCGGGTGACGACTTCGCACTGGCCGCCGGATTCCTGGTGAGCGAAGGGGTGCTCGGCAGCGCGGACGAGCTGGCGAACATCGTCTACTGCGCGGGCGCGACCGAGGACGGCTCCAACACCTACAACGTGGTGGACGTGAGGCTCGCCCCGGGCGTGCCCGTCCCCGACATCACCCTCGAACGCAACGTCTACACGACGTCGTCGTGCGGCCTGTGCGGCAAGGCCAGCCTGGACGCCGTCCGCACCACCGCGCGCTGGCGGCTGGACGAGCCGGACGACGAGCACGCCGCGCCGATCCGCATCACCCCGGAGACCCTGACCGCCCTGCCCGACCGGTTGCGCGCCGCCCAGCGCGTCTTCGACCGCACCGGCGGGCTGCACGCGGCGGCGCTGTTCACGCCGGAGGGCGAGCTGCTGGACGTACGGGAGGACGTGGGCCGCCACAACGCGGTGGACAAGCTGGTCGGGCGGGCGGTCCAGCAGGGGCTGCTGCCGCTGTCCGGGGCGGTGCTGCTGGTGTCCGGCCGGGCCTCGTTCGAGCTGGCGCAGAAGGCGGTCATGGCGGGGATCCCGGTGCTCGCCGCGGTCTCGGCGCCGTCCTCGCTGGCCGTGGATCTGGCGGACGAGGCGGGGCTCACGCTGGTCGGCTTCCTGCGTGGCACGTCGATGAACGTGTACGCGGGTGAGCACCGGCTCGCCCTGCCGACGGCGGTCGGCGGCGCCTGACGGCACTGTCACTCGAACGAATTATTGACCGACCGTTCTGGATAGGTGCTAGGGTTTTCTCATGGCCAGAACGAAGGAATTCGATCCGGAGGCCGCGCTGCAGTCGGCTCTCGAGCTGTTCTGGCGGCGCGGCTATGAAGCGACGTCGATGGCGGACCTCGTCGAGCATCTCGGCATCGGTCGCGCCAGCATCTACGCGACCTTTGGAAACAAGCGCGAGCTGTACCTGAAGGCGATGGACCGCTACGCGGAGACCCGCGACCCGCCCCTGCTGGCCGAGTTGTCCCAGCCGGGCCCCGCACTGCCCGCGGTGCGGGCAGTGGTGCACCGCTTCGCCGAGGAGGCCGCCTCCCCGGAGCAGCGGCTGACAGGCTGCCTGGTGACCAACACCGCGGCCGAACTGGCCCCGCACGACCCGGCGATGGCCCGCCGGGTGGAAGCGAGCTGGGACCATGTGGAGACCCCGCTGCACTCCGCGCTGATACGAGCCCAGGCCCAGGGAGAGCTGCCCGAGGACCGCGACCCCCGCGCGCTGGCACGGATGCTGTTCGTCCTGCTCCAGGGGCTACGGGTGGTGGGCAAGGCGTCGGACGACCCCGCCCGGGTGCGGGACGCGGCGGAGCAGGCGCTGGCACTGCTGGACTGAGGAAAGAGCGACGCTTCACCGCCCCTTTTTCATGCCCGCATATTAAACCGATCAGTCAAAAATTGGGGACGAGATGACCGCCACGGATACGCCGTGCGGCGCCAGTACCGGCACGCGCCGGCGCCGGGCGTTCGCCCTGCTCGGCTCCGTCCAGATCACGCTTATCTTCACGCTCGCCGCGATCGCCGTTCCGCTGCCCGAGATCGGGCGCGCCTTCGGCCTGGAGCGCGCCGATCTGATCCTGCTGAGCGCTGCCTACGGACTCACCTTCGCCGGGCTGCTGCTCTTCGGCGGGCGGCTCGCCGACCGCTACGGCGGGCGACGAGCCCTCGGCGCCGGGCTCGTCCTCTTCGCCGCGGCCTCGGCCGCTGCCCCGTTCGCCCCCGGCATCGGCACACTCCTCGCGGCACGCTTCGCACAGGGCGCGGGTGCGGCGCTGACCGCGCCCGCCGCGATGGCCGTGCTGCGCGCCGTCTTCCCCTCCCCCTCGGCGTACGGGAAGGCGATGGCGTCCTGGGGCGGGCTCTCGGTGCTCGGCGCGACCGCGGGCAATGTGCTCTCCGGCGTCATAGCGGAACTGCTGTCCTGGCGTTGGAGCTTCGCCGTACCGTTCGCGGTGGCCGCGGCCGCCCTGGCGCTCGCGCCCCGGCTACTTCCGGACACCGCGCCGACCCCGGGCAGGACTCTCGATCTGCCGGGCGCGCTACTGGCCACCGCGGGGATCACGCTCGCCAGTTACGGGCTCGTCGTCACCGACGCCCTGCCCTGGTCGTCGGCCGGGGTGCTGGTGCCGCTGTTCTTCGGAGGCGTGCTGCTCACCGCGTTCTGGTACGCCGAGCGCCGGGCCGGAGATCCGCTCCTGCCGCCGCGCTTCCTGGCGGACCGGCAGCGGGCCCTCGCCCTCACGGCCATCGCGCTGAGCGCGTGCGCGACCGCGATGACCTTCGTGACGTTCTCGCTCCACCTCCAGCAGGACCGTGCCTGGTCCCCGCTGCGGACCTCGGCCGCCTTCCTGCCGTTCGCCGTCGCCCTGCTCGCCTCGGGTCGGTCGGCGGGCGGGCTCATAGCCCGCTTCGGGCCCCGGAAGGTCACCGCCTCCGGGCTGGCCACGGCCGCCGCCGGGCTCGTCCTGCTGGCCCTCACCGGGCTCGACCCCCACACCCCGTACGCCTCGGGGCTTCTGCCCGGGCTGATGCTGCTGCCGACCGGTACCGCGGCCTCCTTCGCCGGGGCCGCGGTCCTCACCACCGACGGTGTGCCGCCCGAGCGGACCGGGCTCGCTGGCGGGGTGCTGAACACGGCGATGGAGCTGGGCCCGACGGTGGTCTTCGCCATCGTGCTCACCTTCGGCAGCGACTCCCTCTCCCTCGCCGCGACGGGGGCCGCGCTCGCGGCCGCCGCCGCCCTGAACCTCCGCCTCCAGCGGAGCCGCCCCTCCTCCACGGCACACACCGCACACACCGCACAAGGAGCCACACGATGAACCGCTTCACCGGCAAGACCGCCCTCGTCACGGGCGCGGGCTCCGGCCTCGGCCGCGCCATCGCACTCGCCTTCGCCGCCGAAGGCGCGTCGGTCGTGGCCGCGGGGCGCACCGAAGCCACCCTCGCCGAGACGGTCCGCCTCATCGAGACGGCCGGGGGCCGGGCGGCCGCCGTCACGGCCGATGTGGGCGACTCCGGACAGCTGCGGGATCTGGTCCGCGAGACCGTCACCCGCTTCGGCGGGCTGGACATCGCGGTCAACAACGCCGGGATACTCCGCGGCCGGGGGCCGATCGGCGAGGTCAGCGAGGAGGACTGGGACGCGGTGCTGCGCACGAATGTGACCGGCGTCTGGCTGGCGATGAAGCATCAGATCGCCCACATGAAGGACAACGGCGGCGGCGCCATCGTCAACGTCTCCTCCAACCTCGGCGCCCACCTGCGGGTTCCGGGCCTCGGCGCGTACAGCACGTCGAAGGCGGCGGTGGCCACGCTGACCCGGGCGGCCGCGCTCGACCACATCCACCAGGGAGTCAGGATCAACGCGGTCAGCCCCGGCGCCTCCGACGGCCCCATGTCGCTGCTGCCCGGCGAGACCGAGGCCGACCGCATCGAGCGGATGAAGGCGGCGAACCCGCTGGGCCGTCTCGCGGAGGCGGAGGAGATCGCGGCGGCGGTGCTCTACCTGGCCTCACCGGCGGCGGGTTCCGTGGTCGGCACCGACCTCGTCGTGGACAGCGGCTCCGCGGCCTGACGGCCCGGCCGGGCCCCGGCCCGCCCCCTTTGCGGAGGGCCGGGCTCCGCCGTGACCTGGGGGTTTCCCCACCCGGCCCATCGGGCTTTCCCCCACCCGGGCCGGGGTGGTGGGGCCATGGTCCGGGCCCCCGCGCCCGGGCAGGCTGATGAGCCATGAACAGACGCCTCAGAACGTCCCCTTTACGCCTCGCCGCGACCGCCACAGCGGCCGCCCTCCTCCTGGGAGCCGCCGCCGTCCCGGCGGCCACGGCGGCCACGGCGGCCACGGCGACAACCGCCGAGGGCGGCACCGCGCTCACCGAGAAGGAGTTGCAACGCCGGGTGACCCGGATCCTGGAGGAAGCCGGGTACACCGGCATCACCGTGGAGGTGCGGGAGAACGGCCACCGCCGGATGCACGCCCGGGCGGGCGAGGCCAGGCGGAACACCGGCCGCCCGATGCCGTACGGGGCGAACTACCGGGCCGCCAGCACCACCAAGACCTTCGTGGCCACCGTGGTGCTGCAACTGGTCGCCGAGGGGGAGCTGTCGCTGAGCGATCCGGTGGAGAAGTGGCTGCCGGGCGTGGTGAGCGGCAACGGCAACGACGGCAGTCGCATCACCATCCGGCACCTGCTCCAGCACACCAGCGGCATCTACCGCTACGACCCCACGGAGGAGACCGGGGACACGGCCGAGGCCTTCGAACAGAACCGGTACCGGCACATCGACCCGGCGGAGATCGTCGCCGGAGCGATGAAGCACGCACCCGACTTCCCGCCCGCCGCCGAGGGCGACCCGAAGCCGCGGTGGAGCTACTCCAACCCCGGCTACCTCCTCGCCGGGATGATCATCAAGAAGGTCACCGGGCGGTCGTGGGACAGGGAGGTACACGACCGGATCGTCCGCCCGCTGGGCCTGACCGGCACGTACGCGCCCGGCGACGACCCGTATCTGAGGGGCCCGCACGCCCATACGTACCAGCGCTTCCCCGGCTCCGCCGAGTGGACCGACACCACCGTCCGCAATGTGAACTGGGCGGGCTCCGCGGGCTCCCTGATCAGCACCGACCACGATCTGGCCCGGTTCTACAGCGCGCTGCTGGGCGGGAAGCTGCTGGAACCGGAGCAGCTCGCCGAGATGCGCCGGACCGTCCCCGTCAACGCGGACTACGAGAAGGCCTTCCCCGGCATGCGCTACGGCCTCGGGCTGGCCCTCCAGCCGCTGAGCTGCGGCGGAGACCGCTGGGGCCACGGCGGCGACCTCGCGGGCGGCACGATCAGGACCACCACCGACTCGGCCGGGCGCCGCTCGGTCGTCGCCATGACCACGGGCACGACCGCCGACGAAGAGCAACAACTCGCGGCGGAACAGGCCATCCAGACACTCCTCGACGATGTGATGTGCGCCCCCAAGCTCCGACCCGGCGGGCGCTGAGCCGAACAGGCCCTGCGTCAAAGCGACATGACGCACGGTCCTTGTCCCGGACGGGAGCAAAGCGGGACACTTCTGCGACAGTCTCCATCAGACGTGGGATGTCGTGATGTCTTGATGTCCAGATGGCTCTGAAGGGCAGGTCGTGACCCATGGCGTCAGATCCCCGTACACGCCCCCGGACCAGACGCTCGCGGCGCCGGGCCTCGGTGCTTCTCGCCGCCGCGGCGCTGGCCCTGGCTCCGCTTCCGGTACGGGCCGCGGACACGGACGACACCGTGTCCGCGGCCCGTACCGTTTCCGGCTCCCCCACTGACGCCGACGCGAACGCGGGCTTCGAACAGCAGATCCTGTTCAAGTCCAGCCAGGACGCCGGGTACTTCTGCTTCCGGATCCCCGCGATCGTCACGTCCAAGGACGGCACGCTGCTCGCCTTCGCCGAGGGGCGCAAGGACAACTGCGGCGACGCCGGGGACATCGACCTGGTGCTCAAGCGCTCCACCGACGGGGGCCGCACCTGGGGCCCGTTACAGGTGGTCAACGAGGGCGGCGGCGACACCCACGGCAACCCGGCGCCGGTCGTGGACATGCGCACCGGCCGCGTCCTGCTGGCCAGCACGTACAACACCGGCCGGGACGACTCCCAGAGCTGTGACGTGCCGTGTGACCGCACCCCGCACCTCCAGTACAGCGACGACGACGGCGCCACCTGGTCCACGCCGCGCGATCTGAGCCCCGCCCTGCTGCCGCCGGGCTGGAACTCCTGGTACGCGACCGGCCCGGTGCACGGCATCCAGCTGAAGCACGGGCGGCACAAGGGACGGCTGCTCTTCACCGTCAACACCGAGAGCCACGACGGCACCCGCATCACCGCCAACCACGCGGCGCTCGCCTACAGCGACGACGGCGGCAGGCGCTGGAAGGTCGGCGCGACGGACTCGTACCCGATAGCGCAGGACGGTACGTTCCGTCAGAAGCCGTCGGAGATGACGCTGGTGGAGCGGGCCGACGGCTCGGTCTACGTCAACGGGCGCGAACAGGACGGCACCGACCTCGGCCACCGCGACTACGCCGTCAGCCGCGACGGCGGCGAGAGCTTCGCCGCGCCGTTCCGCGCCATCCCCGACCTGTCCACGCCGATGGTGCAGGGCTCGGTCCTGCGGCTGCGCGATCAGGGCCGCGACGGTCCCGGGCGGCTGCTGTTCGCGGCGCCCGCCGACCCCGACCGGCGCCGCACCATGATGATCCGCTCCTCCTGGGACGAGGCCCGCAGCTGGGAGGGGACCGACCGCGGCAAGGTGGTCACCACCGACTGGTCCGGCTACTCCGACATGGCCCTCGTCTCGCCCGGCACGGTCGGGCTGATGTACGAGGGCGGCGCGGTGGACGCCCGCGACGAGATCCGCTTCGCCCGCTTCACCGAGGACTGGCTCGGCCCGCGCGCCGCCCCCTCCCCGGTCACGGACGACCGCGCGCCCCGCGCCCGCCCCGCGACCGTCCTCGGCGGGGCCACCGGGGCCGAAGGCCGCTTCGGCGGGGCGCTCACCTTCGACGGTACGGACGCCGCCGTACGCCTCCCGTACCGCGGCGCGCTCCCCCTCGGCACCCGCGACTTCACCATCAGCCTGTGGTTCCGCTACAACGCCGCTTCCGGGCAGCACCCGTTCCTCTGGATGGGCGGCATCGGCGGCAAGCAGGCCCAGGTCTGGCTGCGCGGCGAACCCTCGGCGAACCGCGTCCGCGCCCTGATGACCACCGTCAACGGCCCGGCCACCTACACCTCGGCCTCGGTCGCCACCACCACCGCCCACAACGACGGCGCATGGCACCACCTGGCCCTCACCCGCACCGGCGGCCGCCTCACCCTCACGGTGGACGGCACCGCCCCGGTCTCCGCGCCCGACGCCCCCGGCACCATCAGCCGCTCCTCCCCCTTCGCCCTCCATCTGGGCGAGGCGGTCGACGGCCGCTCCCGGATGACGGGCGCGCTGGACGAAGTCCGCGTCTACGCCCGGGCGCTGACCGACACCGAACTCCGCCGGGTCCGCGAGTTCAACGCCCCCCTCGACGCGAAGTCCGCGACCGCCCGCCTCCCCCTGGACCGCGTACGGTCATACCGCTGACGTCTCGCTCGCGGCCTGAGCGGCGTGGTCGGCGCGGGCGGCGTGCGCCTCGCGCCGTCCGCGCCGCCAGGCGAGGGCCAGCGCGGTCGCGGAGATCGCCGCGGGAACGGCCAGCACCACCGTCAGGGTCTCGGCCCAGCCCGCGTTCAGCCGCGAGACGCTCCCGCTGTGGGTCATGCACGTGGCCTGCGGCGGGAACAGACGGTAGTCCAGCGTCTTCGGCGCGTAGATGCCCCACTCCGCGCCCGCCGAACAGGCCGAGGACGGGCCGGTGAGCAGCGGCCAGGCGAGCAGTCCGTACACCAGGGCGAAGAAGGAGCCGGTGACGAAGAGGGCCGTCCCCGCGCGGCGCAGCCGCTCCTTGCGGGTGAGCCGCAATCCGCCGGTACCGTCGGGCAGTTCGACGCATTCGGCCAGCAGCGCCAGCAGCACGCAGAGCGCGAGCCCCAGGAAGGCGCACCAGATCACCGCGCCCAGCAGCCCGGTCGCGCCCGCGGTGACGTCTCCTCCCTCGTACTCACAGATGGTGGCCGGGGGGAACGCTTGGCGCCGGATGTCGCCGAGCTGTCCGGAGCCGTTCACCAAGCCGTGGCTGCACCGCTCGTCGAATTCGAATGTGTCCACCCAGGCCACCACGCAGGTGAGGAACAGGAGGAGGGACAGCACACCGGCCCCGGCCCATAAGCGTTCCGTGCGAAAGGCCCCATGGGTAAGTGTGTTCGACATGTGCGCAGATTAGCGGAACAGCCGGAAGAATCGCTCAGCGGACCACGGCAGGCGGCTGAGGGGTCTTTGACGGCAGCGGCTCGGGCTCCGCCTCCGGCGCCCGGTCGGCGAAGCGGCGGGCCAGGACGGCGCAGACCATCAGCTGCATCTGGTGGAAGAGCATCAGCGGGAGGACGGCCAGGCTCGCCTGGGCGCCGAACAGGACGCTGGCCATGGGGAGCCCCGCGGCCAGGCTCTTCTTGGAGCCCGCGAAGGTGATCGTGATGCGGTCCTCGCGCGGGAAGCCCAGCTTCCGGGAGCCGTAGGTGGTGAGGGTGAGCATCAGGGCGAGCAGCACCGCCTCGACGGCCAGCAGGATCGCCAGCCGGGCGGGGGTGATCTGGTGCCAGATGCCCCGGGTCATGCCTTCACTGAAGGCCGCGTAGACGACGAGCAGGACCGAGCCGCGGTCGACCAGGCGCAGGACCGTGCGGTGGCGGGAGATGAAGCCGCCGATCCAGCGACGGAGGAGCTGCCCGGCCAGGAAGGGGGCCAGCAGCTGGAGGGCGATCTCGACCATCGAGTCGGCGGAGAACCCGCCGCCGCCGCTGCCGAGGAGCAGCGCGGCCAGGACCGGCGTGACGACGATGCCGATCAGGCTGGAGAAGGAGCCCGCGCAGATCGCGGCGGCGACGTTGCCCCGGGCGAGCGAGGTGAAGGCGATCGAGGACTGGACCGTGGAGGGCACCAGGCACAGGAAGAGGAGGCCGGTGTAGAGGGGCTGGGTGAGGACGTGGGGGACCAGCCCGCGGGCGGCCAGGCCCAGCGCGGGAAAGATGACGAAGGTGCAGGCCAGCACGGTCAGGTGGAGGCGCCAGTGGCGCACCCCGTCCAGTGCCTCGCGGGTGGAGAGCCGGGCGCCGTAGAGGAAGAAGAGGAAGGCGACCGCGACCGTCGTCGCCCCGTCCGTCACGGTGGCGGCCCGGCCGCTGACCGGGAGCAGCGCGGCGAGGGCGACGGTGCCGACCAGGCCCAGGATGAAGCCGTCCAGCGGCAGCCAGGAGGGGAGGGTGATCTTGCGGAGCGGATGGTGCGGGCGGTGCATGAACTCTCTTTCTCGATCTTCCTCGGTCGCGCGGTCGTTCGCGGTCGTGCGTCTTGCTCGGGCTCCCCGGGTGCCGTACGGGGCCCTCTCCAGCCTGCCCGCGACCGGGCCCATCGGGAATCCCGCATACCGCACTGACTGCTATCGCGTTCCGTGATGGGCGCTGCCTAAAGTGGAAGACGTGTTCGATCCCGCCCAGCTCCGTACGTTCCTCGCCGTCGCCCAGACCCTGAGCTTCACCCAGGCCGCGCACCGCCTCGGGGTGCGCCAGTCCACCGTGAGCCAGCACGTCCGCAAGCTGGAGGAGGCGGCCGGGCGGCAGCTGTTCAGCCGCGATACGCACGGGGTGGAGCTGACCGAGGACGGCGAGGCGATGCTCGGGTTCGCGCGGTCGATCCTGGAGGCGAACGAGCGCGCGGCGGGCTGGTTCCGGGGCACCCGGCTGCGTGGGCGGCTGCGGTTCGGGGCGTCGGAGGACTTCGTGGTGACCCGGCTGCCGGAGATCCTCAAGGGGTTCCGCCGCGATCACCCGGAGGTGGATCTGGAGCTGACGGTCGAGCTGTCGGGCACCCTGCATCAGCAACTGGAGGCGGGGAAGCTGGATCTGGTGCTGGCCAAGCGGTCCGAGGAGCGGCCGCAGGGGCAGCTGGTGTGGCGGGACCGGCTGGTGTGGATCGGCGCGGAGGGGCTGCGGCTCGACCCCGGCCGCCCGCTCCCCCTGATCGTCTTCCCGCCGCCGGGGCTGACCCGGGCCCGGGCGCTGGAGGTGCTGGAGCGGGACGGCAGGGCGTGGCGGATCGTGTGCACGAGCGGCAGCCTCAACGGTCTGGTCGCGGCGGCGCGCGCGGGGCTCGGGGTGATGGCGCACACCGATGGCCTGATCCCGCCGGGCCTGGTACCGGTTCCGGAGCGGGCCGGGCTGCCGGAGCTGGGGCCGGTGGACTTCGTCCTGCTGTACGGGGAGCGGCAGCGGGACACCGCGACCCGCGCCGCGGCGGAGCGGCTCGCGGAGGCGATCCTGGCCGGGCCTGTGCCGTGATCGGAGAGATTCCGTGCAGAAAGTCATCACATATCGGCCACACATGCGGTGCACAGAGGCAGACTGAGTACAAACCGGCGCCCTCAGTGACTGTTTGACGTGCTTTCACCTCACAGACCAGAACGCATATCGATCATTCCCTGACGAAACACCTCTCCCGCCGGGAGGTCAGCATCGGGTACGGTCGCGGCGCTGTGCGGAGCGGCTTCAAGGAGCAGGTATTGCGCGAGTTCACCGTCCCCCCGATGGCGTCGGCGCCCCAGGCCGGAGGACTGGCGGATGCCGTCTTCGAGCATGCGGAATCCGACCCTCATCGGGTGGCGCTGGCACGCAAGACCCCTGACGGCCGCTGGGAGGATGTGACCTCGGCCCAGTTCCGGGACGAGGTGGTGGCGCTCGCCAAGGGACTGCTGGCGCAGGGCGTCCGGTTCGGCGACCGCGTCGGCATCATGTGCCCCACCCGCTACGAGTGGACGCTGTTCGACTTCGCGCTGTGGACCGTGGGCGCGCAGAGCGTGCCGCTGTACCCGACCTCCTCCGCGGAGCAGGTCTTCTGGATGCTGCACGACGCGTCCGTCACGGCGTGCATGGTCGAGCACGAGGACCACGCCATGACGGTCGGCTCGGTGGTCGGACGGCTGCCGCACCTCAAGCGGCTGTGGCAGCTGGACGCCGGGGCGCTGGAGCAGCTGATCGCGGACGGCGAGTCCATCGACGACGACCTGGTCAACCGGCACCGGCTGGCGATGACCCCGGAGCAGACCGCGACCATCATCTACACCTCGGGCACCACCGGCCGCCCCAAGGGCTGTGTGATCAGCCACGCCAACCTGATGGCCGAGTGCGACAACGTCGTCGAGCGGTACGAGGACGCCTTCCACTCCAAGCGCGGCGACGAGGCCTCCACCCTGCTCTTCCTCCCCCTCGCACACGTCTTCGGCCGGATGGTGGAGGTCGCCGCGATCCGCGGCCGGGTCAAGCTCGGCCACCAGCCGAAGCTGGCGGCGTCCGCGCTCCTGCCCGACCTGCAGACCTTCAAGCCGACCTTCATCCTCGCCGTGCCGTACATCTTCGAGAAGGTGTTCGCGGCGGCGCGCCGCCGGGCGGAGGCGGACGGCAGGTCGGGGCCGTTCGAGAAGGCGGTCGACATCGCCGTGCGGTACGCGGAGGCGGTGGAGGAGAAGGCGTTCGGCACCGGCAGCGGCCCCAGCGCCTCGCTGCGCATGCAGCACCAGTTCTTCGACAAGCTCGTGTACAGCAAGGTGCGCGGCGCGATGGGGGGCCGGGTCCGGCACGGGATGTCGGGCGGCTCGGCCATGGAGCGGCGGCTCGGGCTGTTCTTCCGGGGCGCGGGCGTCACCGTGTACGAGGGGTACGGGCTCACCGAGTCGACCGCGGCCGCCACCGCCTGCCCGCCCGAGCGGACCCGCTACGGCACGGTCGGGCAGCCGATCCCCGGCACCACCGTGTACATCGCCGACGACGGCGAGATCTGGCTGCGCGGCGGCCAGGTCTTCATCGGCTACCTCGGCGATCCGAAGGCCACCGACGCCGTGCTGCGCGACGGCTGGCTGGCCACCGGCGACCTCGGCACGCTGGACGACGACGGCTATCTGACGATCACCGGGCGGAAGAAGGAGATCCTGGTGACCTCCGGCGGCAAGACCGTCTCACCGGTCGGGCTGGAGGAGCGGGTGCGGGGGCATCCGCTGGTGGCCCAGTGCATCGTGGTCGGCAACGACCGCCCGTACGTCGCGGCGCTGGTCACCCTCGATCCGGAGGCCGTCTCGCACTGGCTGACGATGCGCGGCAAACCGGAGATGGCGGCGAACGAGCTGGTCCGGGACCCGGATCTGGAGACCGAGATCCGGCGGGCGGTCGTCGCGGCGAACACCACCGTCTCGCAGGCCGAGTCGATTCGTACGTTCCGGATACTTGCCGCGCAGTTCTCGGAGGAGCATGGTCTCCTGACACCGTCCCTGAAGCTGAAGCGGAAGGCGATCGAGCAGGCATACGCCGTCGAGGTCGAGGCGCTCTACAACGCGTAGGAGACGGGGTACACGCACTCCCTGGGAACCACCGAGCCGCGAAGGGGGCACGAAATGATCGATGTCATTCTCCCCGCACTTCCCGAGCGCGAACTGACCCTGGTCTCCGAGGAAACTCCCCAAGCCCCGGCGCTGGCCGGCCACGTCACCCTGGGCGGGCCGGTATCCGTCCCGGTGACGGCCGAGCTGGCCGCCGGGGACCCGGAACTGCTGGCCTTCCTGGAGGCCGAGGCGCACACCGCCGTCTACCACCTGCTGCACTGTGCGCTCAGCTGCGCACAGGACGCGCCGGAACCCGCTCTGCACACGGTCAACCTCGATCTGACCCTGTCGACCGACGCTGAAGCCGCCTTCACGCCGATCGCCTGGTCCATGGCCCCGCATCAGCTCACCGAAGCCGCGGCCGAAGCCGGGGGCGTTCCCGCGCCGGTCCGCCTCGGCCCCCGGCTGGGGCTCCGGGACGACCACCACACCCTGGCGGCGGGCGAGCGCGTCCGCCTGGAGGCGCGGCGGGAGCTGCGCTCCGACCCCGGCTGGGAGATCCGCCGCACCGGCACGGCCCCCATCGGCGGTACATACCGGCTGGTCATGGTGGTGCGAGCACCACGGGGTACGGTGAGCCTGGCGGCGGTCGCGGTGGGCGCGACGGTGCGCGAGGGGCACACCCCGCACCGTTTCCGCACGGAGATCGCGCATCCGGTGCGGCTCGCGGACCGGGAATGCGTGGCGCCCGGTGATCGTTGACAGAGAGAGTACGAATCCGCACGACGTAAGGATCGACTGCTCGTGAGCAAGGTCCCCTTCATCACCCTCAACAATGGCGTTCGGATCCCGCAGCTCGGCTTCGGTGTCTGGCAGATCCCGGACGACGAGGCCCAGGTCGCGGTGCGCAACGCGCTGGACGCCGGATACCGCCACATCGACACGGCCGCGATATACGGCAACGAGGAGGGCACGGGGAAGGCGATCGCCGCGTCGGGCATCGCCCGCGACGAGCTGTTCGTCACCACCAAGCTCTGGAACGCGGAGCAGGGCTACGACTCGACGCTCCGCGCGTTCGACACCTCGCTGACCAAGCTCGGCCTGGAGTACGTGGACCTCTACCTGATCCACTGGCCGCTGCCCGAGGTCGACAAGTACGTGGACACCTGGAAGGCGTTCGAGAAGATCTACGCCGACGGCCGCGCCAAGGCCATCGGGCTCTCCAACTTCCACCCGGCCCACACCCAGCGGCTGCTCTCCGAGGCCTCGGTCACCCCGGTGATCGACCAGGTCGAGCTGCACCCGCAGCTGCAGCAGACGGAGCTGCGCGCCTTCAACTCCCGCCATGACATCGTCACCGAGGCCTGGTCCCCGCTGGGCCAGGGCAAGGGTCTGCTGGAGGAGCCGAAGCTCGTCGAGATCGCCGCGAAGCACGGGAAGAGCCCGGCGCAGGTCGTGCTGCGCTGGCACCTCGACCTGGGCAACGTCGTGATCCCGAAGTCCGTGACGCCGTCCCGGATCAAGGACAACATCGACGTCTTCGACTTCGAGCTGGACTCCGACGACCTGTCCGCGATCGGCGCCCTGGACTCGGGCAACCGCCTGGGCCCGAACCCGGACACGTTCAACCTGGCGGACTGACCACCGGTCGCCCCACCCGCCCCGTCGCGCGAGCCGCGCGGCGGGGCGGTGTCATGCCGGGGCGGCGTCGTGTTCACGCCCGCCGCGCGGTCCCCTGTCACCGCAATTACGCTTGGCGCTCAACAGGACACACAGCGTGACACGCGACAGGAGAACGCACTATGCGCCGCAGACGCCGTCATGGTCTTGAGCTCGCCACGGGATGCACCGTCGCCATAGCCGCCCTGTTCCTCTCCGGTGCGGGCATACCCGCCGCCGCGAACCCGTCCCCGTCGCCCGCTTCCCACCGGGACATCCCGCCCGAGGTGCTCGCCGCCATGCAGCGCGACCTGGGCCTGACGGCCGACGAGGCGCGGACCCGGATCTCCAACGAGTACAAGGCCGGACAGGCCGAACCCGGCTGGCGCAAGAACCTCGGCAGCAGCTACGCGGGCACCTGGGTGACCGGGAACACCGCCGAACTCACCATCGGCACCACCGACCAGGCCCAGAGCGGCGCCATCACCGCCTCCGGCGCCAAGGCCACCGTCGTCGGCCACAGCCTGGAGCAGCTGAACGCCGCGAAGGACATGCTGGACCGGGTGGCCGAGGCGCGCCCCCCGTCCGCCTCCACCGCCTCCCTCTGGTACGTGGACGTGAAGAGCAACAGCGTGGTCGTCCAGTCGGCCCAGCCGACCGCGGCCCAGCAGTTCATCGACGCCAGTGGCGTCGACCGCGCCATGGTGCGCATCGTGGAGTCGGCCGAGCGGCCGGCTCCCCTCTATGACCTGCGGGGCGGCGAGGCGTACTACATCAACGCCAGTGCCCGCTGCTCGATCGGCTTCTCCGTCACCCAGGACACCCAGGCCGGTTTCGTCACCGCCGGGCACTGCGGCGACGCGGGCGACACCACCACCGGCTTCAACCGCGTCGCGCAGGGCACCTTCCAGGGCTCGGTCTTCCCCCGCAGCGACTACGCGTGGGTGGCCACCAACGCCAACTGGACGCCCACGCCCCTGGTGATCGGCCCCGACTCCACCACCATCACGGTCACCGGCTCCCAGGAGGCGCCGGTCGGCTCGTCCGTCTGCCGCTCGGGGTCGACCACCGGCTGGCACTGCGGCACGATCCAGCAGCACAACACCAGCGTGGTCTACCCCGAGGGCACCATCCGCGGCGTGACCCGCACCAATGTGTGCGCCGAGCCCGGCGACTCGGGCGGCTCGTTCGTCTCCGGCACCGAGGCGCAGGGCGTCCTCTCCGGCGGCTCCGGCAACTGCACCGTCGGCGGTACGACGTACTACCAGCCGGTGAACCCGATCCTCAGCGCGTACGGGCTCACCCTCACCACCGGCTGACGGCGCCGCCCCCCAGTCCGTCACTCCGTCCGGGCCGCCACGTGGAAGGTCTGCGCGACCAGCAGGAAGGCATCCGGCCGCCGCATGATCCCGGCCTCGTCATCCGGGTCGAGCAGCCGGTCCAGGGCGGCGAGGTCGCCGTCGTCGAGACCCTCGGCGGCGGCCTCGCGCCGATGGGCCAGCTCGGTCCGCAGGGCCTCGCGGGCCGTCGCGCCGAGCGGGGCGGGCAGGTCGAGCAGGAAGCTGCGGCTGGTGGCGCCGGTGAGACCGGCCGCGGTGAGCAGCCCGGGCCAGTCCTCGACGGCCTCCACCACGCCCGGCAGCTCCGCCCGCATCGCGGCGAACCCCTCCCCCTGGACGGCGTCGAGCCGGGCCAGCAGATCGGGTCGGCCCAGTCCCGCGTCGCGGGGCAGGAAGCGGGGCGGCAGTCCGCCCTCGCCGATCGCCAGCAGCCCGCCGGGGCGCAGGGCGGCGGCGAGTTGGCGCAGCGCGGCGAGCTGATCACCCAGATGGTGCACGGTCTTGCTCGACCAGATCAGGTCCGCGGTGCCGATCGTGGCCGGGTCGAGCCCCTCCGGCAGCTCGGCGTGCAAGGTGGTGACGCGGTCGGCGAGCCCGAGCCGGGCGGCGCGCTCCCGGGTGCGCTCCAGCAGGGCGGGCGTCCCGTCGACGGCCACGACCTCGGCGTCCGGGAAGGCCTGGGCGAGGAGGCAGGTCACCACGCCGGGGCCGCTGCCGACGTCGAGGACGCGGCGTACGGGGTGGCCGCCCGCGGCGAAGCGCTCGCGCAGCCAGGCGGTGGCCTGGTCGTACATGGGGGCGTGCAGCTCCGCGCCCTGTTCGAGGAAGAGGGCGAAGGCGGCCCAGTCCGGCTGCCCGTGATCGTGCCCGGGCCCGTGTGCGTGCGCGTGTCCGTGTGCGTGTCCGTGTGCGCCATGGGATGCGTTCATGGCCCGAGAGTGCTCGCCTCGGGGCCGATCTGCCAAACTTCCTTGCCGGATCGGCAAATTCGCTGATCTGACCAATCCGCACCCGCTCCAGCCGCGAATGAGATACGACACCTGCGTGGTGTCGTGATGCTCATCCGGAAGGACGGCTAGTGAGAGAGCCCGTGTTCATCGGTGGACCGGCCCCCAGGGGCCCGGACCTCGAGGAGTTGCTCGGATTGGTGGCCCGGGGGGACCAGAACGCCTTCGCAGCGCTCTACGACGCCGTGAGCGGCTCCGTCCTCGGTCTGACGCGCAGTCTGCTGCGCGACCCCGCCCAGGCGGAGGAGGTCACCCAGGAGGTGCTGGTGGAGGTGTGGCGGACCGCGGCCCGGTTCGAGCCCGCCCGGGGCAGCGCCATGGCGTGGATCATGACGCTCGCGCACCGGCGCGCCGTCGACCGCGTACGGTCCGCGCAGTCCGCGTCGGACCGCGAGGAGCGCGCCGCCCTGCTGAACCGCACCCCGGCCTTCGACGAGGTGACCGAGCAGGTCGAGGCCAGGCTGGAGCGCGAGCAGGTGCGCCGCTGCATGCAGACCCTCACCGAACTACAGCGTCAGTCCGTGACGCTCGCCTACTACCGTGGCCGTACCTACCGCGAGGTGGCGGAGCTGCTCCAGCTCCCCCTCGGCACGGTGAAGACCAGACTCCGGGACGGACTCATCCGGCTTCGCGACTGCATGGGGGTCGGGGCATGACCAGAGCGGACCGAGCGGATCTGCACACGCTGACCGGCGCGTACGCGGTGTACGCCCTCTCCGGGCGGGAACTGCTGGCCTTCGAACGGCATCTGTCCGACTGCGAGGCCTGCGCCCAGGAGGTACGGGAGCTGCGGGCCACCGCCGCCAAGCTGGGCATGGCCACCTCGCTGACGCCGTCGCCGGTGCTCAAGGACGATGTGATGCGGCGGATCGCCACGGTCCGTCAGGACCCGCCGCGGGTGGCGCGGAGCGAACCGGAGTTCTCCGGCGGCGCCACCCCGCACCGGCGTGCCGCGCGCGGCGGCCGGTGGCAGAACTTCGCGCTGGCCGCCTGTCTCGCCGGGGCGGTGTCGCTCGGCGGGGTCGCCGTATGGCAGAACCAGCAGGCGTCCGACGCGCGCGATACGGCCCAGCGCTCCGAACAGCGGCTGGCGCGGGTGGCCGCGGTGACCGAGGTGCTGGCCGCCCCGGACGCCCACAGCCGCAACGCCAAGCTGACGAACGGCGCCACGGGCACGGTCGTGGTCTCGCACGGGCTGGACAAGGCCGCGTTCCTCGCCTCCGGCCTGCCGAAGCCGCCCGAGGGGCGGGTGTACCAGCTGTGGTTCAGCGACGGCGGCACGATGCGGTCGGCCGGGCTCATGGACACCGCGGACACCGGCACCGGCACCGGCGGCGGCACGGCCGCCCTGCTGAGCGGCGCGGTCGGGAAGGCGTCCGGCGTGGGCGTGACGGTCGAGCCCGCCGGGGGCTCGAAGGCGCCGACGACCGATCCGATCGGGCTGATGTCGCTCCCGGCGGGGTGAGGGCGCCCGGTGTAAGGGAGAGGAGTGACCACAACCAGCACCTCGATCGCCGTCTTCACCTCCGATCTGCGGCTGCGCGACAACCCCGTGCTGCACGCCGCGGTCCGCTCGGCCGACCAGGTCGTTCCGCTGTTCGTCGTGGACCGCCGGGTGGCGGCGGCGGGGTTCGCCGTGCCCAACCGGGTGGCGTTCCTGCGGGACTGTCTGGCCGACCTGGACGCGGGCCTGCGGGAGCGCGGGGGCCGTCTGATCGTCCGTACGGGTGACGCGGTGGAGGAGATCCGCCGGGTGGCCGAGCAGGTCGGGGCCGGGGAGGTGCACATCGCGGGCGGCGTGAGCGGGTTCGCGGGGCGGCGGGAGGGGGGCCTGCGGAAGGTGCTGGGCGAGGCGCTGAGGGTGCACGGTGCCGTGCTGAACGCCGTCGAGCCCGGCACCGTGACCCCGGTCGGCAAAGACCACTTCGCCGTCTTCACTCCCTACTACCGCGCCTGGCAGGGCGTCGAACCGCGCAGGCCGCTCGCCGCTCCGGGCGGTGTGCGGGTGCCGCCCGGCGTGCGGTCCGAACCGGTCGACGCCGTGTCCTCGCTCGCCTCCGGCAGTCCCTCCCCCGGGCTGCCCGAGGGCGGCGAACGGGCCGGGCGCCGCCGCCTCAACTCGTGGCTGCGGTCGGGCTTGGGCGCGTACGCCGACCGCCAGGACGATCTGGCGGGCGACGCCACGTCACGGCTCTCCCCCTACCTCCACTTCGGCTGTCTGTCCCCGGTGGAGCTGGTACGCCGGGCGCGGGAGTCCGGCGGGCCCGGTGCCGAGGCCTTCGTACGGCAGCTCGCCTGGCGCGACTTCCACCACCAGGTCCTCGCCGCCCGCCCCGACGCCTCCCACGCCGACTACCGCCCGCGCGGCGACCGGTGGCGGACCGACGAGACCGCCGTCGCGGCCTGGGTGGCTGGCCGCACCGGCTACCCGCTGGTCGACGCGGGGATGCGGCAGCTGGCCGCCGAAGGGTGGATGCACAACCGCGCCCGGCTGCTGGTGGCGAGCTTCCTGACGAAGACGCTGTACGTGGACTGGCGGGTGGGGGCGCGGCACTTCCTGTCTCTGCTGGTGGATGGGGACGTGGCGAACAACCAGCTCAACTGGCAGTGGGTGGCCGGGACCGGCACGGACACCCGCCCCAACCGGGTCCTGAACCCCCTGTCCCAAGCCCGCCGCTTCGACCCGGACGGGGCCTATGTCCGCCGATGGGTGCCCGAACTGGCGGGCGTCCCCGGACGCCGCGTCCACACCCCCTGGAAGCTCCCCGAGCCCGAGCGCGCCGCCCTCTCCTACCCGCCCCCGATCGTGGATCTGTCCGAAGCGGCTACCCGCTTCCGCGCCTCCCGCCACGGCGCCTGACCGTGAGTTGTTCCCCACCCCGCCCCTCCCCGAACGCAGGGGCTCCGCCCCCACACCCCCGCTCCTCAAACGCCGGAGGGGCTGGATGTGGCCGATCCGCAGGGTTCTCCTGTACGGACATGAGGTGCGGAGACCGGGCCCGAGCCTAGGCAGACCCGAGCGACACACAGGACCGGGACCCGGCCCCAGGGCGAGCCCAGCCGCGACGTGGGAGCCCGGTGTCGCAGCCTCCACGGGGCCAGGGGCCCAGCCGCCGAGGCAGGTCGGGGCACAGCCCCACGGGGCCAGGGGGCACGCCCCGAAAGGGCGGAGCGCAGTTCCGGGGACGCAGCCCCCACCGGCGACCGGCGCACAACCCCCACGGGGCCCGGGGCGCAGCCCCGAAAGGGCCCGGGGACGCAGTCCCCACGGGGCCCGTGGGCACACCCCCCACCGAGGGCCGGGCCGCAACCCACGCGGGGCCCGGGGGCGCAGCCCGCCGGTTTCGGGAAGGGGCGGGGTAGGGGACACACCACCCGCGCCAGAGGCCACACCCCAGGATTCCCCACCCCCGCACGGGGACGCAGTCCCCCGAGGGCCCGGGGACACAGCCTCGCGGGGGTCCAGGCCGGGGCACAGCCCCGTCGGGGACCCGGAGGCGTAGCTCCCGGATTCGGGGAGGGGCGGGGTGGGGGACACACCACCCTCGTCAGGGGTCGGCTGGAGGGCGGGGGAGGAAGCCGCTGGTGCGGGCGGCGTAGGCGGCGTAGGCCGGGCGGTCGGCCATGTGGCGCTCCAGGAGCGCCTTGCCGCGCCCCTGGGTGAGGACGTAGGTCATCACCAGCGGGGAGATCAGGGAGACCAGGGCGGACGGCCACGTCGCGCAGGACAGCAGGAACAGGCCCCACCACACACACGCGTCCCCGAAGTAGTTGGGGTGGCGCGTCCACCGCCACAGACCCTGGTCCATGATCCGGACCCGGTTGCGCGGGTCGGCGCGGAAGCGGGCGAGCTGGGAGTCGCCGACGGCTTCGAAGGTGAGGCCGAGGAGCCAGAGGGCCGCGCCCGCCGCCGTGGCCGGGCCCAGGGGGCCGGGGGCGTACTGGGCGGCCTGGACGGGGAGGGAGACGAGCCAGATCAGGGCGGCCTGGGGGAGGTAGACGGTGCGCAGGGCGTAGAGGTGGCGGTTGCCGGGGGCGCGGGCCAGGAGGCGTTCGTAGCGGGAGTCTTCGCCGTGCCCGCACCGCCGTACGCCGACGTGGACGGCGAGCCGCAGCGCCCAGACGGCGGTGAGCACGGTGGCCAGCAGCCGCCGCGTCCCGTCGCCGTGACCGTCGGACGCGGCGAAGGTGACCAGGGCGATGGCGGTGAACCCGAGCCCCCAGGCCACGTCCACGATGCGGTGGACTCCTTTGGCCAGGGCCACCAGGAAGGTGAGGAGCGTGATGGTCAGCGGGGCGAGGGCGCTGTAGACGAGAGAAGCCCCGAAGGCGTCCCACGGGAAAGCGGTCATGCCACCTCCAGCGCCGGATACCACGCCGCAGGTGTGTCCGGCATGCCGCTGACACCGCGCCCCGTCGGCCGTACGGCGAGGATCTGGTCGATGCCCATGCGGCGCTCCTCGAAGGCGAGCGCGCCACCGGCCAGGTAGAGGCGCCACATCCGGGCGGTGTCGTCGCCCGCGAGCAGCCGCAGGGCGTCCCACTGGGCCTCCAGCGCCTCCCGCCAGGCGCCGACCGTGCGGACGTAGTGTTCGCGCAGGGACTCGGAGGAGCGCACCTCCAGTCCGGCGGCCTCCAGCAGGCCGATGGTGTCGCCGAGGGGCCGCGTGGAGAGGTCGGGGGTGAGACAGGTGTCGAAGAAAGCACCCCCGGCGGCGGTGCGTGACATCTGCTGGACCAGGGCGCGGCCGCCGGGCCGCAGCATGCCGTGCAGGGTGCGGGCGAGGTGCGGGTACTGGTCGTGGCCGACGTGTTCGCCCGTCTCCACGCACGCCACGGCCTCGTACTGACCGCCCGGCAGATCGCGGTAGTCGCTCAGCACGACCTCGACGAACTGACCCAGCCCCAGTTCGTCGACCCGCTCGCACAAGAAGTCGCGCTCCTCGGGCACCTTGGTGACGGCGGTGACCTGAGCCTTGTGGCGGTCGGCCGCGTACAGGGCGAGGGCGCCCCAGCCGCAGCCGATGTCGAGGAGCCGGGCGCCCGGGACCAGCCCGAGCTTGCGGCAGATGACCTCCAGCTTGTCGCACTGGGCGTCGGCGAGGCCGTACGAGGGGTCGTGGCTGGTCCAGTAGGCGCAGGAGTACGCCATGGAGGGGTCGAGCAGCCGCTCGTAGAACTCGCTGAGGGGCCCCTGGTGGGAAACGGGGGCGGACGGCGGCGGTCCGATGGCGCCGATCCGGGCGGTGCGGGCGCCGATCCGGGCGGTGCGGGCGGCGGCCCGGGCACGCGCGGCGAGACCGGCCCGCGGCAGGGTCGCGGAGTGCTCGCGCGGGGCGTGCCATAGGGCGCGCAGCGCGTCGGTGAGGTCGCCCTCGACGTCGAGATCGCCGCTGATGTACGCCTGGGCGAGGCCGAGTTCGCCGGGCTGCCACAGCAGCCGCCGCACCGCGCGCGGCGACCGCAGGACGACGCGGGGCGCGTCCGGCGGGCCCGCCTCGCTGCCGTCCCAGGCGCACAGCCGCACCGGGAGCGGCCCGCCGAGCAGGCGTTCGGCGATCGGGGCGAGGGTGGGGGCCACGTCGCTCATCGGTCTGCCTCCTGGAGCAGGATCTGCTGGACGTCGAGGTAGCGGGCGCGGAAGCCCGCTTCGGAGTAGGCGAGGTAGAAGGTCCACATGCGGCGGAACGTGGCGTCGAAGCCGAGGGCGGCGACCTCCGCGTCGCGGGCGGTGAAACGTTCCCGCCACAGCCGCAGGGTCTGCGCGTAGTGGTCGCCGAAGGCATCGCGGCGGGCCAGGCGCAGCCGGGTGTGGCGGGCGGCGCACTGTTCGAGGGCGGTCACGGAGGGCAGGAAGCCGCCGGGGAAGATGTACTTCTGGATCCAGGTGTAGGTGTGGCGGGTGGCGAGCATCCGGTCGTGCGGCATGGTGACGGCCTGGAGGGCGATCCGGCCGCCGGGGGCCAGCAGGTTCTGCAGGGTGCCGAAGTAGCGGGGCCAGTACGCCGCCCCGACGGCCTCGATCACCTCGGCGCTGATGACGGCGTCGTACTGGCCCTCCAGCTCCCGGTAGTCGCACAGCAGCAGGGTGATCCGGTCGGTGAGCCCGTCGCGCAGGGCGCGCCGCGCCGCGAGCCGCCGCTGTTCCTCGGAGAGGGTGGCGGTGACCACGTGGGCCCCGCGCAGGGCGGCGCGCAGGGCGAGCGCGCCCCATCCGGTGCCGATCTCCAGCAGCCGGGTGCCGGGGCCGACCCCGGCGAGGTCGAGCAGCCGGTCGATCTTGCGGTGCTGGGCGTCGGCGAGGTCGTCCCAGACGGCGGGGAGACGGTCGAAGAGGGCGCCCGAGTAGCTGAGGGTGGGGTCGAGGAAGAGCCCGAACAGCTCGTTGGACAGGTCGTAGTGGTGGTGGACGTGTTTGGGCGCCGCCTCCAGCGTGTTGTACTGCCCGACGGGGCGCCGCGGGGCCCAGGCCCGGCGCAGCGGCCGGGTCCAGCGGGGGACGATGCGGGCGGCGTGCTCGGCGAACACGGTGAGCACGGCCACCAGGTCCTCGGCGTCCCACTCGTGGGCCAGGTACGACTCGCCGAAGCCGATGAGCCCGTCCCGGCCGACCCGCCGGACGAACGCCTCGGGATCGGCGATCTCCAGCAGCGGCCCGGTGGTGCCGCGCGGCGGCCCGGAGCCGTACCGCACCCGCAGCGGCAGCCGGGCCAGGGCCCGCCGGACCAGCGGCCGGGCCAGCGCGTCGCGGGGCCGCGAGGGGCCGGGCCGGTTGGCCACGGCGGGCCAGCGGGCGGCGTCGACGGCCGGGCGGTGGGCGGCGCCGGATATGGGGTGCAGTTCGGTCACTCCATGCCCTCCTGTGTGCGGGGACCGCTGCGGGGACCGCTACGGGCATACGGACGGTTCACCAGCGCACCCCCAGGGCCGCGGCGGCCCGTACGCCCGAGGCGCAGCCGTCCTCGTGGAAGCCCCAGCCGTGGTAGGCCCCGGCGAAGGCGGTGACGCGGTCGTTGAGGGTGAGCAGCCACTGCTGGGCGGCCACCGACTCGGGGGTGTGGATGGGGTGTTCGTACACCATGCGGGCCAGCACCCGGCTCTCGTCGACGCGGTCGCCGCCGTTCAGGGTGACGATGTGGTCGCGGGGGGCGTCGAGCCGCTGGAGCCGGTTCATGTCGTAGCTGATGAGCACCCGGCCGGAGGGGGTGGCGCAGGACGGCATCCGGTAGTTCCAGGCGGCCCGCGCGCGGCGGTTGCGAGGCAGCAGGGTGGGGTCGGTGTGCAGCACGGTGTCGTTGCGGGAGTACGGGAAGGCGCCGAGGATGTCGCGTTCCTCGGCGGTGGGGCGCTCCAGCAGCCGCAGCGCCTGGTCGGCGTGGACGGCGATGACGACGGCGTCGTACGGGGCGTGTTCACCGTCCTCGGTGACGAGGTCGACGCCGTCGGGGTGGCGGAGGACGGTGCGCACGGGGGCCGAGGTGTGGAGGGCGGAGAGCTGTTTGGCGATGGCCTCGACATAGGTGCGCGAGCCGCCGGTCACCGTTCTCCAGGGCGGGGCGCCGGTGACCGACAGCATGCCGTGGTGGTCGAGGAAGCGGAACAGGTAGTGGGCGGGGTAGCGCAGCGCGGTCTCGGCGTCGCAGGACCAGACGGCGGAGACCAGCGGGGTGACGAAGTGGGAGACGAAGTAGCGCGACCAGCCGCCGATGGCGAGGAACATGCGCAGGGTGACCGTGTCGTCCGGCACCCGGTCGAGGAACCGGCGGGCGGCCCGGTGGAAGGCCGGGACCTCGGTGAGCATGCGCAGATAGCGAACCCTGACCGCGTTGGAGGGCCGCGCGAGCAGCCCGGGCAGGCCGCGCGCTCCGGCGTACTCCAGTCCGCAGCCCTCGCACACCACGGACATGTTCATCTCGGACTCCTGGGTGGAGACACCGAGTTCGCGGAAGAGCTTCAGCAGCAGCGGGTAGGTGCGCTCGTTGTGGAGCGTGAACCCGCTGTCGACCGCCCACACCCGGCCTCCTGGGGCCGCCGCCTGGTGGGTGTGGGCGTGGCCGCCCAACCGGTCGTCCGCCTCGTACAGCGAGACGTCGTGCGCGCGTTGCAGCACGTACGCCGCGGTGAGCCCCGCCACTCCGCTGCCGACGACGGCGATCCGCTGCCGCTGCCCGCCCATGCCTCAACTCCTCCGACCGCCACCGGAACCCTTCATGGGGTATTCGGAGCCGGTCGGGGAGCGGTTTGGTCACGATTCCCGCGCGGGGGCGGCGGGTTCAGGCATGCGCGCCGTGGCCGGGCGCGGCGGACTCGATACGGCGGGCGAGCCCGAAGTCCAGCTCGGTGACCTTGCCGCCGACGCTGTGGGTGTTCACGGTGACGGTGACCCTGTTGTAGCCGAGGGTCAGATCGGAGTGGTGGCCCAGCTCGTCCTGGATGCGGGCGATCTCCGCGACCAGGCCCGCGGCCTGCGGATGCCCGTCGAAGACGTACGTACGGGAGAGCTGGTCGTCCGCGAACGACCAGCCGGGCAGCTGCTCCAGGCGCCCGTCGATCTCCTCGCGGGCCAGCGGCTCGACAGCCATGACGGCTCCTTCCTCAGGTAAAGGGATCGGCCCTTCCACCCTGCCACGGGGGTGGCCGGAGTTCCGTTACCTTCAGGGCATGACGACTGCCGCGCCCTCCCGCAAGGCCTCCCCCGCCGCGCCCGCCGGGGTGGGCGCGCTGCTGCGCGCGTGGCGGGACCGGCGGCGGATCAGCCAGCTGGAGCTGGCGCTGCGCGCCGACTCCTCGGCGCGCCACATCAGCTTCATCGAGACCGGCCGGTCCCGGCCGAGCCAGGAGATGGTGCTGCGCCTGGCCGATCACCTCGACGTACCGGTGCGGGAGCGCAACGCGCTGCTGATCGCCGCCGGATACGCCCCGCACTATCCCGAGCGGGCGGTGGACGACCCGTCGATGGGCGCGCTGCGCGAGGGGATGGAGCGGCTGCTGACCGGCTACGAGCCGTATCCGGCCCTGGTGCTGGACGGGACGTACGAGGTGCTGGCGGCCAACCGGGGCATCCAGGCGCTGCTGGAGGGCGTGGCGAACCATCTGCTCACCCCGCCGGTGAACGCGATGCGGATCACGCTCCACCCGGACGGGCTCGCCCCGCGCATCCGCAACCTCCATGAGTGGCGCGGCCATCTGCTGGACCAGATGGACCGCCAGCTCGCGCTGATGCGCTCCGCGCCGCTGCGCGAGCTGTACGACGAGGTGGCGGGCTATCCGCTGCCCGAGTCGGGCGGCCGGGAGTCGGCCACCGGCGGCGGCCACGCGCCGTTCGCGCTGCCGATGATGATCGAGCACGGCGGGCGGGTGCTGTCGTTCATCTCGACGATCGCGACCTTCAACACCCCCATGGATGTGACCGTCTCCGAGCTGGCCATCGAGACGTTCCTCCCGGCCGACCCGGAGACCGCCGCCGCGCTGCGGACTGCCCCCTGGGCGGTCCCGTAGGGGAGATTCACGCGGCCGTGGGCACCCGGTCCAGGAAGCCGAGGACCGAGCGGATGCGGCCGTCCTCGGCGAGGGTGATCACGTCGGATCCGGCGACCGGCGCGGACCCGTCGGGCGCCACCAGCTCCCAGCCGAAGCGGGCGATGCCGTGGTGCCCGTCGGCGCTGCCCAGCTGGCGGAACACGAAGCCGGGGAACTGCTCGTGCGCCCCGGCGATGACGGCGGCCAGCTGCTCGTGCCCCCGCACGTCGGCCAGCGGGTCGGTGTAGCCGCCGTCCTCCGTCCAGGCGGCGGCGACGGCCTTGGCGAGAGCCTCGGGCCCGGTGGCGTTCCATGCCTCGAAGTAGCGGGCCACGGCGGTGTCGTAGTCGGTCATGTCGTCCCCTCCTGGGCGGCCACGAGCGGCCTGTGAACGGTCGGTACCCGGATCCCGGGCCGGAGTGCGCCGGCCCGGAACCCGATGCCTTCACTGTGCCGCCGGGGGACGAGGGGGTCGATTACCGCCGGGGTAATGAACCCCGGGGCGGGGGCGCCGGGTCAGAGGCGCTGGGACTGCGGGGACTGGGATTCGACCAGGGCGATGGCCTCCTCCTTGGTCGCGACCGCGGGCGGCGAGCCCTCCAGCGGCTGGCGGGCCGTCTCCTTCATCACGGCCGAGGCGATGATGCCGACGATCGCCGCGGCCATCGTGTAGTACGCGGGCATCAGGTCATCACCGGTGCCGCTGACCATGGCCTCGACGACCAGCGGAGTGGTGCCGCCGAAGAGGGACACGGAGATGTTGAAGGCGATGGACAGCGAGCCGTAGCGCACATCGGTCGGGAAGAGCGCGGGCAGGGAGGCCGACATCACGGCGACGTAGGGCAGCAGACACATGCCGAGCAGCAGCAGACCCGCGAAGACGGGGACGATCCCGCCCTGCTTGATGAGCAGGAAGGACGGCACGGCGAGGACGAAGAAGCCGATGGACCCGGCCAGCAGCATCGGCTTGCGCCCGACGCGGTCGGAGAGGCGGCCGACGAAGGTGATGGCCGCCATCAGCACCACCATCACGATGATGATCGAGACGAGGGCGCTGGTCTCGCTGTAGTGGAGCGTGGACGAGAGGTACGTCGGCATGTACGACAGCAGCATGTAGTCGGTGATGTTGTACGCGGCGACCAGCGCCATGCACAGCACCATCGCGCGCCACTGGGTCCGGAACACCTGCCAGAACGGCAGCGTCGTGCGCTCCTGCGCGGCGGGCGCCTCTTCCTCCAGCTTCTGGAAGGCGGGGGTCTCGTCCAGCTTCAGCCGCAGATAGAGGCCGACGAGTCCGATGGGGGCGGCGGCCAGGAAGGGAATGCGCCAGCCCCAGGAGCCCATCGCGTCGTCGGAGAGCGTCAGGGTCAGGATGGTGACCAGTCCGGCAGCGGCGGTATAGCCGATGAGGGTGCCGAATTCGAGGAAGCTGCCGAAGAAGCCGCGCCGCTTGTCGGGGGCGTATTCGGCGATGAACGTGGACGCGCCGCCGTATTCACCGCCCGTGGAGAATCCCTGCAGCATCCGGAACAGGATGAGGAGCGCGGGCGCGACGTAGCCGATGGAGTGATAGCCGGGTATGAGGCCGATGGCGAGCGTGCTCGTCGCCATCATGATCATGGTGAAGGACAGCACCTTCTTCCGCCCGATGCGGTCACCGAGCGGCCCGAAAAACATACCTCCCAACGGCCGTACGAGAAAGGCCACCGCGAACGTCGCGAAGGAGGACAGCACCTGGATCGTGGCGCTCCCGCCAGGGAAGAAGACCTTGCCGATGGTGACCGCGAGATAGCTGTAGATCCCGAAGTCGAACCACTCCATGGCGTTTCCCAGCGCCGCGGCTTTGACCGCCCGGTGAACGTCCTTCTCCTTCGTGACCGTGATGTCACTGCGCCGCAGCGGAGGGTTCTTGCGCCGCTTGATGGCGCGGTGGAGCATGGGGTGCCGGACTGCGGCGGGGGCATCGGAATCGGTCAGGGCAGGCACAACTTTTCTCTCTCTTCGTCAGTCGGATTCGGGCGCCTACCCCACAGTTCCTGGTTGATGCATATAACCGGTCTGGAGGTCTCGTGATGGAGTCAGCCGCCCGTGTGTTCGCCCGGCTCAGTACGGACGAACCGATCACCAATACCGAGGTCCTGATGGGCAAGGCGGTGGTGCTCGGCGGGAGTATGGCCGGAATGCTGGCGGCGCGGGTGCTGTCCGACCACGCCGAAAGCGTGGTGATCGTGGAACGGGACGCCTTACCCGCCGCCGCGTCCCCACGGCCGGGCACCCCGCACGACGGGCAGCTCCACACCCTGATGCACGGCGGCCGGATGCAGCTGCGGCGGCTGTTCCCCGGCTTCGAGGACGAGGCGAGGGCGGGCGGCGCGATCCTCTCGTCCCCCTACAACATCCGCGCCTACGCGGACGGTGTCCCGAAGGTGAGCGACGGCACGATGGGGCTGCTCTCCAGCAGCCGCCCCTTCCTGGAGTCGCTGGTGCGCCGCCGCACCCTGGCCCTGCCCAATGTGAAGGTCCTCACCTGCCGCGCCCGGGGCCTGGAGTTCCGCGCGAGCGCGGTCAGCGGGGTGCGGTGCGGAACGGGCGGGGACGAATGGGTCGAAGAAGCCGATTTCGTCGTCGACGCGATGGGACGCGCCAGCAAGCTCGGCGAGTGGCTGGAGAAGGACGGCTGGCAGCGGCCCGCGATGCGGCGCATGGCCATCAACATCGACTACGCCACCGGCTACTTCCGGCGCACCAGCGCCGACCCGGAGCTGGCCGCGGCCATCTCCTACCGCACCCCCACCGCGACCCCGCCACGGGTGGCGAGCGGCGCGATCACCGCCATCGAGGACGACCGCTGGCTGATCACCCTGGCCAACTACGGGAAGCAGCCGCCGATCCGGGACGTCGAGGAGTTCCGGAAGCTGTGCGGCGAGCTGCCGCCGGTCTACCGCGAGGCCGTCGCGGGCGATCAGCTCGGCGAGATCCTCCCCTACCACCAGGCCGACAGCCGGCGCCGTGACTTCCATCTCCTCACCCGGTTCCCGGCCCGGCTGATCAGCGTCGGGGACGCGGTCGCGTCGTTCAACCCGATCTACGGGCAGGGCATGTCCTCAGCGACCCTGCACGCCTCGGCCCTGTCGGAGTACCTGCGCTCCCGGCCGGACCTCGACGCCCCCGCCCGTAGCTTCTTCGCCCATCAGCGCGTCGTGGTGGACGCGGCCTGGCAGATATCCACCGCGGCCGATCTGGCCCGGCCGGATGTGACCGGGCCGTATCCACGCGGCTACCGCGTCTCGAAATGGTTCGCCGAGCAGATCGCCGACGCCTCGGTGACGGACCAAGCCGTCGCCGTGCGGTTCAACTCGGTGACGTACATGCGCACCCATCCCAGTTCCCTGGCCGCACCGTCCACGCTGCTGCGCGCCCTGCGGGTCAACCACCTGCCGGGAAAGGCGCGGCGCGAGAAGGGTTAGCCGAATTGTTCGCCTCACTGGCCCGGTTCACCTGCCGCCGCAGCAAACTGGTGCTGTACCTGTCCGGAGCGCTGCTGGTCATAGCGGGCGCGCTGGGCGGCGGAGTGATCCAGGAGCTGTCCGCCGGCGGGTTCGTCGACGACTCGACGGAATCGGCGCGGACCGCGAAGGTCATGGACGACAGATTCCGGGCGGGCGCCCCGGACTTCGTCCTGCTCATATCCGACAAACGGGGCGTGGACTCCCCCGCCGTGGCCGCCGCGGGCGCCCGGCTCACCGAACGCGTCGCCCATGAGTCCGGCGTCGAGCAGGCCGCGTCGTACTGGTCGCTGGGCAAGGCCGAGCCGCTGCGCGCCGAGGACGGCCGGCAGGCACTGCTGATGGCCCGGATCTCCGGCGACGAGGACCAGGTCCAGAACACCTTCAAGCGGCTGGAGAGCCGCTACGAGCACCGCGCCGAAGGGCTGGACATCCGGGTGGGCGGCAACGCGCTCGCCGACAAGGAGATGTCCGAGACCACCGAGAAGGACCTCATCAAGATCGAGGCGGTGACCTTCCCGGTCCTGCTGATCGTGATGCTGTTCGTGTTCCGCAGCGTGGTCGCCGCCCTGGTGCCGCTGATGGTCAGCGGGCTGACCATCCTGTCGGTGCTTCTGGTCATCCGCGTCCTGACCCTGTTCACCGAGGTCTCGGCGCTCGCCAGCAACGTCACCACCGGCCTCGGGCTCGGTCTCGCCATCGACTACAGCCTGATCCTCATCAAGCGCTACCGGGAGGAGCGGGGCCAGGGCGCGCAGACCGACCAGGCCATCGCCACGACGCTGCGCACGGCGGGCCGCACCGTGCTGTTCTCCGCGGTGACGGTCACTCTGGCGCTGGGGGCGCTGCTGGTGTTCCCGTTCTACTTCCTGCGCTCGTTCGCGTACGCGGGAATCCCGACCGCCCTGCTCGCCGCGTTCGTCTCGCTCACCTTCCTGCCCGCGCTGCTGAAGGTGCTGGACCACCGCATCGAGAAGGGACGCATCGGGCGCCGCCGCGCGCCCGGTGCCGAAGCGGGCTCCGGGGAGGGCTTCTGGCACCGGCTGGCCACCGGGGTGATGCGCTTCCCGCTGCCGGTCGCGGGCGCCGTCACCGCGCTTCTGCTGCTGCTCGGCGCGCCCTTCCTCGATCTGCGGCTGAGCCTGCCGGACGAGCGGGTGCTGCCCGCCGAGAGCCAGGCCCGGCAGGTCGGCGGCGATATCCGGGAGACCTTCCCGGCCCAGGAGACCCAGGCGCTCAACGTGGTCCTCGACCGGACCCCCGGGCCCGGCGACCGGAACGTGGCCCCGTACGCCGAGCGGCTGTCGAAGCTCGGCGATGTGTCCCGGGTGGACAGCGAGGCCGGGACGTTCGCCGACGGGCGGCTGGTGCAGCGGCCGTCGGCCCTGTCGGAGCGTTTCGCCTCCGACCACAGCACCTATCTGTCCGTGGTGCCGAGCCACCAGTCGCTCTCGGAGGAGGGGCGCGCGCTGGTCGCGGACATCAGAGACCTCCCGGCGCCCCACCCCGTCCAGGTGGGCGGGCCCGCGGCCGAACTCACCGACTCCATCGACTCGATGAACTCCCGGCTGCCGCTGGCCCTCGCGGTGATCGCCGCCAGCTCCTTCACCGTGCTGTTCCTCTTCACCGGCTCCCTGCTGCTGCCGCTCAAGGCGCTGATCCTCAACTGCCTGAGCCTGAGCGCCACGCTCGGCGTGCTGGTGTGGGGGTTCCAGGACGGCCATCTGGAGGGCGTCGTCGGCGACTTCGTGGTCACGGACTCGATCACCTGGACCGTGCCGGTGCTGCTGTTCTGCATCGCGTTCGGGCTGTCGATGGACTACGAGGTGTTCCTGCTGTCCCGGATCAAGGAGGAGTACGACAGAACCGGGGACAACGTGGCGTCCGTCGCCCGCGGCCTGGAGCGCACCGGCTCGATGATCACGGCCGCGGCGGTGCTGATCGCCATCGTGTTCCTGGGCTTCCTGATCTCCGGCATCGTCTATCTCAAGGCGATCGGGATCGGGCTGGCGCTCGCGGTGCTGATGGACGCCACGCTGGTCCGGGGCGCCCTGGTCCCGGCCTTCATGCGGCTGGTCGGCAAGGGCAACTGGTGGGCCCCGAAGCCGCTGCGGGCGCTGCACGCCAAGGTGGGCCTGCGGGAGAAGTGAACACGAAAGCGCCGGGCGCGTCCGGGGAGGTCCCGGACGCGCCCGGCGTCGTGGTGTCGGTGGCTAGCCCCGGGCCCGCTGGGCCGCGGCACGCTCCGCTTCGGCCTTCAGGAGGGCGTTCGGGGTGATCTCGATGTACGCGGCCTCCTCGTACACCGTGGCCACCGTACGGTCGTAGAGCTTCCGGCCCTTGCCGTACGAGTCCACGATGATCTGCGCGGCGCGCGGCTTCTCCTCGTCCGGCAGGATGCGCGCCGTGCACGGGATGACGGCGCCCTTGGGCTTGCCGCGGATGTTGGACGGCGCGAACAGCACCTGGTCGTTGTTCCGCATCCGGCGCACCTTCCAGGAGTCGCAGCCGGTGCGCAGATAGGCCCGGCCGTCCTTGAGGCCGAACCACATCGCCGACGGTACGGGGTCGCCGCTGCGCTTGTAGGTGACCAGGAGGGCGAACCGGCGGCGCTTGAACTGCCGCAGGTCACCGGGGCCGCCCGGGGTCGCCGTGACATGCCAGGTCACCGGGTCCCGCCAGGAGTCGTACATCCGCAGAAATCGCAGTTCCCACCATTCCTTGCTGAGCAGACGCGGCTTGCTGTTCTGACGGGACACCTACGGCCTTCCTTTCTCTTCCGGTCAGGGGATCAGCACGATGCGGCCCGGACCGCCGGGCCCGGGCTCGCGGCCCTCGCGGCCCTCCAGCAGGCGGTGGGCGCGTGCCGCCTCCGTCAGCGGAAGTTCGGCGCGGACCCGGCCGCGCAGCCGGCCGCCGGCCAGCTCGCGGTTGATGGTCTCGGCGGCGCCCGCGAGGTCCGCCACCGAGGCGTTGCTGATGGCGAAGCCGTGGAGGCTGATGTCACGGGTGTAGACGGCGCCCACGGGCAGCACGGCGCGCGCGCCCATCCCGGCCATCAGGACGATGCGGCCGCCCCGGGCGAGCAGCGGGATCGTCGTCTCGAAGTCATGGCGCCCGGAGCAGTCCCACGCCACGTCGACCCCGTCCGGGGCGAGGCGGCGGACCGCGGCGGGGATGTCCGGGTCGGCCCGGTCGAGGACGTCGGCCGCGCCGCAGGTACGGCACCACTCGGCGTTCTCCGCGCGGTCGACGGCGAGGACGCGCGCCCCGGCCGCGGTCGCCAGCTGGACCACGGCGCTTCCCACGCCGCCGCCCGCGCCCTCGACGAGCACGGTCTCGCCGGGCCGTACGCGGGCTTCCCGGAACAGGCCGAGGTGTGCGGTACCGGCGGTGTGCAGCACGGCCACCGCCGCTACCGGGTCGACCCCGGCGGGCAGGGAGAAGAGCCTGTCCACGGGCACGGCGGCCACCTGGGCGAACGAGCCCTGTCTCCCGTCGTGGCCCAGGCTGTTGCACCACACCCGGTCGCCGGGCGCGAAGGGCCCGGCGGGCATCTCGACGGTGCCGACCAGATCCCGTCCGACGACGAACGGGAAGGGCACCTCGGTGGCGAACGCGCCGGAGCGGACGAAGGTGTCCACATGGTTGGCCGCCACCGCCTCGACCCGGACGAGCACCTCGTCCGGGCCGGGTACGGGACGGGGCAGCGGCCCGGTCCGGATGTCATCGGCACCGCCGAAACCGGTGATGTACGCCGCCGTCATATCGCCGTTCACTGCACTGCTCTCCCATTTCAGGCGTCATGCGAGAAGGAAGGCGAGGGCCAGTCCCAGGCAGCCGAGGTCGACCGAGCTGAGCCCGATGAAACGCGCCTTTCGCCATTCTTCCTTTCCGGCGCCGTAATAGAGCTGAACGGCATGGAGGCCAACGACCGGAACGGCCGTGAGCCCGAGGATCGGGTCGAGTCGGGTCGTGGTGTACAGCAGCGTCAGCAGGGTGACGCTGGCGGCGAAGAGCAGACCCAGAAATGCCTTGAACGCCGCCGGCGGCAGCAGGACCGCCAGGGTGTAGCGGGAGACCTCGGAGTCGCCTTCTTTGTCGGACGCGTTCCCGTAGGACACGATCAGCAGGAACCACAGGCCGACCAGTGCGCTGGCGATCAGGGATTCACTGGAGACCTGGCCCGCGATCAGCCAGTACGGCACCAGGCCGATACAGCCGATGACATAGAAGATGGTGATTTCCAGTCCGGCGGGCAGATAGCTGAGCTTCAGTCCGGTCGAGTACTGCACCGAGGCGATCTGCCCGACGAGCATCACCAGGACGGCGGCCAGCGGCGCGCTGCCGTCCAGGCTGGCCACGGCCCCGAGGCCGGCGGCGATCGCGATCACCCACATCGCCACGCCGAACCGGACCGCCTCGCGTTCCGTCAGCACCCCGGTGAGCAGCGGTTTCTTGGCCACGGTGGAGGCGGGGCGGCCCGCGTAGTTGCGGGCGTCGCTGCCGTCCCGGAAGCCGCCGAGGTCATCGGCGGCGCCGCCGCTCCACTGGGTGGCGCACACCATGAGCAGGGTCAGGGCGAGCGCGGCGGCGGTGTCGCCGCCGACCCGGCCGTCCAGGCGCAGCAGGAGCAGGGCGAGGAGCCAGCCGTAGGCGTGGTGGTAGATCCGGACCTTGCCGAGCTGGACGTACCCGATGAGTTTGGTGCCGAGCGGGGTCTTGGTCGCGCCGGACGTCGTGTCGGACGTCGCGCCGGATTGTGTGCCGGATGCGCTGGTGGCGGTCATGGGCACGCTCCCTCAGACGCTGATGGAAAGGCGCTGCTGTTCGGCCAGCGTTTTCTTCAGCTGTTCCCGCTTGATCTTTCCGGTGACGGTCCGGGGGAACTCGCTGTCGGGGATGATGACGGGCTCGGCCATCGCGGCGAGACGGCGGGACGCCGATTCCCAGGCCTTGCGCCGGAATTCGGTTCCGGGCCGCAGGGAGAGGACGGGCTGGAGGGTGCCGCCCCGTTCCAGGACGACGAGTTCCAGGAACTCGGGGAACTTCTCCAGCAGGATGTCCTCGATGCCGATGCCGCTGATGGCTCCGGAGACCTTGTCGACCTGGCGGTCGATCAGGGTGATGCGCCCGGTGCGCGATTTGGTGCCCCAGTCGCCGGTGTCCCACCAGCGTTTGTCGGGGTAGTTCTTGGACGTCAGATCGGGCCGGTTGATGTATCCCGAGAAGACGCCGGGGGTGTGCACCACCATGCGCCCGGGGGTGCCTGCCGGTACGGGCCGTCCCGAGTCGTCGACGATGCGGACCCGGCAGAACGGGAACCGGGGCCCGGCCGGGTGGCCGCGCAGCAGCTTGGCGCGGCGCAGTCGGCGCAGGGCGCGCAGCGGCTTCTGGGTGCCCTTGAGGTGGCTGCGGATGGAGATGGGTCCGGTCTCGTTCTGCCCGTAGACCTCGACGCAGACGGCGAAGCGGTGGTCCGAGCCCTTCAGCAGGGCGCTCACCGTGTCCGGGTGGATGACGTCGAATCCGGCGCCGAAGAAGCGGATCGAGCGGAACGCGCCGCCGGGCGCGAGGTGCTGCCAGGCGCGGAAGGTGTTGGGGTGGGTCTCCAGATAGCTGGGGCGGTGCCGCTTGAGCATCCGGTCCACGTTGTCCGGGGAGTCGTCCTCCAGGAGCAGCAGCGGCGCCTTGCGCATGAGGGCGGCGAGGATGCCGACCACGGTCCGGCCGTGTACGGGCGAGATGGCGAGGGCGAGGTGGCCGTCCAGCCGGGAGAGCCAGTGGATGACGGCCTGGACGCGGGCGTTGAACTGGATGCTGGCGCTGGAGCACTCGGCCAGCTTGGGGGTGCCGGTGGTGCCGGAGGTGTGGACGACGACGTACGCGGCGTCGGAGGCGACCTCGCGGGGCCTGGATATCCGCTTGTGCGCGGGGAGTTCGGCGGCGATGTCGCGCCAGTCGATGAAGGTGCCGATGTCCGGGAAGGTCTTCTCGCTCTCCGCCAGCCGGGCGTCGGTGGAGAGGACGGCGGTGATACCGGAGACGTTCTCCACCATCGAGGCGACGACCGGGCCGGAGAGGGTCGGGCTCATCAGGATGGGCACGGCGTCGAGGGCGGTGATGGCCGCGTAGGCGACGATGATGTCGGTCGGGGACTCCAGCCAGACGACGCAGCGCCGCCCCGGCTCGACGCCATGGGCCCGGAGGGCGGTCGCGGCGCGGGCGGCGGCGTCGGCGACATCGCCCGGCCGTACCTTCTCGTCCTCGGCGGCGACGGCGATCGGCTGGTGGTCGACGATCCAGGGCTCGGCGTCACTGGGCAGACTCAGCAGCTTGTCGAAGATCAAGGGTGGGCCTCTTCTCCTACGAGGGGCGTCCTACGAGGGGAGTCCTACGAGGGGACGACTTCCAGCAGTTCGTAGACCACGGGGCCTTCCGGCTCGTCCACGGTGGTGGAGTCGACGGTGATCAGCCGCTGCTCCTCGGCCGCCGCCAGCTCGTCCAGCTCTGCGCGACCGGCCCGGCTGCTCAGTGCGATCAGCACCCGTCCCCCGGGCGCGACATGATGCTTCGCCTCGCGGAAATACCGCTGGTGTGCCTCGTATCCGGGGTCGACATAGGCCAGTTCATGGGCGGTCAGATCGAGTTCCGGCGGCGCCCACACATTGTTGGAATGCCAGTAGACCACGTCGAACGCGGGTGCGTCGTGGAGCGCGTTGAACAGATCGCTGTGGACGGAGGTGACCCGGTCCGCGACACCGAAGCGCTCGGCGTTGAGTTCGGTGTTCTTCACCGCCGCCGGATTGAGATCGGTGGCGTATACGGCGCGGCAGCCCGCGAGCGCGGCGTGGATGGCGATCAGCCCGATGCCGGAGCCGATTTCGAGGAACGTGCCACCGGCCGGGAAGTCCAGCAGGGACAGATGGGCCTGGCTGGACTTCGAGTCCGCCGGGGAGAACACGTCCGGCAGCAGGGCCCATTCCTTGCCGCTCAGCTCGATATCCGTTTGCTGCCGCACTTTGGCCCGGCTCGCCTCGCTCCGGCTCAAGGGCTGGGTGTAGTCGTACATTCAGCGCTCCGCAGGGGTCGTCGCGTAGTTCTCGATGTCGAAGCGGGCCAGGCCGTTGCGCAGCCTTTTGGTGGACCATGGCCAGGTGACGAAGTTCTTGCCGTTTTCGTCGAGATAGACGCTGCTGCATCCGCCGGTGTTGTAGACGGTCGAGGCGAGGCCGCGCTGCACCTCGTCGTTGAACGAGCGGAAGGGCTCGGGCTGGATTTCCAGGGCGTCGATGCCCCGGGCGCGTGCGGTACGTATCGCGTCCACGACGTAATCGAGCTGGGCCTCGGCGAGGGCGAGCAGCGAGTTGTACATCACGATGTTCGGGCCGAGCAGCAGATAGGCGTTGGGCAGGGCGGGCAGAGTGGTGGCCCGGTAGGCCTCCGGGCTTTTCGACTTCCAGGTCTCGGACAGCAATTGGCCGTCCCGCCCCCGGATGCGTTCGGCGATCGGCGGATGGCGCATCTCGAAGCCGGAGCCGAACACGACGACGTCCACCTCGACGCGCTCGCCGTTGGCCGCGATCAGCTCGCTGCCGTCGGCTCCGGCGAGGGCGTGCGGGACGAGCCGGGCGTTGGGCCGGGTCAGGGCCGGGAGGTAGGTGTTCGACAGCAGCAGCCGCTTACAGCCGACGGTGAAGTCCGGGGTCAGCTGGGCGCGCAGCTCGGGGTCGGGCACCTGGCGCCGGAGGAGCCCCTTGCCGACCGGGGTGAGCAGCCGGGCGGAGCTTCGGCGGCGCATGACCAGGGCCAGTGCCTTCAGGAAGCCGTCGCTGACGCCGCGGAACAGCCGCTGGGTGACGGGGACGTGCCGGAAGAGCCGCCGGACGGGCCTGGGGACCCGGAAGTCGAGCCGGGGTATCACCCAGGCGGCGGTGCGCTGGAAGACGTACAGCTCGCGCACCTGCGGCTGGATCTCCGGCACGAGCTGGACGGCCGAGCAGCCGGTGCCGATGACGGCGACCCGCTTGCCGGTGAGGTCCACGTCGTGGTTCCAGCGGGCCGAGTGGAACGTGTCGCCGGGGAACCCGTCCAGCCCGGGCAGGGACGGGGTGGTCGGCTCGTGGAGCAGACCGGAGGCGAAGATGACGTGCTGGGCGACGAACCGCCCCCGGCTGGTGTCGAGGACCCAGCGGCGGCGGTCCCCGGACCAGGCGGCCTCCAGCAGTTCGGTGCCGAAGCGCAGCGCCGGGGCGATGCGGAACTTCTCCACCGTGTCCTCGATGTACGACAGCAGCTCGGGCTGGCCGACGAAATTCCTGCTCCAGCCCGGGTTGGGGTGGAAGGAGAAGGAATAGATCGACGAGGGGATGTCGACGGCGCACCCCGGATAGGTGTTCTCCCGCCAGGTCCCGCCGACCCGGTCGGCCTTCTCCAGGACCAGGAAGTCCGTGATGCCGCCGCGCCGCAGTTTAACCGCGGCGGCGATACCCGATAATCCCGCGCCGATCACGATGACATGGGCCTGCTGTTCCCCGGCCGGGGCCGGGTTGTCGTCGTCCGTCGATATCGCCATGGGTTTCCCCCTGTCGCGTCATTGCGCGCGTTCCAGAATCTCCTTGCTCAGCCGCAGTTCCCGCTCCACCGACCCGGGGATGGTGCGCCGCAGAACCGGGTCGAGCATCCAGCGGGTGAGCGGGTTGAACTGAAAGGAAATCATGCGGGTGGCCCGGATGCCGCCGTCCACCGGTACACACGAGAACCGGGCGCTGAATTCGGCCATCCGGTGATTGAACTTGTTCAGCGGCAGAGGCGCCAGCCGGATGTCGATGCACGAGCCCGGAGTGAGCCGCATCTGGGCCACTGCTTTGGGCTCCGGAAGCTTCAGCCCGGGCAGCTTGGGCTGGAACTTGAACTCGGTGAGATTCCCGGTCCTGCGCACCCAGGAGATCGGTCCGACCTTGTCATCGACTTCGACGTAACGTTCGATGTCCATCACGAAGTCGAGGAAGGCTTCCGGTGTACAGGCGATTGTCTGTTCTTTCTCCACCTTGACCATGACGTCACACTACCGTCCTGCCTCGCTTTCAGAGATAGGCCCGCGCGTACAGCACCGCGAGTTCGGCGAGTTCACCGTCGGCTCTCAGCTGCGCCGCCGCGTCGCCCCGGGTGCGCCGGGTCGCGACCCGGCACCACGCCAGCAGCGGTCCGCGCAGCACATCGGTCGCGTCCTCGGGTCCGACGGCGTGGCCGGTACCGTCCCGCGCCGTCAGCTCCAGCCGGAGGGTACGGCCACCGGGCGGGCGCACCCGGGCCCGGGCCAGCGCGTAGCGCAGCGTGGCGTGGCCGAGTGCGGCGATGTGGCGCAGCCGGGGCGTATCGGCCACCGGGAGGCCCAGCGCGTCCCGGATGTCCAGGCCGTGCGCCCAGTGCTCCATGAGCCGGGCGGTGGCGAACACCTCGGTGGTCATGCCGAAGCCCCAGGCCACCCGGTCGCCGGGGGCGCGCTCCGCCATCAGCCGGCGGGTCGTCGTACCGGCGCGGTCCCACCAGGCGGTCAGGTCGCCGGGCGAGAGTCCCTCACCCCGGCGGCATCCGGCGGCGGTGAAGTCCTCGGCGGTCGGATAGTCGGGGACGGTCGCGGCGAACGCGCGCGGGCCGCCCGACAGGGTGTCGCGGGCGACCTCCTCGGTGTCGGCCAGATGGGACACCTGGTCGGCGACGGTCCAGCCGTCGGCCGCCGAGTCACGGCCCCAGTCGGCCTCGTCGAGGGACCGCACCAGCGCGCCGAACTCCCGCTGCTCATCGGCGAGATCGGCCAGCTCCTCGCGTACCGGGGTCTCGCGTACGGGGGTATCTCCTACGGCGGTCTCGCGTATCGGGGTCACAGGATCGCCACCGTGCCCGCCGAGCCGTCCACCGCGACCGGGCCGCCCACGGCCAGCCGCTCCAGCGCCACCGCGCCGACCCCGGTCACACAGGGCACCCCGAGTTCACGGGCGACGATGGCGGCGTGGCACAGCATCCCGCCCTCGGCGGTGACCAGGGCGGCGGCCTCCGCCATCAGCGGGACCCAGTCCGGGTCGGTCTGCTCGGCGAGCAGCACCGCGCCCGGCTCCCAGCGGGGATCGTCGATGTCCCGCAGCCGCAGCGCCCGGGCGGTGGCCACCCCGCCGGAGGCGGCGATGCCGTGGACGACCTTCTCGTCCGCCTTCTCGTCCGCCTTCTCGTCCGGCTCGGCGGCGGGCCCCGGCGACTCCCCCAGCGCGGTGGTCATCGGCCGGAACTGAAGCCACACCAGACCGCTGTCGAGGAGGGCGAATTCCAGGTCGGCGGGCATGCCGAGGGTGTCCTGCAGCGCCACGCACGCCGCGCCGACCGGCTGTCCGCCGCTGGTCAGCGGCTCCGGCTCCGAGCCACCGGCTGGCCCCTCGGGCGTCCACTCCTCCCAGGCGGGGGTGACGGCACCGGAGACCAGGGCGTCGCCGCTGCCGTGGACCCACTCCAGCCGCCCCCGGCCGGGCGCGCGGCCCAGCCACAGCCCGCTGCGCACCGGGGTACGGAAGGGCTGGAGCAGCACCGCCATCCCGACGTCCAGCAGCGGACCGGAGGCGGCGCGCTCCCGGTAGGCGACGACCCGGCCACTGCGCGCGGAGTCCCGTACGGCGGCGATGGCGGCGGCCAACAGATCGGCGGGCACGTCGAGTTCGCTGCGGAACATGCCCGCGTAGCTGAGCGCCGCCCCGTCCTCGACCGTGGCCGAGCTGCGCACCGCCCAGCGCGGGGCGACCGCCGCGAGCCGGGCGAGATCGTCGGCGGCGGGCTCCGCCCCGACCGGCACCACCCAGGTGTCGGGGATGGTCACCCCGGCGCGCAGCAGCGCGGCGAGCCCCACGGCCTTGCCTCCGACCGCGATCCGGTCGCCGTCGCCGAGCGCGCCGGTGAGCCGCAGCACCGTGTCCGCGCCGCTCACGGTGGTGTCCGCGCCACGCATGGAGGTCTCCGCGCCACTCATCGCGCTGTCCCCGCCCGCTCCTCGGCCTCCCGCTCGATCCCCATCGAGAGCAGCAGATCGCGGTGCAGCTCCATCCAGGTGTCGTGGTACGAGTCGCACATGACGCCCGTGAACGCCTTGTGGTCGCCGTCGCGCAGCCGGGTCAGGGCGCCGGTGAGCCCGTCGGCGTAGCGCCCGAACCGTGGTCGTACGGCGGCCAGTTCGGCCAGGATCGGAGCGGCCTCCTCGTGCACGGCGCCCAGTTCTGCCACCCGCTCCTGGTCGTAAGCAGGGTCGGTGTGGTCGTTGGTGGTGCCGTCGCGGAGCTGCCAGCGGGTGCACAGCTCCTTGAACCGGTCGTTCACCGGCAGGAAGCGCTCGTATCCCGGTCGCAGCCGGTCCCGGGCGTCGCCCGCCAGGTCGTCGGCGATCAGCGTGGCGTGCCGCTCGCGGCCTTCGGCCGTGATGCGCCACAGTCCGCGCCGCTCCATGTGGGTGGCGAGCCCATCGGCCCGCAGCTTCTCCAGTTCGGCGAGGACGTCGTCGCGGTCGCGACCGGCGCCCGCCACCAGCGGGTCGGCCGTGGCCATGCCCTTGATGACCAGGGTGTGCAGGACATCGAAAGCAGCGGTGTCGGTGTCGGGAAGCAAGGAATCTCCCGTCGTCATGTCGTGGTGCCCTCGGCACGCAGTTCGTCGAGGAGTCCGACGAGGTCGCCGACCGTCGTGATCCTGGCGGCCTTGGGGTTGTCGACCAGCGCCACGCCGAAGCGCTCCTCCAGGGCCAGCAGGATCTCCAGGGTGGCCAGCGAGTCGATCTCCAGGTCCTGGATGATGCGGTCGGTCGGCCGCAGATCCCGCTGCACCCGCTTGACCTGGGCGTAGACCTCCTCCAAAGCGGTCAGGGTCTCGGAGTTCACGGACGTCCGGGCGGTCTGGGTGGAGTCAGGAAGGGTCAAGGATGTTCACCTCTCCGGTACTGCCATTGATGGAGACGGCCGTGCCCGCAGGCAGCGAGGCCGCGCCGGGATAGCCCACGACGCACGGAATCCCGTACTCGCGGGAGAGGATCGCGATATGCGACAGATCGCTGCCGCGCTCGCTGAGCACGCCCTCGGCGAAGGGCAGCAGCGGGGCGATGTCCGCGTCGGCGGACGAGCAGACGATGATCACCGGCTCGTCGGGCAGGTCGCCCTCGGGGGGCATCACCGTGCCGGTGCCGATGCCGGGCGCCACCCCGCGCAGCCCCTGGGGCGTCCGGCTCAGCCACGGCCGGATCACCCCGTCGTCGCCGGTGAGGTCGAGGTGTTCGGGCATCGGAGTGGCCAGCGCCGCCCGGCAGGCCTCGATCCTCGGCCGGGCCCGCTCGATCAGCCCCGGCCGGGTGGCGAGTTCGGTGAACTCCCGGATCGTCAGATACGGCCACAGGCCGGCGTCGCCGCCCATCGAGGACGCCAGCGCGGGCAGCAGCCGCCGGTAGACGTGCAGGGTGCGCATCGCGAGGGACTTGGAGTGCTCGCGTCCGGCCATCATCTCGCCGACGGCGACCGCCAGCGACCGTACGGTGCGGCTGCGCCAGGGCGAGACCATGCCGGACAGGGCCTCGGCCGGGTCGATCGGCGCCACCGACGCCTCGCCGCTGCCGCCCGCCACCTGCTTGTGCCGCACCGCGTAGTCCTGCCAGGGCGCCTGGTCGTCCGCGACCTCGTAGAAGGAGGAGGCCAGGAAGTCACCGGGGCCGTACGGGTCGAGGGTGGACGCCGCGGTGTGCAGCCGGTCCCAGACCAGTTCGCGCGGCCGGGTCAGCCAGTGCGCGATCTCCTTGCCGTGCCGCAGCAGCTTGCCGTAGACGCGCCGCTGGAGGGCGGTGACCGGCACCAGACCGGAGGTGGTCAGGATGTGCACCGCCCAGGCCTCTTCGAGGACGGGCAGCGCGTCGCGCAGCACTCCGGCCAGCGCGATGGGGCTGTCGGTGGTGGTCGCGGCGCGCAGCCCCCACTCCAGCTCGGCGACCCGCTCCTCCAGGGCGCGCAGCCGGGGCCCGGTGTCGCGCAGCTCGCCCAGCAGCTTGGCGCTGCCCGCGACCTGGCGGACCCGGCCGGAGCGCAGCGCGGTCAGCTCCTCCGGGGAGTCGATGCCCTCGAAGTAGGCGTCGGTGACATCGCTCGGCTGAAGTCCCGGGATGGACGCGGACAGATGACAGTAGGCGGCCAGGTTGTGGTACGGACGGCAGCCGAAGTAGCCGACGAAGACGTAGTGTCCGCCCTCGGCCCAGGCCGGGCGGCCCCACAGGCGCCGGGCGAGCGCGCGGGTGCCGCGCTCCATCGGGTCGCCCACCAGCGACCAGGACATGGGTGAGAGCCGCTGCGGCGCCACTTCGCCGAAGTTGCCCGCCGAGTAGACGCGGAAGTAGGGATGCGCGTCGGTGTCGACCGACACCGGCCGCTCGGTGGACTCTTCAGTGACCTGCTCGGTCATACGAGGGCCCTCCTCTCCGTACCGCCGCGCAGCGCCTCACCGGTGGCCCCGAGGTAGTCGGGGTCGGGGACGGGCCAGGGCTCGGGGATGTCCTTGAGGACGTTGACGTCCAAGTCGAACCAGGGCTCGGTGTACTCGGTCAGCTCCTTCGGCGCGCCGACCCGTTCGCCGACCAGGCGGGTGAACCGGCCGAGCGGCCCGGCCTCGACGATCTTCGGCACGACGCCCCAGGGGCGGCACACCTCGGTGAAGACCTCGCCGAGGGTGGGCAGCGCCGGGTCGAACCAGGTCCAGGTGGCCCGTCCGATGGGCGTGGTGAGCGCCTTCAGCACGATCTGCGCGGCGGAGGTGGCGTCGGTGATCCAGCAGGGGAACTCCCCGCGCCGGGCCAGGTGCACCGGATACCCGGCGAGCAGATGCGGGAAGACCATCGGCAGTCCGTGCCGGGTGTCGGGCCGTCCGCCGCGCGGGTCGGGGCCGAGCACCGGGCCGAAGCGGACGACGCCGACGGGGAGTTCGGGGGTGTCCCGGACCAGCCGTTCGGCGCAGTACTTGCCGTACTCGTACCAGTTGCGGAAGCGCTGGCCGGTGTACAGCTCGCGGTTGGTGATCCGGCCCTTGGCGCGGCCGAGCGCCAGCAGCGAGGAGACGTGCACGGCCTGCCGCAGCCCGGGCAGCTCGCGCAGGAAGGCCAGCGCCTGGCGCATCCCGGAGCTGTGGGTCTCCAGCACCTCACCGGGCCCGGAGGTCCAGGACACCGAGCCGAAGCAGAGCACCACATGGGTGGTCTCGTCCCGGATCCGGGCCAGGTCGGCGGCGGACAGGCCGAGGCGCGGCATCCGTACGTCGCCGCGGACGCCTTCGCCGACGGCGGTGCGGCCGCTGCGGGAGAGCACCCGGACGGTGGCGCCGTCGCGTTCGCACGCCTGCGCCACGGCCGTGCCCAGGAAGCCGGAGCCGCCCAGAATCAACACGTTCATGCCCGGATCGTTCTTGCCGGGATCGTTCATGCCAGGAACCTCGACAATCCGCTGTCGGCGGGGGCCAGGGGACGCTTCGGCGCCGGGAGGTCGAACAGCAGCCGGGCGAGGAGTTCGGTGGAGGGTTCGGGCAGTGGCCCGTCCACCAGCCCGGCCAGCCTGCCGCGTTCCATCACCCGGTCCAGCCCGATGTAGCGCAGTCCGATGACGCTGTTGCGCCACGCCTGGGACAGCGGCAGGAAGCGTTCGGCGTTGGCGGAGATCCACAGCACCTGTTCGGCGGAGGCCGGGACGAGCCGCAGCCACTTGCCGAAGTGCAGCGGCGAGAGGGCCCGCGCCACCTCCAGCAGACCGCGGATCGACGGGGCCCGCTCCCCCGCGGACAGATGGGTGACGACGGGCTCGGGGCGCGGGCCGGAGCGGTGCAGCCCGGCCAGCGCGTCCAGCAGGGTGCCCGCCGCCAGGTCGCGCGGCAGGACGTCGACCCGGGCGCCGCGCATGGCGGGCAGCACCCGGCCGGGCAGCTCGTCCCACCGCTCGGCCAGCAGGTACAGCGAGTTGCGCTTGCGGGTGGCGCCGGTCTGCGAGTCGCCGAGCAGGGCGGCCACCCGGCTGATGAGGACATCGGGTTCGCCGGGGCCGTGCCGCCGCGTCAGCTCCTGTTCGGCCAGCCATTTGCTGTGCTCGTAGGCGGTGCGGTGGCGGTCGGCGGCGAGCGGGGTCTCGGGGATCCGGCCGAGGGTGCCGCCCGCGACGAAGATCGAGGACGCGTAGCCGTAGACCACCCGGCGGCCGGAGCGGCGCTGCAGCTCACGGGCGACGTCGTAGCCGTTGCGGGCGCCCAGCACGTTGACCGCGTACAGATCGCGGCCGCTGCCCGCCCAGTTGGTGTCCCCGGCGAGGTTGACGACGGCGTCGACGTCCTCGGCCAGCTCGTCCAGCTCCGCGTCCGTCAGCCCCCACAGCGGTTCGCGCACATCGCCGCCGACCCGGGCCGGGGCGAGCGAGGGGAACAGCCGCTCGAAGGGGACCTGGCCGGGGCGGGCGCGGCGCACCAGCGGCACGATCTCGATCCCGCGCCGCGGGGCGATCTCGGCGACCGCGGTGCCGAGTTGTCCGGTGATTCCGGTCAGCAGCAGTTTCATCCGAGATCGACACCCTCGTCGTAGGCGGCGATGTCGGGCACCAGTCCCCCGGCGACCAGCTCCCACATCATCTCGTCGGTGCCGCCCCCGAGCCGGGCCAGCCGGGAGTCGCGCCACATGCGGGCGAGCGGTGTCTCGTCCTCCAGATAGCCGGGGCCGCCGAACAGGTGCATGCACTCGCTCATGACCTCTTCGACGAACCGCGCCGCCGTGGTCTTGAGCGCCGCGATCTCGCGGGTGCCGCACGCGCCGGGGACGGCCACGCCCTGGGCGGCCGTGTAGACGGCGTAGCGCAGGGCGATCAGCCGGGACGACAGTTCGGCCAGCCGCAGCCGCAGTGCCTGCTGTTCGATCAGCGGTTTTCCGAACTGCTTGCGGCGCTGGAGGTGGGCGGTGGCCAGCCCGATGGCGCGGGCCGCGCCGCCGACGGCCTGGGCGGCGATGGAGAGCCGTTCGTGGTTGAGCCCCCAGGTGGCGCCGAGCAGCCCGCCGCCGCGCCGCCCCACCAGGGCCTCGTCGGGCACCTCGGCGTCGATGACCATCCAGGTGGTGTCCAGCGCGGAGGTGCCCGCCTTGTCGAGCCGTTTGCGGGGCGTGAGCCCGTCGCGCGGTACGGCGAGCAGTCCGAGCCTGCCGTCGACCGGCCCGGAGCCCTCGTCCAGCCTGCACAGCAGCAGGGCGAAGTCGCAGACCAGACCGAGCGACAGGTATTTCTTCTCGCCGGTGACCCGCCAGCCGCCGGGTGTCTTGCGGGCGACCGTGCGCACCCCGTTGAGGTCGGAGCCGCCGGTCGGTTCGGACGCGCCGAGGCAGCCCACCAGCCGCCCTTCCAGCGCGCCGGCCCGGTACTCGGCGAGCAGCGGCGAGTCCCCGAAGCGGGTGAGGATGGACAGGACCGTCTCGCAGTGCAGGCTGAGCCCGACCGACAGACTGGCGTGCCCGAGCCGCCCGCTCTCCTCGGCGGTGATCACGCCGAGGCCGGGGTCGCCGTACGGCTCCGCCGGGGACGCGTCGCGCCAGCGGTCCTCGAACAGCCCGGCGCGGCCGAGGTCGGCCAGTGCGTCGCGCGGGAACAGCCCCTCGGCCTCGGCCTGTTCGGCGACCGGTTCGAAGGTCCGCCGCAGCAGTTCCGCGACGCCCTTCCGGGTGTCCTCCACCCGCTCGCCGAACGGCCCGGCCGTGAAGAGGCGGGAGGTCTGCTCCGCGGGTGCGGTCTGCTCTCCCGGTGCGGTCTGCTCCGCCGGTGCGGCCACAACACTCACGAGTCGTTACGCTCCTTCAGTTCACCCGCCACGTACGACAGCCACAGCGAACGGCGGCGGGGCTTGCGGCTGGAGGTCAGGGGGATGGTGCCGCGCTTGACGTACAGCACCTCGGCGTGGGCCGCGTCGCCGGTGAACGACGCGATGACGGACAGCGCGTCGTCCAGCCGCTCGCCCAGCGGGCGTTCGGTGACCACCAGCACCGTCGGTTCGCCCCCGGTGATCCCGGCGACGACGGTCGCGTACCGCCGGGAGATGGCCCCGGAGGCGACGAGTTCGAGTTCGATGTCCTCGACGAAGACGTTCTGGCCGTTGATCTTCACGCTGTCGCCGAGCCGCCCGATCACATACAGCTCGCCGTCCAGCAGGAACCCGGCGTCGCCGGTGTACAGCCTGCCGTCGTGCAGCTTGGCCAGGTCGTCGGGGCCGGGGTCGGCGTAGCCGTCGGCGACCGAGGGGCCCTCGACGTAGATCTCCCCGAGCACGCCCTCGGGCTGCGGGGCGCCGTCCTCGTCAAGGATCTCCACGCGCGCGGTCTCCAGCGGCGGACCGCAGGAGACCTGCCAGGTCCAGGGCTCGTCGACCGGCACGGTGCTCAGTTCGACGACCTCGCTCACGTCCAGCTTCTCGCCGAGCCGCCGCTCCAGGCCGCCCGCCCGCACCATCCGGGGGACGTGGTGCTTGCTCACGCCGGTGACCGCGAGGGTGCCCTCGGCCAGCCCGTACGCGGGCATCAGCGCCCGTGCGTCGAAACCGTGCGGGCCGAGCAGCGCGGCGAAGCGGGCCAGCACCGCGGGGTCGATCCGCTCCGCGCCGCTGACGACGGCGGTCAGCGGGGAGAAGTCCAGCCCGTCGAGGTCGCCGGGGCGGACCGCCGACAGCACCCGCTCGAAGCCGAAGTTGGGCATGCACATGTTGGAGTACGGGGTGCGGCCGTACTCGGCGATCCAGCCCCGGGTGTCCCGGATGAACTGCTCGGGCCGCATCAGCGCGTGCTCCACCTGGAGGGTCAGCGCGCCCAGCAGCCCGCCGACCAGACCCATGTCGTGGTAGAGCGGCAGCCAGGTGACCGCGCCGTAGCCCACCGGGTCCATCCAGCCCTGGATCATGCGGAGGTTGGTGGCCAGGTTGGCCATCGAGATGCGCAGCCCGCGCGGTGAGCCCCGGGAGCCCGAGGTGAACTGGAGCACTGCCAGCTCGCCCCAGGCGCGCGGCGCCTCCTCAGGGCGGTCGGCGTACTTCGGCGCCAGGACCTCGGTGCCGCCGCCGAGCCGGGCCACGTTCTCCGCGACGACGTCCCGGTAACGCGGGTCGGCGATGGCGTGGCGCGGGTGGATGCGGGCGGTGATGGCCTTCAGCTGGTTCTCGTAGCCCTCTCCGCCGCGCAGGGCGAGCGGCAGGGGCAGAACGGACGGGGTGGCGCCGATCGCGAGCAGCCCGAAGAACTGCGTGACGAAGTCCTCCCCGCCCGGCACCACCAGCGGCACCACATCGCCGGGCCGCACCCCCGCGTCGGCGAGCGCGGCGGCCGCGCCCAGGGTCCGCTGGGCCAGCTCCCGGTAGGTGAGCCGCTGCCAGGAGCCGTCGTCCAGCCGGAACCGCATCCCGCGGTCGTCCGACGGATCGTCCAGCCAGCCGAAGACGCGCTCGTGGTCGGCCGTTTTACGGTGCGCCATGATGGCCTTCCCCCTGCTCTTCGGTCGGCCGGGCGTCCCGCCCGGGCTCGGCGGTCCGGTCCCGCAGCAGCCGCGCCAGCTCCAGCCGCCGCACTTTGGCGGTGGCGGTGCGCGGCAGTTCGTCCAGGCTCAGCTGCACCGGCGGGCGCATCGGGGCCAGCTGGGCGGCCGCCTCCGCCCAGCGGGCGAGGTCCAGCGGCCCGCCGTCCCGGGTCACCACGACCGGGGTCGGCGCGCCCTCCTCACCGGGCACGACCACGACCTCCAGCAGGCTGTCGAGCCGCGACATCAGCAGGTCCTCGGCCTCCAGCGCGCTGCCGAAGCCGGGGATGACGTCGACCTCGCGGTCGGAGACGTGCAGACAGCCCCAGCGGGTGCGGTAGCCGACGTCGCCCATCCGCCACCAGCCGTCGTCGAGCTGCCGCTGGAAGCGGGCGTCCTCGCCGAAGTAGGTGAGCGCCCGGCCGTCCGAGCGGACCTCGATGAAGCCGGGGTCTCCGGGTCCGGGGGTGCGGCCGTTGCGGTCGACCACCCGGACCGCCGTCATCCCGGGGAACGGGAAGCCGACGCAGCGTCCGTCGGCGGACATCGCGCGCCGCCGGGAGGTGGCCCGGCCGACCGTGGGCCCGATCTCGCTCTGGCCGTACAGCTGGAGGTGGAACGGGCGCCTGCGCCGGGAGGCGCCCAGGATCTTCTGCACGGTCCGCGGGTGGATCGCGTCGAACGTGCTGCTCAGGGCCTGGACGTTGGACAGCGGACCGCGCGGGTCGTCCGCCAGCGGCTCCCACTCCACGAACGTATTGGGATGCGCTTCCAGGACACCGGGCTTGACCTCGGCGAAGATGTCGGCGATCCGCTCGGGCGTGGCGTCCTTGGTGATGACGACCGGGAAACCGCGCCGCAGCGCGATGGCGAGCGCGGTCACCAGGCGCGAGTGGACGAACGACACCCGGACGGCGAGGGTTTCGCGGCCGCGTATCAGCAGCCGGGCGCCGAGCGCCTGCGGGCGGTAGCGGGCGCGCAGCGAACGGGCGGTGTGGACGACGAGCTTGGGGATGTCGGTGGTGCCTGAGGTGTGGGTGAGCAGCGCGGGGCTGCGGGTCCTGGTCCGGGTGTACGGGCGCAGCTGCGCCTCGGGGTCCCGCCGCAGCGCGGTGGTGCCCTCCGCCTCGCCGGTCACCAGGAAGACCCGCGCGCAGCGCTTGGTCACGTCCGGCGGCAGCTCGCCGACGAGCTTCTTCTCGTCGGTGATCAGATGCGGCCAGTCGCAGCGGTTCAGCAGCTCCGCGACGACCTCGCCGGTGAGGCTGGGCGAGAGGGCGACGGGGACGGCACCGACGCGGGCGACCGCGCAGGTGAGCAGGAAGATGTCGAAGCCGTCCTCTTTGTAGACGGCGACCTTGTCGCCCGGACGCACCCGCAGATCGCGCAGCGCGGACGCCATTTCGGCGACGAGATTCGCACAGGCGTAGACGGTGAGGTCACTGCCCAGCTCCGGTGCGATGTCGAGTTCATGGTCGAGGGTGATTTTCTGGTACGGGCTCTTCTTGGCTGCGCCGTCGAAGAAGGAGCCCAGGAACAGACCCCTGTTCCCGATGCGTTGCAGGATCACGGTGGCGTCACCCTTCCGCGTGCGTCCGCGTGCGCCGTCAGGAGGCGGTTTCGAGTGCGGCCTTGATGCGGGCGAGCGACTTCCGCATATCGCCGTCGATTTTGTCCGACCAGTCGTCGAGGAATTTCTTCACCTCGGCGTCGCTCATGCCGTGGAGAATTCCCCGCATGCCTTCGGTGAGTTCGCCCATCCAGAAGGCGTGGGTGAGCGCGCTGCCGTTCGCCGTCGGCTCGATCGTGAACGACCATACGCTCTCCTGGGCGCGGCCGTCGCCGGTGCGCATGGCCCAGCTGAACACGCGCGGAGCGGCGGATTCCACGACCTCGCATTGGGTGGTCCAGTCCCCGCGCACGACCGGCGCCCAGGCGACCACATCCGGCTCCCGGTGATTGCGCGCGGTGAACACGGAGCCGACAACCGCCGGTTCTCCCTCGGTCCACTCCCCGCCCAGGCATTCGGGACTCCAGTCACCACTGTGGGCGAGGTCGCTGACATAGGCGAAGACGGTGGCGGGATCGGCGCGGATGTCGGTGGTGGCGTCCACCCGGAACGTTTCCGTGGAACTCATGGGTCAGCACCCCTCTAGCGGGCGGCCAGGAAGTCGAGCATCTGCTCGGTGGTGTGAATCGCCGCGCAGCAGCGCGCGGCATAGTCGAGCGCGGACCGGTGGTGGTCGGCGGTGAAATCGGCGAGCGCGTCCGCCACCAGGAACGGCTGGATATCGGAACTGAAGGCGTCGACGGCGGTCATCAGACAGCCGACATGGGCGTAAACCCCGCACACGATCAATTGATCGCGGCCGGACTTCTCGATCAGATCACGGAGTTCGGAGCGGACGAAAGCGCTGTAACGCCATTTCGTCAGCACGGTGTCCCCGTCCGCCGGCCGCAGCGGTTCGACGATCCCGGTGTCCCGCTCGTGCGCGGACATGCCGGGGCCCCAGAAGTCGTACAGCAGTCCGCGCTGGGCGCGGTCCATGTCGCCGGGCTGGGCCGAGTACACCACCGGGATGCCGAGCGCGGCCGCCCGGTCGCGCAGGGCGCGGGTGTTGCCCAGCAGCTCGCCGTACAGGGCGCTGCCCCGGTCGTAGGGCGCCAGGAAGTATTCCTGCATGTCGTGGAAGAAGAGGACGGCGCGCTTTGGGTCGGGCCGCCAGTCGACCTGGTTCTTCGGCAGATCGGCCGCGGTCGGCATCGGATAGGGCGCGATGACGGGAATGCCCATGGCCTTTTCTCACACCCCCAGAATGGCGCCGCCGTCGACGCACAGGTCCTGCATCGTGATGTGCCGGGCCCGGTCGGAGGCGAGGAAGAGCACGGCGTCCGCGATGTCGCCAGGTTCGGCGATCCGGCGCAGCGGGATTCCGGTTTTGTACGTGGCCATCGAACCGTCGAGGGTGGTCTGCTGGTCGGCCTCCGAGGACCACAGCGATCGCAGCATGTCGGTGTCGGTCGAACCGGGCGAGACCACGTTGCAGCGGATTCCGTATTCCGCCAGTTCCAGTCCGAGGGATTTGGTGTAGAGGGACGCGGCGGCCTTCGACGCGCCGTACGCGGCCATATGAACCCTGGGTATCCGTCCGGCGTTGGAGGCGACGGTCACGATGGCACCCTCGCCGCGTTCCCTCATGCGCGAGGCGACGGCCCGGGAACAGTGGAAGACGCCGTCCAGATTGATCGAGAAGATGGCCCGCCAATCGACGTCCGACATCTCCAGGGCGGACCCGGCCCGCATCACTCCGGCGGCGTTCACCAGCAGGTCCACGGCGCCGAGTTCGGCCTCGATCAGGTCGACGACCTCATTGATCCGCTCGCTGTCGGTGACATCGGCGGGAAAGGGGATGGCGGTGAGGCCGTCCGTCGCCATCTTCTCCACCAGATCGGTCAGCCGGTCGGCGTCCCGGTCCACGGCGGCCACCAGGGTTCCCTGGCCCGCGAGCGCCCGTGCGATGGCGGTTCCGATTCCACCGGCCGCGCCGGTGACCAGGGCGACCCGGCAGGCGATATCGGGAGTGTCCTTGTGCTCGGTCAAATCCTCACCTTCCTTGGAGAGAAGGGCAGCCGCCGGTCAGGGCGGAAAAGCGTCGGCGGATGTATTCCGAGTCTACGGATTCCTATGCGCGAATCCAGGTGCGCAGCAATTCGGCGGCCTGGTCGGGATTCAGGCGCGGATCGCACAGCGTCGTATAGCGCTCGGCCAGTCGCTCGACCCCGTCGACCTTTCCGCCGAGGCATTCGGTGACATCCATCGCGGCGACTTCGAGATGGAGTCCGCCGGGGTGCTCCCCCGCCCTTTCCAGGACTCTCTTGCAGCGGACCGCCTCGTCCACGACGGCGTCCAGGTGACGGGTCTTCACCCCGCCCGCCCGGACGGTGTTGCCGTGCATCGGGTCGCTCAGCCAGACCGCCCGGTGGCCCCGCGCCCGTACGGCGGCCACCAGCGGCGGCAGCAGTCCGGTGACCCGCTCGGCGCCCATCCGCGCGATGAGGGTGAGTCTGCCGGGGGTCCGGCCCGGGTCCAGCAGCGCGCACACCTCGGCGAGTTCGGCGGGGTCGGTGGTGGGGCCGAGCTTGAGCGCGACCGGGTTGGCCACCTGGGACAGCAGCCGCACATGGGCCGAGCCGGGCGCCCGGGTGCGGTCGCCGAGCCAGGGCAGATGGGTGGAGCCGAGGACGCGCTGCCCGGCCTCGGTGCGGACGAGCGCGGCCTCGTAGTCGATGACCAGCGCGTCGTGGCTGGCCCAGGGCCCGTCGGGGAACGGTCCGGCGAGACGCCCGGCGGGTGCGGCGGCGCGGCGGTCCCGGTCGCGGGCCAGGACCCGTAACACCTCGGCGCTCGCCTCGTACGCCCGCACCATCCGCCGTGGATCGTGTGCCCGCGCCGCGGCGGTCGGGGCCTCGCCGTTGACCATGTGGCCGCGGAAGGCGGGCAGCGGCACCCCGTCGACGTCCTCGAAGGGCTGACTGCGCGGCTTGGCGAACTGGCCGCCGATCCGGCCGACCCGTAACACCGGCCCGTCGTCCGCGAGTTCACCGGCGAGGGCGTGCAGCACCGCCGTCTTGGCGCGGACGTGGTCGGCGCCGGACTCCTCGAAGCTCTCCGCGCAGTCGCCGAGCTGGACCATCCGCGCGCCGCCACCGGCCACCACCGCCAGCGCCCGGCGCAGCCGGTCCAGTTCGGCGGCGGTCACCAGCGCGGGCGCGGAGGCCAGGGCGGCGCGGCTCGCCATGTAGTCGGGGTGGGCCTTCCACTCCGGCTGCTGCGCGGCCCCCGCCGCCTCGGGCCCGGTCGCCCCTTCGGGCCCGGTGTGTCCGGGCGCGGCCCGGGTGCCGTCGCCGATCACCGCTCGGCGTCGCATTCGATCAGCTCGGCGGAGCGAGGTCCGGCGGGGCGAGCGCCGGGCCCGGGGCGGCGCAGCGCCCAGCCGAGCAGACCGGCCAGGAGATCGGTGCCGTTTTCCGTCAGCACCGACTCCAGATGGAACTGGGTGGCGGCGAACCGTTCACCGCGCACCGCGTGCACCTCGCCGGTGGCCGGGTTGCGGCACAGCTCGACGGCGCCGTGGGCGAGTGGGGAATACAGCCGGTCGGCGGTGTGGCGGGCGGCGTACGAGTTGTAGAAGCCGACCGGCTCGGACCGTCCGAAGAAGTCGATACGGCGCTGAGTGCCCTGGTTGGGCCGCTCCCGGGGGAAGAGTTCGAGCCCCAGCAGCGCGCACAGCACCTGGTGGCTGAGGCATTCGCCGACGAACGGGATCCCCCGGGCGAAGAGCCCGCCGATCAGCTCGGCGATGCCGCGCACCTTGGGGTCGGCGGTGGCCCGGGGGTCGCCGGGGCCCGGCCCCAGCACGACGCAGTCGCAGCCGTCGATGTCCTCGGCGCGGACCGCGTCCCAGGAGCGGATGGCGGCGTCCAGGCCCAGCGAGCGGGTCTGGTGGCCGAGCATGCCGGTGAACATGTCCTCGGCGTCCACGATCAGCACCCGTCCGGCGCCAGGACCGGCCCACCGCACCGGCCCGTCGTCCTCCTTGCCCAGCCAGAAGGCCGACAGACCGGCGTTGCGCCGCTCCAGCGCGCTGATCACCTTGGGGTCGTGGGCGAGTGGCGCGCCGCCGCCCGGGGGCCGGACCGGTGTCGTGAGCCCCGCCCGCGGCTCCAATCCGGTGGCGGCCAGCAGCGCGTCCACCTTGGCCCAGGTCTCGGCGACCTCCGCTGAGGGCCGGGAGTCGCGGACCAGGGTGGCGCCGACATCGACGCGCAGGGCGCCCTCGCGGCTGATGTCGGCGGTGCGGATCAGGATCGCCGAGTCCAGGGTGGCCCGGCCGGTGGTGTCCCGGCCGAGGAGGGCGAGGGCGCCGCCGTAGTAGCCGCGTCCGCTCTCCTCGTGCCGGGCGATCACCCGGCAGGCGTTCTCCAGCGGGCTGCCGGTGATGGTCGGCGCGAACATCGTCTCGCGCAGCACCTCGCGGACGTCCCGCGACGTGGCGCCCTCCAGCAGGTATTCGGTGTGCGCGAGCTTGGCCATCTCGCGCAGATAGGGGCCCCGGGCCCGGGCGCCGCCGTCGCAGACCCGGGAGAGCATCTTCAGCTCCTCGTCCACGACCATGAAGAGTTCGTCGGTCTCCTTCTGGTCGCCCAGGAACTCCAGCACCCCGTCCAGGTCCGCGCCGGAGGGCGGATAGCGGTAGGTGCCGCTGATCGGGTTCATCCGCGCGGTGCCGCCGTCGACCTGGACGTGCAGCTCCGGGGAGGCGCCGACGAAGGTGCGCTCACCGGTGTGCACGACGAACGTCCAGTAGGCGCCCGACTCCATGGTCAGCAGCCGCCGGAAGACGGTCAGGGCGACCTCGGGCCGGTAGTCGGTGAGGGTCGCCCGGAAGGACCGCCTGATGACGAAGTTGGAGCCCTCACCGGCCCGGATCTCCTGGTCGAGGATCTTCTCGACGACCTTCTCGTAGTCCTCGTCCCCGATGTCGAACCCGGCGTCGCGCAGGTCGACTTCGGTGTCGGGGAGCAGATCCAGGGCTTCCTTGACGGAGAGCGCGGCGCGCCGCTCGGCGGTGAGCGCCAGGATCGGTTCGCCGTCGTCGTTGCACGCGTAGCCGCGCTCGGTGACCTGGCGGAAGGGGATGACCGCCAGCACCTCGGCCGGTCCACCGCCCCCGGCGCCCGCCGCGCCCGTGTCCGCGTCCGCGTCCGCCGGTCCGGGACACGGAAGTTCGGCGAGCGTCGCCACCTCGGCCACCGGCCCGGTGAGCACCTCCACCTCCTGCCCGCCCGCGCCCGCTCTGCGCAGCAGGGCGAACGGGGGCGCGTCGGACGCCAGCGTCGAGTGGAGGAGGTCCTGGGCGTCCGTCGCGCGGAAACCCCTGACTTGATGGATCGTCATGCCTGCCTTCCCTAGGCGCCGAAAAGCGAATGGGGAATGGGGAGTGTCGTCCGGATATCAGCCGGATGTCAGCCGGATGCCTGCTGGCTGGAGCGCTGCTCCAGCTCCGTCGCGAAGTCCTGCCACGCCCGGCTGCACTCACGTGCGGCCGTGGCGATCAGCTCCACGCGGTGCGGCGGGACGTTGTCGCTGATCCGGGTCCACTCTTGCGGCCCCACCGTGCAGGCGTCCAGCAGCCGCAGCAACGTGCGGCCCGACTCGGAGAGCCGCAGCGACGGGTCCTTGCGCAGGTTGTGGAGCAGGGCGGGGAGGTCGGGGGCGCGGTCGGCGCCGTCGATCCGGGCCACCGCCTTGGGCCCCAGCGGGGTCGCGGTGGCCGCCGCCCTGGGCTCACGGCGCACGGGCCCCGAGGGGGCCTCACCGCGCCGCAGCCGGTCGCGGACGTCCCGCACGGTGGCGGCGCAGACCCCGGCCTCCCGGGCGACCTCGCGCAGTGAGACGCCGGGGCGCTCGGCGAGTATCCGGCCGGCCTGGATACGGCCTTCGGCGGCGTCGACCGGGCGCTCCCGGCCGTCGCGCCCGACCCGGGTGCTCGACTGGGGAATTTCCCCACTCGCACGGCGGCGGATCGCGCCGACCGTCTTATGGGAGAGCCCGGTGACCGAAGCGATGGCTCGATCGGACCATTCCGGATGGGAGTTGATGATACGTTTGGCAGCGGCATTCCTGTCGGCGCGCGGCAAGGGAAGTCCGTGCGAGACGTTTGCTTTGACGGCGAGGACGAACGCTTCCTCGTCATCGCATTCGCAGAAAATCGCCTCGATTTTGCCCTGACCACGCAGATCCGCAGCCTGGACCCGATGCATCCCGTCAATGACGTGCATCGTCCTGCGATTGACCAAAATGGGCGGCAGTTCGGCGTCCGACTCGGCGAGGAGACGGACATGTTCGGTGTCCGCGCCCGACAGCCGTGGCGAATCAAAGTGCGTTAACTCGCTCAGGGACACCATTTCGGTGGACCGCTGCGCCATGATCTCGGCAGTGTCAGCCATGAGCTGACCATTCATGTGCCTATCCCCCTGTGACAATCCGGTGCTTCATGGAAGACAGCGATGGACGAAGACATCAGGAGGCGTACTACCCATGGAGGGCTGGGCGCTGGACGACAAGCCCAGCCACATCGACGCGAAGGTGCAGTAATGACCGGCTCAAGGCCACCCCCGTGGACTTCCGCTTACCCCGTCTGTCGTATGGAACACGAGCCCCCTGCCCGTACCCGAAGTGCCGACTCCCACACGTCGGCCAGTTCATCGGAGTTCAGGACGGCAGATATTGATAAGGCTCATCCCGGGCCCAACCGGGATTGTTGACGAAACCGCGATACTTATCGTTGCGAGTTAACATCAGTTCCAAGACCAAGCGACCGTAGCAGTCGCCGCGCGGAGTACGCAACCAAAACGTGATCGGCCGTTTTATGGTCAACTCACGCTTTGCGAGGTATGCCAGGCGGGTGGCCCGGAGAAGATCTAGCGGCGCAGCCGGACCGGCAGTTGCTGATGTCCATTGGAGATGAACGACTCCAGCGGACGTAGCTCGGCGGCCGGTACCGCGAGGGTGAGATCGGGAAAGTGTTCGAAGAGCGCGCGCAGCCCGATGCGGCCTTCGAGCCGGGCCAGTTCCGCGCCCAGGCAGAAGTGCGGACCGTATCCGAACGCCAGGTGCTCGCGGCGGGTATCCCGCGTAAGGTCGAAGTGCCCGCCGCGCTCGCCGTGGACGCCCGGATCGCGTCCCGCGGCGGCGTAGTTGATGACGATGGGGTCGCCCTCGCGGAAGGTCAGCCCGGTCGCCGCGTCATGCACGTCCTCGATCGCGAAGCGCATGATGATGGTGGCGATCGGCGCCTGGTGGCGCAGCGTCTCCTCCACCGCGTCCTGCCATGGCACCTTTCCGGAGCGCAGCAGGGCGAGTTGCCGGGGGTGGGTGAGGAGATTGACGATGGCGTGGTCGAGCAGGTTGACCGTGGTCTCGTGTCCCGCGCCGATCAGCAGCAGCATGCTGTCCATCAGCTCCTGCTCACTGAGGCGGGAGTCGGTCTCGTCGTCGTGCGCGTCGATGAGCGCACTGGTCACATCGTCGCCGGGAGATTGCCGCTTGATGGCCAGCAACTCGCTCAACAGCCGGTACAGCTCACGGGTGTTGGCCTCGGCCTCGGCCTCCGAATGCCCGGTCGCGAAGACCCCGGCGATCGCGGTACGGAAGTCGTCGTGCAGCGCTTCGGGGACCCCGAGGAGCGTGTTGACGACCATCAGCGGCAACACCCAGGCGAAGCGCGACCGCAGGTCCACCACCGCGCCGGGCGCGGCGGCCTCGGTGGCGTCCAGCCCGTCGAGCAGGGATCCGGTGATCTCCTCGACGCGCGGCGCGAGCGCCCGCACCTGGCCGGGCGTGAACGCGGCGCCGACCAGACGGCGCAGCCGGACGTGTTCGGGACCGTACGCGGTCAGCGCGTTACGGACGTCCATCCAGATGCGTAGCGGCCACTTGGGCGGAATGCGTTCCTCGATGTAGGCGTCGGGCCAGTGCCGGTAGGCGTCCTTGGAGATCCGGCGGTCCGTGAGCAGCCGCTTCACCAGGGCCGGGTCGGTCACGGCCCATGCCACCACCCCGCCGGGCAGCTCCACCGGCGTCGCCGGACCCAGATCCCGCAACCGGTCCCCCTCGGCGTGGATGTCACCCGCGGTGGGGTCGAGCCGGAAGGGGCAGCCGGTGCTCAGGTCGACATTCATGGAGAGAAATTTTCGCGCAATTGCGGCGCGTGCGAAAAGAGGAAAGTCTCGGGAAAGAGCGCAACTTCCTCCCCCTCGACCTCATCCGCCGCATAAGAAATACGGCGTTTCAGCGGGGAATTCGGCGACGCTCGCCGCATATCCCGACGGAATACCGAGCGGGCAAGAAGACGCGACGCGCCCCGGCGTTACGGAATACCGGCCTCCGCCGCGGCGCCGTCCCCGGCCGCCTTCTCGTCCGTTCCCTGGCGCTGGCGGCGGGCCGCGATCACCACGTACACGAGCACCCCGGCGAACAGGAACAGCACGCCCTGGTACACCGCCGCGTACCCGGCGCCCGAGACCAGCCAGAAGGAGAAGCCGAAGCCCGCCAGCGCCAGCACCAGGTCCCAGACGAAGCGCCCGGTCCGGACCTCGTCGCGGCGGCCCGACAGCAGGAAGTACAGCTGGGCACCGGCCGCCAGCAGGTAGGGGACCGTCGCCGAGAAGGTGGTGATCAGGACGAGGGTCGCGAAGACGCCGTTCGAGCCCGAGGTGTAGTTGACCACGGTGAGGAGCGACGCCAGGATCACGCCGATGATGACCCCGGCCGTCGGCACCCCGCGCCGCTTGGCCGCGAAGACGGCCGGGAAGAGCCCGTCCTGCGCGGCCGCGTACGGCGCCTGGGCGCTCATCAGGATCCAGCCGTTGAGCGCGCCGACGATGGACACCACGGCGGCCACCGCGATCAGCGTGCCGCCCCAGGTGCCGCCGAACATCGCGTCGACCGCGTCCGAGAAGGGGGCGGTGGAGTTCACCAGGTCCTTGTGGGCGACGGTGCCGAACACCGCCACCGTGCCGAGGAGGTAGACCACGGCCGCGCCGACCGTGCCGAGCACGCTGGCCCGCCCCACGTTGCGCTCCGGGTTCTCCATCTCGCCCGCGCTCATCGACGCCGACTCCACGCCCAGGTAGCTGTAGAGCAGGATCGCGGCCGCCGCCGACATCCCGCCGAGCGCGCTGCCGCCGCCCGCGTTGAAGGGGCCCATGTTGTCCGGGTCGAAGAAGAAGAGCCCGACGACCGCGACGAAGAGCAGGGGGAGGAACTTCAGCACGGTCGACACCAGCTGGACGGCGCCGACCCAGCGCGTCCCCGCGAGGTTCGCGAGCCCCGGCAGCCACAGCACGAGCAGCGCGATGGCCAGGTCCACGCTCTTGGACGGGTGCCCGGGGGCCAGCACATGGACGTAGCCGACCGCCGCCACCGCGAGCGCCGCGTTGCTGACCCAGGTCATCGTCCAGTACGACCACGCCGACAGGAATCCCGCGAAGTCACCGAAGGCGGCGCGGGCGTGCACATACGGCCCGCCCGTGCTCGGGTCGCGCCGCGCGAGCCGCCCGAAGACGAGCGCGAGCGCGATGGCACCGACCGTCAGGACGACGAACGCCAGCAGGCTGAGGGTGCCGTACGGGGCGACGGAGGCGGGGAGCAGGAAGATGCCGCCGCCGATGATGTTGCCCATGACGAGGGCGGTCGCCGTGGGCAGGCCGAATCGGCGCGTGTGGTGCTGGTCGAGCATGTGAATATCGTCATGGACGATGTACGGTGCACCAAATCACCGGGCTTTGTCCGGCAGGACGGGGGCGGCGGCCGGAAATGGTACGGCCGGAGGACCCGGAATCCGGGATTCCTTCGCGGGATCCTGCGCACCGTCAGACACGGTCCGTTCCGGTGGCGCCGCCTTGGCCGGAACCTCCGCCGCCTCCGCCGGAACCTCCGGCCCGTCCGCCTCCCGCAGCCAGCGCCGCAGCACCGTGTGCACCCGCTCCGCGCCCACCAGCTCCTCCCCCGCCGCGACGGGCGCGGAGAGCTGGACCGGCCACAGCAGAAAGGGGTGACCCTGCTCGCCGCCGAGCCCTCCGTGCGAGCCGATCTGCCCCTCGAACGCGTGCACCTCGCCGGTCGCCGCGTCGTAGGCCGAGTTGACCATGATGTCGGGGGTGTTCCGGAAGTGCGCCGTCCGCCGTACGGCAGCGGCGGCCCCGGGCCCGAAGACCGCGAGCGGGCTCTCCTTGATCACCCGGCCGGTGTCGAGATGGTGCTCGGCGCCCTTCGCCCCCAGCACGACCGCGCCCTCCGTTTCGGAGCGGACGAGCAGGAAGCCGACCCCGGGGTGGTTGGCGAGGGTGTGCAGCAGCGCGGGATGGCGCCGGTCGATGGCCTCGCGGCTCATCCGGCCGGGGACGTCGGGGAACGAGACCAGCCCCAGGTTCCCGGAGGCCAGCACCACCGGCCGGGCCCCCTCGGGTCCCGCTTCGTCCTTCTCGGGCCGGTGCAGCGCCGCCCGCGCCGCCTCGCGCGCCTCCGCCCCGCTCACCGTGCGCCCCGCCGCCTTCGGCACCGGCAGCCCGCACCCGGCGCGCACCAGGTCCTCCAGCGTCAGCCCGTACGCCCCCGCGAAGGTGGCCCCCGGGCTCTGGCCGTGGTCGGACAGCAGCACGATCCGGTAGTCGCGCGGCGCCCGCTCGGCGACCTTGGCGATCAGCTCGATCGACCGGTCGAGCCGGGCCAGCACCTGCTGCGCGTCGCGGCTGCGCGGTCCGGAGTGGTGCGCGACCTCGTCGTACGCGACCAGGTCGGCGTAGATCGCGGTACGGCCCGCCAGGATGTCCCCGCTCACCGCCGCCACCACCACGTCCCGCTCGACGACCGTCGCGAACGCCCGGATGAAGGGGTACAGCCCGCCGCGCCCCACCCGGGGCGACTCCCGGCGCAGCTTGGCGCGGGTGGACTGGCAGATCTCCCGGACCACCTCGGCCGCGAACGAGGCCGCGGTACGGGTGGCGTTGGCCGGGTCGGAGAAGTACGCGAAGTAGCCGCTGCGGGAGCGGTTGTGCTTGCTGCGCCGGGCCGCCACGGAGAGGACGAGCGCCAGCTCGTCGGCGCCCCCGGTGAACAGGTTGCCCCGGCTCGCGCCGTCCACCGTCAGCAGCCCGTCGTGTCCGGCGCGGGCGGCGGCGCGGCGCTGCAACACGGCCGCGCTCGTCGGCCGGTTGCTCACCATCACCTCCCCGCTCTTCTTCTCGTACCAGCGGAAGGCGGGCACGTCCTCGTTCGAGCCGTGCAGGATGCCGAGCTGGCTGGCGCCGGTCTGGCTGGACCAGTCGGTGCGCCACGGCGTGACGGTGTGGGTGCCGCCCACCCACGCCGACACGGTCTCCATGACGGGCGGCCTGTTGTCCCGTGGCCGCAGCGCGTCCCGGAGCACGGCGTGCCCGACCCCGTCGAGCTGGAGGAACACCGTCCCCGGCGGCCGCTCCCGGCCGCCGTCCCCGCCGCTGAGGCGCCGTTCGCGATCCGCGAGCCGCGCCAGCCGCCGCCGGTACGCCCCGTCGTCCCGCACCGTCAGGAACGTGCTCGTCGCCGAGGACGCGGCCGACATGACCGCCGCCACCACGACCGCCGTCTCCGGGGCGACCGTGCCCCGCCCGTCGGGGATCAGGCTGATCGCGAGCAGCAGCAGCGACCCGTTCAGCACGAACACCAGCAGCCCCAGCACGAGCGCGGGCATCAGCAGCAACGCCCGTACCAGCAGCGGCCATACGAGCGCGCTCAGCACGCCGAACGCACCGGCGCCGCTGGCGGCGGTGACCGCGATCCTCGTCGCGCTGTCGCCGTCAGCCGCCTGCAGGCGGAAATCGGGCAGGATGCCCGCGAGTGCCAGCATGGTGAGCGTCGACACCGCCCACACGGCCGCCACCCGCAGCAGGGCTCCCCCCACGGTCTTCCATCGGGGCTTCTGCACGCCGTGGCCTCACTTCAGACTCCGGTCCGCGCTGGGCGCGCGGACCGGCTTCCAGCGTTACACAGCGCGGGGCCGTCCCGGCGGGCACGAGGTGACGAGGAGCGGACCATTCCGCTTACGGCACGGTCACGGCCGAGGCCCGACTCGTACCGTGCGACACTCGCCGGTCAGGCGGAGGTGTGGGACCGGGCGTGGCTCTCGGGAGCCGTCGTGCGTTCGGCCTCGTCCTGGACGAGCCAGGAGAGCAGCGACGCGACGGTCAGTCCGGCTTCGGCCGGGTGCCGCAGCACCTTGCTCGGGTCGAGCTGGTACGTGTTGGTGCGGCCCTCCCGGGTGTGGGAGAGGTATCCGTCCCGCTCCAGATCAGAAATGATCTTCTGCACGGCGCGTTCGGTGAGTCTGCAGTGCACGGCGATATCGCGGATGCGGGCGTTGTGGTTGTCCGCGATGGTTGCCAGCACCCGTGCATGGTTGGTCAGGAACGTCCATCCGGTGTGTGGCTCGGGCACTTCATCCATGGTCCGACTTTAGCCACTGGCCATACACGTATCCAAAAGCACGTAACTCATTTCATGTATCGGTTGACGTATGTGGGACAGGTAGGTGAATCTGAAGGCCGAGGCTGGCGATCAGACAAGGGGAGGCCACGGCCATGCCGGATCCTGCACGGCCCGTCGTCGAGAAGGACGTCAGGCACGCGGAGAGTGACGGCAAGCCGACGGGGCTCATGTCCCGTCCGGCAGCCAGCGACGTCGCGCCGGACGGCGACCGGATGCGCGTGAGTCTGCGGGGGGAACTCGACCTCGGCGGCCAGATGCTCCGGGGTGACCTGCGCGAAGCGCTGCGCAGGTCGGGCAGCGGCATCGATCTGGACCTGACCGCGCTGACATTCTGCGACTGCTCCGGCCTCAACATGCTGCTCGACCTGCGACGGCGGGCCCTTGACCAGGGCAAGACGGTCGCCATCCGCGGCAGCAGCCCGGCCGTCGAGCGGCTGCTGGACATGACCGGCACTCGGGCTCTGTTCGCTCACCCAGGCCCCGACGACCAGGGCACGGCGCCCACCGCCGCGGAAACTGAGCAGGATCTCTGCACCGAGGTGCTCCAACTGCGCCGGGCCATGCGGACCCGGCCGACGATCGACCTGGCCCGCGGCATGCTGATGGCCAACTACGGCCTGAGCCCCGAAGCGGCCTGGAACGTGTTGGTCATGACCTCCCAGAACACCAACATCAAGCTGCACCGCTTAGCGCGGGACCTGGTCACGCTTCAGGGAGGCGAGCTGCCCGAACCGATCCAGAAGCACCTGGCGGCCGCGATCGCCACGGCGAACCGCACGCCCGCCCCGTAGAGTCATGCGCATGCCGACCTTATCGCCGCGGCGGCGCAGACGCCTCGCCGCTCTCCTCCTGGGCCTCGCCCTGCCCCTGACCGCCTGCGGTGAGCAGCGCGTCACGGCGGCCGATGCCGCGAGCACTCCCGCGAGCGCTCCCCCGAGTTCCAGCCCCAGTCCCAGCCGCGGCCCTTCCGGCGCCTCCCCCTACGTGGAACCGGGAGTCATCGACGGCGCCCCGCACAACGGCGAAAACAACGCCTACCGCCGCCCCGGCGAGATGTCCCCCGCCAGCGCCGAGGACGCCCGGAAGGAAGCCGCCCGCATCGAGCCCGTGCTCAAGCGGCTGTGGCACCAGAAGAAGTGGGACCCCAAGAGCGTGCGCGCGGCGCTGCTGGGGCTCGGCTACGAGGAGGAGCGGACCGGCCCGAAGGGAGAGCGGCTGGGCGGAACGCTCACCGTGCGGGGACTGGATTCGCGCTACGAGCGCGACCACTACGTCACGCCCGAGGGCTCCAAGGTCGGACTTCGCGTCCACGACGACGCGTGCGTGACGGCGTACTTGCAGAAGACGAACTTCGCGGTCAGCGCCAACGGTCCCTACATGGAGACCGGCTGCTTCATGCCGCCCTCCGGCCACTGAGTCGGCCTTACGGCAGGGTGAAGCCAGACCCGCGCCCGCTCCTTGTCCTCGCGGAACACCACGGATAATAGGCGCATGGCCGACCACGAGATACTGCCGTCCGCCGTGGACGCGGACGCCCTGCTGGCCCTGTCCCGCGAGCACCACGACCGGATCGCGCGGGCCTGGGGCGCCCGCGAGGCGGGCGGGCATCTGGTGAAGGTGTACTCCGTGCAGGCGCCCGGGCGGGCCGTGACCGAGCAGGACGTGGCCGCCGCCCTCCGCCTCGCGGGCACCCATCTCGAACTCGGCGCCCTGCGCGGCTCGCTGGGCCTCGCCGTGCTCATCGTGCACGCGGGCGGCGACGGCGACTACGTCCTGATCCACACCTGGATCGAGGGCTACATGTCCGACCTCGCCGTCTTCTCCGGCCCCGCCGGGATTCCCGACGCGCTGCGCCCCGGGCGCGTCGGACTCGCCCCGTGCGTGTGGGAAGCGGCGGTCCTCGCCCATGAGCGCGAGGCGTTCTCGCGCCACCTCCTCGACGGCGACGGCGCCCTCGCGGACCGGCTCGCCGCGTGGCAGGCCGACATCCTCGAAGGCGGCGTCCGATGACCGCCACCGCGCACGTCCGGCGGGCCCGCCCCGCCGACCTGCCCCGGGTCGCCCAACTCGCCGCCGAGCACGCCGCGTACGAGCGCGCCACGCCGCCCACGCCCGGCCTCGCCGAACGGCTCGGCGCCCTCCTGTTCGGCACCGCCACCCCGCGCCTGCACTGCGTGGTCGCGGAGCGTGCCGACGGCGAGGTCGTGGGGTACGCCACCTGCGCTCCGGAGGTCTCCACTTGGGGCGGCCGCGCATACCTCCACATGGACTGCCTCTTCCTGCGCTCGGGCAACCGTGGCCTGGGGCTCGGCGCCCTGCTCATGGACGCGGTCACCGCCCACGCCCGGGACCTGGGCCTCACCCAGATCCAGTGGAACACCCCCGTCTGGAACGAGGGCGCCGTGCGCTTCTACGAACGCCTGGGCGCGCGGGCCGAGGAAAGGCAGAGGTTGCGCTACACCCTGCCGGTCACCGAGCACCCCGCCGATTGACCCATGTTTCGGCCAGAACCCGGGCGTTGCACCCGTTCTGGTCCTGGCCACGATGAACACGGTGTTCTACCTGGCCGTGGCGCGGCTCCCGCTGTCCAGCGGTGGCCGCGATCGAGTTCCTCGGGGTCATCGGGCCGGCCTCCATCGGCGCCCGGCAGTCGGCGACGCCACGCTCCACCATCACCGCTGCCGCCCTCACACATAGGAGTTCCGTAAGTGCTTTTCGACGTCACCCGCAGCGAGCTCGTCGACATCTTCGGCGAGGACCGGGTCGCGACCGTGCCCGCCACCGCCTTCCCGCCCGCCGCCGCGGACACCGAGGGTGCCCGCCTCCTGCAGACCGTCGGCGCCCCCACCGGGACGCTCCTGCTGCGTCAGCCCGACGAAGACGACGGCCTGCTGCCCCTCGTCCAGGACGTCGTCTCCATCGAGGACTTCGAGGACGCCGCGGAGGGCGCGGGTGACTGGCCCGTCATCGGCTGGCTGCTCAACGCGCACCTCGCCCTCGCCCCCGTATCCGGCAAGGTGCACGCCTTCGACCCCGACGAGGAGACCGTGGTCGAACTCCACGCGGACGTCTCTTCCCTCGTCCAGGTCACCCTCCGGCTCCAGCGCCTGCTCGAGGAGTTCACCTTTAGCGGCGACGAGGACGAGGAGGAAGCCGACTTCGAGCGCCTGGACGGCGAGGTCGATCGCATCCGTGAGGAGACGAACAGCATCGATCCACTCCCCTTCCAGGACGACGAGACCGTCTGGTCGGTAGTGGGCGACGAGATCGCCATGGGCCAGCGCCGCAAGGCCAGCAGCCCGGGAACACGCTCGCTCTATGGGTGATCGCCGGCCGATGTCGCCCACGAACCGCCTTGGGCGCGGCTCGGTTTGAGGGACGGTGATCACGCCGCGAGTGCGAAGCCGTCGCGGTAGCGGACGGCGCCGGCCAGTCGCCCTCCGCGGGCACCTCACCGGTCGCGACGCGCACAACCGGCGGCAGACACCTGGGCAGATCGTACGGATCCGCATCCCGCACGGCCGCCGGATCGAACTCCGGTTCAGCCACGTCGTGTTCGGCGCACACACGGGCCAGCGTCGCCCGAGTGACCACCAGATCGGACAGCTCCCCCTCGGCGGCAGCGATCCACTCGTTCAGCGCGGCCAGCCCGGCCCGCAGCTCTTCCACTCGCTGCCGGGCCGCCTCCTCGTGCTGCTTCAGCGGCGCCAGCAGTTCCTGCTCCACGCGTCCCTCCCGGCGATGCCGCCGACGCAATTGCGCCGGGCCCAAACTCCGCACCGTCCAAGGGCTTACCGGTCTTCCGGAACGCGAAACTCCTGCTGATCACCGTCCCTCAGACCGAGCCGCGGCCTTCGGGCTTTGCTGCTTCTGGCGAGCGCGGTAGGCGCGCAGGTTGGCGGCGTTGCCGCAGATTTTCACGTCGTGCCAGACGCCGCTGTTGTTGCGTGAGCGGTCGTAGAAGGTCACCGCGCAGCGCGGGTTGCGGCATACCTTGAGGCGGCGGCGGGTGTCGGCCCGCTGTCCTTCGAACGCGGCGACCAGTACCAGGGAGGCGATGCGCCGCCATCCGGTGCCGCGTGGTTCGAGATGCACCTGTCCGTTCTCGTCGAGCTGCAGTGCGGCGGTGGCGGTGTGCAGCACGGGAACGGCTGCCGGATCGCCGGCCTCCGGCGGTGGCATGGCGGTGAGGCGGTGCAGTTCGTCGCGGAAGGCGCGCAGCTCGGCCAGGCCATCGGGGTCGGGGACCATCTGCGGGACGGGCTGCCCGGTGGCCTGGGCCCAGGCGGCCGCGGCCGCGCGGGCCCAGACACGCGAGGAGGCGTCGTCGGCGAGCAGGTCGGGCTCGGGCGGGGTGCCAGCCGGGGCGGTGTTGAGGAGATCCTGCACGAGGGCGAGGCCACCAGGGGCGGGGGTCAGGCCGTACCGGCTCGTCGCGGGCCAGGGCGCCGTCATGGCGAATCCACCTCCTGGTTCGGGTCCGAAGCGTCTCGTCGAGTACGCGAAGTGTCTCGTTGAGTACGCACGCGTGCGGGTGCGTTTCCTACTCTTCCACAGCCGCCCCTTCCCGCAGCTCAGCGGCCCTGGAAGTCCAGGGTGGGGCGGGGGCGGCCGGCCCGCAGGGCCGCGGTTGCGCTGGTGAGTCCTTCCTGCACGTCCTCGCTTGCGAAGAGAGGAATGGCCAGGTCGAACAGCTCGCGGTCGGCGGCGGCCACACCGCCGGTGGCCCAGGCGCGCAACAGGGCCTTGTGGGCGGCGTGCGCGAGGGTGGGGCCCGAGGCCAGGCGGCGGGCGAACGCTTCCGCCTCGGTGCGCAGCCGCTCGTCCGGTACGACGCGGTTGATGACACCGGCCTCGCGCATCGTCTGGGCCGGGACCTTCTCGGAGGTCATGGCCCACTCCATGGCGCGCGCCCGTCCGGCCCGCTCGGCGACGCGCTGGATGCCGCCCATGAGGGTGAGGATGCCGAGTGACTGCTCGGGGTGGCCGAAGCGCGCGGTCTCGGCCGCGTAGATGACGTCGGCGCGCAGGGCGAGTTCGAAACCGCCGCCGAGGCACAGGCCCTGTACGGCGGCGACCACGGGGATCGGAAGCTTCTCGAACTGCTCGTATGCGCTCCAGTAGCGTTCGAAGGTGGCACGCAGCTCACGCGGGGACATGTCGGCCCACGGTACGAAGTCGCCGCCCCAGCTGAAGTCGTCGCCCTCCGCGGTGAGGAGCACGGCGCGGGCGTCGCTGCGGGTAATGGCGTCCGCGGCTTCGGCCAGTTCCTCGCCGAACTGGATCGTGAGCCGGTTCTGCGGCGGGTTGGTCAGGGTGACGGTGGCCAGCGCACCGTTGAGACGGTGGGTGACATGGCGGGGCGATGGGCTCTGCCCGGTGGCGGGGGCGGCGGAAATGACGGTGTTGTCAGGTGCGGCGGACACGGGGGTTCACTCTCCTGTACGTGTGAGATGGGTACGGAAGAAGTCGGTGGCTGCATCGCGGGCGCGGGCGAACTCCTTGCCGTACGGGTCGAAGTGGCCGCCGGGTATCAACTGCAGTCGCTTGGGCTCCAGGGCCCGTTCGAAGGCGGCCAGCTCGGTGTCGGTGAGGGTGATGGTGTCGCGCTCGGCGACGACCATCAGCAGCGGCGTCGGGGAGACGCGGCCGATGAAGACGCCGGGCTCGTACATCCGGGCCTTGCGGGTGGAGCGGACCGTGACGCGGTTGTCCCAGTCGGTGCCCTCGGGGAGGTCCTGGAGGTAGAAGTCGACGGCGTCCGGGGCGCGGTAGGAGGCCGGGACGGAGGGGTCGGCGCTGACGAGGGCCTGGGTACGGGGCGGCTCGCCGCGCAGCTGAGCACGTTCGTCCTCGTCCAGCATCGCCTCCAGCGCCGGGACGTTCTCGGGCACGACACGGCGCTTGGCCTGCTCGTACCCGCTGACGGTGGGCACCTGGGCGACCACCGCCCGCAGCCGGCGCTCGGTGGCGCCCAGGACGAGGGCGTGGCCACCGGCGTAGCTGGTCCCCCACAGCCCGATCCGGTCGGGATCGACCTCGGGCCGGGATTCCAGGTAGGTGAGGGCGCGGCGCCAGTCGTCGATCTGCTGCCAGGGGTCGATGTCCTGGCGCGGGGTGCCGTCGCTGGCGCCGAAGCCGCGGTGGTCGTGGACCAGTACGGCGAAGCCGGCGTCGGCGAAGGCTTCCGCGAAGGGGAGGATGCCCTGTTCCTTCACGCCTCCGTACCCATGGGCCATGGTGATCGCGGGGTACGGCCCTGCCGCTTCGCCGGGCAGATACAGCACACCGCGCAACGTCACCCCGTCCGGGGCGAGGAACTCCACGGGTGACGGTGCGGGTCGGGTCATGACTGGTTCCTCCAAGGGATGAGGTGTTGCCACTGCTCGATGACGCAGTGCCGTGTGGCTGCCGGGCACCTGTCATGCGACAAGCGGGGCAAGATGCGCCGACTGTTCGGACACCGGCCCTCAGGCGCGGTAGAAGTGGTCGCGCCCGACGAGGTCAATGACACGATCGCCGAGCTCGTTGGAGAAGGCGAGCAGGTTGTCCAGGGGGCGGTGCTGAATGACGACCCGGACGATCTTGCCCTCATCGTCGACGGTCAGGATGGTGGAGCCGCGCAGCTCCTTGCCACCGAACGCCTTCGCCTCCCACTCGATGCAGCTGCGGGAGCCATCAGTGATCTCGTACGTGAAGACGAGATCCTCGTAGATGCCGCTTGCGGCGCCCATCACGTGCTTGACGTTGTCCCGCCCCTCGACGGGGCTGCGCAGAGCGGACGCCTCAAGGACGATGTCCTCGGCGAAGGCGTCGGCGAACGCCTTGGCGTCCTTGGCGGCGAACGCCTTGGTCCACGGCTGAGCCTCCACCTCTTCGGTGATGTTGGTCTTGGCTGTCTCGCTCACGAGGATCACTCCTGTCTTGATGCGGGCGCCCCGGCAGGCCGGGTGGCGGCCCCTAGAGGATCCGTAAGAGGTATAGCTGCTTTGGTTACTTCCTTGCTGCGGACGAATCCACCTGAGGGGCGTCCCGGTTTCCGGCCGGTTCACCCGTTGACTTCTAGTTACACACAGCCGCTCAGGGACGACACGGAAGCTTGCTCTCGATCTTTTGTCCATCTCTGAGGCTGTACGCCTTGCGCACTATTGCTGGAGGTCAACGTCTTCGAGGAAGGCATCGAGATGGGCTGCGACTAGGGCGGGTTGCTCAAAGTGCACCCAATGACCCGCTTGCGCGATCACAGTTGCCTGCGGGGCGCAGAACCGTGGCAGGACCCCATTTGCAACGACATTTTCCGTGACGAACCCGTCATCGCCTCCCCGTAGCACCAGCACGGGGCCAGTAAAGGCGGACGGCTGAGCACCTTGTGCGTGACCGGTGTTCCAGCAGTCGGCAAGGTCGCGTACGACCTCGGGACGCACCCGCCCGCCGACCACCGCGAGGCCATCCAGATCGGCCTCGGTCAGCGCCGTCGACAACTGCCGACGCACGGCACGCTGTGCCTCCAAATCCCCGCCCAGGGCCCGGAAGCACTCGATCGCATCGTCGGGGAGTTGCGTGCCGGCCAGCGGGATCGGGGTCACCAACACGAGTCCGCGTGTCCGGTCGGGGCGGGCCGCGCCGACCAGTTCCACGATGGGGCCCGCCATGCTTTGGCCGACGAGCACCACCGGTTTGTCCAGTGCATCCACGACCGCGCCGACGTCCGACACGAACCGGTCGAGGTCGAAGGGGCCGCTCGCCTCCGTACGGTCGCCGCATCCAGCGAGGTCCAGCTGCACGGCTTCGACGCCTGGGGTGCCCATCTCCGCGATCACGCCGTCCCAGACGTGCTGGTCGTCGAGGAACCCATGGACGAACACCAGCGCGCAGTCGTCGCCGCCGCCGCGTCGGAACCTGATGTCCGTCTCTGCTACCCGCTGCGCCTTCATGGCCGCTTGCCCTCCCCGGGGCTGGTGACGGCGCCGGAGGGTGACCACTCCGCGGTGTCAATGGGTGACCAGTCCGTTGCATGGGCGTCGAGACGGGTCATGCGGCGACCCTGGTGCGCCGCCAGCACGTCGTCGTCGAGCGGCGTCGTGAAGACGTTGTTGACCAGGGTGTACTCAGCGGCGAGCCGGCCGACCACAGGCAGGGCCGCGGTGTCGACGCGTCCACGCTCCAGGTAGAGATCATCCCGGATGTGAAAATTTACGACCCTACCCCAGACGACATTTTCATTCTCGGACCCTACCGGGATAATCCGGTCCACGACGCATTCAAAAGAGATCGGAGAACCCTTGATCCGCGGCGCCTCGATATCCTTGGATGGCTCCTTTTCCAGACCGAGAGCTTCGAACTCATCCTCTTCCGAATCAAATTCGAAGGCAGATCTGTGCATCTGATGCGCCTGAGGGAGTGTCGCAAGATTAGCCACGAATTCCCCGCTTCCCTGGATGTTGACCAGCGTGTCCTTGAGGGTCACGCCGTCCGACCGCGGCTGCAAGCTGATGGAGATCATCGGCGGCTTCCGTCCCACCACGGTGAAAAAGGAGATTGGCGCGACGTTCCCTACACCTTCCCGGGAAACAGTGCTCACCCATGCCACGGCACGAGGCACAATGCTCCCGATCAGCAATTTGTAGGCCGAGGTGGCATTCAACTCACTCGCATCGATGATCACTTGCTTCCTCCACGACATTGAGTGCGCCAGTGGCTGCACGGCGAATACGACCGTCGATAACTGACCACCGCCACTGAAACCTTGGTTGCTATGGCACCGCCTCGACTCCAGCCGCCCCAGTCGAGAAATAACCATACGCATGACACCTATTTCACGCAAGCTGCCGATGCGGGCGGCAGGGTCGCTGGGAGAGCTCGGCCGGAACCCACGGCCCAGGTCAACTTCCCCGACTCCAACTCGTGGATCATGAGCAGGGAGGGCGTCTTCATCCAGGCATGCAACGTCCTGGCCGATGTTGATGAGAAACACCAGGGCATCACCTCCACCGACGTGACAACCACTCCCTCGGAGGCGCTGAACCGCACCACGACGCTCGGCCGTCCCCGACCTGTTCGACCAGCAGGGCTTCTCCCACGCCGAGGCGGAGGAGTTCATCGCCGCGCGCGGCCGCGAGGTGCATACGCACACGCGCGCAGCGCAGGCTCCGGCTCCGGCGCAGAGGAGATGCTGCTGGTGCTCTCGGCGGACGGCAAGGGGATCGTGATGCGCCCTGAGGCGCTGCGCGAGGAGACCAGGCGGGCCACCGCGAAGAAGACCGCGACCGGCGGCGGGCCGTTCCAAACGCGCCTGGCCGGCGGGGAGAAGAACGGGCGCGGCCGACGTCCGCTCGCGTTCGTCTACGGCACCGTGACCGTTGCTGCCATTCGCCTCTGGCTCTGCTCATGACCCGCTGGACAGTCCATGGACACGGCCGCCGTTACCGCCCGGCTTCGTAGCGGGCTGGAGTAGACGACACTCGTCGTGACGGAGCCCAGGGCGGCGATGCGGCCCGTGGTGCGTTCCAGATCCCGCATCGAGCGTGCGACGACCTTGAGGACGAAGCAGTCCTCGCCCGTCACATGATGGGCCTCCACGATCTCCGGAGTGGTGTCGAGCAGGTCGTGAAACGGCTTGTAGTTGCCGGTGGGGTAGCGGAGGCGGACGAAGGCCAGAATGTCCAGCCCCAGGGCCTCGGGGCTTACGACGGTGGAGTAGCCGGAGATGACGCCGCTCTCCTCCAGCCGCCTGACGCGTTCGGTGACGGCACTCGGTGACATGGAGACGCTGCGGGCCAACTCGGCGTAGCTGGCGCGCCCGTCGCGCTGCAGGGCTTCCAGGATGCGTATGTCGGTGGCGTCAAGGGAATCAGCGGCCATAGCCGATTGATACCACGGAGTTCACGGCAAAGGCCGGACAGGGCCGTGGATCGTCGGTTCCGGGGGAAGCGTGGGGAGCATAGCGTCGAGGGCATGACCAAGACCCAGATCAGCAGCGCCCTTCGGGTGCCGCCAGCGGCACCCGCGGAGGCTGCCGCCTTCTTCGCCGCACGCCTCGCCTTCCAGGCAGATGTGTCCGATGTCCATGACTCGTTGGAGTCCGCAAGTCCGGGCTTCGTGATCGTCGACTCACGGGGGGACGCCGCGTGGGCGCAGGGGCATGTGCCGGGTGCGGTGCACCTGCCCACCGCCGAGATCCCGGAGCGCGCCGCGAGCCTGTTGGATCCGGCGGTTCCGATCATCACGTACTGCTGGGGCCCCGGCTGCGACGGTGCGACCCGCGCGGCACTCGCCCTCGCCCGGCTCGGCTACCGCGTCAAGGAGATGATCGGCGGGATCGAGTACTGGATTCGTGAAGGGCTCCCCGTCGAAGGGGCGAACGGCGTCGAGCGGCGGGCGGCCGACCCGTTGACGGCGCCGGTCGGGTCCGCCGACTGCGCTTGCTGAAACAGCCACCCCTCGCTCCGCACACGGACGGCCCGGCCAGCGAATCCACCCTGAGGTCGTTCGCCCGGCCGGGCAACGGACACCCCCTAGCCCGGCGCGCCCGCTTCCTGGCGCATCCGGGCGGTCAGCTCGGCCGGGGCCTTGTGCGGTGAGCCGCAGTCGTACGGCGGCTGGGGGTCGTACTGGAGCATCAGCTGTACGGTCTGCGCGGTGGCGTCCCCGGCGATCCGTCCGGCCAGGGCCAGGCCCATGTCGATCCCGGCCGAGACACCCGCCGCGGTGACGTACTTGCCGTCGAACACATAACGCTCGTCCACGGCCTCCACCCCCAGGGCCCGGAGCCCGTCCATGGTGGTCCAGTGGGTGGTGGCGCGGCGGCCGGTGAGCAGTCCGGCCGAACCGAGGATCAGCGAACCGGTGCACACCGACGTGGTCCAGGTCGTGGTGGCGTCCACCGCCCGCAGCCAGGCGAGCACCTCCGGGTTCTTCTGCTGCTCCTCGGGGAACGGGCCGCCGGGCACCAGCACGACATCCGGCCGCGTCACCTCCTCCAGCGTGGCCTCGGCCACCAGCTGGAGGCTGCCGCTGTCGTTGCGCACCGGGCCGCGGCGTTCGGCCACGAACACCGGTTCGGCGCCGGGCAGTCCGGCCAGGGTGTCGTACGGGCCGACGGCGTCGAGGGCGGTGAAGTGTTCGTAGAGCAGGATCGCGATCTGCACGATGGTGCCTCTCGGTAAGTGGTACGGGGTGATGACGTGGGCTCAGGGATGGAACCGGCGCCGGTACTCGGCGGGGGCCGTGCCCAGGTCGCGGACGAAAGCGCGGCGCATGGCCTCCGGTGTGCCGTAGCCGCAGGCCCGGGAAACCTCTTCGATTCCGTCGTCGGTGTCCTCCAGCAGCCGCCGCGCCCCTTCGAGCCGCACCTGGTCCACGTACCGGCCGGGCGTGACGCCGATCTCGTCCCGGAAGGCGCGGGCGAAGTGGCGGGGTGACAGGTTCGCCCGCTCGGCCAGGACGGACACGGACAGGTCGGCGTCGGGGTGTTCGGCGATGTACTGCTGGATGTCGCGCAGCGGACGGCGCTGTGCGCTCTGCGCCGCGAGCTGGACGCTGAACTGCCGCTGCCCGCCGGGGCGGCGGAGGAAGACGACCAGGAAGCGGGCGACGGTGAGCGCCACATCACGGCCGAGGTCCTCCTCCACGAGGGCGAGCGCGAGGTCGATGCCACTGGTGACCCCGGCGGAGGTGGCCACCGGCCCGTCGCGGATGTAGATGGGCTCCGGGTCCACCTCCACGGCGGGGAACCGCTCGGCCAGCCCCTCCCACAGCGCCCAATGGGTCGTCACCCGGCGTCCGTCCAGCAGCCCGGCGGCGGCCAGCGCGTAGGCACCGGTACACACCGACACCAGCCGCCGCGCCGCCGGGGCGTGCTCCCGCAGCCACGCCACGACCCCCGGATCCATCGCGCGGGTGCCCTCACCGCCCGGCACGATCAGGGTGTGCGGAGCGGGCGCGTCAGCCAGCGCGAGGTCCGGCGTGACCGACAACCCGCTGGAGGTGCGCACCGGTGAGCCGTCCAGGCTGCCCGTCCTGATCTCGTACGCGCCGGGAACCGCACCGGCCGCCCCGGCGAAGACCTCCAGCGGTCCGGTGAAGTCCAGGCTCAGTACGCCGTCGAAGAGGACGATGAGCACGGTGCGCGTTTCCATGTCATCCATGCTGGCGACGGGGAGCGATGGCAGCAATGACGCGTTCCCCACCTTTCCTGCCAACGGCCGCGGCGCGAGATCGCACAGATCGCCTTGGCGTGGCTGCTCAGCAGTCGTCAGTTCGGGACCAGCGGCGCGAATCTGTTCGCGTAGCTCCGCGGCCTCGGGAGTGGTCGCATTGGGTGCGGCTTCGTCGAACAGCTCGGCTGGCCACTGACGTGCGGTGAACCGCCCGTCAGTGGCCTGCTCGGCAGCCGTACGCGGCCATGCCATACCGCGTTCGTCGCCAACTCCGAGAGCACGAGCAGCGCGATCGGGAGAGAAGCCGGGGCCACGCCTCACCCGTGCAGCGCGGGTCTCCCGCCATGCAGGCAGCAGGTCCAGCTTCTGCGCACCACCCCGGCCTTCCTTTTGCCCGCTGGCTCCACCTCGTCCTCGCCGGTCAGCCGCTCGTAGATCCCCGGAACGACGTCATGTCAGGCGCCGCTTCCGGCGCGCTCGGCGAGGAGCTGCGTCTCCCAGGCGAAGGCCACACCGGAGGCGCCGCCGTGCTGCGCCTGGACCTCGACGGCGCCCGGCACGGTCTTCTCACGGGCCCAGTCGCGCTGCCACTCGCCCAACACGGCCTGCCAGGTGATCGGAACCACGCCCGCCTGGATCATGCGGCGCACGGCCATGTCGTGCCCCTCGTTCGAGCCACTGCCCGAGGCGTCGGTGACAACGAAGACCTCGAAGCCCTCGCCCGCCGCCTGTATGGCTGGCATCGCCACACAGACCTCCGTCCAGAGACCAGCGATGATCAGCTTCTTGCGCCCGGTCGCCTTGACGGCATCCACAACGCGCTCGTCCTGCCAGGTGTTGATGAAGGTCCTGTCGATCGGCGTCTGCTCCGGGAACACGTCCCGCAGTCCCTGGATGAGGTAGCCGCCGCGCTCCTCCAGCACGGTCGTCAGGATGGTCGGCACGTCGAACACCTTGGCGGTCTTGGCGAGTCCAACGACGTTGTTCACGACCATCGTCGGTTCGTGGCTGTTCAGGTTGGCGAACTGGAACGGCTGGTGGTCGATCAGTACGAGCACGCTCTCCTCGGGCGTCAGCAGGGCGTCGAGTCCGGCTTTGTTCTCGGTGCTCATGGGATTCCCCTTCTGGAGCTTCACGTCCGTCATTTGGTTGACGTGACAACTAAGCTAGAGGCAAGTAGTTGATACGTCAACTGGCTGCCATGGGGGGCGACTTCGGGGTACGCACCGGGTGGGCGGAAACGCGTCCGAGCCGCGCGGTTACGCTCCCTCCATGAACGCAACGCCTCGCTGGCTGACCTCGGAGCAGCAGGCCGCCTGGGACAGCTTCATCCACATGCAGGAGAAGCTCATCGGACGGCTTTCCCGCCGGATCCAGACCGACTCCGGGATGTCCGCCTCCGACTACCTCGTGCTGGCCAAACTCACCGAAACCAGCGGCGGGCGGATGCGCTTCATGGACCTGGCGAAGCTGGTGGAGTGGGAGAAGAGCCGCATGTCTCACCAGGTCAGGCGGATGACGACGCGCGGACTGGTGGCCAAGGAGGATTGTCCCGACGACGGGCGCGGAGCGTTTATCGTCGCCACCGCGGCGGGCCACAAGGCGATCGAGGACGCCGCGCCCGTGCACGTCGAGCACGTGCGCCGACTGCTCATCGACGCCCTCCCCCCTGAAGACCTCGCCGCGCTCGCCCGGATCTCGAACCGTGTCCTCGCGCATATGGAGAAGCAGCCCGACTGACGACGCCGCCTGCCCTAGAGGCGGACGCGGGCCCAGACGGTCTTGCCGACGGCGCGCGGTCGTACGCCCCACGCCTCGGCGAACCCTTCTACGATCGCCAGCCCGCGCCCACGCTCGGAGTCCGGCGACGCGTCACCGGCCACCGGCAGCCCGTCGCCGGGGTCGGACACCTCGACGCCGACCAACTTCTCTGCGTCGTATGCGATACGCACCTCGTAGTACCTCCCGGGTACGCGGCCATGCCGTACCGCGTTGGTCGCCAGCTCCGACAGCACGAGCATCGCCAACGGGAGGGAGCCGGGCGCTACGCCCCACCCGCGCAGTGCGGCCTCGGCCGCGTGGCGTGCGCGGTGGACGGATGGGGGTACGGGTGTAAACCTCTGCTTCCAGCCATGGCGAGGATTTACGTCGTGACTTTGTGCGTTCATTCCCCCACTGTCGGTGCAGGTGGCTACCTTCACCAGTAACAGAACGTCGACTGCGGCGGACGACAACTCTGGTCGAACGGACGTTGATTGGCGTTGAGCCGCGTTGAGGGGTGGTTGGGATGCCACAGGCCAAGAAGAAGGACACCGCGCCGCCGACCGTGCAGTACTTCGCCGCTGTGCTGCGGATTCTGCGCGAGCACGCGGGGCTGACACAGGACGAGTTGGGCAAGCTGATGAACTACACCGGCTCGGCAGTGAGCGCGGTGGAGACATGTGCGAAGCCGCCCACGGACGAGTTCATCGAAGCGGCCGAGAAGGCACTGGACGCGAGCGGGTTACTGAGGGCGGCCATCGGCTTCCTGCGGCTTGAGCGGTACCCGGAGTTCTTCCAGGGATTCGTACAGCTGGAGCAGGAAGCGCTGAGCATCTCGTCGTACTGCACACAGGTGATCGACGGTCTCCTGCAGACGAAGCCGTATGCCCGCGCGCTGCTCCGGAGCAACTACCCACCGTTCGAGGACGAGGAGCTGGAGCAGCTGGTCGAGGCCCGCCTGGACCGCAAGGCCCTGTTCGACCGCAAGCCGATGGCGCTGGTCCATACCGTGATCGAGGAATCGGCACTGCGGCGAGAGATCGGCGGCCCTGAGGTCATGCGCGCCCAGCTTCAGCACCTCGTGGAGTGCGCGGCTCGTCCCAACGTGACCATCCAGGTCATGCCGCTGAGCCGTGCGGAACACGCGGGCCTCCGCGGCGCGTTTACCGTCCTTGAGACCCCCGACCAAATCACCTTGGTCTACATGGAGAGCCACGGCGAGAGCATGCTGCTCTCCAAGCCCGACAAGGTAAACGAGCTGGTGCGCCGCTATGCCATGATCAGGTCCCAGGCTCTCGGGCCGGAGGATTCCGTACGCTTCATCGAGCAGTTGATGGGTGAGCTATGAGCAGACTCGTGTGGTTCAAGAGCAGCTACAGCGACTCCAGCGGGGGCGACTGTGTCGAGGTCGCCCTCGACTGGCACAAGTCGAGCTACAGCGATTCCGGCGGAGGCCAGTGCGTCGAGGTGGCCCAAACCCCCGCCACCGTCCACGTCCGGGACTCCAAGGTCCCGGACGGGCCGAACCTTCACATACCCGCCGACGCCTGGTCGACCTTCCTGGGCGACCTCACCCGTCCCAGGTAACCGGCAACCTCCGCACGCCGCGCGTGGACACGCCCACCTTCCACTCCACGTCCCGCTCGGTCTCGGCGAACCGCAAACCCGGGAGCCGTTCCAGCAGCGTGCGCAACGCGATCTGCAGCTCCATCCGGGCCAGCGGGGCGCCGAGGCAGTGGTGCGGGCCGTGGCCGAAGCCGAGGTGGGTGGCCTCGCGGCGGCGCAGGTCGATTTGGCCGGAGTCGGTGAAGACGCCCTCGTCGCGGTTGGCCGAGTTGATGGCGACGACGACCGGCTCACCGGCCCGTACGGTCACGCCGCCCATCTCGATGTCTTCGAGCGCGTAGCGCGGCTGCATGCTGCCGGAGCCGAGCGGGGTGAACCGCAGCAGCTCCTCGACCGCCTGCGGGACGAGGGAAAGGTCCGCGCGCAGGGCGGCGAGGTGGTCGGGCTGGGTGAGCAGGACGTAGAGGAAGTTGCCGAGCTGCGTGGCGGTGGTCTCGTGACCGGCGATGAGAATCGCCTCGGACAGCGAGAGAAGCTCGTCCTCGGACAGCCGGTCGTCGTTCTCGCGCGCGGCGACGAGGGAGCTGAGCAGATCCTCCTGCGGGTCGGTGCGGCGCTGTTCGGCGAGACCGGCCATGTAGTCGCGGAGCAGGGTCCGGTAGCCCTTGATCTCCTCCAGCGTGTACTTCGTCGTGGAGAGGAACGCCTCGGACCACAGCCGGAAGTCGGCCCGGTCCTCGAACGGCACGCCCAGCAGCTCGCAGATGACCGTGATCGGCAGCGGCAGGGCGAAGTCCTCGACCAGGTCGGCGGGGGCCCCATCTGCCCGTATCGCGTCGACCAGGTCGTCGGCTATGTGCTGGACGCGTGACCGCAGCCGGTCGATCTGGCGCACGGTGAACGCCTTCGTCACGAGCCGTCGCAACCGGCTGTGCTCCGGCGGGTCGAACGTACTGATCGTGCCGGGGCCGGGCGCGTACGGCCGGACGCGCGGCGCGTCTCGGCCCACGGCGGCCGCCCGGCTGAACCTGGGGTCGCCGAGGACGAGCCGGGCGTCCTCGTAGCGCGTGGCCAGCCACCCCGGTTCGCCGTACGGGAGCTGGACCCAGGCAAGGGGCTCCTCGTGGCGCAACTGTGCGTACAGCGGGGCCAGGTTCAGCTTCTCGGCCGCGAACGGGTAGGTCAGGGGCTCGGCGGGCTGGGCGGACGTCATGCATCCTCCTCGGCGGCCGGGTGGGGGGAGGTCGGCCACCTCGGATCGCATTGTCCACGCGGATCGCCAGGGAGATCATTAGAGATTCACCGCCTGATGCGGGCGCGGCCGCTCTCCAGCTCCTCGCGGGCCACCTCCACGAACGCCTCGCGCCGTTCCCGCTTGACCGGCGACCGCCCCCGCTCGCTGCGCATCAGCGCGTGCAGCTCCTTGGTGTAGTCGTGGGCGGCCTGGGCGGCATCCGTGGAACACACCAGCTCGACCGCCTTCGTCGCCAGCCACAGGTCGTGCAGCTTCACGTCCTCGGGGTCGTCGAGCGTCGGCATGCCGAGCTTTCGGCGGTCAAGGACCAACTCGACCCGCTGGACCGCCTTTAAGAACCCCGATATCGCCTCCTTGCGCTCCGCCCGCGCCACGTCCGCGCGGTGCCGATGGTCGCGCTGCACCTCGACGCGGTTCGCCAGGTGCTGCCCTACGAGGGTCCCCGCCGTCCCGAGCAGAACGCCGATCAGGGCGAGGACCGTGCTGTCCGTCATTCCGTCCACGACACCTAGCTTTGATCATGACCCCGACGCTCCGCCAGACCGCTCAGCGCGACAGCGAGAACAGCGCCCAGATGAAGCTGCCCAGCCCGATCGCCGCGAAGACCGCCCCCATCGCGGTGAAGACCCACCACACGTTGTTGCTCTCCGCCGGGAGCGTCCAGCGGGAGGGATTCGCCGGGTCGTAGCGGACCTCGACCTCGGCACCGATGGCAAAGGTCTTCTCACGGGGGCGGGCCATGTTGAACCTGGTCTCCATGGGCCGGTCGTCGGCCGTGGTCCAGGAGATGACCGGGTAGTACACGAGGGTCCCGTAGCTCCGGACGGTGACTCCGCCTTCCGATCCGTGTCCCTTCAGATGGGTCGGTTCGAGGTCGGTCACCACACCCTGCGCGCTCATGCCCGACCGCAGCAGAGCCCCACGCTGCCGGATTTGGCGGTACATCACCACACCGAGGACGGTTCCGGTCAGGGTGAAGACCAGCGAGAGGATCCAGGGCACGAGCGAATCGGACATAAAACCTGTTTCAATCGGCAGCGGCAAACAGCGGCGACCCTACCTGCGGCACTCCCGGGTGCACTACTCTGAAATCAAACTAGTCACGGATCGCGAGTAATCCGCCGGGAGGGGAGATGGCACCAACGGATCCCTCGGCCGGATGGCTGCGCGGAACCTTGCAGTTGAGCGTGGCCGCAGTGCTGGCCGAAGCCGACCGGCACGGATACGCGCTGGTGCAACGGCTCGCTGAGCACGGCCTGGGGGCGGTGCGCGGAGGAGCGCTGTACCCGGTTCTCGGCCGGATGGAAACCGACGGCCTGGTCGCATCGCGCTGGGAGCCGGGCGAGGGCGGACCGGAACGCAAGGTCTACCGGCTCACCGACACCGGACGCGCCCAACTGCGAGACGAGATCGCGCAGTGGCAGGAGTTTTCCGCTGCGATGAACCGGCTCATGAAGCAAACCCAGCAGGAGTTGTGATGAGCGAAACCGCTGACACGTGGGATTTACGGACCCGGCTCGCTCTCGCCGAGCGGTCCGTGGGAGAGGACGTGTCCGACAGCGTGTTGGCGGAAGTGGCCGCCCACTGCGCGGAGAGCGGGGAACACCCGGAGGAGGCCTTCGGCACGCCGGAGGACTTCGCCGAGACCGTGGCGAGCGAGCGGCTTCCCGCCGGAAGCGACCCCGACGCGTGGACGACCGCTGACTACGCCGTCGCCGTGACCGCCCAGTTGGGCTTGATGACCTTCGGGGCCGGGGCGTATGAACTGGTCACCAACGGCCTCATGGCCGATCTCACCACCGCCGCCCTCCTCGGTTGCACCGCCATTGCCGCCGGCGTAGCCGTCCTGTACGGCGCGCAGTTCGCCTTGCACGCCGGGTCCCGCATCCGCGCGGCCGGTTGCGGGCTGGCCACCGTCGTCGCCGTCGTCCTCGCCGCTTTCGCGCTCATGGAGGCGCCCCATACCGTGATCGCACACGTGCCCACCCCCGCCATCTGCGCGGTGGGCATCCTGCTCCCCGCGTGGGCGCTGTTCTACAACCCGCCGACCGCCCCCGCGCAGGGGCCGCTGTCGTCAGAAGCGTGGCTGCGCAAGCTGCCGCAGCTGCTGGAAGGACGCTACGCGGTTCCCCGGGCACGCGCGGCCGAACTCACCCGGGAAGCGAGGCGGCACGTCACAGAAACCGGGTGTGAGCCCGAGGAGGAGTTCGGGCCCGTGACGACATACGCGCGACAGCTCTCCAAGGCGGAAGAGCCCCGACAGCACTGGTGGCAGCGGGACGAGGTGCGATCCGCTGCCGGGACCGCGTTCTTCGGCATGTACCTGGTGAACAACCTGCACGGCCATGGAGCGGTGTGGCAGACAGTGGTGGCCGCGATCTGTGCGTACACCAGCGCGTCGTCGCTCATCGGCCACCTGCGCCGGAACGTCAAGCCTGATCGACGGGCCGCAGCCTGAGCCGCCCACGGCGTAACGTCGAACCCCTACGGCCGGTTCTTCCATCCGGTCAGGCCGCGCGGTACCGGGGAGCGAATTCTTCCTCGATGAACCGTTCGATGGAGGTCACGTCGCCCGCACGCACAGCGTTCGCGATCACATCCACGGCTTCGCGCATGCTCACGTCGCGTTCCCCTTGCAGCTCCAGGACCTCCGTACCGCGCCACGTCCCGGTGGCGAGTTCCTTCCTTGGCGTTCTGTCCGGGTACCGAGAAGCTTTCGGTAACCGTCCGGCACGCTAGGCACCCGGCGAACCGGGCGAGTAGGAGCGCTACACCCACCACGTCAGGGCGCGGGTGGCGGGGTGAACAGGGCCCGGAGGGTGCCGGTGGCCGTTTCGCGCAGCCAGGTGTGGGCCGGGTCGTTGTGTCGCCGCTGGACGCATGGACGCCTTCTGGCAGTTCTCCGACGTCCGCTCCGGCCTCGTCGCAGGCGCCCTGCTGGTCACCGAGGCCGGAGGCACCGTCACCGACCTGGACGGCAAGCCCTGGAGTGCGGCCAGCCGCGACTTCCTGGCCGCCGCCCCGCACATCCACGCCGCCGCGCTCGACGTCCTGTCGTCGATCTGACCGCCCCACCCCCCAACTCCCAAGGAGCACCACACCGTGACCAGCATCGGCATCCTGGGCACCGGCCGCGTCGGCACCAACCTCGCGCGCGCCCTCAGCGCGGCGGGACACCACGTCACCCTCGGCCGCCGCGAGAACGGCGACGGCACGGGCACGCCGCCCGAGGAGGGAACCGCGATCCGCTACGCCGACCACGCCACCACCGCCCGCAGCGCGGACATCGTGATCAACGCCCCCCCGGCGACAGCACCCTGGACCGGCTCACCGCCCTGCGGGCCGAACTCGCGGACAAGGTCCTCATCGATGTCTCCAACGCCACCCACGACGCCGCCGACGGCCTGCCCGGCGACCTGTGCTACCCCGGCAGCAGCCTCGCCGAACAGCTCCAGGCCGCCCTGCCCGACACCCACGTCGTCAAGACCCTCAACACCATGCTGTTCATGGTCATGACCGCCCCCGGAACGCTGACCACCCCGCCCACCGCCTACCTCTCCGGGAACGACGAGCAGGCCAAGAAGACCGTCACCGCCCTCCTCGGCGACCTCGGCTGGCAGCCCGCCTGGATCGAGGACCTCGGCGACATCACCACCGCCCGCGCCACCGAATCCATGATCCTCGTCGTCCCCCACGTCATGCGCCGCAACGGCTTCACCCCCTTCGCCGTCTCCCTCGCCCGCTGACCCCGAAAACGCCCCGTCCTGGGGACAACTACGCCCGCCTGGTCTTCCTCGCCCCCGGAGCACCGGCATTCTTCACCGAGTGGCCCGAACTCGCCCGCTGCGTGGTGGCGGCCCTGCGCGCACAGGTCGGCGCCGAAGCGGGGGCGGCCCGCCTGACACCGCTGGTGGAGGAGCTGTCCACGCACAGCGATGTCTTCAGAACCACCCGGGGCGAGCACCGGATCTGGGCCTTCCACCCGGCGGACGACGCGACCTCGAACGCCCTGCTCCGGCTGTGATGTGACCGGGCCCGTGCCGCTCGTTTGAACGGCCCTGGCGGGAGGCGCATGCTCGGTAAGGAGGAGATGGGCGCATGAACGCCGAAGGTTCCGGGACCGCTGTGATCACGGTCGATGAGTTCGGCATCGTCACGGGCTGGAACCGCGGTGCCGAACGGGCGCTGGGGCATGCCGCCGGGGACGTCGTGGGGCGGCGGGCCGGGGAGTTGCTCGCGGTGGAGGGCGGGGCGGCGTTCTGGGACGGGGCGGTGGAGCGGGACGACTGGGCGGGGTGGCTTTCGGCGCGGCGCGCCGATGGGCAGCGGATGCGGGTGCGGGCGGCGGGGCACCGGGTGATGGACCGGGACGCGCGGGGACAGTGGGTGCTGATGGCGCCGATCGACGAGGACACCGCGCCCCTGCCCCGGCGGCAGGAAGTGGAGCGGGCGGTCGTGGACTGGTTGTTCTCCCGCTCCCCGGTGGCCGTGACCATGTACGACACGGACCTGCGGTGCATCCGGCAGAACGCCGCCATGACCCGGTTGGCCGGGATCTCGGAGGCCGACCGCAAGGGGCTGCGGCTGCCGCAGGTGTTGTCGGGGCCGGACGCGGCGGCGTGGGAGCGGCGGCTGCGTCAGGTGCTGGAGACGGGCGAGACCGTGTTCAGCGGGGAGATGCGGGGGCGGCTGCCCTCGAACCCGGACCAGGACCGCGTCCTCCAGGCCACGGCCTCCGCCCTGCGGGGCGCGGACGGGCAGACGCTCGGGCTCTGCACGACGGTCGCCGACGTCACCCCGCAGATCCGGTCCCGGGAGCGGCTGATGCTGCTGAACGAGGCGAGCACCCGGATCGGCAGCACCCTGGACGTGATGCGCACCGCGCGGGAACTCGCCGACGCGGTGGTGCCACGGCTCGCCGACTGGACCACCGTCGATCTGCTGGAGACGCTGCTCAGGGGCGATGAGCCCGGTCCGTTCACCGGGGTGGTGGCGCTGCGCCGGGCGGCGAACCAGTCGATCATCCAGGGGGCGCCCGAGGCGGTGCGGCAGCCGGGCGAGGTGGACTTCTACCCGCCGTACACGCCCGCGGTGCGCTGCATGGCCACGGGCCGGTCGGCCCGGCACCGGGTCACGGACCGGGACATGCGGGACTGGCTGGAGCGCGATCCGGCGCGGGCGGAGAAGTTCCGGGAGTACGGGTTCCAGTCGATCATGGGGGTGCCGGTCCGGGCACGCGGGATGACCCTGGGCATCGCCATGTTCTACCGGCGGACCAAGGATCCGTTCACGGAGGACGATCAGCTGCTGGCCGAGGAGCTGGTGGTCCGGGCCGCCCTCTGTCTGGACAACGCGCGCCGCTTCGACCGCGAGCGCACCGCCGCGCTCAGCCTCCAGCAGAGCCTGCTGCCGCAGGGGACGCCCGCGCAGGCGGCGGTGGAGACCGCGTCCCGTTATCTGCCCGCGGGGGGCCGGTCGGGGCTGGCGGGCGACTGGTTCGATGTGATCCCGCTGTCCGGGGCGCGGGTCGCCCTGGTGGTGGGCGATGTGGTCGGCCATGGCATCAGCGCGGCGGCCACCATGGGACGGCTGCGCACGGCGGTCCGCACGCTCGCGGATGTCGATCTGCCACCGGACGAGCTGCTGACGCATCTGGACGATGTGGTGATCCGGCTCGCGGCGGAGTCGGAGACGGGAAGCACCCCCGGTGATCCCGCCATCCTGGGCGCGACCTGCACGTACGCGGTCTACGATCCGGTCTCGCGGACGTGTTCGCTGGCCCGGGCCGGGCATCCGCCGCCCGCCGTGGTCACCCCGGACGGCGAGGCGCGGCTGCTCGACCTGCCCGCCGGTCCCCCGCTCGGCCTCGGCGATCTGCCGTTCGAGGCGGTGGAGGTGGAGCTGCCCCCGGGCAGTCTGCTGGCGCTCTACACCGACGGACTGCTCGGCCTCCGCGAACGGGAACGCGAACTGGACGGCGCGCTGGCGGCGTTGTGCCAGACGCTCAGCGACCGTGCGCCCACCCTCGACGCGCTGTGCGACCGCGTGCTCGGCGATCTGCTGCCGGACCACCCGGCCGACGACGCCGCGCTGCTCGTCGCCCGCACCCAGGCCCTGGGCACGGACCGGTACGCCGTACGGGACCTGGCGGCCGACCCGGTGACCGTCTCGTCCGCCCGCGCGTGGGCGACGCGCCGCCTCGACGCCTGGGGGCTGGGCGACGCGTCGTACATCACGGAGCTGGTGGTGAGCGAGCTGGTCACCAACGCCATCCGGCACGCGGAGGGCCCCCTCCAGCTGCGGCTGATCCGCGACCGGACGCTGATCTGCGAGGTGTCCGACGCCAGCAGCACCGCGCCCCATATGCGCCGGGCCCGCCTCTCCGACGAGGGCGGCCGGGGTCTGCTGCTGGTCGCCCAGCTCACCCAGCGGTGGGGGACGCGGCACACCCGCACGGGCAAGACGATCTGGTGTGAGCAGCCGGTCGGGTCACCCATGTGAACGATGCCCGCGAAAGCCACAAAACTCGTTCATTGATATGGACACGTCACCGAGCCTGCCCTACCTTGACTCTTGGTCTAGACCATGATCCGTAACGCCAACAGAACCACTGGACTGGAGGAGGTGGGCACATGCCCGGGTTACGCACGCGGGTCAGAGTGGGCGTCGCCACCGGCGCGCTCATGGCCGCGCTGACGGGGACCACCACCGCGCACGGCGCGGAGGCGGCGGCCGATCCGACCGACGGCTGGACGGAGAAGACGTACTCGTACAGCATGCAGAAGCCGTACGACCTGGATCTCAGCGACCGCTACAGCTACAACTCCGGTACCAAGACCCACACCATGTGGGTGAACGCCACCGACAAGCCCTTCGAAGAAGGCAGTTCGACCAATCCGCGCACCGAGATGCGCTGGAAGAACGACTACACCTCGGGCAAGCGGATGTGGGACGCCGATGTGTACATCCCGTCCGGCACCAACGGCGCGGACATCATGCAGATCCTGCGCACCAAGCGCCCGTCCGGGACCCCGGCCACCGACATCATGTTCCGGGCGTCCAGCGCGAACGGCGGCACGCTCAAGCGCTACACGAACGAGACCATCAAGACCGGGATCTACAACACCTGGTGGAACCTCAAGGTCGCCCACGACGCGAGCGCCGGAACGATCCAGGTCTACGCCGACGACAAGCTCGTCCTGACCGCCGACGACCGCGGCGAGGCCACCCGCTACTTCAAGAACGGCGTCTACCACCACGGTTCGGGCAAGGCAGAGGCCCGCTTCCGCAACGTGCGCTACTGGACGAAGTAGGGGGAGGACGACGACGTTCAACGACACGGACGGCAGCGCGGGACCGTACTTCATGCTGGCCGACGAGCGCGACGGCCGCCGCCGGGGCGGCAACGGCCCGGCCACGGTGGGCGGAGCCCGCGGCCCGCCCGCAGCCGGGGGTACGGCCCGCGTCCAACGTGGTGCGCCTGACGACGGGCCAGGCGCCCAGCGGCTCAGGCGGTTAGCCAGTCGGTGTAGTGGGTGGGGGCGAGGCGGGCGCCGCCCTTGGTGGTGAGGACGTCGCCGCGGATGGCGGCGAACATGCCGGCGGTGTCGTCGAGGACGACGGTACGGCCGTCGGAACGGGCGTCGAGGGTGACCCGGCCGAGTTCGTCGAGGGTGAAGACATCGGGCCCGCCGATGTCGCGGGTGCCGTTCAGCGGGGCGCCGACGGCGACTTCGGTGACGGCGTCGGCGACGTCCTGCGCGGCGATCGGCTGGATCGGCGTGGCGGGCAGGCGGACGGTGTCGCCCTCGGCGGTCCAGGACATGACCGCGTCGATGAACTCCATGAACTGCGTGGCGCGGACGATCGAATACGGGACCGGCCCGGCCTTGAGGATGTCTTCCTGGAGGACCTTGGCGCGGTAGTAGTCCAGGTCGGGTACCTGTTCCGCGCCGACGATCGAGAGGATGACGAGGTGCCGCACCCCGCCCTTCTGGGCGGCGGCCAGGAGGTTGTCCATCGAGGTCTGGAAGAAGGCCGCGGAGGCGTCGTCGAAGGTCGGGGAATTCGTCAGGTTGACGACGGCGTCGGCACCGGCCACCGCCTGCGCCAGGCCCTTTCCGGTGACGATGTCGACCCCGGTGGAGGGCGAACACACCACGGCCTCATGACCGGCGGCGTTCAGATTTCGCACGACCTTCGATCCGATGAGGCCGGTACCGCCGATAACTGCGATCTTCATGGTCACCTTCGTTTCTGGGTCAGGCGGGGCGCGGAGCGCGTCGGTCCGTGCGCTGGGCCAGTTCCTCGTCGTCGACCAGGGTCAGCATGGGCTGGCCCGGCGCGCACAGCATCGTCACGAGAAAACGGCTCCAGGAGTCTGTTCGGTTGTTCCCGTCCTGGTAGTGGATGACGTCGCCGCCCGGCTCCCAGAAGGTCTCCCCGGCCCTGATCACCCGCTCGGGCTCACCTTCCAGCTCGAAGAGCATTTCCCCTTCGAGCATGTATCCGAACGCGGGCCCGGAATGCCGGTGCGGTGGGGTGCCGGGGTCACCCGGGGGATATTCGACGAGGACGGTCATCACCTCGGACCCCTCCGGAATGAACGGCGGCGTTGCTGTCTGCAGCGTGGTCAGCGCCGTCTTCCACGCTTCGAATCGTGGCTTTTCACTCGGCATGGGTCATAAGTAAAGACCGGAGCGGCCTCCTGGCCGTGACGACCCGCGCTAATTCCCGACGAACGTGACCGTCTCGCCGAGCGGCGCCCGGCCCGTGCGGACGTCATCCACCGTGGCGTCCTCGAATCCGATCGACATGCCGCAGAAGAGCATCAGCTCATCCGGGGGTGACAGCACCTCCGCGACGGTCCGGTGGAATTTCGCCCACGCCATTTGCGGGCAGCTGTGCAGCCCTTCGGCGCGGAGCAGCAGCATGACAGTCTGGAGATACATGCCGGCGTCGGACCACTGGGCCGAGCCCAGGTCGCGGTCGATGTAGCAGAACAGGGCGGCGGGCGCGCCGAAGCAGTCCCAGTTCGCGGAGGCGGCCCGCTGGCGCGCCTCGATGTCCTCGCGCGGAATGCCGAGCGCGCCGTAGCGCTGCTCGCCGAAGGCGGACCGGCGTTCGCGGTACGGGGATTTCAGTGCGGGCGGATACTGCGTGTACTCCGGCTCGTCCCAGGGGTCGCCCATGGCCAGCCGCTCGCCCGCGCGCTTCTTCAGCTCGGCCAGCGGCCCGCCGGTCACCACGTAGGCGTGCCACGGCTGGAGGTTCGACCCGGACGGCGCCCACGCGGCGGCGGACAGCACGCGCTCCAGCGCCTCCCTGGGGACGGGCCGGTCGGTGAATCCGCGCACCGCTCGTCGGGTGGTCACCGCCTCATAGACGTCCACGATCGCCCGCCTCCCAGCCGTTCGGCATCCATCAAGCTTCGTCACACTCGAAATAGTATCACTCGATACCATCGCGCGTGAGACTGCTGCCCGATGCGGGAACGGGCGTGCTCGCCTATGCCTCGTCGTCGGCGGGATGGGCGAACCGGGTCAGCAGATCCGTCAGCTGGGCGGACTCGCCGGGCTCCAGGTCGGCGATCAGCCGCCCGGCCAGCGGCTCCGCCGCCACATGGGCCGCGTCGAACAGCTCGACGCCCTGCGGCGTGATCTCCACCGCCCGCACCCGCCGGTCCCCCGGGACAGCCTTGCGGACGGCCAGCCCCTTGCGCTCCAGGTCGTCCACGATCCGCATGACGCCCGCCTTGTCCGCGCCCGTGGCCGTCGCCAAGTCCCGCTGCACGGTGGGCCCTTGGTTGACCAGCACGATCAGCACGGCGAAGTGCCGCAGCTCGATGCCGAACGGTCGCAGCGCCTCCGCCATCACCGCGGCCACGCGCGCGTGCGCGCGGCGCAGCAGCAGGCCGAGGGCGAAGGGCGACTCATCCCCGGGACGGTCGGTCGCCCGCGAGACGGTGCTGTTACGGGGAGAGTCCTTGGTCATTTTCGTGACGGTAGCACTGGAAACCAGCCGTGACGGGCTGGGGCGACGGCCCTCGGTGCAGACTTGAGGACATGAGCGGACCCAGGGTGCGGCTGCGTGCGGTGAACCGGGACGACCTCGCGGTCTTCTTCGACTACCACCGGGACGCGGAGGCCAGCCGGATGGCGGCCTTCACCGCCGAGGATCCCGACGACCGGGGCGCCTTCGACGAGCGCTGGGACCGGATCCTCGGCGACGACAGCGTGGTGAAGCGGACGGTGCTGTACGACGGGCGGGTGGCCGGGAACGTGCTGGGTTTCGCGCAGTACGGCGATCCGTCCGTCGGCTACTGGATCGGGCGCGAGCACTGGGGCAAGGGGATCGCCACGCGCGCGCTGACCGCGTTCCTGGAGGAGGTGCCGCTGCGCCCGCTGTACGCCCGGGTCGCGGCCGACAACGCGGGCTCGCTGCGGGTGCTGGAGAAGTGCGGGTTCCGGGTGGCCCGGGAAGAGCGGGCGTTCGCGGCGGCGCGGGGGCGGGAGATCGGCGAGCTGGTGCTGATCCTGGGGTGAGGGCTCGCGGTGAGTGCCTGGGGTGAGTGCGGCCGTTATCCCAGGGCGATGAGCCCGAGCGCCGCCCCCGCACCCAGCAGCCCGGCCGCCTGGGCCCGGGTGATCCGCTCCCGCAGCACCGTCAGCGCCAGCAGCACCGGCACCGCCGGATAGAGCGCGGAGAGCACGACGGCGACCGACAGCAGCTCCTGCCGGGTGGCCAGCAGATAGAGGACGGTGGCGAGCGTACCGAGCGCCCCCGCCCCGGCCGCGGTGGCGGCGGCCCGTCTCGGCAGCCGTACGGACGCCCCCACCGCCGGGAGCAGCGCCAGGATGACGGCCACCGACACCACACGGCTGACCACCACCGGCCACCATCCGCTGTCGGCGGGAACGCGGCCGAGCGCGAAGAAGTGCACGGCGAGCCCGAGCCCCGCGACGAGGGCGATGGCGAGGGACGCGGTGCGGCGGCGGCCGCCGTCGCCTCGTACGCCGGGGTCGGCGCGGGAGATCAGCCAGAGGGCCGGGAGGGCCAGGGCCATGCCGGTCAGGGCCAGGGGCGAGGGGCGGTCGCCCAGGAGGGCTATACCGGCGGCCACCGGGATGCCGACCGCCGTGATGTCGCTGACCGGGACGACCACGCTCATCGGGCCCGTGTTCATCGCCCAGTACAGGCAGGCCACCCCCACCCCCGTGCCCACCCCCGACAGCGCGCCCCAGGCCAGGGCCGAGGGCGGGGCCGGGGCGGCGTGGGTGAGGACGACGGGGACCAGGCTCACCGCCGTCCCGCCCGTCTGGGCGCGGGCGGCGACGGTCACGCCGTGGTGGCGGCGGGAGACCAGACCGCTGAGGAAGTGGGTGGTGCCGAAGCACAGCGCGGAGGTGAGGGCGAGCAGTTCCCCCATGGCGGGATCACTCCTCGGCGGCCGAGGCCGCGCGCTCGGCGGCCGCCGCCCGGTCCGCGGCGCCGACCGGGCAGGCGGCGCCCTGGTGGACGCAGGCGGCCCGGTCGCACATGCGGCACATCCGGTCGGCCGCGCCGCAGCCCTGGTAGAGGCCGTCGAGCAGCTTGGCCAGCAGTCGGCCGAGGTCGCGGACCTCGGTGCGGTCCAGGCCGTTCAGCACCCCGGCAAGGTGGGAGGTGCGGGCGGTCAGCAGGTGTTCGGCGGTGCGGCGCCCGTGGGAGGTGGGGTGGACGCCGGTCCAGTTGCCGACCGTACGCCGCCGCTCGACCAGGCCGGACCGCTCCAGGCCGTCGACCATCCGCACCGCCGCGGACTGGGTCAGCCCCACCCGGCGGCCCAGTTCGGTCACGCTCACGCCGGGGTCGGCGTGCAGGACGATCAGGGCGGCGGCCGCGCTCATGCTGAGGCGGGAGGCGGCGGCCGGGGCGGTGAGCAGGTCGTCCGTGACGGCCAGCGCGGCGGCGCCGAGCAGGTTCGCCACGCGTTCGATGTCGGGTTCGGCGTCGGGCTCGGTTCCGGTTTTCTCTTCAGAGGTATGCATGAGTCATGCATACCCTGCTTCGGGTGACTGCAATCAGGGGCCGCCGGAGTGAGAGGATCGGACCGGACGGTGTGGTACGTGCGCGACGGGAGGCACCGCGTGTCGGTGGAGATCACCTGGTGGGGGCATGCCACCGCGACCGTGCGGGACTCCGGCGTACGGGTCCTGACCGATCCCCTCTTCGTACGCCGCCTCGCCCATCTGCGCCGCCGCCGCGGGCCCGTGCCGCCGCCGGACGCGGCGGTGGCGGACGTCGCGCTCGTCTCGCACCTGCACGCCGACCATCTGCACCTCGGTTCGCTGGCCCGGCTGTGGCCCGGCACCCGGCTGATCGTGCCGTACGGCGCCGGGCGGGCCGTGCCGGGGCTGCGGCGGGTGGCCGCGGCGGGTGACCTGCGGGTCACGGAGGTGCGACCGGGCGACGAGGTGTCGGTCGGCGACGTACGGATCCGGGCCGTGCCCGCCGCCCACGACGGCCGCCGCCTGCCGTTCGGGCCGCACCGGGCGCCCGCGCTCGGGTACGTGCTGCGCGGCGAGGCCACCACGTACTTCGCGGGCGACACCGGGCTGTTCGACGCGATGGCGGACGCGGTCGGCCCGTGCGACGTGGCGCTGCTGCCGGTCGGCGGCTGGGGACCGTACCTGGGCCACGGCCACCTCGACGCGGGCCGCGCGGCCGAGGCGCTGGCCCGGCTGGGGGCGCGCAGCGCGGTGCCGGTGCACTACGGGACGTACTGGCCGATCGGCCTGGACGCCGTGCGGCCGCACGAGTTCCACGCGCCCGGGGACGACTTCGTCCGGCACGCGGGGCGGCTGGCCCCCGACGCCTCGGTGCACCGGCTGCGGCACGGGGAGTGCGTGCGGCTGGAGCCCGCCAGGTGATAGGCGAACTGGCGCGTCTGCCGGCCGAGTCCACCCAGCAGGCGGTGGGCTATCCGTCGCTGTTCCTGCTGGTGGTGCTGGGGTCGCTGGTGCCGGTGGTGCCGACCGGGGCGGTGGTCAGCTCTGCGGCGGTGGTGGCGGTCCACCAGTCCTCGCCGTTCTCGCTGCTGTTCAGCTTCTGCGTGGCCGCGCTGGCCGCGTTCCTCGGGGACCTCGCGCTGTACTGGCTGGGGCGGCGCGGCGTGCGGTCCAGAGGCGGCTCGCGGTGGCTGGAGCGCATCCACGACCACGCGGCGCCGGAGCGGCTGGACCAGGCGCGGACGAAGCTCACCGAGCACGGGGTGGCGGTGCTGGTGCTGTCCCGGCTGGTCCCGGCGGGCCGTATCCCGGTGATGCTGGCCTGTCTGCTGGCCAGCTGGCCGCTGCGGAGGTTCGCCCGGGGCGCGGCCCCGGCGGCGCTGGCCTGGGCCGGGACGTACCAGCTGATCGGCCTGCTCGGCGGCTCGCTCTTCCGCGAGCCGTGGCAGGGGGTGGTGGCGGCGGTGCTCCTCACCGTGGCGGTGAGCCTGGCCCCGGGCGCGTGGCGCCGCGTACGGCGCTGATTTGCGGGGGCTCCGCCCCGCACCCCCGCTCCTCAAGCGCCGGAGGGGCTGGTTGTGGTGCACATGCGCCCTCGGCCGCGGGTCCGGGGGGCCGGGGCGGGATGGTTTTGATGCAGATCCGCCCCCGGCCGCGGGTCCAGGGGCACTGGACGAGCTGGACTTGATGCGGATCGCCCTGGCCCGGGGGCAGTGGGCGGCACCGATGTGGTGCGGAGCCGCCCCGGACCCCGGGGGCCTCGTGGGCGTGCCCCCGGAACCGGCCGGGGCTTCAGGCGCCGAGGCGCAGGACCTCCCGCAACACCTCCGTCAGCAGGGCGTACGGGTCGGACGCCGCGCGTTCCGCGCGCCAGGCCACGAAGCCGTCCGGGCGGACGAGGACCGCGCCGTCGGGGGCCGTGCCGTGGAGTTCGGACCAGTCGGTGCCCGGCTCGGGGGCCAGTTCGTGGTCCGGTTCGGTGCCGACGCGGTAGCAGTCGAGGGGGACGCCGAGGGCGTCGGCGGCGCGGCGGCCCGCCTCGTGCCAGGCGGCGCCGCCCGGGCCGGTGAGCAGCACGCAGGTGCGCTCGTACAGGTCGAGGGTGGAGAGCCGGACCCCGCAGCGGTGGACCCACATGTGGGGGGCGCGGCCGCCGGGTTCGGCGGAGATCTCGAAGCGGTCGGGGACGGCGGAGCCCGAGGGGTCGGCGCCCAGGACCGCGCCGTTCACGTAGCGGTAGCCCATGGCGACGGCCATGACGTTGCTCTGCGGGCCCGCGGTGGGCGGCGCCGAGTAGCCGGGGTGGCTGTGCTCGGCCGAGCGGGAGGCGGCGCGGGCGCTGGTGGCCTGGGCGACGGGCTGCCGCTCGGTGCCGTACGTCTCCAGCAGCCCGGGCCCGGCCCAGCCGCCGAGGACGGCGGCCAGCTTCCAGGCCAGGTTGTGGGCGTCCTGGATGCCGGTGTTGGAACCGAAGGCTCCGGTGGGGGACATCTCGTGGGCGGAGTCCCCGGCGAGGAAGACGCGGCCGAAGCCGTAGCTGTCGGCCACCCGCTCGGCCGCGTGCCAGGGCGCCTTTCCGGTGATCTCGACCTCCAGGTCCGGCATGCCGACCGCGGTGCGGATGTGCTGGGCGCAGCGCTCGTCGGTGAACTCCTCCAGGGTTTCGCCGCGCTCGGGGTGCCAGGGGGCGTGGAAGACCCACTGCTCCTGGTTGTCGACGGGCAGGAGCGCCCCGTCGGCCTCGGGGTTGGTGAGGTAGCAGGCGATGAAGCGGCGGTCGCCGACCACGTCGGCGAGCCGCTTGGCGCGGAAGGTGATGGACACGTTGTGGAACAGCTCGCCGTGTCCGCTCTGGCCGATGCCGAGCGCCTCGCGCACCGGGCTGCGGGGGCCGTCGGCGGCGATGAGGTAGTCGGCGCGGACGGTGGAGCGGGTCTCGGTGCGGCGGTCCAGGATGACGGCGGTGACCCCGTCGGCGTCCTGCTCGAAGGAGAGCAGCTCGGTGCCGAAGCGGAGGTCGCCGCCGAGGTCCTGGGCGGCTTTCACTAGGACCGGTTCGAGGTCGTTCTGGCTGCACAGGCACCAGGCGGAGGGGCTGATGCGGGCGGCCTTGCCGCCCGGGTCGATGTCCCTGAAGAGCCAGTTGTGCTCGGCTCCGGCGAGCGACGGGGTCTGCATAATGCCGTGGTTGTCGGCCAGGACGGCCGCCGCCTCGCGGATCGCGGACTCCACTCCGGCGGTGCGGTACAGCTCCATCGTGCGGATGTTGTTCCCGCGCCCGCGCGGGTGGTGGGAGGTCCGCGGATGCTTCTCGACGAGCAGGTGGCCGATCTCCAGACGGCCCAGGAACAGTGAGGCGGACAGGCCCACCAGGGAGCCGCCCGCGATGAGGACGGGCACGCGTGTCGCAGTGTCGGCAAGACGATTCATCTTGCTGCTATGCCCGGTGTTTCCAGCCCCGTTCGAGGCTCTGACCAGGCGTTCCCTCAGATGGCTCACAAATCTCGCGCCATACGTGGGAGCGCTCCACGATCGGTCTGACGGGCGGCGCATCCAAGGAAGGACGCATCCCCCTAGAAGGAGTGGAATATGAGCACCCTGCCCCAGACTCCACAGCCCACCACGACACCAACCATGACCACGCGGTCCTCGCAGTCCTCACTGGCGGATTCGCGGCTGCGCGTGGTGCTGCTGCTGGATGTGCGCAGCGGTGCCGAGGAGCGTTTTCTGCGCGCGTATGACGAGCTGTGCCAGCAGGTGGCCTCGGTTCCGGGGCATCTCAGCGACCAGTTGTGCCAGTCGATCGAGGACCCCTCCAAGTGGCTGATCACCAGTGAGTGGGAGAGCGCGCCGCCATTCCTCGCCTGGGTGGACAGCGAGGCGCACCGGGAGATGGTCAAGCCCATGCACGGCTGCGTGGAGGACACCCGGTCGCTGCGGTTCGGCATCCTGCGGGAGACCGACAAGCGGGGCCGTGGGACGACGGCCGCCCGGGGACGGCTGCAGGCCGCGCCGCGGATCGGCGACGGACTGGTCCGGCACGGCCTGACGTTCACCGTGAAGCCCGGTTCGGAGAAGGACGTGGCGGCGATCCTGGCCGACTACGCCCCGATGGAGACGCGGGTGGACGACACCACGCGGCTGTGCCGGACGTCGCTGTTCATGACCGGCAACCGGGTGGTCCGGGCCGTCGAGGTGAAGGGCGACCTGGTGGCGGCGCTGCGCCATGTGTCCCGGCAGCCCGAGGTCCGTGCGGTGGAGGCGGCCGTCAACCCGTATCTGGAGGAGCCGCGCGACCTGGACGACCCGGACGCGGCGCGGGAGTTCTTCTACCGGGCCGCGCTTCCCGTGGTGCACCACCTGACGGCGGTCAACGGGGCCAATGGCGGCGCGCCCGCGGGGCCGCTGCGGCGGCACGCCCTCAGCTACCCGGTCCGGGAGGGGTCCGGCACGGCCGTGGCCCGGCTGCTGGCCCGCCAGGACGAACTGGCGATGAACAGCGGCACGGCGCCCCTGGTGAGCAGCACGATCTTCCAGCACGAGGACCTCGTCGTCCGGATGGTGGACATGCGGGCCCCGCTGGACCAGGACCCCGCGCTGGCGGTGGGAGTCGGCGGCAAGCGTGCCGCGGCCGTGCTGGCCCGCCTCGTCGAACGCGGCCAGGACCGGGATCTGTCCCACGAGGACGGGCTGCGGCGCTTCCTCGCGGACTGCGACATGGAGCCGGTCACCGACCGCCGGGCGGCGGACTACTGACGTTCCCCACCCCTTCCTTGCGGCCTTCCCAACCTTTATGACCCCATGTCACGTCCCATGTCCGGAGGCACCGATCATGATCACGCAGTCCCCCCACATCGTCGACCTCGCCGACGTCGCTCACAACACGCGGCGCGGCGGCGATCTGCGCGCCATGCTCACCCCGAGCACGGTGGGCGCCACCAGCGGCTTCATGGGCCTGGCCCTCATGCGGCCGGGTGAGCGCATCGGTGAGCACTACCACCCGTACTCCGAGGAGTTCGTGTTCGTCGTCTGCGGCGACCTGGAGGTGGACCTGGACGGGACCGCGCACCAACTGCGCCCCGACCAGGGCCTGCTGATCCCCCGCGACATGCGGCACCGCTTCCGCAACGTCGGTGACACCGAGGCCCGGATGGTCTTCCATCTGGGCCCGCTGGCTCCCCGTCCCGAGCTGGGGCACGTGGACACGGAGGCCACCGAACCTGCCGAGGCGTCATCGTGACGCGACGGGTGGCGATCACCGGGCTCGGCGTGGTCGCACCGGGGGGCGTGGGGGCTCCGGCCTTCTGGGACATGCTCACCGCCGGGCGCACGGCGACGCGCGGCATCACCCTCTTCGACCCGGCGGGGTTCCGTTCGCGGATCGCCGCCGAATGCGACTTCGACCCGGTGGCCGCCGGGCTGACCACGGAGCAGATCGAACGCTCCGACCGGTACGTGCAGTTCGCGCTGGCTGCCTCCATGGAGGCCGTACGGGACGCGGGCCTGGAGACCGGCGGCGAGGGCCAGTGGCGTACGGGGGTGTCGCTGGGCACCGCCGTCGGCGGCACCACCCGGCTGGAGCACGACTACGTCGCGGTCAGCAACAAGGGCGAGTCGTGGAACGTGGACCACCGGCGGGCCGGGCCGCATCTGCACCGGGCGTTCTCACCCAGCGCGCTGGCCTCCGGGGTGGCGGAGCTGATCGGGGCGCAGGGGCCGGTGCAGACCGTCTCGACGGGCTGCACCTCCGGGCTGGACGCGATCGGTTACGGCTTCCAGGCGATCGAGGAGGGCCGTGCCGATGTGTGCGTCGCGGGCGCGGCGGACTCGCCCATCTCCCCCATCACGGTGGCCTGTTTCGACGCGATCAAGGCGACCTCGGCCAACAACGACGACCCCGCGCACGCGTCGCGCCCGTTCGACGCGCGCCGCGACGGCTTCGTGCTGGGCGAGGGCGCCGCCGTGCTCATCCTGGAGGAGCTGGAGCACGCCCGCGCCCGCGGCGCCCGGATCTACTGCGAGATCAGGGGGTTCGCCACCTACGGCAACGCGTACCACATGACCGGGCTGACCCGGGAGGGCCTGGAGATGTCCGAGGCCATCGACCATGCCCTCGGCCACGCCCGGATCAACAGCTCCGACATCGACTACGTCAACGCGCACGGCTCCGGCACCCAGCAGAACGACCGCCACGAGACGGCCGCCGTCAAGCGTTCGCTGGGCGACCACGCGTACCGGACGCCGATGAGTTCGATCAAATCCATGGTGGGGCATTCGCTGGGCGCCATCGGGGCCATCGAGATCGTGGCCTGCACCCTGGCCCTCGCGCACGGCGTCGTGCCACCCACGGCCAACTACGAGAATCCCGACCCCGAGTGCGACCTGGACTACGTACCGCGCACCGCCCGCTCCCTGCCGCTGCGCCATGTGCTCTCGGTGGGCAGCGGGTTCGGCGGCTTCCAGTCCGCGGTGGTGCTCAGTCATGGGGGTGCGTCATGAACGCGACCGTGAAGACGACAGAGAAGACCGCGGCCAGGAAGCACGTCCGGGGCGCGGCGATCACCGGCATGGGGATCGTGGCGCCCAACGGCGTGGGCACGGACGCCTTCTGGAAGGGCGTACGGGAGGGGATCACCTTCCTCGACCGGCTCACCCGCGAGGGCTGTGAGGACTCCCCGCTGCGGGTCGCGGGCCAGGTCCGCGACTTCGAACCGGGATCGGTGATCGAGGAGCGGTATCTCGTCCAGACCGACCGCTTCACCCACTTCGCGATGGCCGCGGCCGAGCTGGCGCTGGACGACGCCCTGCTGCCGCGCCGGGAGATGTCGCCGTACGCGGTGGGCGTGGTGACCGCGTCCGGCTCGGGTGGGGGCGAGTTCGGCCAGCGCGAGCTGCAGCAGCTGTGGGGCAAGGGGCCGCGCTATGTGGGCCCGTACCAGTCCATCGCATGGTTCTACGCGGCCAGCACCGGCCAGATCTCCATCCGTGGCGGGTTCAAGGGCCCGTGCGGGGTGGTGGCCAACGACGAGGCGGGCGGCCTGGACGCGCTCGCGCACGCCTGCCGGTCGATCCGGCACGGGGCGGACGCGATCGTGGTGGGCGCAGCCGAGGCGCCGCTCGCCCCGTACTCGGTGGTCTGCCAGCTGGGGTACGAGGAGATGAGCCTGGCCCGGGACCCGGGCCGGGCCTATCTGCCGTTCACCGCCGACGCCTGCGGCTTCGCGCCGGGCGAGGGCGGGGGGATGCTCATCATCGAGGATGAGGGTGCGGCGCTGCGGCGCGGGGCGCGGGTGCGCGGCCGCGTCCTCGGCCACGGCGCGACCTTCACCGGCCCCTCGAACTGGGAGCGGTCCCGGGAGGGCCTGGCGCAGGCCATCCGCGTCGCGCTGGCCGAGGCCGAGTGCGCTCCCGAGGAGATCGACGTGGTGTTCGCGGACGCCCTCGGCATTCCGGAGGCGGACCGCGCCGAGGCGCTGGCGATCGCCGACGCGCTGGGCGCCCATGGCAAGCGGGTGCCGGTGACCGCCCCCAAGACCGGTTTCGGCCGGGCGTACTGCGCGGCTCCGGTGCTGGACGTGGCGGCCGCGCTGCTCGCCATGGAACACCGCGTCGTGCCGCCCACCCCGTACGTCACCGACGTATGCCATGACCTCGACCTGGTCACCGGCAGTTCCCGCGCCGCCCGGCCGCGGACCGCGCTGGTGCTGAGCCGGGGGCTCATGGGTTGCAACGCGGCGCTCGTGCTCCGCGGTCCGGAAGGAGATATGTGATGTCCAGTCAACTGTCCTACGGGGACCTGGCCTCGCTCATGAAGCGCTGCGCGGGACTGACCGTCGACCCGGAGCTGATGCGCACCCGGCCCAACTCCACGTTCGAGGAGTACGGGCTGGACTCGCTCGGTCTGCTCGCGATCGTCGGCGAGCTGGAGAACAACTACGGCACCCCGATCGAGCCCGGCGCCGAGAGCGCCAAGACCCCCGGCGACTTCCTCGACGTCATCAACACCTCACTCACCACGGGAGCCTGAGATGACCGGCCACACCGACAACGAGATCCTGATCAAGGCCCCTCTGGACCTGGTCTGGGACATGACGAACGACCTGGAGAACTGGCCGAGCCTGTTCAGCGAGTACGCGTCGCTGGAGGTGCTCCAGCGGAACGGCGACACCACCACCTTCCGGCTGACCATGCACCCCGACGAGAACGGCAAGGTCTGGAGCTGGGTCTCCGAGCGCGAGACGGCCCGCGACGTCCGGACCGTCTGGGCGCGCCGGGTGGAGACCGGGCCGTTCGCCTTCATGAACATCCGCTGGGAGTACGAGGAGGAGTCCGAGGGCACCCGCATGCGCTGGACCCAGGACTTCGAGATGAAGCCGGAAGCGCCGGTCGACGACGCCGGAATGACCGAGCACATCAACCGAAACTCCAAAATCCAGATGGAGCTGATCCGGGACAAGATCGAGCAGCGCGCCCGTGCGCGGGTGGAGGCGTGAGGAAAATGCACCGCGAACTGATCGTGGCCCGGATGAAGGAGAATGCGGCGCAGGACATAGCCGCCGTCTTCGACGAGTCGGACCGCCATGGAGAACTGCCGCATCTGATAGGTGTGCGCGGTCGGAGTCTGTTCCAGTTCGGCGATGTGTATCTGCATCTGATCGAGGCCGACCAGCCGCCGGGACCCGAGGTCGCGCGGATGGCCGGCCATCCGGAGTTCCGCGCCATCAGCGAACGCCTCTCGGCGTACGTACAGGCCTACGACCCGGCGACCTGGCGCGAGCCGAAGGACGCCATGGCGAACGAGTTCTACCGCTGGGAGCGCTGAGAGACCGGGCCGGGCGAGGGCCCGGCCCGCTTCATTCCGACGGGCTTTTTTCGAACCGGCTGCCGCATCCGCGCGGAAGCCGGTTCCGGCGTTACAGGGAAAGGCGTCCGCCCGTCCCGAAAAGCCTGTCGGACAATCAGGTGAATAACCATCAGCCCGTTCGCGCGGCAGAAGAGTGATCAAGGGTCCGAACTCCACTCGGAGGGCTTACATCCGTCCGATTTGCTGGCCGCGTCAGGTGGCAGCGGGGCTCCTCTTCGCTGACGGTGGTTAAGACGCCGACGCGATCCCTTTGTCTGGCAAATGGTCAGTAATCGCGCCGGTGCCGGAAGGAATGACTCATGCGATCTACTCGCGCACTCTTCGCCGGGGCGGCGATTGCCGCCACCCTGACCCTGGGCGCCCCCGCCGCCGCGTTCGCTGCCGACGTCTCGGACCCGGGCGGTCACGGCGGGTACTCGAGCAGCCAGGAGTCCTCCGAGGACGGCTACGGTCAGAGCGGCAGCTCCTGGAAGGACAAGGACAAGGACCCGAAGGAAGAGCACGGGAAGGAAGAGCCCGCGAAGGAAGACCCCTCGAAGGGCAAGGACGAGGACCCCAGCCACCACGACGACTGGTCGGGCAGCGACCCCTCCAAGGGCAAGGACGAGGACCCCAGCGAGCACGACTGGTCCGGCAGCGACCCCTCCAAGGGCAAGGACGAGGACCCCAGCGAGCACGACTGGTCGGGCAAGAAGGGCGACTGGGACGGCGGTTCCTGGAAGAGCCACGACAAGCCGAAGGGTGGCGTCCACACCGGTGGTGGCGGCATGGCCACCACGGGCAGCGGCATGGCCGCCGGTTCGGTTCTGCTCCTCGGTGGGCTCGGCGCCGGCGCCTACGCCCTGCGTCGCCGCAAGCCGTCCGGCACCGCGATCTGAGCCTGACGCTTCTGATTCACCCCGTGCTGCCGTGGCACCACCGCTCGCTTCGGCGGAGGTGCCACGGCAGCGCCACGAACGGGCGCTGTGAGAAAGGCGGACACCCGCATGGGCAAACAGGGCAAGCAGGGCGGTACTGACAGCAACACCCGCACGCTCCGATGGGCCGCGGCCGCGGCGCTCATCGGTGTCTTCCTGATCTACAACTCGGTCGACGCGTCCTCCCAGTCCTCCCCGGTGGCACCGGCCACGCCCGCGGCCACCGCCTCCGACGCGGACTCCCAGCCGGAGACGGCGGAGGTCCCCCCGGCGGAACGGCCCGACGCGCAGTCGCCGGCGGCCAAGCCCGCCTCCCGGCCCGGGCCCGCGCTGCCCCGGTCGGCCCCGAACCGGCTGGACATCCCCTCGATCGGCGTGAGCGCCCCGTTCACCGCGCTGTCGCTCGACCGCCAGGGCACGCTGATCCCGCCGCCCGACACCGACAACAATCTCGTCGGCTGGTACCAGGCCGGCCCCTCCCCCGGTGAGCGCGGCAACGCCATCGTGGCCGGGCACGTGGACACCAAAATTGGCCCCGCGGTGTTCTCCCTGCTCAACACCCTGAAGGCGGGCAGCAAGGTGACCGTCGCCCGCGACGACGGCATCCTCGCCACGTTCGTCGTCGACAAGGTGCGGACGTACAAGAAGAAGGACTTCCCCGACCGGCAGGTGTACGGGGACACCAACGACGCCCAGCTGCGCGTGATCACCTGCGGCGGTGCGTACGACCACACCGCGAAGGACTACACGGCGAACGTGGTGGCCTACGCCCACCTCACCTCGTTCCGCTGGGCCTGAGCCCCCACACGTCAGAACAACGAAGGTGCCCGCGGACGCGGGCACCTTCGCCGTATTCCGGGCACCGGCGGCTAGCCGGGCACCGTGCTCTCGATGGCGTGCAGGTACGAGTTGACGGGGCGGCTCTCGGTGACGTTCAGCCCGGCCTCGGTCATCCGCGCCACCAGGCTGTCCGTGGTGTGCTTGCGGCCGCCCACGTTGAGCAGCAGGAACAGGTCCATGGCCGTGGTGAACGAGGAGCGGCTGTTGTCGATGAGGTTCTCGATGACGAGGACCCGGGCACCCGGCCGCGCGGCCGCGACCACGTTGGCGAGGGTGCGACGGGTGTTCTCGTCGTTCCATTCCAGGATGTTCTTGATGATGTAGAGATCGGCCTGGACCGGGATCTCCCGGCGGCAGTCGCCCGGCACCAGCGTGGCCCGGTCGGCCAGCGCCCCGCCGTCCCGCAGCCGGGGGTCGGCGCCCGCCACCACCTGCGGCAGGTCCAGCAGGGTGCCGCGCAGATCGGGGCGCTTCTCCAGGAGGCTGGCCAGCACATGGCCCTGGCCGCCGCCGATGTCGGCGACCTCCTTGATGCCGTCGAGGTCGATGAAGGCCGCTACCTCGGCCGCCGACTGGCGGCTCGAGGTGGTCATCGCCCGGTCGAAGACCTCGGCCGACTCGGGCGCGTCCTCGTGGAGATAGGTGAAGAAGTCCTTGCCGTAGAGGTCGTTGAAGACGATGCCGCCGGAGCGCACCGCCCGGTCGAGCCGCGGCCAGGCCTCCCAGGTCCACGGCTCGGTGCACCACAGCGAGATGTACCGCAGGCTGCGCGGGGCGTCCTCGCGCAGCAGCCGGGACATGTCGGTGTGGACGAAGCGGCCGTCGTCGGTCTCGGCGAAGATCCCGCAGCAGGCCAGGGCACGCAGCAGACGGCACAGCGGGTCGGGTTCGGCGTCCACCGTGGCGGCGAGTTCGCCGATGGAGGTGGGCTCCTCCCCCAGCGCGTCGGCGACGCGCAGCCGGGCGGCGGCGCGTACGGCGGCGGCCCGGGCGGCGCCGAAGGCGATCTCCCGCAGCTGCATGGCCGCCTCGGGCACGGCCGCGCTGTCGGGGGCCGGGGTGACGGTGGTGGTCATCTCAGCACCGGCCGGTGGGCACCGACAGCGTGCAGACGTTGCCGGTGAAGGTGTTGCCGGGGCCCTTGTCCCGGTCGGCCATGTCGGCGGGCTTGTTGCCGGTCAGCACGTTGCGGCTGATGGCGTTCTGGCTGTTGGCGACGCCGACGACGCTCTTGAACAGCACGATGCCGCCGGACATGGGCGAGGTGCCGACGTTGTTGTGCACCTGGTTGCCGGTCACCCGGGTGGTGTCGGTGCCGGTGAGCACGATGCCCGCGCCCTGGATGAACGGCAGCCGGGCGTTGGGCGCGCAGTAGGCGTTGTTCGCCTGGACGGCGTTGTGGGCCACCGTCAGGTCCCCGGCGCGCGGCTTGGACTCGTCACCCACGACGAACACGCCGCCGCAGTTGCCCGAGACGGTGTTCTGCTCGACGGTCAGGTTCCGCAGCCTGCGCACCACGACGCCGATCCGGTTGCCGGTCAGCCGGTTCTCGGCGACCCGGGTGCCCTTGGCGTCGGTGGCGCCGCCCTCGACGTCGACGGTGTTCGCGAGGAAGATGCCCGATTCCTTGTTGTTGCGGGAGATGTTGCGGAGGAAGGTCCCGCGGGTGGACAGCTGCTGGCCGATGCCCTGCTGTCCGTTCTTCTCGGCGAGGGTGTTGCGTACGTCCATCCGGACGGTCTGGGAGCCCCAGATGCCGTTCTTGGGGAAGCCGGTGACGGTCAGCGAGCGGATCCGGACATCTTTGACGCGGCGCTGAGCCGTACCGGTGACGCAGATGCCGTGGCCGGCCTTGCCGCAGGCGTTGGCCGACGCCTTGTCGGGCGCGGTGAGGACGGTCGTCCGGCCCACGCCGCGCAGGGTCAGGCTCTTGGTGATCTGGACGTTCTCCCGGTAGACACCGGCCCGCAGCTGGATGGTGTCGCCGGGCCGGGCCGCCTTCACCGCGGCCTGGATCGACTGACCCGGCTTCACGGTGTGCACGGTGGGGGCCGGAGCGGCGTGGGCGCCCGGCAGCTGGGTGAGTTCGATGGCGAGGGCGGCCGTGAGGCCCGCGAGGTAGCGAAGCTTGAGTGTGCGCATGAACAGGAAGTTATGAGCGACTTTCACCACTCGCCACTTATACCCCTCCTTGTTACGTACGCCCCTCTCGTCGCTACTCCAGCACCCGGGAGCCGCCGACCGGCAGGTCCCACAGCTCCTCGCGGGGACGGCCGGTCGCCTCGAAGGCGGCCCGGACCCGGTGCAGGGGCTCCAGCGGCGGTTCGGCGGACAGCAGGAACGTCGACCAGTGCATGGGGACGAGCGTCCGCGCCCCGAGATCCTGATACGCCCGTACGGCCTCATCGGGATCGGTGTGCACCGCCCGCAGCATCCAGCGCGGGTCGTACGCGCCGATCGGCAGCAGCGCCAGGTCGATGCCCGGGTAGCGGTGGCCGATCTCCCGGAACCAGTGGCCGTATCCGGTGTCGCCCGCGAAGTACACCCGCTGCCCGTCGGGCGCGGTGACGACCCATCCGCCCCACAGCGAGCGGCAGGTGTCGGTCAGGGTGCGCTTGCTCCAGTGGTGCGCGGGGACGAAGTCGAAGCGGACCGGTCCGCCCGCGCCCGGCAGTTCGGCCGCCTCCCACCAGTCCAGCTCGGTCACCCGGGTGAACCGGCGCGCCCGGAACCACCCGGCGAGACCGGCCGGGACGAACAGCGGCGTGGCCCGGGGCAGCCGCTTGAGGGTGGGGGCGTCGAGGTGGTCGTAGTGGTTGTGGCTGATGACCACCGCGTCGACGGGCGGCAGATCCTCCCAGCGCACCCCGGGCGGGGTGACCCGGGCCGGGGTGCCCAGGATCCGGCGCGCCCAGACCGGGTCGGTGAGCACGGTCAACCCGCCGATCCGCAGCACCCAACTCGCATGCCCCGCCCAGGTCAGCGCCGTCTGCGCGGGGCCGGTCGGCGGCAGCGGGCCCGGCGCGAAGGGCAGCTCCGGGATCTGGCGCAGCGTCTCGACCGGCGGCCGCAGCCGCCCCTCGCGGGCCAGCCGGGCGAGGGCGCGCACCCCGGGCAGCGGGGAGGTGAGCCGGTGAACGAACGACCGCGGCCAGGTACGGACCTCGCCGAGCGGGCGCGGGGCGGGCAGCGGCGGGGCCGCGTCAAGGGACGGACGCGCCCGGGCCGGGAGCGGCAGCCGGGACGTACCGCTCCCCCCGCCCGCCTCGGTGGGTTCGGCCTGGTCGGTCATGGGGTGCGCTCCCTTCGCGGTCGGCCGGTCACGGCGCCCCGGCCCGGACGAGGTCCCGGAAGGCCGCTTCGAAGGCGGTCAACTCCTCCGCCACGGAGGGGAGTTCCAGCGGATCCGGGGCGGCCAGCGCGGCGAGCCGCTGCTCGTCCGCGGCCCCCAGCAGCGGCAGCGTCGACAGCCGGACCCGCAGGGTGTGCGGCGGGTCGCCGAACCGGTGGCCGCCCGCCACCGCCGGGCCGAGCCGCCGGGCCAGCTCGCGCTCCACCTCCACCGAATCGGTGAGCGAGCGGGCGGCCAGCACCCCGCGCAGCTCGTCGAGGTCCGCGTACAGCTGGCGCCCGGCCTGCGGCGGGCGGCAGAGCGCGCCGACGGCGGTCAGCGCCCGGTACGCCGCGGCCGCCACCGCCCCGTGCGCGCGGGCCGCGGCGGCCATCCGGATGCGGACCGGCTCGGGCTCGGTGAGCGCGTACGCGGCGGCCGCGGAGACCGGCGCGGGCAGCCCGGCCCGTACGGCGGTGAGCGTGGACAGCACCCGGGCGCGCAGCTCGTCCCCGCGCTCGGTGGCCGGGAACCGGGCCACCGCGGCGGGCCAGCCGACCGGGGTGAAGGCGCCCGCGAGGTCGGTGAGCACGACCACGTCCTCAGGTGCCATCTCGGCGGGGCTCAGCAGCACCGTGCCGTGCGGATGGTGCACGGTGTCCCGCCAGGTCTCGTCGCTCACGATCAGCAGCCCCTCGGCCAACGCCGCCTCACAGACCTCGTGCAGCAGCTCGGGCGGGGCCACGGTGCCGGTCGGGTCGTCGGCGACGGACAGCAGCAGGACGCTCGGCACCCCGCCCTCAGCCCGGACCCGGCGGACGGTCTCCAGTAGCGCGAACGGATCGGGCAGCCCGCCGCACTCGGCCGGGACCGGGGCGTGGTGGCCGCGCCGGTCCACCAGCCGCACCAGGGGCTCGTACCAAGCGGCGCAGGGGCGGGGCAGCAGGACGTCACCGCCGGGGGCCGAGGCGAGCAGCGCGAGCAGCAGCGGTTCGGCGCCGGGGGCGGCCACCACGTGCGCCGGGTCGGTCCACAGCCCGCGCCGCGCCCAGTAGCCGCAGGCGGCCGAGCGCAGGTCGGCGGAGCCGCCGACGGGCTCCGGCACGACCCGGTCCGCGGCCGCCGCGAAGCACGCGGTCAGCTCCGGGAGGACCGGCAGCCCGCCGTCGTCCCGGTCGGCCGGGGCCGGTGCGGTCCACTGCCGTCGCATTCGTCCACACCTTTCGTGCGTGCACAGGTGCACGTGTGTGCGCATGTGTGCCGACGCTGTCCACCTTCGCAGATCGGCGGGGGCGGCGGCGCGGGACGACACTCAGCCGATGGGACGGTCAGGAGGCGCCGTCCTGGTTCATGGCGATCAGCTGGCGCTCCAGGCCGCGGCCACGGGTCCGCACGACCGTCTCGGCCAGCTCCACCAGCTTCCGGTTCGTCCGCTGCGAGGTCCGGCGCAGCAGGTCGAACGCGCGGTCGGCGTCGCAGCCCAATACGTACATCACGATCCCGCACGCCTGGTCCACCACCGGGCGCGACCGCAGCGCCGCGTCCAGCTGGTCCACCTGGACGAGGGCGGCCTGGTAGAGGCGGTCCTTGGCCAGGCTCTCGGTCGCGAGGTCGCCGAGCAGCTCGGTGGTGCCCTGGGCCGCCTTCTCCAGGGGGCCGGGGCGCAGCCCGTAGACGGAGATCGTCACCGACAGCCCGTCGCATTCGAACGGCAGCGTCGCGCTGGACCGCACCCCCGCGTCCAGCGCCCGGGCCCGGAAGCGCGGCCAGCGCAGATCGTGCAGCAGATCGTCGGCGCCCGCCGGGCGGCCGGTGTCCAGGGCGGCCAGGATCGGGCCCTCACCCGACAGCATCTGCACCGACACCAGCGCCGAGAGGTCGGGGTGGGTGGCGGCGGTCGTGCGGTCGTCCTCCGCGTCGCCGGGCGCGTCCTGGGGAAGGAGCGCCGTGGCGGTGGCCCCGCAGCTGGCCGGAGTGCACGAGGCGGCCTGTTCCGCCAGCTCCGCGAGACCCCGGCCGAGCGAGGGGGCGTCGGTCTGACACTGCGGACGACTGTACGAGCGTTCCGGCATCGCCGATTCCGGTCCTTTCCTTCAGCAGAGGTCCTTTTCGTTCGGCTTCCCGCTGCCTTGCGCGGAAAACAACACCCGGCCGGTGCGCCGTGTCCGGTCCGGTTACCGTATGCGCATGTCCCGGGCGCAGGATTTTGGTGCGGAACTCACGGATTTCCGCAGACGTGTCGATGAATTGCGAACGGCGAGGGCGCTGCCTTCGCAAGAGCGGCTGTCCCTGCTGGACGCCGCTCTTTTTGAGCTTCAGCACGTGGTGGACGTGCTGTGGCCGCGCTACGAGGAGCTGGCCGCGGCCAGCCGGGTCCCCCGGAGAGGCCGGGCCGACCCGCATGAGCAGCAGCTGCTGCGCGCCCTCTTCCAGCGCCTGCCGATCCCCGTCGTTTTGCTGGACCGGGAGTCCGTCGTACGGCGTATGAACTTCGCCGCGACCCAGCTGTTCAACACCCGCGCCGGATACGCCACCGGCCGTCCCCTGACCTCGTCGCTCCGCCGCGACGGTCAGGCGGCGCTGCGTTCGCAGGTCGCGGCCGTGGCACGGGGGGAGGGCGGGCGCAGTCTGACCGTGCGTCTGTCGCAGCCGGAGCCGGACGGCTCGGTGCGGGTGACGTTGGCGGCGCTGCGCCCGCCGGGCGAGCCGCACCCCGCGGTACTGGCCGCGTTCCAGCCCGAGCGGGGCGTCCCGGCGGTCGCCTCCTCGGCCACGCTCCCGGTGCCGAGGGCCGCCGGAGGGGACAGCGGAAGCGAGGGGAACGGGAGCCTCGGGAAGGACGCCGCCGACGGGCTGGCCGCGCAGCCGGATCTGGACGAGGTGACGCGCCACGCCGAACTGCTGGACCTGGTCGACGACATGGCGACGGCGCTGCTGCGGGTCACCCTCGCGGGCGGCGGCCCGGAGGACGTGCTCGGGCGGGCGGCGGAGCTGCTGCACGGCCGGTTCGCGGACTGGGTGATCGCCGACCTGGCCCCGGACGGCGACGACGCGCCGCGCCGGACGGCGGCCCTCGGCCCGCCGCAGGCGGCCGGGGACCGTACGGCGTCGCTGGCCGCGCAGGACCCGGCGGACTGCCCGCTGGTGGTCGACGCCCTGGACGACGGGGTGTCGGCCCTGCGGGTGAGCCCGCCCGACGCGAACGCCTTCGGCCGGGACGCCACGGGCGCGCCCGTGCTCGTCCGGGAGGAGGTCACCTCGCTGCTCTGCATCCCGCTGCGGGTCTCCCCCACGTCCCCGGTGCTCGGCGCGCTCACGCTGTTCCGTACGGGCGGGCGCAGGGCCTTCGAGATGGCGGAGGCGGGGGCGGCGGACCGCGTCTCCCGCCACATCGCCCTGGCCCTCAGCCGCCCCCGGGTCCGGGAGGCCTGAGGGGCGGGCAGGACCTAAGCGGCTTCCGCGTTGACTTGGTCGCACAGGCGCTCGCAGGTGCGGCTGATCAGCCGGGAGACATGCATCTGGGAGATGCCCATCTCGTCGGCGATGCGGCCCTGGGTCTCATCGCAGAAGAACCGCAGGTACAGGATGCGCCGTTCGCGTTCGGGCAGGGCGGCCAGCCGGGGCTTCAGCGCCTCGCGCAGGACGACGCGGTCGTAGGAGGGCTCCGGCGCGCCGAGGGTGTCGACGAGCGCGTACCCGTCGTCCGCGCCGCGCAGTTCGGCGTCCAGGGACAGGGTGCTGTAGCTCTCCAGCGCCTCCATCCCGGCCCGGACGTCCTCCTCGCTCATCCCGGTGTGCTCGGCGACCTCCGCGGCGCTCGGCGTACGGCCGTCCGGGGTGCGGGTCAGCTCCTGGACCGCCGTACGGACCCGGTTGCGCAGCTCCTGGACCCGGCGCGGGACGTGCAGACCCCACAGGTGGTCGCGGAAGTGGCGCTTGACCTCGCCGACCACCGTCGGCACGGCGAAGCTCTCGAAGGCCGTCCCGCGGTCCGGCTCGTAGCGCCCCACGGCCTTGACGAGGCCCAGCATTGCGACTTGGCGCAGATCCTCGGCGGACTCGCCGCGGTTGCGGAACTGCCCGGCCAGCCGCTCGGCCATCGGCATCCAGGCGCGGACGACGTCCTGGCGCAGGGCGTCCTTCGCCGGGCCCTCCGGCAGGGCGGCGATGCGGCGGAACTGGGCGGCGGTGTCGGGGGCGTCGTCGTGCGGACGCCGGGGCCTGCGGGAGCGCGCCTGCCGGGTGTGCGCGTGCGCCTGGGAGGGGCTTGCCCGCGCGGGGCGGGCCTGCGAGGGGTGGGTCTGACGGGTGTGTGTCCGTACCGCTGTCATGCGCCCGTGCCTCCCTTGGGCTATGGTGTGTCACCGTGGGAGCAAATCGGACAAATGGGGCGACCATTCGGGACACGCCTCGCGCAGCCGGGCTGCTCCCGTGGCGTGCCTCCGGTCCGAAGCACTAAAGATCGCGTGCCCGTCCGAGACCTTGCCAAACAAGGTTTTCTCCCGTGTTTTCTTCCCTGCGCGCCGGGTTACCCGTGGCACCGCATCCGCCGCTCAAGGAGGGTCCGATGACCGAGTACGGCTACTTCCTGGCCGCCGAGGAACACGGTCCCGCCGAGCTAGTCGAGCAGGCGCGGATGGCGGAACAGGCCGGGTTCACCTCGCTGTGGATCTCCGACCACTACCACCCCTGGAACGAGGCGCAGGGCCAGGCCTCCTTCGTCTGGTCGGTGATCGGCGCGCTGGCCCAGGCCACCTCGCTGCCCGTGCAGACGGCCGTCACCTGCCCGACGTTCCGCGTCCACCCCGCCGTCGTCGCCCAAGCGGCGGCCACCAGCGCGGTCCTGCTGGAGGGCCGGTTCCGGCTGGGCGTGGGCAGCGGTGAGGCCCTCAACGAGCATGTGCTGGGCGACCGCTGGCCCCCGGCCCCGATCCGGCTGGAGATGCTGGAAGAGGCCGTGACGGTGATGCGCCAGCTGTTCGAGGGGCGCCGGGTCAACCACCACGGCAAGCACTACACGGTGGAGAACGCCCGGCTGTTCACGGTCCCCGACGAGCCGGTGCCCATCGACATCGCCGCGTCCGGGGACGCCGCCTGCGCGCTGGCCGGGCGGGTCGGCGACGGCTTCATCACCATGTCTCCCGACGCGGAGCTGGTGGAGCGGTTCCGGCGCGGCAGCGGCGCCGGCGGCAACCACAAACCCGTACGCGGCGGCCTGAAGGTGTGCTGGGGCCCGGACGCCGACGAGGCGCTGCGCACCGCGCACCGGCTGTGGGCCGTCGAGTCGCTGCCCGGCCAGCTGCTGACGTCGCTGCCCACCCCGGCCCACTTCGAGCAGGCCTCCGAACTCGTCACGCCCGAGCGGACGGCGCGCAAGGTGACCTGCGGCGACGACATCGACGCCCACATCGGCGCGCTGTCCGCGTACGCCGAGGCCGGGTTCGACACGGTCTACGTCAACCAGATCGGCCCCGACCAGCGCGGCTTCTTCGACTTCTACCGCACCAAGGTGCTGCCGCAGCTGGCCGGTTGAGCCGGCCCCTCAGCAATTCCGAGCACCTTCGAGCACCTCCGAGCACCCCACAGGAGTGAGTGACCGACATGACCACCACAGTCGCCGACTACGTCCTCGCCCGGCTGCGCGAGTGGGGCGTCGAGCATGTCTACGGCTACCCGGGCGACGGCATCAACGGACTGCTCGCCGCCTGGGGACGGGCGGAGAACGAACCACGGTTCATCCAGGCCCGGCACGAGGAGATGGCCGCGTTCCAAGCGGTCGGCTACGCCAAGTTCAGCGGACGGCTCGGCGTCTGCGCGGCCACCTCGGGGCCCGGCGCCATCCACCTGCTGAACGGGCTCTACGACGCCAAGCTGGACCATGTCCCGGTGGTGGCGCTGGTCGGCCAGACCCACCGCAGCGCGATGGGCGGCTCGTACCAGCAGGAAGTCGACCTGCACAGCCTCTACAAGGACGTCGCCTCCGACTTCCTGGAGACCGTGACCGTCCCCGAGCAGCTGCCGAACGTCCTGGACCGGGCCATCCGCACCGCCTACGCCCGGCGCGCCCCCACCGCCGTGATCATCCCGGCGGACGTCCAGGACCTCGACTACACCCCGCCCACCCACGACTTCAAGATGGTGCCCTCCAGCCTGGACCGCAGCGGCTGGTCCGCGGTGCCCTCCAGCAGCGCGCTGGAGCGCGCCGCGGAGGTGCTGAACGCGGGCGAGCGGGTCGCCATCCTGGTCGGCCAGGGCGCCGCCGGGGCGCGCGGCGAGGTTCGGCAGGTGGCCGACACGCTCGGCGCGGGCATCGCCAAGGCGCTCCTCGGACTGGATGTGCTCAGCGATGACCTGCCGTATGTCACCGGGCCCATCGGCCTGCTGGGCACCCGCCCCTCGTACGAGCTGATGCGCGACTGCGACACCCTGCTGACGATCGGCTCCAGCTTCCCGTACACCCAGTTCCTGCCGGAGTTCGGCAAGGTCCGCGGGGTGCAGGTGGACCTCGATCCGCACATGATCGGGATGCGCTACCCGTACGAGGTCAACCTCGTCGGGGACGCGCGCGAGACGCTGCTGCGGCTGCTGCCCATGCTGCGCCGCAAGGAGTCCCGCGACTGGCAGGACGACATCATGGCGGGCGTACGGCGCTGGGACGAGGTGATGGAGCGCCGCGCCGAGGTGTCCGCCGACCCCATCAACCCCGAGTACGTGGCCCACTGCCTGAACCCGCTGCTCCCCGAGGACGCCATCCTCACCTGCGACTCCGGCTCCGTCGCCAACTGGTACGCCCGCCATGTGCGGATGCGCGGCCGGATGCGCGGCTCCCTGTCCGGCACCCTGGCCACCATGGGCAGCGGCGTGCCGTACGCGATCGGCGCCAAGTTCGCCCAGCCGGACCGGCCCGTGGTGGCGCTCGTCGGCGACGGCGCGATGCAGATGAACGGCATGGCGGAGCTGATCACCGCGGCCAAGTACCGCCACACGTGGGACGATCCGCGGCTGATCGTCGCCGTCTGGAACAACCAGGACCTCAACCAGGTGACCTGGGAGATGCGGGCGATGGGCGGCGCGCCCCAGTTCCTGCCCTCGCAGGAGATCCCGGACGTGTCCTCGGCGCGGTTCGCCGAATCGCTCGAGCTCAGAGGCATCCGGGTGGAGAAGCCCGAACAGGTCGAGCAGGCGTGGCGCGAGGCGCTGGCCGCGGACGGCCCGGTGTGCATCGAGTTCCTGACCGACCCGGCCGTGCCGCCGATCCCGCCGCACGCGACCTGGGAGCAGATGGAGGCCACGCTCGAATCGATGGTCAAGGGCGACCCGGACCGCACCGGCATGGTCCGGCAGGGGCTGAAGGCGAAGGTGCAGGAGTTCCTGCCACACCGGTCGCAGCGGGGCAAGAAGCCCGACGGCGACGACACGTGAGCCCGGGTACGCCGTGAAGATCGACCGGCTGGACGTCACCGCCTATACGGTGCCGACCGACGCGCCCGAGGCGGACGGCACGTACGCCTGGGACGAGACCACCGTCGTGGTGGTCGAGGCGCGCAGCGAGCTGACCACCGGCCTCGGCTGGACCTACGCTCCGGCCGACGCCGGGTCGGTGGTCTGCGACCTGCTGCGCGCCCACGTCCTGGGCCGCCCCGTCATGGACGTCGCGGGGACGAACGAGGTCATGGGCCGCGCCGTGCGCAACGCGGGGCGGCCGGGGCTGGTGTCCTGCGCCATCTCCGCGGTGGACATCGCGCTGTGGGACCTCAAGGCGCGGCTGCTGGAGCTGCCGCTGCCGCGGCTGATCGGCGCGGTGCACGAGACCGTGCCGGTGTACGGCTCCGGCGGCTTCACCACGTACCACGACACCCATCTGGCCACCCAGCTGACCGGCTGGGTGCACGGCCAGGGCATCGAACGCGTCAAGATCAAGATCGGCGAGGCCTGGGGCCGGGCCGTCGAACGCGACCTGGCCCGGGTGCGCCACGCCCGCGACGCCATCGGCCCGCACGCCGAGCTGTACGTGGACGCGAACGGCGCCTACAACCGCAAGCAGGCGGTGCGGATGGGCCACGCGCTCGCCGAGAGCGGGGTCGGCTGGTTCGAGGAGCCGGTCTCCTCCGACGACCTGGACGGTCTGCGGGTCGTCCGCGACCTGGTGGTCTGCGACGTCACGGCGGGCGAGTACGGCTACATGCTGCCGTACTTCGCGCGGCTGGCGCCGGTCGTGGACTGCCTCCAGGCCGACGCCACCCGCTGCGGCGGGCTCACCGTCTGGCTGCGGGCGGCCGCCCTCGCCGAGGCCATGGGGCTGGAGATCTCCGCGCACTGCGCCCCGCACGCCCACGCGCACGCGGCCGCGTGCGTACCGAACCTGCGCCACCTCGAGTGGTTCCACGACCACGCGCGCATCGAGTCCACCCTCTTCACCGGCGCCCTCGACCCCACCGGCGGCCAGGTGCGGCCCGGCGTGAGCGGCGCGCCCGGGCACGGCATGTCCTTCCGCCACGAGACGGCGACGCCGTACCGGGTGCTCTGACGTGCCGCGCTCGGTTTCGGCGCCGTCCTGCTGGCTACCCGCCGGGCGGACGACGGATGACGTGCGTACGGATACACCGGAAGGACGTGAACACAATGAAGGTCGCCTTTCTCGTCGCCCCAGAAGGCGTTGAGCAGGTCGAACTCACCGATCCGTGGCAGGCGGTCCGCGACGCCGGCGGCACGCCCCGACTGGTGTCCACCGCGTCCGGCCGCGTCCAGGCGTTCCACCACCTCGACAAGGCCGACACCTTCGAGGTCGACCAGACGGTGAAGGACGCGAGCGTGGACGAGTACGACGGCCTGGTGCTGCCCGGCGGGGTCGCCAACCCCGACCTGCTGCGCCTGGACAAGCGGGCCATCGCCTTCGTCAAGGGCTTCTTCGACGCGGGCAAACCGGTCGCCGCCATCTGCCACGCCCCCTGGACGCTGGTCGAGGCCGACGTCGTACGCGGCCGCACCCTCACCTCGTTCCCCAGCGTGCGCACCGACATCACCAACGCGGGCGGCGTCTGGGTGGACGAGCAGGTCAAGATCTGCCGGGGCGGCTCCAACACCCTGATCACCAGCCGTAAGCCGGACGACCTCAAGGCGTTCGACGAGGCCTTTGTGGAGGAGTTCGCGAAGGCCGCGGGCTCGGCGCGGAAGGGAGCGGCGTGATGACCCAGCAGCCGGACCGCAAGGAGCGGCAGCGCGAAGCGCACCTGGCCGCCGACCCCGCCGAGGGGCCGCTGACCACCGACCAGGGGGTGGCGGTCGATCACACCGACGACTCCCTCACGGCGGGCGAGCGCGGCCCCACGCTGATGGAGGACTTCCACTTCCGCGAGAAGCTCACCCACTTCGACCATGAGCGGATCCCGGAGCGGGTGGTGCACGCGCGCGGCGCGGGCGCGTACGGGTACTTCGAGCCGTACGAGTCCTGCGCGGAGTTCACCAAGGCCGCCTTCCTCCAGGACCCGTCCGTGCGCACCCCCGTCTTCGTACGGTTCTCCACCGTGCAGGGGCCGCGCGGCTCGGCCGACACGGTGCGCGACGTCCGCGGCTTCGCCACCAAGTTCTACACCTCGGAGGGGAACTACGACCTGGTCGGCAACAACATGCCGGTCTTCTTCATCCAGGACGGCATCAAGTTTCCCGACTTCGTACACGCGGTCAAACCCGAACCGCACAACGACATCCCGACGGGTGCCTCCGCGCACGACACCCTGTGGGACTTCGTCTCCCTCCAGCCCGAGACCCTGCACACGATCATGTGGCTGATGTCGGACCGGGCGATCCCGCGCAGCTACCGCATGATGCAGGGCTTCGGCGTCCACACCTTCCGCTTCGTGGACACCAGCGGCAAGGGCACCTTCGTGAAGTTCCACTGGAAGCCCAAGCTCGGCGTCCACTCCCTGGTGTGGGACGAGGCCCAGGAGTGCCAGGGCCGGGACCCCGACTTCAACCGGCGCGACCTGTGGGACGCCATCGAGGCGGGCGAATACCCGGAGTGGGAGCTGGGCGTCCAGCTCGTCCCGGAAGAGGACGAGTTCAACTTCGACTTCGACCTGCTCGACGCCACGAAGCTCATCCCGGAGGAGCAGGTGCCCGTCCGGCCCATCGGCCGCATGGTCCTGGACCGCAACCCGCACAACTTCTTCGCCGAGACCGAACAGGTCGCGTTCCACACCGCCAATGTCGTGCCCGGCATCGACTTCACCAACGACCCGCTGCTCCAGGCCCGCAACTTCTCCTACCTGGACACCCAGCTGATCCGGCTCGGCGGCCCCAACTTCGCCCACATCCCGGTCAACCAGCCCGTCGCCCCGGTCCGCACCAACCACCGCGACGGCTACCACCAGACCGAGATCCACCGGGGCACCAACTACTCCCCCAACTCACTGGGCGGTGGCTGCCCGGCCCTCGCCGGGGCGGACGGCTACGCCTACACCCACTACGCGGAACGCGTCGACGGCGACAAGATCCGCAAGCGCAGCCCCAGCTTCAAGGACTTCTACAGCCAGCCCGCCATGTTCTGGAACAGCATGAGCGACTGGGAACGCAAGCACATCGTCGACGCCTTCCGCTTCGAACTCGGCAAGGTCGGCGCGGTGCAGGTACGGGAGCGTACGGTCGGCGAGCTGGCCCACATCGACTACGGCCTGGCCACGGCCGTCGCCGAGGGCATCGGCGTCGCCAACCCCACCCCGGTCAACGACAACCACAAACCCGTCGCCTCCCCCGCCCTCAGCCTGGACAACCTGGGCGGCGACCACTCCATCCGCACCCGCACCGTCGCGGTGCTCGTCACGGACGGCGTGGACGCCCACCAGCTCACCCAGGCCCAGGAGGCGCTGACCGCCGAGGGCGCCATCGTCGAAGCGCTCGCGGCCCACGACGGCAAGGTGCGCGGCAGCGACGGCAACGGGTACGCGGTCGACCGCGCCCTGCCCACGGTCGCCTCCGTCCTCTACGACGCCGTCCTGTTGCCCGGCGGGCCCCCCGGCACCCCGGACCTGGCCTCCGACGAGGCCGCCATGCGCTTCGTCCGCGACGCCTACCGCCACGGCAAGCCGATCGGCGCCCTGGGCTCCGGCGTCGGCATCCTCACCGCCCTCAACCCCGACGGCCTGCACCTGTCCGCCGGACACGGGCAGGTCTGCACGGACCGGGGTGTGGTCACCGATACGACGACGGGCGCGGCGAGCGAGGAGTTCACCCGGGCCTTCGCCGAAGCCCTGGCCGCCCACCGCCACTGGACCCGCCCCCCGGCCCGTCCCTGACCCGGCGGGGTCGTGTTCAGTCGAGGAAGGCCCGTACGGCGGCGGCTTCCTCGTCGGTGAGGGTGATGCCGAAGCCGTCGCGCAGCTCCTGCACCGCCTGGTCCGCGGTGAGCTGGCGTTCGTCGATGAGGCCGTCCGGACGCTGCGTCCGCAGCGTCCGGTCACGCAGGACGCGGCGGGACGTGTCGTCGCCGCGCTGGGCCACGATGTGGCCGGTGAAGACGGACTTGGGGTGGGTGGCGGTGTAGTGGAAGGACGCCAGGAAGTCGCTCGGGGCCTGGGTCTCCAGTCCGAAGGCGTAGACGTCGAACCAGCTGTCCCCATTGAGCGAGCGGAGCACCCAGGTCTCCTCGCACTCCCTGACCACCTGCCACGTCCAATCACCGACGGTGGCCCGGCCCCCGTGCTCGAAGGGGACGGGGTGGAGCGGCCCCGCGTCCCCGAAGCCGACGTCCACGAGGTAGGTGCGCCCCCCGGCCTCCGCGGTCAGCATGGTGTGGGAGCGGAAGCGGACGTCCGTGGTGTTGCCGCGGCGGACGCGGGCCAGGTGGCGGTGAACGGTGAAGCCCAGGGTCTCCAGGACGGCCGCGAACAGCAGATTGTGTTCCAGGCACATGCCTCCCCGCCCACGGTGGACGAGCTTGTCCTGGATGCCCGCGACGCCGGTCGGTACGAGGATGTCGAGCCCCACGTCGATCGACTCGAAGCAGATGGTGTCGACATGGCGCCGATGGATTTCGGTGAGGGTCGCCGAGGTCGCCTCGCGCGGGCCGGAGTAGCCGATCCGGGCGAAGTACGCGTCCAGATCCGGGGTTGCGTCCTCCCACAGCGAGCGCTGGACGGTGCTGGCGGAGGTGGGGAGAGAATGGGTCATCGCAGGTCTCCTCGACGATGCTGTGGCGTGGCTCAGGCGCGCTGGGACACGGCTTCGGCTTCGGCCTTCTCGCTGGGCTGGGAGCGTGCCGCGACCGTGTCCTTGTGCGGCCGGGCGCCGGTCGGTCCGAGCAGGGTGACGATGAGGGCCGCGATCAGGTACGTCGCGGCGAGGCACAGGGCCGTGGGCACGAATTCCCCGAAGAGCGCCGGGACTTGGGCGCCCAGCCCGGCGCACAGGTTGAGGACGAAGCTGAAGACCGCGAGCGCGGTCCCCGCGGCGGGCCCCGCCGCTTGGCCGGTCGACTGCACCAGGGCCGGTGTGGCGCTGGACGAGGCGAGCATGGTGACGAACATGGCGGCGCCCATCCCGACCACGCTGTCGTTCAGGACCGCGGCGGTGCCCAGGCCGGTACCGCAGAGCGCGAGGGCCCCGGCGGCCCGCCATTTGGCCACGATCCGGGCGAGCACGGGCGCCAGCAGCACCGAGGCGACCAGGGCGGGCAGCGCGCTGGCGCGCAGTCCCAGCATGGCCTCGTGATCACCGGCCAGGCCGGAGGGTCCGTAGAGCTGGATCGCGGTGTAGGCGGAGGTGATGCCGCCGAGTGAGATCACGCCGCCCACCAGGAAGGGGACGACGCGCAGCAGACCGGAGCGCGGCGCGGTGGCCGGCTGTCCGGCCTTCTGGGGCGCCCCCTTGGCCGTGGAGCCGGGGAGGTCGGGGAGCATCACCTTGTGCACCGCCACGGCCGACAGGGCCAGGAGCGGACCGGAGACCCAGAACAGCGACTGCCACCCGAACGCCGGTTCCAGCAGCTGGGCGGCGACCTGTCCGACGACCAGGCAACCGCCCAGGGAACAGGAGATGATGGTGATCGCCGTGGCGAGCCGGGAGGCGGGCAGCCGCTGGCCGAAGTAGGCGTAGACCACGGGAGAGAAGACGCCTGCCGCGATGCCCTGCACCGCTCGGACCAGGGAGCCGGCCAGGAGTGATTCGGTGAACGGCACCAGCATCGTGATCACGGCCATCACGGAGATCGACCACACCAGAGCGCCCCTCCGGCCGAGCCGGTGACTGAGGGGCGCGGCGAGCAGCGAGCCGAAGGCGAAGGCGATGGCGAAGGATGTGGTGGCCCAGGCGGCCCCCTCGTCGGTGGTGTGCCAGGCGGAAGCGAAGCTGGGTATGAGCGGGATCGTGGCGTAAGCCTGGCTGGCCAGGATGATCGCGATCGGGGCCAGCGTCCCCACGGTACGGGCGAACGGCGCTTCGAGCGCTTTCGTCCCGGTGTCGGTTGTCATGATGGCTGTGCCTCTCCGGGGCAGTGGTGTTCGAAACCGTGCGGGACCGTGGCCTGCGGTCCGGTACACACGGTCGTGACGCGCCGCAGGCCACGGTTTCCGGGGGCGTGCGGTCAGGCCTCCTGCAGTCGGCCGGCAGGCCGGCCGACAGGTGGGGCGGCGCTGATGACCGCCCGGCGCAACTGCATCGCGATCTCGGGGTCGTCGGCGGGGTGGGTGTCGGCGAAGCGCTCCTGAGTCCCGCCCACGGCCACTCCCTGGCCGGGGATCACCTGGGCACCGGCGACACCGAGCGCCTTCTTGACCTCTTCCTGGGCCCATACGCCGCCGAACTGGCCGTACGTCGCGCTCAGTACAACCGTCGGTTTGCCGGACAGGGCGCTTGCCCCGTAGGGGCGGGAGAGCCAGTCGAGGGCGTTCTTCAGAACGGCCGAAGTCGTGCCGTTGTACTCCGGGGTGAAGAACATGAGGGCGTCCGCGTCGGCGACGGCCCGGCGCACGGCGACGGCCTGGGACGGGGTGATGCCGCCGAGATCGATGTCCTCGTCGTAGTAGGGGAGTTCGGCCAGCCCTTCGACGATCTCGATGGCCACGCCGTCAGGGCTCACCCTGGCCGCGGCTTCGGCGAGTTGTCGGTTGAACGAGCCGGCTCTGAGGCTGCCGACGAGAGCGATGATGCGCACAGGCATGACGAAGTGACTCCTAAAACTGGCTTTGACTCAGGCTGGGCCTGAAGTGTTCGTGGAGTTGGGGACGTTCGGTGATGTCTGGTGCGAGCTTGATTGATGTGGGCATGCCATCTCGCCGGTCATCGCCCACCGCGGTTCACACGTAAGCAGATTCCAGCCATCGACGTCAAACAATTCGCCATCGAACTATCAGGGGTTACGGCGGACCGGGCGGACGCCACCTTGCGTTTGCACGAGCTGTATGCTCAGTTTCAGAAGATTTAGCGTCGAATGATTCGACCTCGAAGTTGGGGTCGGTCGATCAAGGAGCGGAGGGCAGTCGGCGCGTGAGGGACCAGCGGCAGGCGGCCGACAACACGTTGGCCACCATGAGCAGGGAGACCACGGCGGGCGAGCCCGCCGAACCGGCAGGCGTGACCGACGCCGTCGACGTGATCCTCCAGCAGTGGGGGCGCGTCCGGCCAGATCTCGACGCCTCTCCGATGGGCGTGATCGGGCGCCTGTCCCGTGCCGCGCGGCTGACCGGCCTGCACGTCGACGATTACCTGCGCTCCGAAGGGCTGGAGAGCTGGGAATTCGACGTCCTCGCGACCCTGCGGCGAGCCGGTGCGCCGTACACCCTCAGCTCCAAGGAACTGGCCTCCGCCAGCATGATCGGAGCCGCGGCGATGACCAACCGCGTGGCCCGGCTCCTGGACCGGGGGCTGCTCACTCGCGAGCAGGACGCCCAGAACCGGCGCAGGGTGAAGATCACCCTGACGGCCGAAGGCATGGAACTGGTCGACCGGGTCGTCGAAGGACACCTTGAGAACGAACGCGAACTCATGGAAGGCATGACCCCGGAACAGCAGGACCAGCTGGCCCACCTGCTGCGCCTTCTCCTCGTCTCCCTCGGGGACGAGACGAAGGTCGCCACCGATGAGTCATGCCCGGTCCAGTGTCCGGTGCCCGTCATCGAGCACTGAGGGGTGCCTCGCCTCGGCGCTACGTCTCGCGGCCCAGCAAGGCCAGCAGCTTCGTCTGGGCGTCGGCGCCCGGCGGGGGTTCCACCGGGGCCGCGAAGAGGCCGCTCTTCTCCAGCTCCGCCGCGTACGGCGCGACCGCCCGGACGGAGAAGTCGACCAGCGGCTTCGGGAGCCGCTCCCCGGCGCCGATGGCCCGGGCCAGATCCCACGCGTGGACCGTCGCGTCGACGGTCATCTGGGAGCAGTATTCGGTGGCGGGGCTCGCCCCGTAGGAGAGGGCGACGGTGCGCTCCAGGGCGCCCGGTTCGCGGAAGGCCGTACGGGCGACGGCCGCGGCCGCGTCCCAGGTGGCGACGGGATCTTCGCCGAGCTGGTCACCGGACAGCACATCGCCCTCGCCACTCGCGCTCGCGCCCTCGCGGAGCAGCGAGGGCACCCACATCTGCTCGACCGCCAAGTGGTTCACCAGGTCCCGCACGGTCCACTCGGCGCAGGGCGTGGGGGCGTCCCACTGGTCGGCCCCTACGGTGTGCACCCGCTCGGTGAACAGGTCCAGCGCCTCAGCGTGTCTGGCCAGCAGCGGATTGTCCGCCATGGGGTTCGCGGAGGTGTCAGTCATGCGCGCCGGGTACCCGCGCCACGCGGCGTTAATAAGGGACGCAGAGGCGCCGGGCACGAGCCCCTGATCTCCCGTGCCCGGCGCCACCCTCACTCCCTGCGGGCCGCTCGGCCACCCGTCGAGTCCCCGGACCGGGCTGCGTAAAACCGTGAACCGGTGAAAAAAAATCTTCCGGACGCCAGCAGTGCGGTCCGTGTCGATGACGTGGTGACGGGTACGCGGGAGGGACGAAACACCCGGACCGCCGGGAGGGAGTACATGCGACTCGGATTTTTGAATCCGCTGTTCGAACGCCCAGGCCCCTGGGCGACCGTCTACGTCGACACCTCGCACCCCGACCAGTCCTCGGCCGAGGAGCACGAGCGCTCCGCCCGCGAGGCGTGCCGCCGACTGGAGCAGCAGGGCGCCGATGAGCGCACCTGCCGTGCGATGTACGACGAGCTGGCCACCGTGACACCGGCGACCGAGCCGGTGGGACGTGCCGTCTTCGCCTCGCGCGGCGAGGTGGTGCTCGGCCCGTCGCTGACGGCGCCGCCACAGACCGCGCCCCGGGCCTGCTGGTCGGCCCTGCCGCACGTGGGGCCGCTGATGGAGCTGGCGGGCGACGACCCGTCCTGCCTGGTGGCGTACATCGACCGCACCGGCGCGGACTTCGAGCTGCGCGGCGCGCGCGGCGACCGGGCCGTGGGGCAGGTGACCGGGCAGCAGTGGCCGGTGCACCGCACCGCGACGGCCGACTGGTCGGAGCGCCATTTCCAGCTGCGGACGGAGAACACCTGGGAGCACAACGCGGGGCTGATCGCGGACGAGCTGCGGGCCCACCAGGAGGAGACCCAGGCCGATCTGGTGCTGCTGGTGGGGGACGCGCGCGAGCGGCGCGCCGTCCACGACCGGCTGCCGGAGCAGCTGCGCGGCAGGACCGCGGAGACCGCTCACGGCGGCCGGGCCGCCGGTTCGGCCTCGCCCGGTACGCACGCCGCCCGACTGCTGGACCGCGACGTGGACGAGGTGCGGGCCCGGCATGTGCACGACCACACCGAGGAGGCGATGGAACGGTTCCGGGCGGGCCGCGTGCCGGTGGACGGCCGGGTGACGGCGGCGGAAGGCGTTCCGACGCTGGTCGACGCGGCGCGCGAGCACCGCATCGGCACGCTGCTGATCCGGCCGGACGGCACCGACCTGTACCGCGAGGTATGGGCGGGCGCCGAGCCGGACCAGGTGGCGATGCGCCGTACCGACCTGCAGTACCTGGGCGACGCCCACCCCGTCGCGGTGCGCGCCGACGACGCGCTGATCCGCTCGGCCGTGGCCACCGGCGCCGAGGTGCTGACGGTGCCGCCCGGCAGCGGGCCGGACGACACGAACGGAGCCCCGGTCGGGGGACTGGGCGCACTGCTGCGCTGGCCGTACGAGGGCGGCGGAACGCAGTGAATTCTCGGGGACATGACCATCCCACGAGCACCACGGACCCGTGAAGGAAGGGGACCGACATGCAGCGAGGCAGCAGCCGGCTGAGCGTTCACCGGGACGAGGAGATGAAGCAGGAGCTTCAGGGCCTGATCCGTTCCGGCCATCCAACCCGGGTCGAGGAGTGGCACGACCCGGAGCCCGCCGCCGACGACGACCCGGAGGTGACGACCGGGCCGGTGCCCGCACCGGGGGCGACCGGCCAGGCGGAGGCGCTCCGCTTCGAGTTCGCCCGCCATCTGGGCCGTACGACGTTCCCGGCGGGGCGGAGCGCCGTGCTGCGCGTACTGCACGAGCGGCACGCGCCGGACCAGCTGATCGCCCTGGCCCAGGAGCTGCCCGCCGACGAGACGTTCCACACCGTGCAGGAGGTGGTCTCCGCGCTCGGCCTGCGCCCGGAGGCGTAACGCCTCACGGCGTAAGGCTTCAGGGCATAGGGTCCCCACTCCGCGCCCTCACCCATCACGCTGCGCGCGGTCGCGGACGGCGTCGATCCGTCCGCTGACGGTCAGCTGCCATCCGGTGTGCCCCGGACCCGGTGACCATCGGCCCAGACGAGGAGATCGCCGAGGCGGCCGCGCTGATGCGGCAGCACGAGGTGCGGCGGCTGCCGGTGGTCCGGGCGGGGCGCCCGGTGGGTGTGGTGAGCATGGCGGACCTGGAGCGGGCGCCCGCCTGAGGGACGGACCCGGACGCCAAGGGACGTCACATGGGCGGTGGGGAACGGTAGTTGCCGTTCCCCACCGCCTTTCTCACACCCATCACTAGACCACATGGCGAGACAACTCTTCTCGTGATACGAGATGGCGGCGTAGGGTTCCGGCATGCCGAACGACGCCGTCTACACCCACGGACACCACGAGTCGGTGCTGCGCTCGCACACCTGGCGCACCGCCGCCAACTCCGCGGCCTATCTGACCGGCCACCTCACACCCTCCACGCGCATCCTGGACATCGGCTGCGGCCCCGGCACCATCACCGCCGATCTGGCCGAACTGGTGCCCCAGGGCGAGGTCGTGGGCGTCGACGCGGAGCCGTCCATCCTGGAGCAGGCGCGGGCGGCCGCCGATGAGCGCGGGCTGACCAACACGCGCTTCGCGGTCGCCGATGTCCACGGTCTGGACTTCCCCGACGACTCCTTCCACGTCGTCCACGCCCACCAAGTACTCCAGCACGTCGGTGACCCGGTGCGCGCGCTGCGCGAGATGCGGCGGGTGTGCGAACCGGGCGGCATCGTCGCGGCCCGCGACAGCGACTACGCCGCGATGACCTGGTATCCGCACGTCCCCGGGCTGGACGCCTGGCTGGACCTCTACCGCCGGGTCGCCCGCGCCAACGGCGGCGAACCGGACGCCGGGCGGCGGCTGCGCTCCTGGGCCCTGGAGGCGGGCTTCCCTGCCACCGCCGTCACCTCGACCGCCGGTACGTGGTGCTACGCCACCCCCGAGGAGCGCGCGTGGTGGAGCGGACTGTGGGCGGACCGCACGGTGGCGTCCTCGTACGCCCGGCGCGCGGTCGAGGGCGGCCACGCCACCGAGGCGCAGCTACGGGACGTAGCGAGCGCCTGGCGGGAGTGGGGCGACCGGGCCGACGGATGGTTCGCCGTCCTGCACGGCGAGGTCCTGTGCCGCGTCTGACATGCGGTTCAACTAGGCTCGCCCGCATGGACATCATGGGGACTTCACTGCGGGTCTGCGTCGACGATCTGGACTCGGCCATCACCGTCTACGAACGGCTCACCGGCGCCGAGGCATCCCGCTTCCAGCGCGGCGGCGTCTCGGTCGCGGCGGTCGGCTGCTTCTTTCTGATGAGCGGCCCGGAGTCGGAGATGGAGATCCTCCGCAAGATCGCGGCGACGATCGCGGTGAAGGACGTGGACGAGGCGATCGCCGATCTGACGGCGGTCGGCGCGCAGATCGTCGCGGGCCCGATCCCCGCCCCCACCGGCCGCATGCTGATCGCCCGCCACCCGGACGGCTCGATCTTCGAGTACGTGGACCGCAACCCCGGCGCATGAGAACCCCCTGGTGAGGCGCCCTCGGCCGGATCGGGCCGGGGGCGTCTCCTGTTCGTCAGCGGTGAACCTCACCAGCCGTGAGCCTCACTCCGGCCCCAGCATGTCACTGGTCATGGCCCAGCGGTCGTGGTCGCGCCACGCGCCCTCGATGTAGAGGAAGTCGGGTGAAAAGCCCTCCAGCCGGAAGCCGTGCCGCTTCACGAGCGCGGTCGACGCCTCGTTGCCGGGCTGGATGTTGACCTCGATCCGGTGCAGCCCGAGCGGCCCGAAGGCCTGCCGCAGCACCAGCCCGAGCCCCTCGGACATATAGCCGCGCCCGGCGGCGGGCGGGAAGGCGCCGTAGCCGATCGCGCCGCACTGGAACGCGCCGCGCACGATGTTGTTGATGTTGATGAACCCGGCGAGCGCTCCGGTCTCCCGTACGCAGACCAGGAAGCCGCGCCGGTCCTCCCGCTCCAGCTGACCGATGAAGCCCTCGTACGCCTCGTCGGTCGTGGGCAGCGTCAGCCAGGGGCTGTGGAAGCCGGCGCTCTGCCGCGCGAGACGGACGAATTCGGCACCGTCCTCGCGCCGGTGCGGCCGGATGGCCGCGCGGGCCCCCTCGGCGAGATACGCGTGATCAGGCATGGGCCGATGATGGTACGGAGGCCGCTCCTCTGCCACCGCTTTGGGCCACGCCACACCTCTACGGTCACATTCATGAACTCCGCCCGCGAAGGCCCTCTTGACTTTTCGGGCTCGACGGGAGACCTGAACGCCAGGTCAGCACTGCGGAATCGTTGCTTCATGAGGCATTGACCGAGTACATGCAGAACCGTATGGTCCTGCGCACCACTCGTTGAGCGTTCACAGGGATGAACATATCGCCAGGAGAGCACCATGGCACAGCAGGGACCCACCGGCCAGGACGCGGCGCCCGCCCCGGAGCTGGTCGACCGGGCGGTGAGCAAGTTCTTGCGGCGCGTCATGCCGATGCTGGTGTTGATGCTGGTCGTCAATCAGATGGACCGCACCAACGTCGGTTTCGTCCAGGACGACCTCAGTGCCGACATCGGAGTCGGCGCCGCCGCCTACGGACTGGGCGCCGGGCTGTTCTTCATCAGCTACGCGATCTTCGAAGTGCCGAGCAACATGCTCATGGAGCGCTTCGGCGCCCGCGTCTGGCTGACCCGCATCATGATCAGCTGGGGAGCGGTGACGCTCGCCATGTGCTTCATGCACGGCGTCACCTCCTTCTACGTCCTGCGCTTCCTGCTCGGCATCGCTGAGGCGGGGTTCTTCCCGGGCGTCATGTACTACTTCACCACCTGGCTGCCCAACTCCTACCGGGGCCGGGCCAGCGCCCTCTTCCTCGGCGGCTCCGCGACCGCCTACATCGTCACCGGCCCGATCAGCGGCGCGCTCCTCGAAATGCACGGCCTCGGCGGCTTCGCCGGGTGGCGCTGGATGTTCGCCATGGAGGGCGCCATCTCGATCGTGGTGGGCCTCATCGCCGCGTTCTTCCTGGTCTCCAAGATCGCCGACGCCCGCTGGCTCACCGCCGAGGAGCGGACGGCGCTGAGCGCGGCGGTCGAGCGCGACCGGGCCAGCCGCAGCCGCGAGCCCAAGGTGTCCCGGCTGCGGCTGGTGCTCCACCCGCAGGTCGCGCTCCTCACGCTCGTCTTCTTCGCCATGGCGCTGACCGGCTACGCCATCACCTTCTGGCTGCCGAGCCTGGTCGACGACATCGGCGGGCTGTCGCCCTTCCAGATCGGACTGCTCTCGGCCGTCCCGTGGATCTGCGCCGTGATCACCATGTACACCATGAGCCGCTACACCGACCGCGTGCCGGACCGGCGCCCCTACCTGGCGATCGTGCTGGTGCTGTCGGCCATCGGCACCTTCCTGGCCACGCTCGGCTCCCCGTGGTTCGGCCTCGCGGCCATCACGCTGGCCGCCGTCGGCAGCAAGTGCGGCGCCAACCTCTTCTGGCCGCTGGCCCAGTCCAGCCTCGACCTCAAGGTCACGGCCTCCGGGCTCGCCGTCATCAACTCGCTCGGCAACCTGGGCGGCTTCGTCGCCCCGACGCTCTTCGGCTACCTGGAGGAGAGCACGGGCAGCACCAACGGCGGGCTCTACGCGCTCTCCGCCGCCTCCCTGGTCGCCGTCGTCGGGGTCTACCTACTGCGCCGCCCGGCGGCGGGGACCGGCGCCGGGGAGGGGGGAGGGGGTGACGCCGCCGGGGGGTTGAGGGGAGAGCGCGGGAGGGGTGTGCCTAGGGGAGG
>NZ_JBVIZF010000010.1:0-247457 GCF_055591805.1 Streptomyces sp. NPDC041200 | reverse complement strand
GCCCGGTTACATTCCGAACCCGGAAGCTAAGCCTTTCAGCGCCGATGGTACTGCAGGGGGGACCCTGTGGGAGAGTAGGACGCCGCCGAACAATCTTTGGAAAAGGCCCTGTTGGGAGCTTCAAGCTCCCAACAGGGCCTTTTCGTGTTTGTAGGCTAAAGCCCATGCGCTACGACATGGTCATTTTCGACAACGACGGAGTGCTCGTCGACAGCGAGCCGATCTCCAATCGGCTCCTCGCGGGCTATCTCACCGAGCTGGGGCATCCCACCAGCTACGAGGACTCCCTGCGGGACTACATGGGATCCGCCATGCACCGCATCCACGAGCTGGTCCTGGAGCGCACCGGGCAGCGGCTGCCCGCCGACTTCGACACCACCTTCCACTCACGCGTCTTCGCCGCCTTCCGCCAGGAGCTGGAGCCGGTGGCCGGCGCCGCCGCGACGCTGAAGGGCATGCACGCGGAGGGGATTCCGTACTGCGTCGCGTCCTCCGGAAGCCATGAGCGCATACGGGTCGCCTTGCGCAAGACCGGGCTCTACGACTTCTTCGGCGAGGACCGCATCTTCAGCTCCGAGGACGTGGGCCGCGGTAAGCCCGCCCCCGACCTGTTCCTCCACGCGGCCACCAGCATGGGCGTCGCCCCGGAGCGGTGCGCCGTCGTCGAGGACAGCCCGCTCGGCGTCCAAGCCGCCGTGGCCGCCGGGATGGACGCGTACGGCTACACGGCCATGACCCCGGCCGACCGGCTCCCCGGCGCCCGCGCTCACTTCTCGGAGATGGCCGAACTGCGAATAGTGCTCAGCTCTACCCACAAGTAGCGCCGGGGGCCTACGCTCCTCGGCCATGACGGATACGCGCCCGGGCCCGCGGCTACGGCATGGCCGGGCCTCGCTGGCCATCAGCTTCTTCGTCCAGGGCGCGATCTTCGCCCTGCTCGTGACCCGGATACCCGCGCTGCAGGACCGCTATGGGATATCCGACGCGATGCTGCCCGTCTTCCTCGCCGCCGTGCCCGTGCTGGCCGGTGTGGGCAGCGTCGCCACCGAACACCTCGTCAAACGCGTACGGCCGGGCCGGGTGCTGCGCTGGGTCCAGCCCGTCGTCTCGCTCGCCCTGCTCGCGGCGGGGTCGGGCACGGCCGTAGGGCAGCTCGCCGTCGCGCTCGCGGTCTTCGGTCTCACCGTCGGCGCGCTCGACGCGTCGATGAACATGCTCGGCGTGAGCCTGCAGCGCGCGTACGGGCGCAGCATCATGCTCGGCTTCCACGCCGCGTACAGCCTGGGCGGGATCGCCGGGGCCTCGCTCGCCTGGGCGGGCGCGCACTGGGACCTGCCGCTGCCCGTCCTGTACGCGCCGCTGGTGGCGGTCCTCGTGCCCGTCGCGTTCATCGCGGCCCGCTGGTACGCGGACGACGAGGGCGGCCCCGGCCGGGACGGCGGAGAGGGCGGCGCGGGCGAGGGAGGGGCCGTGAACATGAAGCTGCTGATGCCGCTCTGCCTCGTCATGGCCTTCGCCTACATCGGCGACTCCACGGTTTCCAACTGGTCCGCCAAGTACCTGGAGGACGTGCTGCACAGCTCCGACCAGCTGGCGACGGTGCCGTACAACGTCTACATGGTCACCACCCTCCTCGGCCGCACCTTCGGGGACCTCGGCGTGCGGCGCTTCGGCGCGGCCGCCGTCGTCCGGGCCGGGTCGCTGCTCGCGGCGGGCGGGTTCGCGGTCGTCGCGGCGGCGCCCGGCGCGTGGGCGGGGATGCTCGGGTTCACGCTGCTGGGGCTCGGGCTGTGCGTCCTGGTGCCGCAGACGTTCGCCGCGGCCGGGCGGCTCTTCCCCGGGGCGTCGGACGCGGCCATCGCGCGCCTGAATATCTTCAATTACGTGGGCTTTCTGATCGGTTCGCCGCTCGTGGGCGCGCTGGGGGGCGCATGGAGCTATCGCGGGGCGATGCTCGTGCCGATGGCGCTCGTCCTCGTGACGCTGGTCTACGCGAGGTCGTTCACGGCCGCACCAGCCCGATACGGTGACGGGCATGAGCGGCCGCGCACAGTTGATGTGGGATGAGGAAGTAACCCGGTACGACTTCGGCGCCGGGCATCCGATGGACCCGGTCCGGCTCGCGCTGACCATGCGGTTGGTGGAGGCGTACGGGCTCGACCGGGCGGTCGGGGTGGTGGCCGCCAAGGCGGCCGGCGACTCGACGCTGCGGCTGGTCCACCGCCAGGAGTACATCGACGCGGTGCGGCGGGCGTCGGCCGATCCGGCGGCCGCGGACGGTTCGTACGGGCTCGGGACGATGGACGACCCGGCGTTCGCCGGAATGCACGAGGCGTCGGCGCTGATCGCCGGGCAGTCGGTGGGCGCGGCGGAGAGCGTGTGGCGCGGCGAGGCGCTGCACGCGGTGAACTTCGCGGGCGGGCTGCACCACGCGATGCCCGGCGGCGCCTCCGGGTTCTGCGTCTACAACGACGCGGCCCTGGCGGTGGCCCGGCTGCTGGAGCTGGGCGCCGAGCGGGTCGCGTACGTGGATGTGGACGTGCACCACGGCGACGGCGTGCAGGCGGCGTTCTGGGACGATCCGCGGGTGCTGACCATCTCGCTGCACGAGCACCCGCGCACCCTCTTCCCGCAGACCGGATGGCCGGAGGAGACCGGTGGTGCGGGCGCCGAGGGCTCGGCGGTGAACGTGGCACTCCCGGCCGGGACCGGGGACGCGGGCTGGCTGCGGGCCTACCACGCGGTGGTGCCGGAGCTGCTGGCCGCCTTCCGCCCGCAGGCTCTGGTGACCCAGCACGGCGCGGACACCCACATCGAGGACCCGCTCGCGCATCTGGGCGTGACCGTGGACGCGCAGCGCGCGGTGGCGGAGAGCTGCCACCGGCTGGCGCACGAGCACGCGGACGGCCGCTGGGTGGCCCTCGGGGGCGGCGGCTACGCGGTGGTGGACGTGGTGCCGCGGTCGTGGACGCATCTGGTGGCGATCGCGGCAGGGCGTCCGGTGGAGCCGGAGGCCGAGGTGCCGGAGGAGTGGCGGCGCGAGGTGTACCGGCGGACCCGGCTGGAGGGGCCGCGGCGGATGACGGACGGGCGCGAGCCGCGCTGGCAGGACTTCGCCGAGTCCGGCTACGACCCGGCGGACCGCCTGGACCAGGCGATCCTGGCGACCCGCCGGGCCGCCTTCCCCCACCACGGCCTGCTGCCGTAAGGCTGCCGCCCCGGCCTCTTTCGTACGCCAGTGTTAGGCCGACCAGGGGAACTCGGGGCGTTCGCCCCCGGGCGCGGGCGGGGATCCAGCAGCATCGGTGGGGTGTTGAGTACCGCCGCGCTGCGTGCGCATCTGCTGGCGGCGCGGCTCGCCGGGCCGGTGACCACCAGCCGGGAGGAGAGTCTGCGCCGCTACCGGCTCTTCGCCGCCCGCGATCCCCGGGTGCTGCTCGGCCTGGAGCCCGAATACGACTGGTCGTTCACCGAATTGCTTCGCCTCATGGGGAGTAAATGCGGGGTTTCGGTCAACCCGGCCCATGTCTCCGGTCACGACGTGATCGACCCGGAGCGTACGATCGCCGCCCTGCAGACCTTCGCGGACCGCCTCCGGGTGGCCGCCGAAACCCGGGCACCGGTGCTCCTGGGCACCGGCCACCCCCACCGCCTCCTGGGTTTCTACGCCGCCTTGGCGTCGGCCCTCTCGGCGGCCGGGTGCCCCATTCTCACCCCCGCGCAGGGTAGATGTGTCGACATAACGACTCGTTTCGGCGTACGTACGTACCAGCTCACCTACGTACGGGGAGTCGCGATGGTGCGGGAACCCGGCGCCCGGCCGACCGCGAGTGAGCCGGGCGCCCACAGTCACTCGCCCCTCCCGGTTCGCGTCGCCCTCGCCTGTGCCGCGGAGTCCGGAGGGCCGCTGCCGGGGCTGGTGGTCGGGGACCACGGATGGGTCTGCGGAGCAGGTCAACTGGGGTTTGCCGCCATCGGACTGGGCGACACCGACGACCCCGCGCTGTTCGTCGGGGAAGCCGAGGGACAGGTGTCCGTGGCCGTTCCACTTGATGACGCTGTGCGGTCTGGTTACTACCGGCCGCTTACTCGCTATGTACTCAATCGAGCGTGTCTGTCACAGTAGGCGTGCGATCGCTACTCCTCTTCCCCACTCGCATCACCCGCCCCTAACCTGGGGATGAGCGCGCATGCGAGAGGAGTCACCGGAGGGGAAGCCGGTGCCCGACATGTGCGGAAGGTTCAGGTGGTGTGTCATGGCTGCTGGCGAACGGCCTCTGAATGAGGTTCAGTTTCTGACCGTGGCGGAAGTCGCCTCGGTGATGCGAGTCTCCAAGATGACCGTGTACCGCTTGGTGCACAGTGGTCATCTGCCGGCGATCAGGGTGGGCAGGTCCTTCCGGGTCCCGGAGCAAGCGGTGCATGAGTACCTCCGCGAGTCCTATGTGGGGGTGGAGTCCGCTTAGGCCACTTAGGCCGACGACCCTCGGATTACGTGGTTCGCCCGGTGGCGGGTAGGCTGGCCCGATGTAGGTCGTGTGGGCTCGGACGCCCCGCACCGAGTGATTCGAAGTGAGCGAGGGTAGTCGTGGGCTCTGTTATCAAGAAGCGGCGCAAGCGGATGGCGAAGAAGAAGCACCGCAAGCTGCTCAAGCGCACGCGCGTCCAGCGTCGCAACAAGAAGTAGGACCAGCGGCGCTGTGTTCGTCCCGCAGCCCTTCCACCCATGGTGGAAGGGCTGCGGTGCGTGCGGTGGGGGCCCCGGCTTAAAACGTCGCACCGCGCGGCGAGTGGTCATCACAGCGCAACATCGAGCGGTTACGGTGGTCCGCACAGCCCAGCTCGGAATGCTCGGACGAGGGTGGGAAGGAAGGCGCTGATCTTGGGAAAGGTCGTGCTCGTCACCGGAGTCGCCCGCCGGCTGGGGGGCCGATTCGTACGGCGTATACAGCGCGAGCCGGACGTCGACCGGGTCATCGGAGTGGACGCGGTCGCTCCCGAACACCAACTGGGCGGAGCCGACTTCGTCCGGGCCGACATCCGCCACCCCACGATCGGGAAACTCCTCGCCGAGTTCGGCGTCGACACCGTCGTCCACATGGATATCAACGGGACCCCGCTCGGCGCCCGCGGCAACCGCACCTCGGTCAAGGAAACCAACGTCATCGGCACCATGCAGCTGCTCGGTGCCTGCCAGAAGGCGCCGTCGGTCCAGCGGCTGGTGGTGAAGTCCAGCACCAGCGTGTACGGCTCCGCGCCCCGGGACCCCGCCGTCTTCGGCGAGACCACTCCGCCCAAGTCGCTGCCGAGCGGTGGCTTCGCCAAGGACACCGTCGAGGTCGAGGGGTACGTACGCGGCTTCGCCCGGCGCCGCCCCGATGTCGCGGTGTGCGTGCTGCGCTTCGCCAACATCCTGGGGCCGTGCGCGGACTCCCCGCTCGCCGAGTACTTCGCGCTGCCGGTGCTGCCCACCGTCATCGGCTACGACCCGCGGCTCCAGTTCGTCCATGAGAAGGACGCCCTGGAGGTGCTGCGGATCGCCGCCTCCGAGCCGCGTCGCGGCACGCTCAACAGCGGAACGTTCAACATCGCGGGCGACGGAGTGCTGCTGCTCTCCCAGGCCGCCCGGCGCCTCGGCCGCCCCACCCTGCCGCTGCTGCTGCCGACCCTCCGGTGGGCCCGCACCGCGCTGCGGTCCCTCGGCATCACCGACTTCTCGCCCGAGCAGATCCGGCTGCTCACCCACGGCCGGGTGGTGGCCACGACCCAGATGCGCGAAACCCTGGGGTTCGATCCCGAGTACACCACCGCCGGCGCCTTCGCGGACTATGCGCACAGCCGCGGTCCCGGGCTGCTCCCGCCCGAGACCCTCGCCCGTACCATCGACCGGCTCGGCGCACTGCTGCCCGCCGGAGCCCAGAAATGAGGAGCGCACCACCATGGCGGACGCCAAGGTCATTCCGTTCGGTGAGGAACCCCGGTCCCGGCGGAAGGGACTGCGCGCGGGCCGTTCGAACCGGTCCCAGGGCCCGCTGAAACCCGTACCGCAGCAGCGCGACGAGGAGCTGGAGCAGCGCCCCGAGACCTCCGCGGCGGCCGCTCCGCCCCTGCCCCCGCACCCGCCGAAGCGGGCGTCCGGCGGCGGCGACTGGGAGCGCAAGCTCGCCCACGGGCTGAGTTTCCTGCGCCGCCGGATCACCGGTGAGTACGAGGTCGACGACTTCGGCTACGACGAGGACCTCACCGACCAGGTGCTGATGTCGATGCTCCGCCCGATGTACGAGAAGTACTTCCGGGTCGAGGTGAAGGGCATCGAGAACATCCCGGAGAGCGGCGGCGCGCTCGTGGTCGCCAACCACTCCGGGGTGCTGCCGCTGGACGGGCTGATGCTCCAGGTCGCGGTGCACGACAACCATCCCGCCCAGCGCCATCTGCGGCTGCTCGCCGCCGACCTGGTCTTCGTGCTGCCGGTCGTCAACGAGCTGGCCCGCAAGGCCGGTCACACCCTCGCCTGCGCCGAGGACGCCCAGCTGCTGCTGGAGCGCGGTGAGGTCGTCGGGGTGATGCCGGAGGGCTTCAAGGGCATCGGAAAGCCGTTCGCGGACCGGTACAAGCTCCAGCGGTTCGGGCGGGGCGGCTTCGTCTCGACGGCGCTGCGCGCCGGGGCGCCGATCGTGCCGTGCTCGATCGTGGGCGCGGAGGAGATCTATCCGATGGTCGGGAACGCGAAGACGCTCGCCCGGCTGCTGGGGATCCCGTACTTCCCGGTCACGCCGACGTTCCCGCTGCTGGGGCCGCTGGGGGCGGTGCCGCTGCCGACGAAGTGGACGATCCAGTTCGGCGAGCCCATCCCGACGGACGGGCATCCGCCGGAGGCCGCGGACGACCCGATGCTGATGTTCAACCTGACGGACCAGGTAAGGGAAACGATCCAGCACACGCTGTACAAGCTCTTGGTGCAGCGTCGCTCGGTGTTCTTCTGAGGTGGGGGTCCGGCGGTGCCGGACCCCCAATGATCACCTCGTGTCGTCGCCGTCGAGGTCCAGACCCGGCAGCAGGTCGGGCAGCAGCGGCGGGATGGTGATGTCCGGCTGGGACGGCTTGCCCCCGCCCGTCTCGCCCTTGCCCGCGGGCGGGCTCGGCGTGGCCGCGCCGGTCGGCGGGTCCAGCAGACCGCTCGCGCCGCCCACCAGGCCCTGCTCCTCGGGAGCGGCCGACGCCGACGGGCGCGGCTTGGCGGAGGCGTCACCTGGGCGGCTGTGGCTCGGGGTGGCCGGGGAGGACATCGGCTGGCCGCGCTCCGGCTCCGCCGCGCCGGGGCGCGGCGGCAGCTCGCCGCTCGGCTGGCCGGACTGCCCCTGCTGCTCCCGGGAGGTGGGCAGCAGCGAACGCAGCGGGCCGACCTCATCGTCTATGGCGTCGAAGACCGAGCTGACCTGCTCGCCGACGTCCATGAGCTGGACCGGCAGCTGATCACGCAGGCGGCTCCAGCCCTCGCGGTGCGACGTGGTGAAGGTGGACAGCTCGCGCATCGGACCGAGCGAGCCGTCCCGCTTGTAGACCTCGCGCAGCAGCCGGTGGCCCTCGGAGGCGTCATGGCGCATCCCGGACAGGGCCCTGCGGATCTCGCCGAGCTGGTCGTGGTCGAGGTCGCCGGAGCGGGCCCGCTCCATCAGCCGGCGCGCCTCGCCCAGCCGGGTGGACGCCTGGTCCAGATAGATCCGGCCGCGGTCGGCGTCGCCGTCGGCCATCTCCAGTTTCAGGTCCTCCATGCCCCTCTTGACCCCGTAGAGGGTGTCGCCCGGGAGCGCGTCGGAGCTGGCCGCGGCGACGCCGCCGAACGCGCCCGCCGCGACTCCCACGGTGAGCCCCCCGGCCGCGAGCCCCTTGGACCAGCGGGAGCGGGGCCGGAGTCTGGCCACCGGGGGTTTCGCCCGGTGGGCGCCGCTGCTGCGGCGGCGCTGCTCGGGGACCCGGGACGCGCCGTCCGCGAAGGCGGCCTCCATGGCGGCGATCAGCTGGGCCCGCTGGGCGGTTTTGACGTCGGCGGACAGCGTCGGCGCCGGTAGCTCACCGAGCTGCCGCGCCACATCCATCAGCCGATGCTGCTGGCCGGGGCTGTCCGCCGCCGGGCCGGACGGTTCGGGCCCGGCCGCCCCGGTCGTGTCCTGGGACGCCTGGTGCCGGCTCTCCAGAGCCTCCAGGGCCTCCAGCGCCTCGGCGAAGGCGTTCGCCCGCCGGTGCGCCGATACGTTCGCGATCACGGGCGGCACCTCCTCTTCTCGTGACGGTCGACTCCCCAGGACACCCGGAGGTTCCGTGCCATGCGCGCGTCCACCCGATCGAGTGAGGGGACTACGGGCAGGGTACGACCGCGAGGCGCCTGCACCTCCCACAACGAGCGGCGCAGCGCAGGGGTTACGCCCTCCCGATGATCGGACCACACGTCGCGCCCGCGCTTCCCGGGGTCAGCGGGCGTCGTCCGGCAGCAGCCGCGCGAGTGTGCGCACGGCCCGGTACTGCAGGGTTTTGATCGCGCCCTCGTTCTTGCCCATGACGCGGGCGGTCTCGGCGACCGAGAGGCCCTGGAGGAAGCGGAGCGTCACGCACTCCTGCTGCTGCGGGTTGAGTTTTCGCACCGCCTGGAGCAGCGCCGCGTTGGAGAGGGACTCCAGGACCGAGTCCTCCGGGCTGCGCTCGACCTCGTTGGCGTCGAGCATCTCGCCGGTGGTGACCTCCAGCCGGAAGCGGCTGGACTTGAAGTGGTCGGCGACGAGGTTACGGGCGATCGTCACCAGCCAGGCGCCGAAGTCGCGGCCCTGCCAGGTGAAGGTCCCGATGCGGCGCAGGGCGCGCAGGAACGTCTCGCTGGTGAGGTCCTCGGCCGTGGCCCGGCCGCCGACCCGGTAGTAGATATAGCGGTACACCGTGTCGGCGTACTGGTCGTAGAGGCGCCCGAAGGCCTCGGCCTCGCCCGCCTGAGCGCGCTCCACGAGGTCCATCATCCGGCGGCTGTCGCTGTCGGCACTGGGCCGCCGGGCGGTGGAGGTGGAGCCGCGGGAGCGTCTGCCGACCGCCGCGCCGCCGTCGGTGAGGGCATAGCAGGGACTGGCGGCGCCGGACCGGCTGACCGTGCCGTCGGCTGGACCGGCGGGACGGGCCGGCCCGGCGGGCACGGGCGAGGCGAGGGCGAAGGCGGGGACGGCATACGCGGTGGGGACGAAGCCGCGCAGACAGTCGAGGACCGTTGCGCGCAGCGTAGCCAGGCCCGAGGCGTCAACCCCGACGTGTGGGTACACGGGACTCCCAGAGGCAGAGCTTCCATCACGTGCAGTACGGGACCGTTCACCCGCCGTAGGGACGCGTGGGTACCGGTTTGCGTCTAAGGAGAATAACGCTTCGTATAGGCGGCGCTACACCCAGTTGCTCAAATCATCGTTTCCGTCTGCTTCGTTATGGGTTGATGACGGATCAAGTATCGAATGCAGTATGGGAGTTGATCGAAAACATTCGCTGCTTGTGCGCCGGTATGGCGTGTTGTGACAAACCAGCGGTAAGGGGACTGGCGGGGGCGCTATGGGGCAGCAAACGTGGATTGACTGAAACGGGACGGACGCGGTCGTCCGATGACCCTCCGCATCGCTGCCCAAGCCGTCACGCAGCGCGACGATCAGTCAAGGGCGGGCATGCCCGGTCACCCTCGTTCGGCGACGGTCGGTCACGGTGTGCGGCCCGCCGGAGACGTGCAGAGGTTGCGAGGGGGCCCTAGCGGCGTCGGCGGTGGAGGGCCACCGCGGCGGCCGTGCCGCCCGCCACCGCGCCCACCCCGGCCGCGGCCGGGATGCCGATGCGGGCCGCCTTGCGGCCGGTGCGGTAGTCGCGCAGCCGCCAGCCGCGATCGCGGGCGTGTTTGCGCAGCTGGCCATCGGGGTTCACGGCGTAGGGGTGGCCCACGATCGACAGCATCGGGATGTCGTTGGAGGAGTCGCTGTACGCCGCGCAGCGGTTCAGGTCGAGGCCCTCGGCCGCCGCCAGCGCCCGTACGGCCTCCGCCTTCGCGGGGCCGTGCAGCGGCTCGCCGACCAGTTTGCCGGTGTACACGCCGCCGACGGACTCGGCCACCGTCCCCAGCGCCCCGGTCAGCCCCAGCCGCCGGGCGATGATCGTCGCGGTTTCGACGGGGGCCGCGGTCACCAGCCACACCCGCTGCCCGGCGTCCAGGTGGGCCTGGGCGAGCGCCCGGGTGCCGGGCCAGATGCGGTCGGCCATGTACTCGTCGTAGATCTCCTCGCCGATCGACATCAGCTCGGCGACCCGGTGGCCCTTGACGATCGACAGCGCGCTGCTGCGCACGTCCTCCATGTGGGCCGGGTCCTCGACTCCGGCCATCCGGAACCACGTCTGCTGCCAGGCGAAGCGGGCCAGCTCACGCTTGCGGAAGAAGTGCCGCTTGTAGAGGCCGCGGCCGAAGTGGAAGAGCGCGGCGCCCTGCATGACCGTGTTGTCCAGGTCGAAGAAGGCGGCCGCCTGCTCGTCGCCGACGACCGGGAACTCCGGCTCGGCGGCGGTCTGTGGCGGCGGGGTCTCGGCCGACGACTTGCGCGCCGCCTCGGCCGATGCCTCTCCGGCGAGGACGCTCCGCTCCGTGGCGGGCTGTCGACGTCGGGTGAACCATCCCAGTGCGGCCATAGAGCGAGCATAGCCATGCCCATGGCGCTCGCCGTTACGCCAGGGTGTCGGGCGGATTCAGGTTACGCGAAAGGGGGGCGGGCGAAGCCGGGGAGGCGGCGGGACCGGTGGCCGCCGTCAGCCGCCGAGGGCGGCGCGCAGCCGCTTCGGATCGACCCGCCAGAAGTCGTGCTGGGCGCCGTCGACCAGGACAACCGGAATCTGCTCCCAGTACTTCCGGTACAGCTCCTCGTCCTGGGTGATGTCCTTCTTCTCCCAGGGGGTGCCCAGCTCGCCGCAGACCTTCTCGATCACGGCCTCGGCGTTCTCGCAGAGGTGACAGTCGGGTTTGCCGATCAGCGTCACCGTGCGCTCGCTGGGCTTCTTGCGGGGGCTACGGCGCAACAGCGGACTCATGGCCCCATTGTGCGCTCCCGGCGAGTTCGGCGGCGGGGCCCCGGTCGGTTTACGATCGTGGGCGATTTGTTGCTGTCCGGGGGTAAAACGGTGAGGAGTGAGGGCCCGTGTTCCCCTCGGAGGGTCCGCGGTGCGTGCGCGTCCATGGGGAACGGTGCGACGCTGGTGGTGGTTCCGTGGCCTGGTCGAAAAGGCGCGTGACACCGGTCACTTTGCTCGGACAAAGCGGACACCATCTTTGTGCACGCGTTCACAAAGACATAGCCTGCTGTCGATGGGGCGGCCTCACGCCATCCGGCCGCCCGCAGCCCCGCTCTACCCGCAGGAGCACCGTGGCAACTGGCCGAACTCACCGACCGGCGACCCGAAGCCGAGGAATCCCCGAGGCCACCGTCGCCCGGCTACCGCTGTATCTGCGTGCCCTGACCGCGCTCTCCGAGCGCTCGGTCCCCACGGTGTCCTCCGAGGAACTCGCGACCGCCGCCGGGGTCAATTCGGCCAAGCTGCGCAAGGACTTCTCGTACCTCGGCTCGTACGGCACCCGGGGTGTCGGCTACGACGTGGAGTACCTCGTCTACCAGATCTCGCGGGAACTCGGCCTCACCCAGGACTGGCCGGTCGTGATCGTCGGTATCGGTAATCTCGGCGCCGCCCTCGCCAACTACGGCGGCTTCGCCTCCCGTGGCTTCCGGGTCGCCGCGCTGATCGACGCCGATCCGGCCATGGCCGGGAAGCCGGTCGCGGGCATCGCGGTGCAGCACACCGACGAACTCGAGAAGATCATCGACGACAACGGGGTCTCGATCGGCGTCATCGCCACCCCGGCCGGTGCCGCCCAGCAGGTCTGTGACCGCCTCGTCGCGGCCGGGATCACCTCGATCCTCAACTTCGCGCCCACCGTGCTGTCCGTTCCGGAGGGTGTGGACGTCCGTAAGGTCGATCTCTCCATCGAGCTGCAGATCCTCGCCTTCCACGAGCAGCGCAAGGCGGGCGAGGAGGCCACCCCTCCCGAGCGGGAGACGGCCGGGACCGGTGAGCCGGGCGTCGCGACGACGCCCAAGCCCGCCTCCGCCGGCGCGAACCGCCCCGCCACCGGCGCGTCCGGTGGCGACGGCCCTCGGCAAGGACCTGACGGGGATGTGCCCGCCGTGATGCCGGCATGAGTCTCCTCGTCGTCGGAATGAGTCACCGCAGCGCGCCCGTGAGCGTGCTGGAGCGCGCTGCCCTGGTGGGTGACGAGCAGGCCAAGCTGCTGCAGGACACGCTCGCCGCCGATCCCGCCACCGAGGCCGCGGTGCTGGCCACCTGCAACCGGATCGAGCTGTACGCCGATGTGGACAAGTTCCACGCCGGAGTGGCCGAACTGTCCACCCTGATCGCCCAGCACACCGGTGTCGGCCTGGACGAGCTGACTCCGTATCTCTATGTGCACTACGAGGACCGGGCCGTCCACCACCTCTTCTCGGTGGCCTGCGGGCTGGACTCGATGGTCGTCGGAGAGGGCCAGATCCTCGGCCAGATCAAGGACGCGCTCGCGCTCGGGCAGGAGCTGCACACCGCGGGCCGGATGCTGAACGACCTCTTCCAGCAGGCGCTGCGGGTCGGCAAGCGGGCGCACAGCGAGACCGGGATCGACAAGGCCGGCCAGTCGCTGGTGACCTTCGGCCTGGAGCAGCTGGCCGGGTCCGGGCCGGTGCCGGACTGGGCGGCCGGGAAGCGCGCGCTGGTGATCGGCGCGGGGTCGATGTCGTCGCTGGCCGCGACGACCCTCGCGCGGGCCGGTGTGGCAGAACTGGTGATCGCCAACAGGACGTTGGAGCGGGCCCTGCGGCTCGCTGAGTCCCTCGCGGGCCACCACGCCGGGCTGGGCGCCGATGTCGCCGTCGCCGACCTCGCGGCCGACGCCGCGCGGGAGGCCGGTCCGGACGAGCGGCCCGGTCTGATCGCCCGTGCCGTACCGCGTGACCGGGTCGCGAACGAGCTGCCGCACGCCGACATCGTCGTCTCCTGTACCGGCGCGACCGGTCTGGTGCTGACCGAGGACGATCTGCGTACCGCGCTCACCCAGCGGGCGGGCTGCCCCACCGGCGGGCACGCCGCCACCGTCTCGCTGCTGGATCTGGCGATGCCGCGCGACATAGACGCGGCGGCGCACCGGATCGAGGGGCTGCGACTGGTCGACATCGAGTCCCTCGCCGAGGCGGCCGCCACTCCCGCCGACGGCTCGGGCTCCTCCGCCGTCGCGCTGGCCGCCGATGTCGACAAGGTCCGCGGAATCGTCTCCGCCGAGGTGTCCGCCTTCGGGGCGGCCCAGCGCGCCGCGCACATCACGCCGACCGTGGTCGCGCTGCGTACCATGGCGGCAGATGTCGTCGCGAGTGAGATCGCCCGGCTCGACGGACGCCTGCCCGACCTGGACGACAAGCAGCGCTCGGAGATCACCCAGACCGTGCGCCGGGTCGTCGACAAGCTGCTGCACGCGCCCACCGTGCGGGTCAAGGAGCTGGCGAGCACCCCGGGCGGCGCGGGTTACGCGGACGCGCTGCGCGAGCTGTTCGACCTCGACCCCCAGGCGGTTGCCGCCGTCAGCCGGGCCGACACGGGCGGCCCGGGCCGCGCGGCCGCCGCCGAACCGAACGACCCGAAGGGAGGCCGGGCATGACCACCGCCCCCGCCACCCCGCTGCGGCTGGGGACCCGCCGCAGCGCGCTCGCCATGGCGCAGTCCGGCCTGATAGCCGACCAGGTGCGCGAGCTGACCGGCCGCCCCGTCGAGCTGGTCGAGATCACCACGTACGGGGACGTCTCGCGTGAGCACCTCGCGCAGATCGGCGGCACCGGCGTCTTCGTCTCGGCGCTGCGCGAGGCGCTGCTGGGCGGCGAGATCGACTTCGCCGTCCACTCGCTGAAGGACCTGCCGACCGCCGAGCCGGAGGGCCTCACGCTGGCCGCGATCCCGCGGCGCGAGGACCCGCGCGACGCGCTCATCGCGCGCGACGGCCTCACCTTCGAACAGCTGCCGCCCGGCGCCCGGATAGGCACCGGATCGCCGCGCCGTGCCGCGCAGCTCAACGCCTGGGCGCGGTCGTCCGGGCTCGATGTCGAGACGGTGCCGATCCGTGGCAACGTCGGCACCCGGATCGGCTACGTCCGCTCCGGTGAACTCGACGCCGTGGTGCTCGCCGCCGCCGGGCTGAGCCGCCTCGGGCGGATCAGCGAGGCGACCGAGATCCTCGACGCCGACCATGTTTTGCCCGCCCCCGGCCAGGGGGCCCTGGCAGTCGAATGTGCCGCGGCCGACGCGGAGATGACTGCCCTGCTCGCCGGACTCGACGACCCGCACACGCGGGCCGCCGTGACCGCCGAGCGTTCCCTGCTCGCCGCCCTGGAGGCCGGCTGCAGCGCACCTGTGGGGGCGCTGGCCGACCTGTTGGGCGACGGTCAGGTTGTCACCGAAATGCGCCTGCGCGGCGTCGTCGGCACGACCGACGGCTCGACGCTGGTGCAGCTGTCCACCACCGGTCCCGTACCCGCGTCGCCCGATCAGGCCGCGGACCTCGGTCGCGAACTCGCCGCCGAGATGCTCGCCAAGGGTGCGGCCGGTCTTATGGGGGAGCGAGCACTTTGAACCCCAACGCCCCGAACCATCCCGGCTGCGGGCACGTCACCTTTCTCGGTGCGGGCCCAGGAGATCCGGGCCTACTGACGCTGCGTGCCGTAGAGGCACTGGCCGCCGCGGACGTGCTGATCGCCGACCCGCACGTGCTCGACGTGGTGCGTACGCACGTCAGGCCGGGCGTGGCCGCGGAAGCTCAGGGCACGCCAGGGCAAGCGGGCCCTGACGTGTCGTCAGGCACCGCTGAGGTCCCGGTACTCCGGGACAGCACCAATCTTGTCATGGCGGCCGCGCGCGGCGGCAAGCGGGTCGTCCGCGCCGTCGCGGGCGACCCCGGCCTCGACGGGTACGCCGCCGACGAGATGCTCGCGTGCGCCGCCGAGGGCATCGTCTTCGAGGTGGTCCCCGGTGTCGCGTCCGCGGTGGGCGTGCCCGCCTACGCGGGTGTGCCGCTGCGGGACTCCCAGGGCGCCGATGTGCGCTTCGTGGACGCCCGTACCGCCGATGAGCGCTGCTGGAGCGAGGTCGGTTCGTCCGACGCGACGGCCGTCGTCTCCGCCACCCTGGAGACGGTCGCGGCCGCCGCGGGCGAGCTGGTGTCCGCGGGCCGCAAGCCGGACACCCCGCTGACGGTCACCGTCGCCGGTACGACCACCCGCCAGCGCACCTGGACGGCGACGCTCGGCACCATCGCGCAGGTGCTGAAGTCCGCGAAGGTGCTGCCGTCGCCGCAGGGCTCGCAGCCCGTGATAGCGGTCGTCGGCGAGAGCGGCGCGGCCGAGCGGCGCGACCAGCTGTCCTGGTTCGAGTCCAAGCCGCTGTTCGGCTGGAAGGTCCTGGTGCCGCGCACCAAGGAGCAGGCCGCCTCGCTCTCGGACCAGCTGCGTTCGTACGGCGCGGTGCCCAGCGAGGTGCCGACGATCGCCGTCGAGCCGCCGCGCACGCCGCAGCAGATGGAGCGCGCGGTCAAGGGCCTGGTCACCGGGCGCTACGAGTGGATCGCCTTCACCTCGGTCAACGCGGTCAAGGCGGTGCGCGAGAAGTTCGAGGAGTACGGGCTCGACGCCCGCGCGTTCGCCGGGATCAAGGTCGCGGCGGTGGGCGAGCAGACCGCCAAGTCGCTGATCGAATTCGGTGTGAAGCCGGACCTGGTGCCCAGCGGTGAGCAGTCCGCGGCCGGGCTGCTGGAGGACTGGCCGCCGTACGACCCGGTCTTCGACCCGATCGACCGGGTGTTCCTGCCGCGTGCCGACATCGCCACCGAGACCCTGGTCGCCGGGCTGATCGAGCTGGGCTGGGAGGTCGACGACGTCACCGCGTACCGCACCGTGCGCGCGTCGCCGCCGCCCGCCGAGACCCGTGAGGCCATCAAGGGCGGTGGGTTCGACGCGGTGCTCTTCACCTCGTCGTCCACCGTGCGGAACCTCGTCGGCATCGCGGGCAAGCCGCACAATGTCACTGTCATCGCCTGTATCGGCCCGGCCACCGCGAAGACCGCGGAGGAGCACGGCCTGCGGGTGGACGTGCTGTCGCCCGAGCCCTCGGTGCTCAAGCTGGCCGAGGCGCTCGCGGACTTCGGCGCGGCGCGGCGCCAGGCCGCGGTCGAGGCCGGGGACCCGGTCACGCGCCCGAGCGAGCGACGGCCCGGATCGCGAAGGAGGGCACGCTCTTGAGCACGACGTACGGCAACTTCCCCGGGGCCCGTCCCCGTCGGCTGCGCACCACACCGGCGATGCGGCGGATGGTCGCCGAGACCCGGCTGCACCCGGCCGGGCTGATCCTGCCCGCCTTCGTGCGGGAGGACCTGAGCGCGCCGGTGCCGCTGCAGTCGATGCCGGGCGTCCTCCAGCACACCCGGGACTCCCTGCGGAAGGCCGCGGCCGAGGCGGTCGCGGCGGGGGTCGGCGGGATCATGCTGTACGGAGTGCCGGAGGAGTCCAAGAAGGACGCCGTCGGCACTCCCGGCACCGACCCGGACGGCATCCTCCAGGTCGCCCTGCGCGACGTGCGCGCCGAGGTCGGCGACGACCTCGTGATCATGTCCGACCTGTGCCTGGACGAGCACACCGACCACGGCCACTGCGGCGTCGTGGACGGCGAGGGCCGGATCGACAACGACGCCACGCTGGAGCGCTACGCCGAGATGGCCCGCGTCCAGGCCGACGCGGGCGCCCACGCGGTCGGCCCGAGCGGCATGATGGACGGCCAGGTCGCCGTCGTCCGCCGGGCGCTGGACGGCGCCGGGCACCAGGACGTGTCGATCCTGGCGTACACCGCCAAGTACGCCTCCGCCTTCTTCGGCCCGTTCCGCGAGGCGGTCGGCTCGTCCCTCAAGGGCGACCGCAAGACGTACCAGCAGGACCCGCCCAACGCCCGCGAGTCGCTGCGCGAGCTGGAACTGGACCTGTCCGAGGGCGCCGACATGGTCATGGTCAAGCCCGCTCTCCCGTACCTGGACATCCTCCACCGCATCGCCGACGCGGTGGACGTCCCGGTGGCCGCGTACCAGGTCTCCGGCGAGTACGCGATGGTCGAGGCGGCCGCCGCGAACGGCTGGATCGACCGCGACCGCGCCATCATGGAGTCCCTGACCTCCATCCGCCGCGCGGGCGCGGGGCTGATCCTCACGTACTGGGCCACGGAGGTCGCCCACCGCCTGAACCGCGGCGAGTAGTACGTCCCCGACGCCGTACGGGCCGCATGCGCACCAGGCGCGTGCGGCCCGTACGCGTTTCGTCCGAGTGACATGCTGGGACCCGCGTCGGCGAAGGGGAGTGGCACCTGGGGCTGGGAACTGCCCATGGGGCTCATCGAGCCCGACGAGACCCCGGAGTGCCCTCGGCGGGGCCGGCGGCGATGACCGCGTCGAGCATGCCCCGTGACGTCTCCAGTTCCCTGATCGCGTGGCTGATGCGCTCGCGTTCCTGCCGGAGTTCGGCCACGAGCCCGGGGCACACGGGTGCGAGCTGCGCGCCGTCGTCGCGGACGCAGGGGAGGACGCGGGAGATGGTGGCCGTCGGCAGCCCGGCCGCGAGAAGGGTGCGGATGCGCCGGACCGTGGTCACGTCGGCGTCGCGGTAGACCCGGTAGCCACTGGGCAGGCGCTCGGGCGTGAGCAGACCCTGCTCCTCGTAGTAGCGCAGCAGCCGTTCGCTGACACCGGTCCGCCGGACCATTTCCCCCATGCGCATGTGACCTGCACCCCACTGCGTTGACTCTCACATGGATGTCAGACTCTAGCCTCTGAGCATGACGAACAAGGACACTGATCACGGCCTGCGCACCCGCTCCTCCCTCGGCCGCGTGGTGCGTGGCAGCGGGCCGGGTCTGCTGCTCGCCCACGGCGCGGGCGGCGGCATCGACGCCAACTACGGGCCGGTGCTGGAGCAGCTGGCCGAGCGGCACACGGTGGTGGGGCCGGACTACCCCGGCGCCGGGCGTACCCCGCGCGCCGACGCGCCGCTCACCCTGGACGGGCTGGCCGACGAACTGGTCGCCACCGCCGTGGAGGAGGGCCTGGAGACGTTCGCCGTCGCGGGGTACTCGCTGGGCGGCCCGGTCGCCGTACGAGCCGCCACCCGCCACCCCGAACGCATCACCGCGCTCGTTCTCACCGCCGCCTTCGCCCGCCCCAATCCGCGGATGCTGCTGGTAGCCCGGCTCTGGCGCGACCTGTTGCGCGCCGGGGATCCGGAGCGGCTCGCCGCTTTCCTGTCGCTGATGTGCGCCGCGACGCCCGCCCTGGACGCGTCGGAGCAGGACGACCTCGACGCCGCGCTCAAGACTGTCGCAGCCACTGTCCCGCCGGGCACGCCGGACCACGTGGACCTGATCCTCGACGATGTCGACGTACGGGCCGACCTCGCCGCGATCGTGGTGCCCACCCTGGTCATCTCCACCACGCTGGACCAGTTGGTCACCCCGTATCACCATCGGCAGCTCGCCGGCGGCATCCCGGGGGCACGACTCGCGGAGCTGGCCACCGGCCACCTTCCGTTCGCCGAGGATCCCGCCGGCTGGGGGTCGCTGATGGGCGACTTCCTCCGGGAGGCGGGTGCCGGGGCGTGACGCGAGGTGGCCCTCGCCGGAGGGAGGCGAATGGCCGCCAGCTCACTCCTCCTCGCGCCGCTGCGGGGCGAGCTTCGCCCAGGCGCCGAACGCCGCGGCTACCGCGAGCAGGCCGAGGCCGATCCAGAGGTTGATGCGGATGCCGTCGGCCTTGGCCAGTTCGGCGGGGCCGTCCGTCACACCCAGCACGGTGAGGACGGCGCCGTACAGGCCGAGGAGTCCGGCGATGAGCCGGCGGACGTCGAAGGTCTTTCCCGGGGGCATGGGGTTCTCTCCGTTCATACGGCGACGACCAGCCAGACGCTCAGGGCCGCGGTCAGGGCCAGGATGATGCCGCCGAGGACGACCGGGGACTTCCACCAGGGTTGCCGTACGGAGGCTTCGTGGGCGTCGGGGGAGTCGGGGTCGGGGAGGCCCCATACGAGGCCGCGGAGTTCGGACTCCGGCTTCGGCTCGGTGACGAAGGTGACCGCGATCGTGACGACGGCGTCCACGATGAAGGCGAAGAGGGCGCCGTAGAAGTTGGCCATCTGCGCGTTGATGGTGTCGTGCGGGCCGACTTCGCCGCCGGGGTAGAACCAGCCGATGTGGTAGGCGGAGAGGTGGGCGACGGCGGCCGCCGCCGTGCCGGAGAGCATGCCCCAGAAGCCCGCCCACGGCGTGACCCGCTTCCAGAACATCGCCAGCAGGAAGGTCGCGAACAGCGGCGAGTTGAAGAAGGAGAAGAGGAGCTGGATGTAGTTCTGGATGTTGTTGTACTCGGAGGCGACGAACGCCGCGGCGACGCTCACCGCGATGCCCGCGACCGTGGCGTAGCGCCCGGCGGTGAGGTAGTAGCGGTCGTCGCGGCCGCGCACCACGTACGGCTTCCAGATGTCGTACGTGAACACGGTGTTGAAGCCGGAGATGTTGGCCGCCATGCCCGCCATGAAGGCGGCGAGCAGGCCGGTGAGGGCGATGCCGAGCACCCCGGTCGGCAGGAAGCGCTGCATCATCTCGGGGATGACATCGTTGTACGTGGGCCCGCCCGGCTTCCCCAGTTTGGGGATGATGACCAGGGCGATCATGCCGGGGACCACGGTGAACAGCGGCAGCGCCATCTTCGGGAAGGCCGCGATGAGCGGGGTGCGGCGGGCGGCGTTGAGGTCCTTGGCGGCGAGTGAGCGCTGCACCTCGGCGAAGTTGGTGGTCCAGTAGCCGAAGGCGAGGACGAAGCCCTCGCCCATGGCGAGGCCGATCCAGTCGCCGAGCGGGTTGGTCCAGTGGCCGGGGGTGGTGCCCTGCCAGGTGTGCAGCAGGGCGGGGTCCTGGACGGCGTCCCTGAGGCCGCCGAAGCCGCCGACGTAGTGCAGTCCGATGACGACGATGGGGATCAGGCCGGCGAGGATGACGAAGAACTGGAGTACCTCGCCGTAGATCGCGCCCGCCAGCCCGCCCAGGGTGATGTACGCGAGGACGAAGACCGCGGACAGCACGATGGACAGCCACAGTGGCCAGCCGATCAGCAGCTTGACGATCAGCGCGAGCGCGAAGAGGTTGACGCCCGCCAGCAGCATCTGCGCGACGGCGAAGACGACGCTGTTGAGCAGGTGGGTCTGGTTGTTGAAGCGGCGGCGCAGGTATTCGGAGACGCTGTGCACCCGCGTCGAGTAGTAGAACGGCATCATCACTACGCCGAGGAAGACCATCGCGGGGATCGCGCCGAGCCAGTAGAAGTGCACCGCGGCGGCCCCGTACTGGGCGCCGTTGGCCGCGCCGCCGATGATCTCCAGGGCGCCGAGGTTGGCGGATATGAAGGCGAGGCCGGTGATCCAGGCGGGCATGGAGCGCCCGGCGAGGAAGAAGTCGCCGGTGGTGCGGACGGCGCGCTTGGTGTAGAGGCCGATGGCGATGATCGCGCCGAAGTAGACGATGAGCAGGAACCAGTCGACGGCCCCGAGGTCCAGGGTGCCGGTCATGCCTCGGCCTCTCCCGCGTCGGCGGGGCGCGGGGCGTGCCCCGCGGCGAAGCCGATGACGACGTCGGCGGCATCGCGGCCCGGGGCGACGCGGCGGGCGTTGACCTCGTCGGAGGTGAGGACCCAGCGTTCGGCCTCGGCCGGCTCCTTGCCGAACCGCTCATGGCGGTCGATCAGCCGCCGTACCCGCTCCTCGGTGTCCAGCTCGACCCACCAGGTCTCGTCCAGCAGTTCGCGCAGCGGGCGCCAGGGTGCCTCGTCCAGCAGCAGGTAATTGCCCTCGGTGATGACGAGCGGGACCTCGGGCCGCACCGGGATGGAGCCCGCGATGGGCTGCTCCAGCTCGCGTTCGAAGCCCGGCGCGTACACCGGCTCGCCGGGGCGCGGCTCCTTCAGGCGCCGCAGCAGTGCGGTGTAGCCGTACGGGTCGAAGGTCTCCGGGGCGCCCTTGCGGCCCAGCAGGCCGAGGCGGCGCAGCTCGACGTCGGCGAGATGGAAGCCGTCCATCGGGACCAGGACCGCGCGGTCGGGGCCGAGGGCGCCGACCAGGTACTCGGCGAGGGTGGTCTTGCCGGCCCCGGGCGGTCCGGCGATGCCGAGCAGCCGGCGGTGGCCGGAGTCGGCCAGGCGCCGGGCGCGTTCGAGGAGTTGCTGGGGAGTCATGGCAGGTCTTTCGGGAGTGCGGGTCTTTCGGGTAGCCCGGGTCTTTCAGGGGAGTCCGGGTGGGTGCGGGGTCAGGCCGTGGTGCGGGCGTGTGCGGCCTTGAGGTGGTCGGCGATGTACGAGCGGGCGTGGGTGGCGAGGTCCGGGCCGTCGGACCACAGGTTCCGCCAGACGGCGAGGTCGTGGGAGAGGCCGGGGGCGACGACGGCCGACGAGAAGCTCTCGAAGGTGATCGGGCCCTGGTAGCCGATGTCGGCGAGGGCGTGGAAGAAGGCGGGGAAGTCGATGGTGCCGGAGCCGAGGTAGCCGCGGTGGGACTCGCCGATGTGGACGTAGCCGAGGCGGTCGCCGCACGCGCGGACCGGGCGGGAGAAGTCCTGCTCCTCGATGTTCATGTGGTACGTGTCCAGGTGGACCACGACGTTGCCGGCGCCGGTCTCGTCGATCAGGTCCAGGCACTGGCGGGCGGTGTTGACGACGTTGCTCTCGTACCGGTTGACCACCTCCAGGCCGAGCGTCACCCCGAGGCCGTCCGCCTCGGCGGCCAGCCGGCGCAGCGCCCGGACGGCGTGCTCGCGCCCCCGGGCGGTGGCGGGGCGGCCGTACTTGCCGAGGGCGCTGTAGAGCACCCCGCCGAAGTAGTCGCCGCCGAGATCGTGGGTGATGCGCAGGGCCTGCCGTAGCAGCGCCTCGCCGCGGGCGGCGGTCTCCGGGTCGTCGGAGGAGACGTCGGAGTCGAAGGAGAGGCCGCGGGAGCAGGCCACCCGCAGGCCGTGGTCGGTGAGGACCGCGCGGGTGTCCTTCACGTCCACCAGCTCGGGGTCGTGGAGGGAGATCTCGACCAGGTCGTATCCGGCCTCGCGGCTGCGGGCCGCGGCGGTCCTGGCGCCCTCGGGCGTCCAGTCGCCGGTCCACACCAGTGCGTGCACTCCGAGGTCGTTCATTGGGTCCCTCCGCGTCGCTGCGTGCGTGATGCCTGCCTGATGTTACGCATCTTTTGCGTGAGAGCAATACATAAGTGTGCTTGGGGTTGGTCGTAAAGGGCGGTACGGTGTGGGCGGTACAGAACAGAACGTGAACACGGAGGACAGGGCCCGGTGGCGGAAGCGGTCTCGGCAGGTCAGGCGCATCCGACGGGCCCAGGGGCGGTGCTGGCGCTCATCCGCGGCGGCCGGGCCACCACCCGGGCCCAGCTCATGGCCGCGACCGGCCTGTCCCGGTCCACCATGGCCAGTCGGCTGGAGGCGCTGGGCGAGGCCGGTTATCTGGAGGTGTCAGGCGCGGCCGACTCCACGGGCGGCCGCCCCGCGGGCTCCTTCCGGCTGCGCCGCGATGCCGGGGTGTTGCTCGTCGCCGACATCGGCGGCAGCCATGTGCACACCGCGCTCGCCGACATGGGCTGCGACGTCCTCGTCTCGCACCGCCGCGACCTCAGCGTGGGCGAAGGCCCGGACGTGGTCCTCGGGCAGGTCGCCGCCGACTTCCGGCGGCTGCTGAAGGAGACGGGCGAACCGGCCGAGCGGGTGCGCGGCATCGGCATCGGGGTGCCCGGCCCGGTGGAGGCCGGCACCGGACGCGTCGTCAGCCCGCCCATCATGACCGGCTGGGACGGCTATACCGTGCCGGACTTCTTCCGCGGCGCCTACGACTGCCCGGTGCTCGCCGACAAGGACACCAACCTGATGGCCCTCGGCGAACACCGCGTCAACTGGCCCGACCGCCGCCATCTGCTCTTCGTCAAGGCGGGCACCGGCATCGGCTCCGGCCTCGTCCTCGGCGGCGCGCTCCACCACGGCTCCCAGGGCGCCGCGGGCGACATCGGCCACATCCCGGCTCCGGGCCTCGACGAGACCTCTCCCGACGCCCCCGTGTGCCGCTGCGGCAACTCCGGCTGCCTGGAGGCCCTGGCCGGTGGCTGGGCCCTGGTCCGCGACCTCACCGCCGCCGGGCACGACGTCGCCACCACCGACGACGTCGTGGCTCTCGTCCGCTCCGGCAACGGCGACGCCGTACGGCTGCTGCGGCAGGCGGGCCGTCTGCTCGGCCAGGGCGTGGCCGACGCGGTCAGCCTCCTCAACCCGTCGATTCTGGTCATCGGCGGCGGGCTCGCCCACGCCCAGGAGCACCTGATCGCGGGCATCCGCGAGGTCACCTACCGCCGGTCCCTGCCGCTGGCCACCCGCGATCTGCGCGTCGTCCTGTCCCCGCTGGGCACCCGCGCGGGCGTCACCGGCGCGGCCCACATGGTCGCCGACGCCCTCTTCGACCCGGCGACGGTGGACGCGCGGCTGCGTTAGGGGCGTCTTCCGGATCAGCCCGGCTCAGCGGGCGGCCGTCCAGGAGTGGGCGACGTCCAGGATCACCTTGCCGTCCGACTGGAAGACGCGGAACGGCAGCCGTGCCCGCACGCCCAGCCCGACTTGGGTGTCGCCCTCGAAGCTGGCGCCGTAGCGGGTGTCCCGGAAGGTCTTGTAGCCGGAGACGTTCACGCCCGGCAGCGGCTGCCTGGCCTTGCCCGGGTACGTCTTCTCGCTCGCCTCGTAGTCGTAGCTGGGGGCGCCCACCCGGATATCCAGGATGGCCCCGCCGTTCACCGGGATCGGGTCGCCGGAGCCGTCCTGGTAGAGCGCGTCGACGTAGCGCACGTCGAACCGCACCTGGTCGGCGGCGGTGGCGCCCTTCACGTCGAAGACCATGCGGTCGAAGCACTCGTGCTGACCGGTCCTGATGTTCTCCAGCGGCTTGTGGTTCCCCGAGGGCGCCGTCTTGTCGCCGCTGCCCCAGCCGGTCGCGCAGGCCGCGGCCGTGCCCGCGGTGGCGGTCTGTGCCGCGCCCGCCGTTCCCGCCGTCCCCGCCAGTCCGGCGCCTGCCAGCACGATCGCCGCGAGCGCTGTACCCCACCGTCGCATGATCAATCCCCAACGTGTCGATTGGCCAGTGATTCATGGGGTTTGACGGGTTGGAGAGGCGCAGGGTTGTCCCGAGGGGCGCGTCTTGTCGCAAAAGGTGTGGTCGGGGATGACCCTTCAGGGTGGGGTTACCCTCAGCGCCCACCGGCCGGGTGACCGGATGGGAACGCCCGTCCGGTTCGGACAGGCTCGTCCCCATGCCACTGATGACCGGCAAGACCGCCGCGCTGGCGCTCGCCATCGCCGCCACCGCCTCCGTCCTGGCCACCGTGTCCTCCGCCGACGCGACCGGGGGGAGGGCCGCCACGCCGCCCCTCGGCTGGGGGACGTGCGCGGGCGACGGGCATGACGCCCGCCAGGAGTGCGCCACGCTCTCCGTGCCGCTGAACTACCGCGACCCGGACGGGAAGCGGATCACGCTCGCCGTCTCCCGCATCCGCAGCGAGCGGCCGGACGCCCGCCGCGGCACGCTGCTGCTGATCCCCGGCGGCCCCGGGGAGGCCGGCCTGAACCGGCCGTCCACCCAAGGAAAGCGGCTGCCGCAGTCAGTGCGGGACGCGTACGACCTCGTCAGCTTCGACCCGCGCGGAATGGGGAAGTCCACGTCCGCGAGCTGCGATCTGGCGACCGAGGACCTGTCCCTGGACCACGTCCGCCCCTGGCCCGCGGCCGACGGCGGCATCTCGGAGAACGTCACCACCGCCCGCCGCATCGCGGACACCTGCGCCCGCAACGGCGGCGACCTGCTGCCCACCCTCAGCAGCGTCAACGAGGCGCGCGACATCGACAGCATCCGCCGGGCGCTCGGCGAGCGGAAGCTGTCGGCTTGGGGCAGGTCGTACGGGACGTACCCGGGATCCGTGTACGCGCAGCTGTACCCGGAGCGCACCGACCGCTGGGTGCTGGACAGCAACGACGACCCGGACCCGGAGCAGGTGGAGCGCCGTTGGCTGGCCAACTTCGCGGTCGGCACCGAGGACAGCTTCCCCGCCTTCGCCACCTGGGCCTCCGCCCCCGGCAATCCGGGCCGTCTCGCCGATACGCCCGCCGGGGTGCGCCGCCGCGTCCTCGATCTGGCCGCCCGGCTGGACGCCGAGCCGCTGGAATGGAAGGGCGCCAACCCGCCCGAGCTGAACGGCAATGTGTTCCGCCAGAGCGTCCTCACGGCCCTGTACTCCCAGGACCGGTTCCCGGGACTGGCCCGGCTCATCGAGGACGCGGAGGACGGCAAGGTGCCCGCCGCCGCGCCGCCGGACCTGCCGCAGGACTCCGCGGCGGTGTCCTTCGCGACGATCTGCAACGACGTGGAGTGGCCGGCGTCGGTCCCCGGTCATGCCCGTGACGTCGCCGCCAGCCGCGTCTCCCACCCGCTGACCGCGGGCATGCCGGTGAACATCACGCCGTGTTCGTTCTGGCGCTACGAGCCCCAGGACAAGCCGGTCCTCATCACCGACCGGGGTCCGTCCAACGTCCTGATGGTGCAGAACCGCCACGACGTCGCCACCCCGTACAGCGGGGCGCTGAACCTGCGCCGCGCCTTCGGTGACCGGGCGCGGATGGTCACCGTCGACACCACGGGCCACGGCGCGGCCTACATCCCCGCGCCCTACGGCAGCTCCTGCGCGGACCGTGCGGTGACGGACTACCTGGTCGGCGGCGTGCGACCGGCGCGCGATGTGTCCTGCGCGCCGGACGCACGGGACCGGTGAGCGCTCAGAGGCGCTCGGGGGTCCGGATGCCCAGCAGCGACATCCCCTGCCGCAGCGTGCGGGCGGTCAGGTCGGACAGGAAGAGCCGGTTCTCCACCTCGGCCGGGCCGCCCTCCGCCTTCAGGACCGGGCACTGGTCGTAGAAGGTCGTGAAGAGCGAGGCCAGCTGGTAGAGGTACGCGGCCAGCTTGTGCGGCTCGTAGGACGAGGCGACCTCGGCCAGCGTCTCCGCGAACTGGTCCACATGCAGGCCCAGTGCCCGCTCGGCGGGGGCCAGCGGCAGCTCCGGGTGGGCCAGCGGACGCTGCGTCTCGTCGGCGCGGCGCAGGATCGACTGGATGCGGGCGTACGCGTACTGGAGGTAGACCGAGGTGTCGCCGTTGAGCGAGACCATCTGGTCGAGGTCGAACTTGTAGTCGCGGGAGGCGGAGGTGGACAGGTCGGCGTACTTCACCGCGCCGATGCCGACCTGTGCGCCGCGCTCGGCGATCTCCGCCTCCGTGAGGCCGAGCTTCTCGCTCTTCTCCCGGACCACGGCCGCGGCCCGCTCGCTCGCCTCGTCGAGCAGGTCCTCCAGCCGGACCGTCTCGCCCTCACGGGTCTTGAACGGCTTGCCGTCCTTGCCGAGGACCGTGCCGAAGGCGAGCTGGACGGCGTGCGTCTTCTCGTTCAGCCAGCCGATCCGGCGGGCGGTCTCGAAGACCATCTTGAAGTGCAGCGACTGCCGGGCGTCCACCACGTACAGCAGGGTGTCGGCCTCAAGGTTCTGCACCCGGTCGCGGATCGCGGACAGGTCGGTGGCCGCGTATCCGAAGCCGCCGTCGGACTTCTGGACGATCAGCGGCACCGGGTTGCCGTCCGGGCCCTTGACGTCGTCGAAGAAGACGCACAGCGCGCCCTCGGAGCGGACGGCGACGCCGGACTCCTCCAGCAGGCGGCAGGTCTCCGCCAGCATGTCGTTGTAACCGGACTCGCCGACCACATCGGGGTCATGGACCTCGATGTCGAGCTTGTCGAAGACCGAGTAGAAGTAGATCTTCGACTCGTCGACGAACTTCCGCCACAGGGCGATCGTCTCCTCGTCCCCGGCCTGGAGGTCCACCACCCGCCGCCGGGACCGCTCCTTGAACTCCGGGTCGGCGTCGAAGAGCGCGCGCGCCGCCTTGTAGAGCCGGTTCAGGTTGGACATCGCCTCTTCGCCGGAGGCGGCGTCCTTGTGGTCCAGCTCGTGGGGGTGCTCGATCAGGTACTGGATGAGCATGCCGAACTGGGTGCCCCAGTCGCCGATGTGGTGGCGGCGGACCACCTTCTCGCCGCTGAACTCCAGGATCCTGACCACCGCGTCGCCGATCACCGCCGAGCGCAGATGGCCGACGTGCATCTCCTTCGCCACGTTCGGCTGGGCGTAGTCGATCACGGTCGTGCCCGCGTCCGCCGCGAACGGGATGCCGAGCCGGTCGTCGGCGGCGCGCGCGGCGAGGGTCGCGGTGATGGCGGAGTCCGCGACGGTGATGTTGAGGAAGCCGGGGCCGGAGACCTCGATGTCGGCGATCACCGAGTCGGGGTCGGCGGAGGTCGGGGCGACCGGAAGGCGCTCCACGACCTGTGCCGCCAGCTCGCGCGGATTCCCCTTGAGCTTCTTCGCCAGCGCCAGCATCCCGTTGGCCTGGAAGTCGGCCCGGTCGCTTCGTCGCAGCAGCGGGTCCGCGGAACCGGCCTCCGGCAGGGCAGCCATGAGGGCGTCCGCGACGCGCTGGTGGACCGAAGCGGCAAGGGAGGGGACCGAGGCCATGGGTGAGGTGCCGTTCCTATAGAGGGCTGGGTTACCAATCTGGCCACACCAGTATTTCATGGCCCGTCCAACCCTTTCTGCGGGCTGTGGACAGCTGTGGATAACTCTCGATGTGCCCTCGGCGCGCCCGCGATGTGGATAACGCCGACAACCTGTGGGCAACCCCGAAGGCGCCCTCTCCGTCTGGGACAATGGTCGGTGCCATGACCGCAAGGAAGGAAGTGCCGACCGTGGCTCAGAGCACCGAGACCGACTGGGTCTCCCGTTTCGCGGATGAGGTCATTGCCGAGGCGGAGCGACGCGCGCCCGGCAAACCCATCGTCTGCGCCTCGGGTCTCAGCCCGTCCGGCCCGATCCACCTCGGCAACCTGCGCGAGGTCATGACGCCGCACCTGGTGGCCGACGAGATCCGGCGCCGCGGGTACGACTGCGTCCACATCGTGTCCTGGGACGACTACGACCGGTACCGGAAGGTCCCGGCCGGGATCGACCCGTCCTGGTCCGAGCACATCGGCAAGCCGCTGACCTCGGTCCCGGCCCCGCCCGGCTCCACGTACCCGAACTGGGCCGAGCACTTCAAGGCGCCGATGATCGAGGCGCTGAGCGCCATGGGCATCGAGTTCCACGGCATCAGCCAGACCGAGAAGTACACCTCCGGTGCCTACCGCGAGCAGATCCTGCACGCGATGCGCCACCGCGAGCAGATCGACGCCGTGCTCGACCGGTACCGCACCAAGGACAAGGACAAGCAGGCCGCGAAGAAGCCGCAGCAGAAGCAGCAGAAGCCGGTCGACGAGGCCGAGCTGGAGGCCGCCGAGGGCTCCGGCGCGGCCGCCGAGGACGACGGCAGCGCGGGCGGTGCCGGGTACTACCCGTACAAGCCGTACTGCTCGGTCTGCGAGCGCGATCTGACGACCGTGACCTCGTACGACGACGAGACCACGGAGCTTGCGTACACCTGCGCCTGCGGCCACGGCGAGACCGTGCTGCTCAGCGAGCACGACCGCGGCAAGCTGGTCTGGAAGGTCGACTGGCCGATGCGCTGGGCGTACGAGGGCGTCGTCTTCGAGCCGTCCGGTGTCGACCACTCCTCGCCCGGCTCCTCGTACGTGGTCGGCGGGCAGATCGTCCGCGAGGTCTTCGGCGGCGACCAGCCGATCGGCCCGATGTACGCGTTCGTCGGCATCAGCGGCATGGCCAAGATGTCCTCCTCCAAGGGCGGCGTGCCGACCCCGGCCGACGCGCTGGAGATCATGGAGGCGCCGCTGCTGCGCTGGCTGTACGCGCGCCGCCGGCCGAACCAGTCCTTCAAGATCGCCTTCGATCAGGAGATCCAGCGCACCTACGACGAGTGGGACGCCCTGGAGCGCAAGATCGGCGACGGTTCGGCGCAGCCCGCGGACGCCGCCGCGCACAGCCGGGCGACCCGCACCGCCTCCGGTGAGCTGCCCCGTACCCCGCGCCCGCTGCCGTACCGGATGCTCGCCTCCGTGGTGGACATCACCACCGGGCACGACGAGCAGACGCTGCGCATCCTCGGCGAGCTGGACCCGGCGAACCCGGTGAAGTCCCTGGACGAGACGCGGCCGCGGCTCGACCGGGCCGAGCGCTGGATCACCACCCAGGTCCCGGCCGAGCAGCGCACCCGGGTCCGGGACGAGCCGGACACCGAGCTGCTGGCCTCGCTCGGCGAGACCGAGCGCGCGTCGCTGCGGCTGCTCCTCGACGGGCTGGACGAGCACTGGTCGCTCGACGGGCTGACCACGCTGGTCTACGGCGTGCCGAAGCTCCAGGCGGGGCTGTCGGCGGACGCCAAGCCGACGCCGGAGCTGAAGGTCGCGCAGCGGGCGTTCTTCGCGCTGCTCTACCAGCTGCTGGTCGGGCGGGACACCGGACCGCGGCTGCCCACCCTGCTGCTCGCGGTGGGGGCGGACCGGGTGCGCAAGCTGCTCGCGGCCTGAGCCGGGAGGCCCTAGCCGGACGACCCTGAGCCGGGAGACCCCGGGCCGGGCGGGCCCTGTGCCCGCCCGGTTCCGTCCGATGGCTACGGGCTACGGGATGTGCTCCGCCTGCATCTCCGTGCGGTAGCGGTCCTTGTAGTCGTTCACATAGCCGGTCAGCTCGTCGTTGCTGAGGTCGGCGACGCCGTACGCCTCCCGCAGCCGCTGCCCGAACTGGTACGCGGAGGGGAAGCGCCCGTTGTCGGCGAGGTACTGGCGGTAGGTCGCGTAGAACACCTCGTCGCGCGGGACATCGTCCGGCATGGTCGCCGTGGCGACGGGCGCCCCCGGCTGCTCGTACTCGGCGTACGCCTGCTCCTGGCCGCGCTGCTCCGGGACGTACGCGCCCTGGGCGTTCCCCGGGCCCTGGCCGCCGAGCTGGCGAACCCGGTTGGGCCCGACCGGCACGGTGACCTGCGGCTGCTCCGGACCGCCCGGCTGCATCTGCCGCGCCTGCTGATCGGGCTGCACCGGGTGCTCGGCCTGCGCCGGATGGGCGGCGGGGTCGAACGGGACGGCGCCCCGGCCGTCGTGGTCCGCTCCCGCCGGCTGCTGGTACACCGGCAGCGGCAGCGAGAGGGGCAGCTCCTGCGGCTGCTGTGGCTGCGGCTGCTGCCCGGGAACGGCGGCGAAGCCGGTGCCGTTGGCCGGGCCGTAGACGCCCTGCTGCATCCCCGGGTACGCCGCGCCCGGCGCCTGCCAGGCCCCGCCTCCCACGGCGCCCGGCGTGCCCGTGCCCGGCGTGCCCGAGCCCGATGTGCCCGAGGGCAGCGCGGACGGGGAGAAGGCGCCCGGTTCCAGCCCGGCCGCCTCAAGGCCCGCCGGGGCGGTGTCGGACAGCGGCACCCCGTAGCGCGCCAGCCGCAGCGGCATCAGCGCCTCCACCGGGGCCTTGCGGCGCCACTGCCGTCCGTAGCGGGCCTGCAGCCGGGTCTGGTAGACCAGCCGGTCCTGTTCCAGCTGGATGACCTCGTCGTAGCTGCGCAGCTCCCACAGCTTCATCCGGCGCCACAGCCGGAAGGTCGGTATCGGCGCCAGCAGCCAGCGGATGATGCGGACCGACTCCATGTGCCGGTCGGCGGTGATGTCGGCGATGCGGCCGATCGCGTGCCGGGCGGCCTCGACGGAGACCACGAAGAGCACCGGGATGACGCCGTGCATACCGACGCCGATCGGGTCCGGCCAGGCGGCGGCGCCGTTGAAGGCGATGGTGGCCGCGGTCAGCATCCACGCGGTCTGGCGCAGCAGCGGGAAGGGGATGCGGATCCAGGTCAGCAGCAGATCGAGCGCCAGCAGGACGCAGATCCCGGCGTCGATCCCGATGGGGAAGACGTTGGCGAAGGCGCCGAAGCCCTTCTTCTCGGCGAGGTCGCGGACCGCGGAGTAGGACCCCGCGAAGCCGATCGCGGCGATCACCACCGCTCCGGCGACGACCACGCCGATCAGTATTCGATGCGTTCTTGTCAGTTGCATCGCGGCCACCCGCGATCCCTCCCCGTCCTTGGCGATAAGCCTTGGCATGCAGCGCGCCCAGGGTCGCATACACGTCAACCGCCACGGACGGGAAGGGGGTGGCGGAGGCGGCTAGGCGCCGCTCTTGGAGTCCTTCGAGTCCTCCGAGGCCTTGGGCTTCTCGGCGGACTTGGAACCGCCGGAACCCGGCGATTCCTTGCCGCCACCGGCGCCGCCGGTGCCCTTCGCGACGGATTCGACGACCTCCTTGGCGGCGGACTTGGCGTCCTCCATCAGCTTGGCGGCGTCCGGCGTCTTCTCGGTCTCGTAGCCCGCGCCGTCGTACTCGATGGTCACCACGACGTTCGCGGTCCGGGCGACGACCGTCTGGTTCCGGAAGTCGTCGCCGTCGCGCTTCTCCTCGGTACGGACGGTGGTCGCCGCGTCACCGATGGCCGTCTGCTCGGTCTTGGGGTTCTTCAGCCCCTTCCCGGAGGAGGCCTTGTCGGCCTGCTGGGTGGCGTACTCCTGGGCGCGCTTGTCGCCGGTGCCGAGCCCCGCGTCGGAGTGGAAGAGCTTCAGGGAGAGGGACAGCGAGCGGTACTTGAAGCCGTCGAGGCCGTTCCACAGGCAGGTGGCGGAGGTGTTGGTGTCACCCGAGGGGAGGGCCTTGCCCTTCTTGCTCTTCGCCTTGGGGACCAGCTTGTCGATGGTGTCGCCCGACAGGGACGCGCACACATCGGGAAGCTTGCTGAACTTTGCCGCCGCGACGGACGGCGAGGCACTGGGTGAGGAGGGTCTCGACGAGCCCTCCGCGTCCTTTTTGTCATCGGAGCCGGAGGAGCAGCCGGCGACGAGCATGACCGGTACGGTCGCGCAGGCGAGTATTCGGGCGAGTCGCGGGGCTGAACGGTGCATGGTTCCTTCGCTCAATCTCTGTCGATGGGCGGTGGTACCGCCCGCGTCATTACCGGCACGGTACGCGGCCGATCCCGGGCCGCCCAATCTCCGAGGTCTTCCGCCCGGGGGTGGCCCGGCTCGCTATTCGGTGAGACGCCCGGTCAGCTCCTGGGCCAAGTCTTCGGCGCTCCCCTGGAGTTCTTCGCTTTCGGGAATGTCCTTTTTGTTGGTCGACCACTCGTCGTACTCAATGGTGGCGATCACATTCGAGGACCGGAAGACGACCGTGATGTCGCGGTGGATTCCGGAGTCCTTGGTGATCAGCTGGTCATTGAGGAACGCGTCGTCGGCGAGGTCGTCGAGGCGGCGCGGGGCGGTGGCGTCCGGGTTCTCCGGCGTGCTCCCGTCGCTTGCGGTGCCCTCATCGTCGCCCGCGCTCGGACTGCCCGTGCTGCCCTTTTCGCTGGTGTTGCCCTTCTCACTCCCGGTGGAGCTGCCCGCGTCGCCCGATCCGCGGGAGGCGCCGGATCCGCTGGACGCGCTCGCCCCCGAGCCGGGGGGCGAGGAGGCGGACGTGTCGCCGCCCGGCTCGTCCTCGTTCTCGTCCTCGTCCGAGGCGCCGGCGGAGGGCGAGGTCGGGGCGGGGGTGTCCGGGATGTCGGCCGCGGCCGCCTTCTTCTCGTACAGCTCCAGCGCCCGGTCGTCATCGCTCACGGACGGGTCGTACGAGACGACGCGCTCGAAGTCCAGCGTCAGATAGCGGGTGCCGCTCGGCGTCGCGACCTTCCAGCGGCAGCCGTCGCGCCGGTCTATGTCGTACGTCACGGTCGCCTGGCCGTCGTACGACTTGTCGGCCTCGGTGCCGCCGGGCAGCAGCCGGTGCAGCGTCTTGGCGCTCACGGCGCCGCACGCCTCGGGGAGGGTGTCGTAGCGGCCCGGCTCGGCCGAGACGCCCGTACCGGAGTCGTCGGAGGCGCTGTCGTCCGCTCCGGGCTGGGAGTCGGAGCTGGTGCATCCGCTGAGCCCCGCGGTGGCGAGCACGGCGATGAGCAGGGCGGCGGCCCGGGCGGCGCGCCGTCCACGAGCCGTTCGCTGCGCTGGCTGCACTATCCGTGTCCCTTCGAGCGAAAACTGCTTGCCGCCCGTAGGCGATGGCTGCAGACAATGTGTACCGCACGGGCCGCCACGTCTGCCGGTCGGCTGTCGTGAATGGGCCTTGGGTCCGGTTTTTGCGTTGTCCAACTTTCGCGGGGGAATGAGTAAAACATGTCGTATGTCGAGGTGCCCGGGGCGAAGGTCCCGATCCGGATGTGGGCGGACCCCGCGACGGTCGAGGGCGTGGCCATGCAGCAGCTGCGGAACGTGGCCACGCTGCCGTGGATCAAGGGCCTGGCCGTGATGCCGGACGTGCACTACGGAAAGGGCGCCACCGTCGGTTCGGTGATCGCGATGCACGGGGCCGTGTGCCCGGCGGCGGTCGGCGTGGACATCGGCTGCGGGATGTCGGCGGTCAAGTCGTCGCTCACCGCGGACGACCTGCCGGGCGATCTGTCACGGCTGCGGTCCAAGATCGAGCAGGCGATTCCGGTGGGCCGGGGGATGCACGACGACCCGGTCGACCCGGGGCGGCTGCACGGGTTCCAGACCGCGGGATGGGACGACTTCTGGGGGCGGTTCGGGGGAGTGGCCGAGGCGGTCAAGTTTCGCCAGGAGCGGGCCACGAAGCAGATGGGGTCGCTCGGATCGGGTAACCACTTCATCGAATTCTGTCTCGACGACGAGGGTTCGGTGTGGCTGATGCTGCACTCCGGCTCGCGGAACATCGGCAAGGAACTGGCCGAATACCACATCGGTCAGGCCCGCGGACTGCCGCACAACCAGGATCTGATCGACCGCGACCTGGCCGTCTTCATCGCGGACACCCCGCAGATGGCCGCCTACCGGCACGATCTGTTCTGGGCGCAGGAGTACGCCAAGTACAACCGCGCGATCATGATGTCGCTCTTCCAGGACGTCGTGCGCAAGGAGTTCGCGAAGGCCCGGCCGGTATTCGAGCCGGTCATCTCGTGCCACCACAACTACGTGGCCGAGGAGCGGTACGAGGACATGGACCTGCTGGTGACCCGCAAGGGCGCCATCCGCGCGGGCCGCGGGGACTACGGGATCATCCCCGGTTCGATGGGCACCGGTTCGTACATCGTCCGGGGCCTGGGGAACGAGTCGTCCTTCAACTCGGCCTCGCACGGAGCCGGGCGGAAGATGAGCCGGAACCAGGCGAAGAAGCGTTTCTCGACGCAGGACCTGGAGGCGCAGACGCGGGGCGTGGAGTGCCGTAAGGACTCCGGCGTCGTGGACGAGATCCCGGGTGCGTACAAGCCGATCGAGAAGGTCATCGAGCAGCAGCGGGACCTCGTCGAGGTGGTGGCCCGGCTCAAGCAGGTCGTGTGTGTGAAGGGGTGAACGCGCGGGGCCGTTGGTGATCGGTCCCGGATCAGGGCGTGTCCGGTGAGTCCTCGGGCGGGGCTTCACCGGGCACGCCCTGTTGTCGTCAGGGCACCGGTGAAACGGTGTGCCGCCGCCCGGCCAAGTACGGGTGAAGGGATCACCGACCACCTTGGAGGAACAGGTGCCCTTAATACCCGACCGGGCCGCGGGGCCCGGACGACGCGCGAGCCGGGCCGCGCCGCCACGGCCGGACGCCGCCGGATTCGCGGCCTTCTACGAGGAGAACTTCGACTCCGTCCTCGGCTTCGTCTCCCGGCGCACGAGCTGCCCACAGCTGGCAGCGGACCTCACCGCCGACACGTTCGTCGCCGCGCTCGAAGCCGCCGGGAGTTACGACCCGAAGCGCGGGGCGCCCGCCGCCTGGCTGTACGGCATCGCCCGCAACGTCCTGTCCTCCCACCACCGCGGCAGCGCCCGCGAACAGCGCGCGGTGGCCCGGCTGAACGGGCACCGGCTGCTGGACGAGGAGGACATCGCCGCGCTGGAGGAGCGGATCGACGCGGAACGGGCGGCGCGCGAGCTGGCTGAGGGGCACAGGGCGCTGAGCGAACCGCTGCGCGAGGTCCTCGATCTCGTGGCCGTCGACGGCCTCACCCCGCGCGAGGCCGCCCAGGTCCTCGGGCTGGGCCAGACGACGGTCCGGGTCCGCCTGCACCGCGCGAAGCGCGCCCTGCGCGCCGCACGTCCGTCCACCACCTCACACGCGGAACGCACCTTGGAGGTCGTCTCATGACCAGGTCCACCGGCTCGTCCACCGGCTCGCCCACCGGATTCAAACGCCGACTGGCGGCGGAGCTGTCGGCCATGGCCACCGCCCCGGCTCCGGCGCCCCGGGCCCCGGCCCGCCGTCCGCGCGTCTCGTTCGCCCTCGGCGCGGTCGCGGCGGCCGCCGTCGGCGCGGCGGTGGTCGTGCCGACGCTGAGCGGCTCGGGCAGCTCGCCCGCGTACGCCGTGACCCGGCAGGACGACGGCTCGCTGATCCTGACCCTGAGCCGTCCCGAGGGCGTGCCGGGGCTCCAGAAGCAGCTCAACAAGATGGGCGTGCGGGCGGCCGTCCTGGAGGCGGACGAGAGCTGCGCCACCGGCGTTCCGCCCGCCGCGCCCGACTCCAAGGACCGCGAAGCGATCGTGTACGAGGTCCACGGCGACCCCGGGAAGGCCCGCATCCACCCGGAGCGGATCCGGGACGGTGAGACGCTGCTCATCGCGGCGACCTTCCGCGACGACGACTCGATGCGCGCGGTGTCGTCCCGGTTGGTGCTGAAGGTTCCGGCGTGCACCCCCGGGCGGATCTTCCACCTGTCGCCCCTTCACCTGTAGGGCCGTCGGCGCACCGCCCCCGCGGCCTCAGCGCTCCCGGTGGACCTTGTGCTGGGCGGCCTGGGCGCGGGGGCGGATCACCATCAGGTCGACGTTGACGTGGGAGGGCCGGGTGACCGTCCAGGCGACGGTGTCGGCGACGTCGTCGGCGGTCAGCGGCTCGGCGACGCCGTCGTAGACGGCGGCGGCCTGGCCCTCGTCGCCGCGGAACCGGTTCACCGCGAACTCGTCCGTCATGACCATGCCCGGCGCGATCTCGATCACCCGCACCGGCTCGCCGCACAGCTCCAGCCGCAGCGTGCCCGCGATCGCGTGCGCGCCGTGCTTGGCGGCCACGTAGCCACCGCCGCCCTCGTACTGGATGTGGCCCGCCGTGGAGGACAGCACCACGATCGTGCCGTCGCCCGAGGCGGTGAGGGCGGGCAGCAGGGCCTGCGTCACATGGAGCACGCCCATCACGTTGACCTCGTACATCGCCCGCCAGTCGGCCGGGTCGGAGGTCGCGACGGTCTCGGCGCCGATGGCCCCGCCCGCGTTGTTGACCAGCACGTCACAGCGGTCGAACTGTTCGGCGAAGGCGGTGACGGCGTCCCGGTCGGTGACGTCCAGGACGTACGGCAGGGCCTCGTACCCCGCCTCCGCCAGCTCCGTGGCCAGCGCCTCGATCCGCTCCTTGCGGCGGGCGGCGAGGACGACGCGGAACCCGGCGGCGGCGAGCCTGCGGGCGGTTGCCGCACCGATCCCACTGCTGGCACCGGTGATGACTGCGGTACGGGTGGTCATCGGCCCTCCTGCGGCGACGTGGCATGCGCGTGATCCGGTACGGAAAGCGCACCGTGATCCATACGCAGGATATGACCTTCTGATCTGCGGCCGATCGGGGGACTGAAGATCGGAAACCGCTATCCGCTCATGGCCCCGGGGAAGGGTGCACTGCGTCCGGCGCGCCGCCGGTCTCGGACGTCCCATGCCCAAGGAGTGAATTCAGGTCATGACCCATCAGAACAGAACGCTGCACCGGTCCCGTCGGTCCTTCCGTCGCTGGGGGGTTGCCTCCGCGGGCGCCCTCGCGGCGGCGGCGCTGGTGGCGGGCGCTCCGTCGGTCGCGTGGGCCGCGGGCAGCGCGGCGGGCTCCCACCCGTCGTCGGCCTCCGCATGCCTCCAGGACCAGGAGCGGCACGGCGACCGCAGCCATGGGGATGGCCATCAGCACGGCGACAACCACAAGCAGCACGAGAACGGCCATCACGAGAACGGCCACCACGCCAACGACAAGCGCGAGAACGGCCACCACGCCAACGACAAGCGCGAGAACGGCCATCACGAGAACGAGCAGTCCACCAACGGCCAGTCCGCCAACGGCCAGTCCGGCAACGGCTGGCACGGAAACGGTCAGGCTGTGAACGAGCAGGCCGCGAACGGCCAGGCTACGAACGGCCAGTCCGGCAACGGCTGGCACGGAAACGGTCAGGCTGTGAACGAGCAGGCCGCGAACGGCCAGGCTACGAACGGTCAGTCCGGCAACGGCTGGCACGGGAACGGGCAGGCCACGAACGGGCAGGCCACGAACGGGCAGGCCACGAACGGGCAGGCCACGAACGGGCAGGCTGCCAACGGCCAAGCGGCCAACGGGCAGGCCACCAACGGCCAGGCCACCGCCGAGCGCCAGAACGGCCACCAGAACGACCGTCCGCACCGCTGGCAGCGCCAGAACCACGCCCCGCAGGGCCACGGTTACCAGCAGCGCGGCATGGCCCAGCTCGGCGAGTCGGCCCAGGTGGCCCAGCCCGAGGTGGCCCAGCCCCAGGCGGCTCCGCCCCAGGCAGCTCCGCAGCCCGCCGAAGCCATGCCGCAGGCGGCTCCGCAGCCCGCCGAGGCCATGCCGCAGGGCCGTTACGGCGCCCCGGCCGCCCACGACGACCACAAGGACGACCACGCGCGCGATGACGACCACGCGCGCGATGACGACCACGCGCGCGATGACGACCACGCGCGCGATGACGACCACGCGCGCAAGGACGACCACCAGGACCCCCACGCCCCCCAGAAGCACCAGGACTCCGCCACCGACGCCGCGCAGAGCGCGGAGGGGCCGGTGACGCTCCAGCAAGCCGTGGAGATCGCCGAGTGCGAGGTCGGCGGCCAGGCCGTCAGCGCCGAGCTGGTGGACGACCGCCCCGAGGACGACCCGCAGCACAAGAACCACCACAAGGGCGACCAGCGCAAGGAGGACCCGCGTAAGGGCGACATGCGCAAGGACGGTCACCGCAAGGACGACCAGCGCAAGGACCAGCACCGGGACCCGCGCCACAACGACAATCAGCGCGCCGAGAAGCAGCGGCACGAGGACAAGCAGCGCCACGAGGACAAGCAGCGCGGCGACCACAAGCAGCAGGACCCGCACCACAAGCAGAAGGACCCGCAGCACAAGAACGGCGCCGAGCACCAGGTGTGGGCCGTGGACGTCGAGTGCGGCGACACCATCACCCGGGTGCTGATCGACCCGGACACCGGCTGCGTCCTCGGCTCAGCCAAGCAGCAGGACAACGGCGACCACGCTCACCACGGCCGCCCGCTCACCTTCTAGGCGCGTACATGATCACGACGACACCGGCCAGGCAGATCAGCGCGCCGATGACATCGAAACGGTCGGGCCGGTAGCCGTCGGCGACCATGCCCCAGGCGAGTGATCCGGCGACGAAGACGCCGCCGTACGCCGCGAGGATGCGGCCGAAGTTCGCGTCCGGCTGGAGCGTGGCCACGAAACCGTAGGCGCCGAGAGCCACGATCCCGGCGCCGATCCAGGCCCATCCCCTGTGCTCGCGCACACCCTGCCAGACCAGCCAGGCGCCTCCGATTTCCAGTAGGGCGGCCAGGACGAACAGGATGACGGAGCGTGCGATGAGCATGGGGGAAGGCTAGGGCCGGATCAGAAGGCTAGGGCCAGACCAGGCAGTACGGCTGGTGGCCCGCCTCGTGCAGCCGGTGGCTGAAGTCCTGCCACTCGTGGAGCAGTTGGTAGACCAGGAAGGCGTCGCGCGGGCCGCCGCGGTCCGGGACCGTGGACCAGATGAACGCGGCGGCGCCCACCGCCTCCTCGCCGACGCCGCGCAGCGGGTCGACGGCGGTCATCGGCAGCTTGACGACGGCGTAGTCCGGGTGCAGGACGACGAGTTCGAGCGGGGGCACCTTGTGCAGGGGCACGCCCTCGATGCCGGTGAGGACCATCGCGGCCACCGTCTCCGGCTTGATCTTGGTGAACATGCCGTGGCCCAGCTCGTCACCGCCGAGCTCCTCGGGGCGCATGGAGATGGGGACCCGGGCAGCGGTGGCCCCGTCGGGCGCGCCGAAGTACTTGTAGGTCACCCCCATGCGGCCCCCGCTCCTGCTTGCCCTGCCCGCGTCTTCTCGCCGATGGCGTCCGGGGCGGGCACGCTCGGGGCCTCGATCGTCAGTCCCTTCACCCAGTTCGCCACCGCGATGCATATCTCCACCCGACCACTCGCAGCCGCAGCCGCGCAACCCGATCATTGCGACTGATCAAACTGATCAATATGACTGAGACCTCCCCCGAGTCGGCGTTGTGAAACTCCCGACGGCAGGACTCCGTCACCCTCTGACAACATGGCTTGCGTGAGCTATCCGTACGCAGCCCCAGTTTCGCAGACGCTTTTCGATCGCGCGGCCGTCGTGACGCCCGGCGGCGTGAACTCTCCGGTCCGGGCTTTCCGTGCCGTCGGAGGTACGCCCCGCTTTATGGTGTCCGGTGACGGTCCGTACCTCACCGACGCCGATGGTCGCGAGTACGTCGACCTCGTGTGTTCGTGGGGACCGATGATCCTCGGCCATTCGCACCCCGAGGTCATCTCGGCCGTGCAGGCCGCCGTCGCACGTGGTACGTCGTTCGGCACGCCGGGCGAGGGCGAGGTCGAACTCGCCGAGGAGATCGTGGCCCGGATCGGCCCCGTCGAGCAGGTGCGCCTGGTGTCGTCCGGCACCGAGGCGACGATGTCGGCGATCCGGCTGGCCCGTGGCTTCACCGGACGCCCCAAGGTGATCAAGTTCGCGGGCTGTTACCACGGCCATGTGGACGCCCTGCTGGCCGCGGCCGGGTCCGGGGTGGCGACCTTCGGGCTGCCGGACACCCCCGGGGTGACGGGCGCGCAGGCGGGGGAGACCCTCGTGCTGCCGTACAACGACCTGGAGGCGGTGCGGGCGGCGTTCGCCGCGCACCCGGGTGAGATCGCCTGTGTGATCACCGAGGCGTCGCCGGGCAACATGGGCGTGGTGCCGCCGCTGCCGGGGTTCAACGCGGGCCTTAAGGAGCTGTGCGCGGACAACGGCGCGCTCTACATCTCCGACGAGGTCATGACCGGCTTCCGGGTCTCCAAGGCGGGCTGGTTCGGGCTCGATGGAGTCGTACCCGATCTGATGACGTTCGGAAAGGTCATGGGCGGCGGCTTCCCGGCCGCGGCCTTCGGCGGCCGCGCCGACGTCATGGCGCAGCTCGCCCCGGCCGGTCCCGTCTACCAGGCGGGCACCCTGTCCGGGAACCCGATCGCGACGGCCGCCGGTGTGGCCCAGCTGCGGCTGCTGGACGACGCGGCGTACGGACAGGTTGACGCGGCCTCCGCGCGGCTGCGGGGCCTGGTGACCGAGGCGCTGGACAAGGCGGGCGTCGCACACCGGCTGCAGGTCGCGGGCAACATGTTCTCCGTCTTCTTCACCGACGAGGACGTCACGGACTACGCCAAGGCGAAGGCGCAGCAGGCGTTCCGCTTCACCCCCTTCTTCCACTCGATGCTGTCCCAGGGCGTCTATCTGCCGCCGTCCGCCTTCGAGTCGTGGTTCGTCTCGACGACCCATGACGAGCGGGCGCTGGAGCGGGTGGCGGAGGCTCTGCCGGGGGCGGCGCGGGCCGCCGCCGAGGCGACTGAATGATGGGTGACATGACAACGAGCGAGAACGACATCACCGTCGTCCATGTGATGCGCCACGGCGAGGTGGAGAACCCGGAGGGCGTGCTGTACGGGCGCCTGCCCGGGTACCACCTGTCGGAGCTGGGCCGTCGCATGGCCGACCGGGTCGCCGAGCACCTCGCTGAGCGCGACATCACCCATGTGGTCGCCTCCCCGCTGGAGCGGGCCCAGGAGACGGCCGCGCCGATCGGCAAGGCGCACGGTCTGGACGTGGCCGTGGACGAGCGGCTGATCGAGGCGGCGAACGCCTTCCAGGGGAAGACCTTCGGGGTGGGTGACGGCGCGCTGCGCAGGCCCGCCAACTGGCGGCACCTCACCAATCCCTTCCGTCCCTCCTGGGGCGAGCCGTACATCGACCAGGTGGTGCGGATGATGGGGGCGCTGGGCGCGGCGCGCGACGCCGCCCGCGGGCATGAGGCGGTCTGCGTCAGCCATCAGCTGCCGATCTGGATCGTGCGCAGCTTCGTGGAGCGGCGGCGGCTGTGGCACGACCCGCGCAAGCGGCAGTGCACCCTGGCCAGCCTCACCTCCTTCACCTACCGCGGCGACAAGATCGTGTCGGTCGGCTACAGCGAACCGGCCCGTGATCTCGTCCCCGCCCATCTCCTCGCGGGCGCCAAGAAGGTGAAGGGGGCCTCCAAGGGGGTCGGTGCGTAATCAGCGCGCTGTAGGTGCCTCATCGCCCGGGGTAATCGTTCCCGGGGTAATGTTCCGGAACTGTAATTGGCCGCGTCCGTTCGGAACCCCGCTATTCGTCTCGCCATCTCAAAGGTCGTCCGTGACCCGGGCAACCAGTACGGCGAGTGCGAATTGAGGACGCTATGCGTGAGGTCAGCCGGAGGGGGATCCTCGGCCTTGGTATGGGGGCGGTCGCATCACTGGCCGCTGTCGGCTGTTCATCTTCGGGGTCGGATAAGGCGGCCCCGAAGAGGACGGCACAGGCAAAGCCGATCGGTGATGGTTCAACCTCCCGTGGGGTGGGCCGCCCGAAGGATCCCAAGCCGGAGCGTCTTGAGCGGGGGCAGAAGCCGCCGCAGTTCGTGGTCTTCTCCTGGGACGGTGCGGGAGAGGTCGGCAACGGTCTCTTCCCCCGTTTCCTGAAGCTCGCCGAGGATCACGGCGCCACCATGACGTTCTTCCTCTCCGGCCTTTACTGCCTGCCGGAGTCGAAGAAGTCGCTCTACAAGCCGCCGAACAACCCGGTGGGCGCCTCCGACATCGGCTACCTCACCGACGACCACATCAAGGCGACACTGAAGAACGTGCGTCGTGCCTGGTTGGAGGGGCATGAGATAGGCACCCACTTCAACGGCCACTTCTGCTCCGGCCGCGGCAGCGGCGCCAACTGGACGTCCGCCCAGTGGGAGTCGGAGATCGAGCAGGCGGTGTCGTTCGTGACGCAGTGGCGCACGAACACCGGATTCAAGGACGTCGAGCCGCTGCCCTTCGATTACCACGAGGAACTGATCGGCGGACGCACCCCGTGTCTGCTGGGACAGCAGAATCTGCTGCCGACCGCCCGTAAGCTCGGCTGGCGCTATGACGCCAGTTCGCCCGGCGGGCGGCAGGTATGGCCGTCGAAGAAGCTGGGGCTGTGGGACTATCCGCTGCAGCAAATTCCCTTCCCCGGGCATTCCTTCGAAGTGCTGTCGATGGATTACAACATCCTGGCCAATCAGTCGCAGAATTCTACGAATGCGCCGCCCGCCAACTACCCGGGCTGGCGCAAGCAGGCCACCGACGCGTACATCGCCGGTTTCCAGCGTGCGTACGAGACCAATCGCGCCCCGTTCTTCATCGGCAACCACTTCGAGAAGTGGAACGGCGGGATCTATATGGACGCCGTCGAGGAAGCGCTCAAGCACATGGCCGACGAGAAGCGGAAGGACGTGCGGCTGGTGTCCTTCAGACAGCTCACGGACTGGATGGACGCGCAGGACCCGGCGGTGCTCGCCGATCTGCAGGGGTTCGGCGTGGGCGAGGCGTGGAGCGCGAGCGGCCGCTGATCGCCTTCCCCTGGGGGTCGAGGGGGGTGGCGAAGATCGGCAAATGGGCCATGCGAAACTTTTCACATGAGTGCCTGCCGCGCCCCTCGGCGCCTCGCGACCCTCCGTCGCGCAACCGTGCTGGCCACCGGGGCCGCGGTTGCCGCGCTGTCCCTTTCCGCCTGCGGTAGTGGCGGCGCCTCGGGCGGATCGGCCGATACCAAGTTCGTGCAGGGCAAGGGCGGCATCGACACCGTGGCCAAGGGGGACCGCCAGGAGGCTCCCGAGCTGTCCGGCAAGACCCTCGAGGGCAAGCCGCTCGATGTGGCCGACTACAAGGGCAAGATCGTCGTCCTGAACGTCTGGGGATCCTGGTGCGCACCCTGCCGGGCCGAGGCCCCGAACCTCGCCAAGGTCGCCACGGACACCAAGGCCAAGGGTGTCCAGTTCATCGGGATCAACACCCGCGACAGCAACCGAGCCCCCGCGCTCAGGTTCGAGAAGTCGTTCAAGGTCGACTATCCGAGCCTGTACGACCCGATCGGCAAGCTGATGCTGCGCTTCCCCAAGGGAAGCCTCAACCCGCAGGCCATCCCGTCGACCATCGTCCTGGACCGGGATGGCAAGATCGCGGCCCGCGCGCTCACTCCGCTCAGTGAGGAAAAGATGCGCGAGATGGTCGACCCGCTCATCGCGGAGAAGTGACCTCTTGTGACTACGCTCGCCGCCACCGGTGCGAATGAGACGGTGATGACCGGGGCGCTGCTGCTCGCGCTGCCGATCGCCGTTCTCGGTGGACTGGTCTCCTTCTTCTCCCCCTGCGTGCTGCCCCTGGTGCCGGGCTACATGTCGTACGTCACCGGGATCACCGGTACGGATCTGGCGGAGGCCAGACGCGGCCGGATGGTCGCGGGCGCCTCGCTCTTCGTACTCGGCTTCACCGCCGTCTTCGTCTCCGGCGGCGCGCTGTTCGGCCACTTCGGCTGGACGCTCCAGGAGCACAAGGAGACCCTCTCCAAGATCCTCGGGGCCGTCACGATCCTGATGGGCCTGGCCTTCATGGGGCTGCTGAAGGGCTTCGGGCAGCGGGAGTTCCGCTTCCACATCACCCCCACGATGGGGCTGGCGGGCGCGCCGGTGCTGGGCGCGCTGTTCGGCGTCGGCTGGACTCCCTGCCTGGGGCCCACCCTCACCGCCGTCCAGGCGCTGGCGTTCAATGAGGGGAGCGCGGGTCGCGGCGCTCTGCTGACCGTCGCGTACTGCGTCGGGCTCGGGCTGCCGTTCGTCGCCGTCGCGGTGGCTTACCGGCGCGCGCTGGGCGCCTTCGCTTGGGTCAAACAGCACTACGTGTGGGTGATGCGGACCGGTGGCGGTCTGCTCATCGCCCTGGGGGTGCTGCTGCTCACAGGTGTCTGGGACAGCATCATGAGCGACACGCAGAGCTGGGCTCAGAGCTTCAACGTTGGGATCTGATCCATGTCCACCACCGATACCGACTCGGCGGCCGAGAAGGCGGCCGAGGCGGCCGACAAAGCGGCTGACACGGCGGCTGACGAGACGGCCGACAGCGCCGCGGGCGCCGAGGACCGCGAGCTGGGCGCCGCGGGGTCGCAGCTGTCCACCGCCCCCGCCGAGGAGATCAACGTCCCCTCGCTGGGGCCGCTCGGCTGGGCCAGGTGGTTCTGGCGGCAGCTGACCTCGATGCGGGTCGCGCTGCTGCTGCTCTTCCTGCTCTCCCTGGGCTCGATCCCGGGCTCGCTGGTGCCGCAGACCAGCATCGACCAGCTCAAGGTCCAGGACTTCAAGGACCAGCACCCGACCCTCACCCCGATCTACGAGAAGCTGCAGCTGTTCCACGTCTACAGCTCGGTGTGGTTCTCGGCGATCTACATCCTGCTGTTCATCTCGCTCATCGGCTGCATCGTGCCGCGCACCTGGCAGTTCGTGGGCCAGCTGCGTGGCCGCCCGCCGGGCGCCCCGCGCCGGCTCACCCGGTTGCCCGCCTACACCACCTGGCGCAGCGACGCCGAGCCGGAGAAGGTGCTGGAGGCGGCGCAGCGGATCATGAAGCGGAGGCGCTTCCGCAGCCAGCTCACGGGGAACGCGGTCGCCGCCGAGAAGGGCTACCTGCGCGAGGTCGGCAATCTGCTGTTCCACGCCGCGCTGATCGTGCTGCTGGTCTCCTTCGCCGCGGGCCAGCTGTGGAAGACCGAGGGCAGCAGCCTGATCACCGAGGGCGGCGGCTTCTCCAACAGCCTGACCCAGTACGACGACATCAAGACGGGGCAGCTGTTCCAGAGCGAGGACCTGGCGCCCTTCAGCTTCCAGCTGGACCGCTTCCACGCGACCTACGAGCGCAGCGGCCCCCAGACGCGCACGCCGCGCACCTTCCGCGCCGATGTCACCTACTGGGACGGGGCGGACGGGGCCGCCCGCAAGTCGTCGATCAAGGTCAACGAGCCGCTGGAGATCCAGAATTACAAGGTCTTCCTGCTGAACCACGGCTACTCGCCGGTCGTCACGGTCCGGGACGGGCAGGGCGATGTGGTGCACAAGGGGCCGGTGGTCGGGCTGCCGATCGACGGGGCCAACCTCACCGAGAGCATGGTGATCAAGCTCGGTGACTACCGTGACAAGAACGGCAAGCGTGACCAGGTCGCGTACCAGGGGCAGTTCCTGCCGACCTGGGTGCGCAGCAAGGGCATGTTCTCCCAGTTCCCGGCGCTGGACAATCCGGCGCTGGTGCTGACGGCCTACCACGGCAGCCTCGGCATCGACGGCGGTACCCCGCAGAGCGTGTACCAGCTCGACAAGTCGCGGATGAAGCAGTACCTGGAGCCCGACGGGAAGACCAAGTTCGCCCGGGCGCTCGCGCCGGGCGACACCATGAAGCTGCCGAACGGCGAGGGCACGCTCACCTTCGACGGCGTCAAGAGCTGGGCCAGCTTCCAGATCTCGCACAAGCCGGGCGACCAGACCGCCCTGCTGGGCGCAGTGGCGGCCCTGGTGGGCCTGGTGGGCTCGCTGTTCATCCAGCGCCGCCGGGTCTGGGTCCGGGCGGTACGGGGGGCCGACGGCGCGACCGTCGTCGAGATGGCCGGGCTCGGCCGCAGCGAATACGCCAAGCTCCCCGAGGAGCTGGCCGACTTGGCCGTCCGTCTCCAGACGGACGCGCCCCCCGCGGCAGAACCGGAATCCGGAGACACCGCAGAGCCTGCAGAACCCGCAGATCCCGCAGAAGGAGCGCGCGCGTGAACCTCGCGGCCGCAGCCAACGAAACCCTCGCCCACTACAGCAATGTGCTGATCTACACGGCGATGGCGGTCTACACCCTCGCCTTCCTCGCCCATATCGCCGAGTGGGTCTTCGGCAGCCGCAGCGTCGTGGGCCGCGGCGCCGCCGCGCTCACCGCCGAGACCCCGGCCGCCGGCAGCGCCTCGGTGACGGTCCAGACCGCGGAGAAGGGCGGCGGCACCGCCGTCCTGGAGCGCCCGAAGGTCATCACCCGGGCCGCCCCGGGCAGCCGCGACGTCCCGGACGGGCCGGGCGCCTCGGGCGGCACCGAGCAGGGCGATGTCTACGGCCGGATCGCGGTGGGCCTCACCGTGCTGGCGTTCCTCACTCATGCCGGTGGTGTCCTCACCCGCGCGCTGTCCGTGCAGCGGGCGCCGTGGGGCAACATGTACGAGTTCTCCACGACCTTCGGCATGGTCGCGGTCGCCACATACCTCGTGCTGCTCGCGCTGAAGAAGAACGTCCGCTGGATCGGTCTGCCCCTGGTCACCACGATCCTCCTCGACCTCGGACTCGCTGTCTCTGTCTTGTACACCGACAGCGACCAGTTGGTTCCCGCCCTGCACTCGTACTGGCTGTGGATCCACGTCAGCTGCGCGATCATCTCCGGGGCCGCGCTGTACATGGGGGCCGTCTCCACGCTGCTCTACCTCTTCCGCGACCGCTACGAGGCGCAGCTGGAGAACCCGGAGGGCAAGCAGTACCGCCAGGGCGTCAAGTCGGTGCTGGCGCGGGTGCCGTCGGCGGCGTCGCTGGACAAGTTCGCGTACCGCATCAACGCCACGGTCTTCCCGCTGTGGACCTTCACGATCATCGCGGGCGCGATCTGGGCCGAGGCGGCCTGGGGCCGCTACTGGGGCTGGGACCCCAAGGAGGTCTGGACCTTCATCACCTGGGTCGCCTACGCCTGCTACCTGCACGCCCGGGCCACCGCCGGGTGGAAGGGCCGCAAGGCCGCGTACCTCGCGCTGATCGCCTTCGGCTGCTACCTGTTCAACTACTACGGCGTGAACATCTTCATCACCGGCAAGCACTCCTACGCCGGAGTCTGACCCGCCGGTTCACGCCACCCCCGCCGCCCGCGCCGTCTCAGGACGCCGCGGGCGGCGGTGTGTCGTCCGGGCCCTCGCCCTTGCGGCGCAGCTCGTCGCCGTCCTCCGGCTGCTCGTGCTGCTCGTGCTGCTCACGCCGCTCGGGCTGCTCATCCCGCTGGCCCCGTTCGCCCAGGGACTTCAGGAACTCGGGGTTGTCGTCCGGGGCGACCCACTCGCGCCGCCGGACCTCGGTCGCCGTGGCCCGCTTGCGGCCCACCAGCAGCCAGGAGATCGATCCCACCACCGGGAACAGCAGGACGAGGATCGCCCAGAGCGGCTTGGGGATGTAGCGGACGTCCCGCTCCTCGGTGGTGATGCAGTCGATGAACGCGTAGATGCTGAGTGCCAGCGGCACCAGGATCATCAGCACCCGGAGCATGAGGCGATCCCCCTGCGTGTGGTGTTCGGGCCGGTCGAGCGGGCCCCAGTTACGGGACCAGGGTAGTGCGTACCGGATACTGGGACGCATGGCTTATGACGATCTTCGTTCCTTTCTGCGGGCGCTCGACAGGGAAGGCGACCTCAAGCGCGTCAAGGCCGAAGTCGATCCGTATCTGGAGATCGGCGAGATCGTCGACCGCGTCAACAAGGCGGGCGGTCCCGCGCTGCTCTTCGAGAACGTCAAGGGCTCGGCGATGCCGCTGGCCATGAACGTCTTCGGCACGGACCGCAGGCTCCTCAAGGCCCTGGGGCTGCGCTCGTACGACGAGATCAGCGAGAAGATCGGCGGACTGGTCAAGCCCGAGCTGCCGCAGGGCTTCGGCGGGCTGCGCGAGGCGTTCGGGAAGCTCGGCTCGATGGCGCACGTACCGCCGAGGAAGGTGAAGGACGCGCCGGTCCAGGAGGTGGTGCTGACCGGTGACGACGTCGATCTCGACGCGCTCCCGGCGCTGTTCACCTGGCCCGAGGACGGCGGCTCGTTCTTCAACCTCGGCCTCACCCACACCAAGCACCCCGAGACCGGGGTGCGCAACCTCGGCCTCTACCGACTCCAGCGCCATGACCGCCGCACCATCGGCATGCACTGGCAGATCCACAAGGACAGCCGCAACCACTACCAAGTCGCGGCCCGGCGCGGCGAGAAGCTGCCGGTCGCGATCGCCTTCGGCGCGCCGCCCGCCGTGACGTACGCGTCGACCGCCCCGCTCCCCGGTGACATCGACGAGTACCTGTTCGCGGGGTTCGTACAGGGCCGCCGGATCGAGATGGTCGACTGCAAGACGGTGCCGCTCCAGGTCCCGGCCGCCGCCGAGGTCGTCATCGAGGGCTGGCTGGAGCCCGGGGAGATGCTGCCGGAGGGCCCGTTCGGCGACCACACGGGCTTCTACACGCCCCAGGAGCCGTTCCCGGCGCTGACCATCGACTGTGTGACGATGCGCTCCCGCCCGCTGCTCCAGTCGATCGTGGTGGGCCGTCCGCCGACGGAGGACGGGCCGCTGGGGCGGGCGACCGAGCGGTTCTTCCTCCCGCTCCTCAAGATCATCATCCCGGACATCGTGGACTACCACCTCCCCGAGTCGGGCGGCTTCCACAACTGCGCGATCGTCTCGATCGACAAGAGGTACCCCAAGCACGCGCAGAAGGTCATGCACGCCATCTGGGGTGCCCACATGATGTCGCTGACCAAGCTGATCGTCGTGGTCGACGCCGACTGTGACGTACACGATCTGCACGAGGTGTCCTGGCGCGCGTTGGGGAACACCGACTACGCCCGCGACCTGACCGTGGCCGAAGGCCCGGTCGACCACCTCGACCACGCCTCGTACCAGCAGTTCTGGGGCGGCAAGGCGGGCATCGACGCCACCGCCAAGTGGCCCGAGGAGGGCTACACCCGCGACGGCGGCTGGCCGCACATGGTCGAGTCCGATCCGGATACCGCCGATCGGGTGACCCGACGCTGGAAGGAGTACGGGCTGTGACCTCCGCCGCTGCCGCCGTGCCCCAGCCCGGCCGCACCAAGGCCTTCTTGCGCCTGGTGATGATCGAGCACTCCGTCTTCGCGCTGCCCTTCGCGTACACCGCCGCGCTGACCGCCATGCAGCTGTGGGACGGGCGCGTCCACTGGATTCGGCTGCTGCTGATCACGGTCGCGATGGTGGGCCTGCGCACCTTCGCGATGGCCGCCAACCGGATCATCGACCGCGAGATCGACGCGCGGAACCCCCGGACCGCCTCCCGCGAGCTGGTCACCGGCGCGGTCTCGGTGCGCACCGCCTGGACCGGGGCGCTGGTCGCGCTGGTCGTCTTCCTGGGCGCCGCCGCGGCGCTCAACCCGCTGTGCCTGGCGCTGGCGCCGGTCGCGGTCGTCCCGATGGTGGTCTATCCGTACGGCAAGCGGTTCACCGACTTCCCGCACGCCATCCTGGGCCTGGCCCAGGCCATGGGCCCGGTCGGGGCGTGGATCGGGGTCACCGGCCAGTGGTCGTGGGACGCGGTGATCCTGGGCCTCGCGATCGGCATCTGGATCGGCGGTTTCGACCTGATCTACGCCTGCCAGGACGTGGCCGCCGACCGGGCGCACGGCGTGCGGTCCGTACCGGCGCGGTTCGGCATCGCGGGGGCGCTCCACGGGGCGCGCGCCTGCCATGTGATCACCACGCTGCTGCTGGTCTGGTACGCGCTGGCCACCGGCGCCGGGGTCTTCTTCTGGCTGGGTCTGGTGATCGTGGCGGCGGCGTTCGCGTACGAGCACACGATCGTGCGCCCGGACGATCTCTCCCGCCTGAACCGCGCCTTCTTCACGGTGAACGGCTTCATCGGAATCGCCCTGTTCTGCTGCGCTCTGCTCGACCTGGTGGTGCGGGGCCTCAGCCCGTGAGACCCGCCGGATAGGCTCGGTGTGTGGAGCCGCCGCCCGGGCCGAACAGGCCGCACGAAGAAGTGAGCAGACGCCGGCCCTGGATCGTCGGTGTGTCCGGCGCGTCGGGGACGCCGTACGCCGCGTCGGTGCTGCGCGCGCTGCTGCACGCGGGGGAGGCCGTGGACCTGGTGATCAGCCGCGCCTCGCGGCTGACGCTGCTGGACGAGACGGGGATCGGATTCCGGGACGCGCACTGGCGGGAGGATCTGCGGCGCTGGCTGGCGCGCGGCGCGGACGGTACGCCCGACGCCTTCGACGTCCCCGTGGACTCGGCGGATGTCCGCCACTGGGCGGCCGGGGACCTGGCCGCCGGGCCGTCCTCGGGCAGCTACGAGGCCAAGGGGATGCTGATCGTCCCCGCGAGCACCGCGTGTGTGGCGGGGGTCGCGCTGGGGCTCTCGAAGGACCTGCTGCAGCGGGCCGCGAGCGTGACGCTCAAGGAGCGGCGCAGGCTCGTGGTGGCGGTACGGGAGACTCCGCTGAACGGGCAGACGCTGCGGCATCTGGTGACGCTGGACGAGGCGGGCGCCGTGGTGCTGCCTGCCTCGCCGGCGTTCTACGCGGGCGCGACACACATCCAGGATCTGGTGGACTTCGTCGCGGGGCGGGCGCTGGACGCGGCGGGGATGCCGCACAAGCTGTACCGCCGGTGGGAGGGGGAGCTCGGTGGAGACCGGGGACCGGAGACCGGCTAGGGGACGCCCCGGTCCGGTGTACGGCGTGTCTAGCGCGTCCAGCGCTTCCTGGCGCGGGCGGCGCGCGCCGCGACGACGGCCGCGCGGCGGGCCGTGCGGGACACGGGACGGTCGGGGGTGCGGACCACGGCACGCGAGCGGCCGGCCAGTTCCCGCAGCTCCAGCATGCGGGCTTCAAGACCTTCGATCGTGTACACGGTGAGTTCTCATCTCCTGAGGTAACAGGCCGAACGCCTAGATGATTTACAGGACTTGTGGCCCTGATGCCTTAGATTCTACATGTAAAGTCGCTCTAACCCTGAATAATGGAAGGCGCACGGCATATGGACGCGGTGGACAGGCAGCTCATCCAGGCCCTGCGGGAGAACGGCAGGGCCTCGTACGCGGAGCTGGGCAGGCTCGTCGGCCTCTCCGGGCCGAGCGTCACGGACCGGATCAACCGCCTGGAGGCGGCCGGTGTGATCACCGGCTATCGCGCCACCGTGGACGCGGCCTCCCTGGGCCTCGGAGTCACCGCCCTCATCGGTCTCCAGCTCTCCGACGCCGCCGACCACGAGGACGTGGCGCACCGGCTGCGCGACCTCGCCGAGATCGAGGACTGCTGGTTCATCGCGGGCGACGACTCGTACATGCTCAAGGTGCGCGCCTCGAACGTGGACGGCCTGGAGCGCACCGTCCGCAGACTGTCCCTGACCAAGGGCGTCGCCCGGACGCGTTCCACGATCGTGTTGTCGACCAAGTGGGAGAACCGGGTCGGCGAACTTCCCGAGGACGTCGAGGCGTAGTCTCGGCGAAGGCCGACACCGGCACGACGATGTAGGGCCAGACGTATGGGAGGCGGCCGTCGCATGAGCGCAGCGACACACGATGTGGGTTTCAAGCGGGAGTTGGAGCAGAAGGTTCTCGCGGGCGAGCGGCTCAGCCGTGAGGACGGTCTCGCCCTGTACGAGTCCGACGACCTGGCCTGGCTGGGCGGGCTCGCCCATGAGGTGCGCACCCGCAAGAACGGCGACGTCGTCCACTTCAACGTCAACCGTCACCTCAACATGACGAACGTGTGCACCGCGTCCTGCGCCTACTGCTCCTTCCAGCGGAAGCCGGGGGAGAAGGACGCCTACACGATGCGCATCGAGGAGGCCGTCCGCCTCGCCAAGGCGATGGAGAACGACAAGCTCACCGAGTTGCACATCGTCAACGGGCTGCACCCCACCCTGCCGTGGCGCTACTACCCGCGGTCGCTGAAGGCGCTCAAGGAGGCGCTGCCCGCCGAGGTGTCGCTGAAGGCCTTCACCGCCACCGAGATCCACCACTTCGAGAAGATCTCCGGCATGTCCGCGTCCGAGATCCTGGACGAGCTGATCGAGGCCGGTCTGGAGTCGCTGACCGGCGGCGGCGCGGAGATCTTCGACTGGGAGGTCCGGCAGCACATCGTCGACCACGACACCCACTGGGAGGACTGGTCGCGCATCCACCGGCTGGCGCACGAGAAGGGCCTCAAGACCCCGTGCACCATGTTGTACGGGCACATCGAGGAGCCCCGGCACCGGGTGGACCACGTGCTGCGGCTGCGTGAGCTGCAGGACGAGACCGGCGGTTTCCAGGTCTTCATCCCGCTGCGCTACCAGCACGACTTCGTGGACATGCAGGACGGCAAGGTCCGCAACCGGCTGCAGGCGCGCACCTCCATGGCGACCGGCGCGGAGGCACTGAAGACCTTCGCGGTCTCCCGGCTGCTGTTCGACAACGTCCCGCACGTCAAGGTCTTCTGGGTGATGCACGGGGTGCAGACCGCGCAGCTCGCACTCAACCACGGCGCGGACGACATGGACGGCTCGGTCGTCGAGTACAAGATCACGCACGACGCGGACAACTACGGCACGCCGAACAAGCTGACCCGCGACGATCTGCTGGACCTGATCCGGGACGCGGGCTTCCGGCCGGTGGAGCGCAACACGCGGTACGAGACGATCCGCGAGTACGAGGGCCCGGACCCGGCCCGTCGCGAGTCGCCGCAGCCGATGCGGGTGTGACCGCTTCCGTACCTGGCCGCCTCCGTACGTGACCGCCGCCGCACCTGGCCGTCTGCTGTACGCGGCCGTTTGCGTACGGTGACCGTCTGAGGGCCGGGGCGGCGGGTACCCGGAGCACATGAGCCCCGGTACGGCCCCCGAGGACGCGTACACGGCCGAGCCCTTCGTGCCCGGCGGCGCCGGTCTGGACGCGCTCCGGGAGGCGGCCGCCGGATGCCGCGGCTGTCCGCTGCACCGCGAGGCCAGCCAGACCGTGTTCGGCGCGGGCGCCCCGGACGCCCGCGTCGTCCTCGTCGGCGAGCAGCCCGGCGACCAGGAGGACCGGCAGGGCAAGCCGTTCGTCGGGCCCGCGGGCAGGGTGCTGACCCGGGCGCTCGACGAGGCCGGGGTGGACCCGGACGAGACGTACATCACCAACGCCGTCAAGCACTTCAAGTTCACGGTCGTCCCCGAGCGCGGCAAGCGGCGCATCCACAAGCCGCCCAGCCTGCGCGAGATGACCGCCTGCCGCCCCTGGCTGGCCGAGGAGGTGCGGGTGATCGACCCCGAGGTGATCGTGGCGCTCGGCGCGACCGCCGGGAAGGCGCTGCTGGGGCCGTCGTTCCGGGTGACCAAGCAGCGCGGGATGCTCCTGCCGTGCCCCGCGCTCGGCGGCCACGAGATGCTCGCCACGATCCATCCGTCCGCCGTGCTGCGGGCCGACGACCGCGAGGCGGTCTACGCGGGCCTGGTGTCCGACCTGCGGGTCGTGGCGGAGACCCTTCGCTGATGCGTCCGGACGGCGCTCGGATATCGTCGTCCGCATGCCGCTGACGTTCGACCTCGACCCCGAGACCACCCCTGAGCTGCTCGACTCCGTCCGTACGCTCTGGGCCGAGGTCTCGAACGCGGGCGGCGCGGTCGGCTTCGTACCGCCGGTGACCGCGGAGGACATACGTCCCGAGCTGATCAAGCACCTCGCCGCGATGACCGAGGGGCACACCCGGCTGCTGGTCGGCCGTGACGAGAGCGGCGCGGTGGCCGCGACCGCCTTCTTCACCTTCAACACCCACCGGCTGATGCGGCACTGGTGCTGGCTCTACACCGTGATGGTGCACCCCTCCCACCAGGGCAAGGGGTACGGCCGCGATCTGATGGCCGCCGCGGAGGACGCCGCGCGGGGGATGGACGGCATCCGGGGGATACGGCTCACCTGCCGGGGCGGCACCGGGGTGGACCGGTTCTACGCGGGGTGCGGCTACAAGGAGGTCGGCCGGGTGCCGGGGGCGATCAAGGTCGCGGACGATGACTTCCGGGACGACATCACCATGTGGCTACCGCTGAACTGACCGCCGCTGAATTGATCAGAAACCGGGCGTGATTCACTGGGAGGGCAGGAACTTCCAGGAGAAAGAGGACCCCGCCGTGTCCCTCAAGCCGAGCGCCGCGTTCCGCTACACCAGCATGCGCCTGGGGATCTTCGCCGGTTGCTTTCTGGTCATGTGGGCCCTGGTCTACTTCCGCGTGGTCCCCGCGGGCCTCGGCGCCTCCAACCTGTTCTGGGTCGTGCTGCTCGCGCTGATCGTCTCCGCCCCGCTCAGCTTCATCCTGCTGCGCAAGCAGCGCGAGGCGATGGCGGTGCAGGTCGCCGACCGCGTGGACCGGGCCAAGGAGCGGCTGGCGGCCAGCCAGAGCCAGGAGGACGGCGCGGCCGCGACGCCCCAGAGCGGCGCGCAGAAGGCCGCGCAGGACGGCGTGTAAGCCTCCTCACACCTCACACACGTTTCCGGCGCCCCTTGGGCCAGCAGCCGCTGGCGCAGGGGGCGTTGAGCTGTTTCCGGCCACCCCGGGCGGCCCGGGGCGGGTCCGAAAGGTCAAAGATTTTCTTTGGGTTCCCCAAAGGCGCGGTGTTAATGTACTTGTCATGAAGACAGCAGCCGCGCCCCGTATCGCAGCGAGCGTTCCGCTCGTGGCGCGCCTGCACATCGATCTTTGCCGCTGTCGGTCCGCGGCCTGTCAACGCCGCTGACCTTCTCTCGTACAGCGGCCGGAGATCCCGTACGGACTCCTGGCTTTTTCTCGCCCTCTTACCTCCCCCGGAGTGTGTCCGTTGTCGTCCCTCCCTGAGACGTCCGAGAGGACGTCCTCCTTCCGCCTGCCCAAGGTGCCGTTCTGGGCGCAGATCCTGCTGGGTCTCGTCCTCGGTGTGGTGCTCGGCTGGGTCGCCCGCGACGGCGACGTCGGCTGGCTGGTCACCGCGCTCGACAAGATCGGCTCGACCTTCGTCCAGCTGCTGAAGCTCGCCGTCGCCCCGCTGGTCTTCTTCGCGATCCTGATATCGATCACGAACCTGCGGAACGTCAGCAACGCCGCCCGGCTGGCCACCCGCACGCTGCTGTGGTTCATGGCCACCTCGCTCATCGCGGTCGCCATCGGTCTGGCCATCGGCCTGCTCACCAACCCGGGCGCGGGCACCGGCCTGACCGCCAAGGACGGCGCCAAGCCGGACCACGCCGGGTCCTGGCTGGACTTCCTCACCGGCATCGTGCCGACGGACGTCATCACGCCGTTCACCGATCTGCAGGTGCTGCAGATCGTCTTCATGGCCGCCGTCGCGGGCGTCGCCGCCCTGCGGCTCGGCGAGAAGGCCCAGCCGATCCTCACCCTGAGCCAGTCGGTGCTGGAGCTGCTGCAGAAGGCCCTGTGGTGGGTCATCCGGCTGGCTCCGCTGGGCACCGTGGGGCTCATCGGCTCCGCCATCGCCGAGTACGGCTGGAACCTCATCGGCAAGTACGCGACCTTCACCGCCGACGTCTACATCGGCTGCGCGCTGGTGATGTTCGGCGTCTACCCGCTGCTGCTGGCGACCGTCGCCAAGGTCAACCCGCTGAGCTTCTTCAAGGGCGCCTGGCCCGCGATCCAGCTCGCCTTCGTCTCCCGCTCCTCGGTCGGCACCATGCCGGTCACCCAGCGGGTCACCGAACGCCTGGGTGTGCCCAGGGAGTACGCGTCCTTCGCGGTGCCCTTCGGCTCGACCACCAAGATGGACGGCTGCGCCTCCATCTACCCGGCGCTCGCGGCGATCTTCATCGCCGAGATCTTCGGGGTGCACCTGGGCGTCGGTGACTACCTGCTGATCGCCTTCGTCTCGGTCATCGGCTCCGCCGCCACGGCCGGTCTCACGGGCGCGACGGTCATGCTCACCCTGACCCTCTCCACCCTCGGCCTCCCCCTGGAGGGCGTCGGCCTGCTGATGGCCATTGACCCGGTCCTGGACATGATGCGGACGGCCACGAACGTCGCCGGACAGGCGCTGGTGCCGGTCCTGGTCTCGGCCCGCGAGAAGATCCTCGACCACGACGCCTACGCCCACGCCACCTCGTCGCCCCTGGACGACGACCGCGACGAGGCGGCCGCCGCCGAGCCGGAGCGTCAACTGGCCACCGTGTAGCCCTTAGTGGTGGCGCGCCACCCCCCGTGCGCCGGTACGTCTGTGCCCCCGGAACCTCAATGAGGCTCCGGGGGCACTTTTTTGATCACAGAGTGCTGTATCGCTGTCAATTTCTTTCACGCTATGTGTTATCCAGTGTTACGGCGCTAATATGTGATTCGTGTACATGCGGTCATACGGGGGGAACACGCATGCCTGACACCACAGCGGGGAAATCACTGCGATCCGCGCGTGACATGATCGAAAAAGCGCTCCGGGAGATGGCGGACAAGTCCGTTCTGCCGAAACCCGGCGCCGAGCGGGGCGTTGTCGGCAAAATCGCGCTGCGCCACATCCTGAAGATGATCGATGTCGTGATCGCGGCCATGGAGGCACCGCCGGAATCCGACTCGATCGTCGTGTACGGGATCCTCGCCGAAGAGTGTGAGCCCGTTCTGGGGCTGCCGTCGAGTGATGTCTTCAGCGCGCTGGTCGAGTTGTGCGGTGAGCCGCACGGGTCGGTCATCCGGCCGGAACTGCCCCGGGCGAAGCAGTCGGTGATCGAGACGCTTCGCCGGGAGATCGTCGCGGTGACCGTCGAATACCGGGCCCGGCCCGGGGAGACGGGGGTGCGGATCATCGAGATGCTGTACGGCGCCGATCGGCAGAAGGTGCGGCGCAAGCGCATCAAGCAGGAGATCGACTGGGGCGACATCCCCGAGGAAGTGCGCGCGCGGATCATTCGTGACGATGACGAGGGCGTCACCCTGAGCCTCCCGTTGGGGAGGGCTTGATGGTTTTCTTCATTCCGCTGATCATCATGGCCATCGGGCTGGTCATGTGGAATCGGATCATGGTCTGGGCCCGGGATCAGCTCTTTCCCTGGGTGGCCGAGAACGTTCCCTGGATGTCCGACACGGTGAAGCTCGCCTTCACCGCGCTGGACAAGTACGCCACCGCCCTCCGCAGAAATGTGAAGGCGGCCTGGAAGGAACTGCGGTCCTATCTTCTCGAACAGGTCGTCGAGTTCGAGAAGGGGGTGGCCCCGAACACCTACCTCCGGCGCATGACCGCACTGATGAAGAACCATCTGCGCAGTGACGCGCCGGTCAAGCGGATCGTGGTCGAGGAGGACGTCGCCTGGGACGACCTTCCCGAGAAATACCGTCAGTCGCTGGTGGCGGGCGACGGGGGAAATTACCGCATGGACGTGACCAGGATGCGCGACCAGGAACTCGAAGAATGACCCGCAGAGGAAGAGACGGGCACATGTCGCTGTGGTGGTGGACGGGCGTCGGTGTAGTGGTGGTGGCGGCGGTCCTGGTCGCGTCGCGGCAGTGGCCGCGGCCCGGCGGGCGCGCGCGGGGCGGCCGTCTCACCGCCGTGGTGCTGGACGCCCTGGCCGAGGACTGGGCGGCGCGCATGGACGCGCACCCCGATGACATCCGGGCCGCCGTTCTCGGCTCCGGATCCACCGGGCTGGGCACCCGGCTCGGGTCGGAAGTGCGTGAGGTGGAGGTCGTGTTCATCAGACCCGCGACCGGGCGGTCGGACGCGCACACCGTCGTCCGCTGTGTCTTCGGGAATCCCGAAAGCGCTCTCGTGACCGAGACCGTCACCGGCTGGGACGACATTCCCGACGATGTCCGCGCGGAATTCATCCGCCAGGAAGCCGACGAGGTCAGCCGTCGCTGGACCGTGGCGAGCTGACACGCACTGATACGGGGGCAGTGAATGGACGAGGGACGGAACACGGTGCCACGGCGCTGGGCGTTCACCGATTCCGGTGGCGGGGCGGCCGGATCGGCCACCGCGACCGCGACGAAGACCACGACGACCACCAAGGCCGTGACCGCACGGCATACCGAACGGGCCGGTGAATCACCGGAACCCGGAGCACCGGAGGCGGGGGCACCGGAGGCGGCCGACTTCCGGGTGGAGCAGCCCGCCCGTACCCTCGGCGATCTCGTCCTCGCGGAGGTGGTGCGACGGCGCGTCGACACCGCGCTGAACGTGGTCGGGCACCGGGAGGTGCTGTTCGAGGAATGGAACCTGGCCGCGATTTCCCCGCACCGGGGCGGCGCGGTGGTGAGCCTGTACGGCCCGCCGGGTACGGGAAAGTCCGCGTGCGCGGAGGCCATCGCCCACCGGCTCGGCCGCCCGTATCTCCGGGTCAGTTACGCCCAGATCGAATCCCGTTACGTCGGGGAGACGCCGAAGAACATCGTGCGGTGTTTCGCCGAGGCCCGTCGGCACGACGCCGTGCTCATCTTCGACGAGGCGGACTCCATTCTCGGGCGGCGGCTGAGCCGGGTCACCCAGAGCGCCGACCACAGCGTCAATGTGTCCCGCTCGGTGATGCTCACCGAACTGGACCACTTCGACGGCGTCGTCGTCTTCACGACCAACTTCCCGGAAAACTACGACGTGGCGTTCGTCCGGCGGATCCTGGCCCATATCCGGCTGGAACTCCCCGACCTCGCCGCGCGGCGCGATCTGTGGACGAAACTCCTCCCGAAGGAACTGCCGCTGCACCCCGAGGTCACCGCCGACATCCTGGCGGCCGAATCGGAGGGCATGGCCGGTGGCGACATCGTGAACGTCATCATGGCCGCCGCCGCGGCGGCCGTGGCCCGTCGCGGAGAGCGGCGGGTCGTCGAACTCGCCGATCTCCGCGAGGAACTGGCCGCCTCGGCGCGGGCGCGGCGCGAGGTCGGGAACCCGCCCTCGTCGCCGCGCCTGGTGGCCTGGGAGGACGTGCCCCAGCCCGGCTCAGGGACGGGCGAGGGAGCGGGTCAGCAGGGGTAGCGCACGGTCCAGTTCGCGCTCCCAGTACGGCCAGGTGTGGGTGCCGGGGCCGTAGAGCCGGGCGGTGAGGGCCAGGCCGTGGGCGCGGGCGCGGCGTACGTAGTCCTCGGCCATCGGCCACAGGCCCTGTTCGGTGGTGTCGACGGGACGGCCCGCGGGGTCCAGCGGCCCGGGAGTGCCATCGCCGCAGGAGACGTACACCGGGTAGCCACGGGGGAGCCGGGTCAGCTGGGTGTACGGGTCGTGGGCCGCCCAGATCGCGGACTGGGCCGTGGGGTCGCCCCACAGGGCCGTGGGGTCCGCGCCGTACCGCTGCACGATGCCCTGGACGCCGCCCGGGCTCCGCAGGGGGTGGACGACGCCGCTGAACGACGCGGCCGCGCGGAAGAGGCGGGGGTGGCGGGCCGCGTAGGACAGGGCGCCGAAGCCGCCCATCGACAGGCCCGCGATCGCCCGGCGGCCGTTGCCGCGCAGCGTGCGCTCCACCAGCGGGCGCAGCTCGCCCAGGTGGAAGGTCTCCCAGGCGGGCGGGCCGAAGGAGCCGCCGTTCCACCAGTTGGAGTAGAAGCCGGAGGGGCCGCCCTCGGGGGACACCACCAGGGCGGGGAGGGACGCGGTCAGGCCCTCGACGTCGGTGTTGAGGGTCCAGGCCTGCCAGCCCGGGCCGGGGTCGCAGCAACCGTGCAGCAGGTAGAGGACCGGCCAGCGGTGGTGCGGGCGGCGGTCGTAGCCGCGGGGCAGCAGGACCCGGGCGTGGCCGTCGCGGGCGAGGGCGGGGGAGTGGATGGTCAGGTCGAGGACGCGTTCGCTGACGCGGTCGGCGGCGGTGATGCGTGCCCGGTCGGTGGCGGTGCGGCGGGCGTGGCCGACGGGCCGGGAGCGGGCCTCGGCCGGGGTGGGGAGCAGGGGCGCGGCGGCCAGTGCGGCGAGTGCGGCGGCGGCGCGGCGGCGGGAGGGCATCGTCCGTATCTCCTTCGCTCGGTGCGTGCGGAGCTGAACGGGGCGTTGCGTGTGCGCTGTTGACACTGTGAAGGGGCCCACGAGCCGTGACAAGAGTGAGGTGCCGAGCACGTGATCTTCATCGTGCTCCCCCGTAGGCTGATGGGGTAAGAGGTGTGCGGGGGCACTGGCGTAAGGGGGCGGTCCGCGTGGGCGGGGTGACGAGGAGCAAGCGCGTACCGCGGGTGGTGCGGGAGCAGCAGATGCTGGACGCTGCGGTGCGGGCCTTCGCGCGGCGCGGCTACCAGAACGCCTCGATGGACGACATCGCCGAGTTGGCCGGGGTGTCCAAACCGCTGGTCTACCTCTACCTGAACTCGAAGGAAGAGCTGTTCGCGGCGTGTCTCCGGCGGGAGGCGGCGTCGCTGGTGGCCGCGGTGCGGGGCGCGGTCGAGCGGGGCGCGCCGCCGGACCGTCAGCTGTGGAGCGGGCTGAGCGGCTTCTTCGCGCACACCTCCCGGCACCCTGACGGATGGGCGCTGCTGCACGTCCAGGCGAGGACGCACGGCCACCCTTACGCGCACGAGGTGGCGGCGATGCGCACGGAGATCGTGGCGTTCGTGACCCAGCTGATCGCGGCGGCGGCGCGGAAGGGCGCGCGGGAGCGGCGGCTGGCGGCCGCCGAGGCGTCCGGGCTCGCCCACGCGCTGGTGGGGGCGGCCGAGTCGCTGGCGGACTGGGCGGGCGACACGGAGCGGCCGGACGGCCGACCCTCGGCCCAGGAGGCGGCGGCCACTCTCATGAACTTCGCCTGGGCGGGGCTCGGGAACCTGCTGCGCGGACAGGACTGGTCGCCCGCCCGGTAGTTCTCAACGGGTCGCGGGTCAGCCGATCCGCGCCCGTGCGTACAGCGCCGCCGGGTCCGCCGCGCGGGACACCGCCGAGGGGTGCGGATCCCGCTGGGACACCGGATGCCGCACCCCCTCCCGCCAGTCAGCGGACGGGTCCGTTCCGCTGCCCGAGCCCGCCTTGTCCGGTGCCAGGTCGAGCGGCAGGAAGTTGGACGGGGCGGTGTGCCAGCCGTCCGGTGCCACCCGGGTGGCCAGGAGGTACGTCCGCCCGGGCAGCAGCGCCGGGGCCTTGCCCACCACCACCCGCTGCCGCCGCAGCGGATCGTCGCCGCCCTCCTGGGCGACCCGTACGTTTCCGGACACCTCGCCCTTCAGGGTGGACTGGACCTCGACCCGGTACGTCGTCCACAGCAGCCGGTCGCCGTCGGTGCGCCGGATCCCCTCGCGGGCGGTGACCTTGCCGATGAAGACGTCATCGGCCCAGCCCGCGGCCAGCCCGGGCGTGTCCAGCCGGACCGCGTAGGTGGGGTGGAGCCGCGTACTGCCGTACGGGACCTCGAACCAGGCCGTCGCCGCGCCGCCCACCGCCGCCAGGGCCGTGGCCAGCGCGACCGTCCCGGTCCGGAGGCTCATGAGCCCCACACGGCCCGGTAGGCGGCGATGTCGGCGGACGCGGGGGCGAAGGCGGTGCGGGTGTCGTTGCAGTACATGACCGCGCCGGGGGCGGAGCGGTGGCCCAGCCGGAGGGCGTGGCCCAGCTCATGGGTGACGATGCCGCGCTTCACGTCGGCCGGGTACGCGCTGAGGAAGTGGTCGTTGAGGACGATGTCGTCGGAGCCCAGCTCATGGGATTCCCACAGCCCCGACCAGCCGATGTCGGCGCGGTCGACGTCGGTCGCGTCGACGTCCGCGTAGGCCGAGCCGGTGTGCGGCTTGATCTCGACCCTGCCCAGGGCGTTCCAGGCGTCCCGGGCCCGCGCCCACTCCGCGGTGTACTTGGTGTGGAGGGTGTACGTCAGCTCCGAACCGTCCACCGATCCGGTCGTGTTCGGGTCGTCCGGGCAGTCGGCGGCGACGGCCGAGGGCGCGGGCAGCCCCGCGCACAGCCCGGCGGTCAGGGACGCGCTCACCGCGATGCGTATACACCGCCGGGCGAAACGGGCGCCATTACATCGACCCACGTCCGCAAACCCCTCGTTCGTGTGAGGCCCGAGAGCTTCAACGTACGAGGGACCGCGGGGCGCCGCATGTGCACAGGGCCTCCCGGGGGAACCGGAGGCCCCCATTCAACGGTGGCTCACCCGGGGCTCAGGTGCCGCAGTTGCCGCCGACGGGCTGGTCGCCGAACCGCGCGCCGAGCCATTGCAGGGCGGGCGAGATGCCGCTGAGCGCGGTCGTCACATGGTCGCCCGCATAGCTCTTCCACTCCACCGGCGCGCCCTTCTCGCACCACCGGGTGCGCAGCTCCGCGCCGACCTGGTACGGAATCAGCTCGTCCGCCACGCCCTGGTAGAGGTAGACCGGATGGTCGGGGGCGCGGTCGCCCAGATAGGAGGCGCGCAGCGCGAGCTGCCACAGCGGCGAGGCCAGCGGATCCCGGACGGTCACGTCGGACAGCTTCGTGAAGAGCCCGGCGATGGTGCTGATCGAGACGCAGTTGTTCCGCATGAAGGCGACGTCGTCCTTGCCCTTCTGGTTGAGGTAGGAGTCCAGCGCCAGTTCGGGGAAGGCGGCGTCCTGCCCGGCGAGCGCCATCAGGGCGAGCCCGGCGCCCGCGCCGCCGTCGTTGTAGTCGAGGGTGGCGGGCAGATCGGCGGGGACGCCCCCGGCGACCGTGCCCTTCACCCGCAGCTCGGGTGCGTACGAGGAGCGCAGCTGGGCGGCCCACCCGGCCGCCTGACCGCCCTGCGAGTACCCCATGATCCCGACCGGGCCGTCCGGGGAGAGGCCCGCCTCGGGGAGCCGCTGCGCGGCGCGCGCCATGTCCAGCAGGGCGTGTCCTTCGGACCGGCCGACCGTGTAGGTGTGGTCGCCGGGGGTGCCCAGGCCCTCGTAGTCGCTGACGGCGACGGCCCAGCCGCGGCGCAGCGCGAGGTCGATCAGCTGGCCCTCGGAGCTGGTGCCCTGCGGGAAGCGGCCGGAGGCCGCGCAGCCGTCGGCGAGGCCGACGGCGCCCATGCCCCAGGTGACGAGCGGTCGGGGGCCGGTCTTGCCGTCGTCGGGGACGATGACGGTGCCGGAGACGGTGTTCGCCGTGCCCCGGGCGGTGGTGGAGCGGTAGGTGAGGTGCCAGGATCGGGTGGTGACCGGCGCGCCGGGCAGGGCGCGGAACGAGGTCGGGGACTGGGTGACGATGTCACCGGGCCTGTCCTGGGTGGTGGCGGTCCGGGCGGTGTCGGTCGTGGCCATGGCCGGTGCGGTCGGCAGCGCGGCCGGCAGGGCCAGCGCGGCGAGGGTGGCGAGCACGGTGGTGCGGGTGCGCATACGGCTCTCCCAACGGTGCGATGGTGCTGCGGTGCTGTGAGGGGGACCGTAGAGACGTGTGGTGCGTCTGTTGCTGACCGGAGCGCTCAGATTCGCTGACCTAATGTCTCACCAGGTCTGACGGCCTGCCTGACGCGATCTGTCTGACGCGGCCTGCCTGACGCGGCGTCTGTCACCCGGCAGCGCGGCCGTACGTCAGCCGGTAGGCGCCCGGGGTCATCCCCGTCCAGCGCCGGAACGCCCGGTGGAACGCGGCGCCTTCGGAGAAGCCCAGCCGCACCGCCAGCTCCTCGATCGGCTCCGTGGTCTCCCGCAGACCGCCGATCGCCGCGTCCCGCCGCACCTGGTCCTTGAGGCGCTGGAAGGAGGTGCCCTCCTCGTCCAGCCGCCGGCGCAGCGTCGCGGGGCTGACCGCGAGCCGGGCCGCGACCTCGCGCAGGTCCGGCAGCCGTCCGGAGTGGCGGCCGCCCGGCCCGGCGGTCCGCAGGCCCCCGGCGAGCGCGTGGCGCACCTGCTGGGCGACGGTCGTGCCGTACTCGGGGCGGCCGAGCAGCCCGTCCGGCGCGCGGCGCAACAGCGCCTGGAGGGACGCCTCGTCCTGGATCACGGGCGCGGACAGCCAGCGGGGATCGAACCCGGCCGCCGTACGGTCCCCGCCGAAGCGCGGGACGCAGTCGAACAGTCGCTCGTATTCATGCGCCGCCGCGTGCGGTGGCGCGGGGTGGGCGAACTGGGCCCACAGCAGCGGGATCCGGCGTCCGATCAGCCAGCCCGCGAACCGGTGCCAGATGAGCATCAGCCATTCGGCGACGATCTGGCTCTCGTGGCGGGTGCGTAACTGCCCATGGAGGCCGAACACCGCCTCGCCGCCCTCACCGCGCTCCAGCGCCAGGTCGGGCCCGCCGGGGAAGAGCCGGTAGAAGCGCGCGCCGCGCTCCAGGGCGGTGCCGAGGTCGGGGCAGCCGATCGAGGCGTAGCACATCATGGCGAACGTGCCGGGCCGACTCCGCGCCGAGCCGAGCCCCAGGAACTCGTCCCCGGTGGCCCGGTGCAGGGCGCGCACCAGCCGGGCGAACTGCTCGGGGGAGAAGCGCGCGCGGTCGTCGCCGAGCAGCAGCGGCGGTATCCGGGCCCGCTGGAGGAGTGGCGCGGTGTCCACGCCCAGCCGCTGCGCGCCGTGCACCGCGGCCCGTACGTGATGCACCGTGACCGTCCGCCGCCCCCGACCCGTGGTCCACCCCATGGCCGAAACGGTAGCCCGACCGGACGCGGGGTGTCGACGGTGCGTCGTGGCTACGTCACACACCGTGAGGCTTGGGGTTTCGCTTTCGAAAGAGAATGAACGGTCCGTGAATATGAAAAGCCGGAAAAGGCAGGAGCCCCGCTGCCCGCCGAAGCGGGGAGCAGGGCTCCTTGGGTGCTGCTAGATCAGACCGCGCTGACGTTCTCAGCCTGCGGGCCCTTCGGGCCCTGAGTGACGTCGAAGGTCACGGCCTGGTTCTCCTCCAGGGAGCGGAAGCCAGACGCGTTGATCGCGGAGTAGTGAACGAAGACATCGGGGCCGCCGCCGTCCTGGGCGATGAAGCCGAAGCCCTTCTCGGCGTTGAACCACTTGACGGTTCCGGTAGCCATAAAGCCCTCCTTGGGCCAAAGGGTTGCCCTGCTCCAGAACCTGCAAGAAGTCTGAAAACTACAAAAGCCCGCGGTTACATGCTCCGCAGGCTCTGTACTGCAAGGGAAACCAAACTGCAACTTGCGGCGAGCCTAGCACGCTCCGTGTCCAGGGGGAAAGAGTCGAAGATCACGAATACGGAGGGTTTCCGGAGCGCGCGGGCGGGACAGGAACGCAGGTCGAGCCCGCGGCGCCGCGAGATATCGGGCCATCCGGGTCACCCCCGCCGCCGGTTCGCGGGGAGAGCGGGGCTAGCCTCCGGTTGTGGACAATTCACCGAGTTCCCCCTCGCGGAGTACACCGGACGCCGCCGAAAGCGTCATCCCCAGCTCCCTGGGACGCCGCGACCGACCGAGGGTCGGCCACATCCAGTACCTCAATTGCGTACCGCTGTATTGGGGTCTCGCCCGGACCGGCTCGCTCCTCGACTTCGAGCTGACCAAGGCCTCGCCCGACGCGCTCAACGACCAGCTGGTCGCGGGCGGCCTCGACATCGGCCCGATCAGCCTCGTCGAGTACCTGCGCAACGCCGACGACCTAGTGGCGCTGTCCGACATCGCGGTGGGCTGCGACGGGCCCGTGATGTCGTGCGTGATCGTCTCGAAGGTGCCGCTGGAGCAGCTGGACAAGGAGCGCGTCGCGCTCGGTTCGGCCTCGCGGACCTCCGTGCGCCTGGCCCAGCTGCTGCTCGCCGAGCGGTACGGGATCGAGCCCGACTACTACACCTGCCCGCCCGACCTCAGCCTGATGATGCAGGAGGCCGACGCGGGGGTGCTGATCGGCGACGCCGCGCTGCGGGCCAACCTCCACCACGCCCCGAAGCTGGGCCTCCAGGTCCATGACCTGGGACAGATGTGGAAGGAGTGGACCGGACTCCCCTTCGTCTTCGCGGTCTGGGCCGCCCGTCGTGAGTACTTGGAGCGCGAGCCGGAGATCGTGCGCGAGGTGCACCGGGCGTTCCTGGAGTCCCGGAACCTGTCCCTGGAGGAGGCGGGCAAGGTCGCCGAGCACGCCGCGCGCTGGGAGGACCTGGAGGCGTCGGTGCTGGAGCGCTACTTCACCACCCTCGACTTCTCGCTGGGGGCGAAGCAGCTGGCGGGCATCGCCGAGTTCGCCCGGCTGACCGGCCCGACGACCGGCTTCCCGGCGGACGTCCGGGTGGATCTGCTGGACGCCCCCACTTCCAGGGGGTAGCCGACCGGGCTGGGCTGTTGCTGTCATGCCCGCCTAAGCTGGGGCGGCGCAGTCGAGGGGGAGGCACATGCAGCCGCTGGGAGCGGAGGACCCGCAGGTCATCGGGGCGTACCGGCTACTCGGACGGCTTGGTTCCGGCGGCATGGGCGTGGTGTACCTGGGCCGCAGTGCGGGCGGGCGCACGGTTGCGGTGAAGGTGGTGCACGCGCACTTCGCGCTCGATGAGCAGTTCCGCGCGCGCTTCCGGCGCGAGGTGGACGCCGCGCGCCGGGTCGGTGGCTCCTGGACCGCACCGGTCCTCGACGCCGACCCGGAGGCACGTATTCCGTGGGTGGCCACCGGGTATGTGGCGGGCCCCTCGCTCAGCGAGGCCGTCAGCGACGAGGGCCCGCTGCCCGTGTCCCCGGTACGGGCCCTGGCCGCCGGGCTGGCGGAGGCGCTGGGCGCCGTCCACGGGCTGGGCCTGGTGCACCGCGACGTCAAGCCGTCCAACGTGCTGCTCGCCCTCGACGGCCCGCGGCTGATCGACTTCGGGATCGCCCGGGCCACCGAGGGCACCGTCTCCCTGACCACCACCGGCGTCTCCATCGGCTCGCCCGGCTACATGTCGCCCGAGCAGATCCTCGGCCAGCCGGTGAGCGGTGCGGCCGACATCTTCTCGCTGGGCGCCGTGCTGACGTACGCGGCCACCGGCGAGCAGCCCTTCCCGGGCGACAGCTCGGCCTCGCTGCTCTACAAGGTGGTCCACGAGGAGCCGCGGCTCGGCCCGGAACTGACCGGTGAGCTGCGCGACCTGGTCACCGAGTGCCTGGCCAAGGACCCGGCGGACCGCCCCACCCCCGAGCAGATCGCGCGCCGCATGGCCCCCGCGGACGGGGCCTCGGGGCTCGTACGGTCCGGCTGGCTGCCGGGGGCGCTGGTCGAGCGGGTGAGCCGACAGGCGGTCGAACTGCTCGACCTGGAGGCTGAGGCGGTCGCTCCGCCCACCGCCGCGAGCCCGGCCGCCGCCCCGGTCGGGCCGGGGACGCCCGCGTCGGGTACGCCCGTGCCCGGAACCCCCGCGTCGGGTACGCCCGTGCCCGGAACCCCCGCGCCCGGTATGCCGATACCGGGAACGCCCGCGTCCGGTACGCCCACCCCGGGAACGCCCGTCCCCGCGCTGGGCGCGTTCGGCCCGCCGCCCCCGTCGTACGTCAACCCGTCGGGCCACGGGCCGGGCGACCCCGCGACCCCGCCCCCCAGCCAGCCATCGAGCGGCAGCGGCACCGGCGGCGAGCGGGACAGCGGTCAGGGCGGCCGCGGCTTCGCGCTCTCCGCCGCCCTCGGCGGCAAGAAGCGCCCCAAGGCGCTGAGTTGTTCCCTGGTGCTCTCCGTCGCGGGCGCGCTGGCGGTCGCCACGACCGCCGTGGTCCTCGTCCAGAACATGTCCGGCGACTCGGGCGGCGACTCGGCGGCCGACGGTGGCGCCGCGCAGACCCGCCCGGCCAGCCCGGGGACGTCGGACTCGTCCGGCGCGTCGGATGTGCCCAAGGGGTTCCTCGGCACCTGGCAGGGCGACCTCACCTCCCAGAACGGCATTCCCGTCGGCACCATGACCATCACCTTCCAGCGCGGCTCCACCGGCCAGCAGGTCGCGAGCGGCCGGGTGAAGCTGTCCGTGGTGCGCTGCGACTTCACCTGGAAGCTGGTCTCCGCCACACCGAAGGAGCTGCACCTCGACGCCAAGTTCCGGGGGGACCAGCCCCAGGCGGGGTGCAGCGACAGCTCGACGGACGAGCAGTACACCCTCGCCTCCGACGGCACCCTGAAGTACCGCGCGAAGGACCGGAAGGCGGGCGATCCCACCGGCACCCTGCGCAAACTGCGCTGACAAGCGGGGGCGTACCCTGGTGCGGGTCCGCCCGTACACCTCCGAAAGGGACGCCCCGGTGACCGCACACGCCACGCTGCAGGCAGTCCTCGACCGCGCCGCCGCCGGGGGGCGCATCACCCCGGAGGAGGCGCTCGACCTCTACCGGTCCGCGCCGTTGCACGCCCTGGGCGCCGCCGCCGACGCCGTACGCCGCCGTCGCTACGCGGGCACCGAGCACATCGCGACGTACATCATCGAGCGGAACATCAACTACACCAACGTGTGCGTGACGGCGTGCCGGTTCTGCGCGTTCTACGCCGCGCCCAAGGACACCGCCAAGGGCTGGACCCGCGACCTCGACGACATCCTGCGGCGCTGCGCCGAGACCGTCGAACTGGGCGGCACCCAGATCATGTTCCAGGGCGGGCACCACCCGGACTACGGCGTCGAGTACTACGAGAAGCACTTCTCGGCCATCAAGCAGGCGTTCCCGCAGCTGGTGATCCACTCGCTGGGCGCCTCCGAGGTCGAGCACATGGCGCGCATCTCGGACGTTTCGGTCGAGGAGGCGATCCGCCGCATCCACGCCGCCGGTCTGGACTCCTTCGCGGGCGCGGGCGCCGAGCTGCTGCCCGCGCGGCCGCGCAAGGCCATCGCCCCGCTCAAGGAGTCCGGCGAGCGGTGGCTGGAGATCATGGAGATCGCCCACAACCTCGGGGTCGAGTCCACCTCCACGATGCTCATGGGCACCGGTGAGACCAACGCGGAGCGGATCGAGCACCTCCGCATGATCCGCGACGTACAGGACCGGACGGGCGGCTTCCGCGCCTTCATCCCGTACACCTACCAGCCCGAGAACAACCACCTGAAGGGGCAGACGCAGGCGACCGTCTTCGAGTACCTGCGGATGATCGCGATCGCCCGGCTGTTCCTCGACAACGTGGCCCACATCCAGGGCTCCTGGCTGACCGTCGGCAAGGAGGCCGGGCAGCTGGCGCTGCACTACGGGGCGGACGACCTCGGCTCGGTGATGCTGGAGGAGAACGTGGTCTCCTCCGCCGGCGCGAAGCACCGTTCCAACCGGATGGAGCTGCTCCACCTGATCCGTACGGCCGGGCGGGTGCCCGCGCAGCGCGCGACCACGTACGAGCACCTGGTGGTGCACGACGACCCGGCGAACGACCCGGTGGACGACCACGTCGTCTCGCACCTGTCCTCGACGGCGATCGACTCCGGCAAGGCCCACCCCGAGCTGAAGCTGATCGACGCCTCCTGATGCGCACGCTCCACGCGGCGCCGGTGGTCCGGGACACCCTTGACGACCCCGCCCCGCTGCACGACGGCGCGGTCCTGGTCGACGGCGGCCGCATCGCCGCCATCGGCCCGCTGGACGAGCTGCGGGCCGCGCATCCGCAGGCCCGGGTGCGGCAGTGGCCCGGCACCCTCGGCCCCGCCCTCGTCCACGACGGACCGGTGCCGGACGCGCCGACGCCCCGGGAGCGCATCCACGCCCTGCTGCGGCTGGGCGCGACGGCGGTCCTGGCGGAGCACGTCGCCGAGCCCGGGCTGCGCGCCGCCGCGGAACGCAACGAGGTGGCCGTCCTCGGCCGCCCGCGCCCGCCCGCCCTGGTTGAGGCCGGACGGGCCGATCTGGCGGTCTTCGGCGCGGACGGGGCCTGCCTGGCCACCGTGCTCGCCGGGCGTCTGGTGCACCGCCGCCGCTGACCCAGCCGCCGCCCCACCCGCCGACCCGCCCGCCGACCCCCGCACGGAGCGGCGCGGGGAGAGGTGAACAATGGGCGGGTGACCCGAGCATCCCTGGACAAGCAGCCGCACGAAGTCGCCGCCATGTTCGACGACGTGGCGGCCAACTACGACCTGACCAACGACGTGCTGTCGCTCGGCCAGGCCCGGCTGTGGCGCAAGGCGGTCGCCCGCGCGGTGGACGCCCGCCCCGGGGACCGGGTGCTCGACCTCGCCGCCGGTACGGGCACGTCCTCGCTGCCGTACGCGGCGGCCGGTGCGTACGTGGTGCCCTGCGACTTCTCGCTCGGCATGCTCCGCGAGGGCAAGCGCCGCCACCCGCGGCTGCCGCTGACGGCGGGAGACGCGACCCGGCTGCCCTTCGCGGACGGGGTCTTCGACGCCGTCACGATCTCCTTCGGGCTGCGCAACGTGCAGGACACGGACGGCGCACTGCGCGAGATGCTGCGGGTGACCCGGCCGGGCGGGCGGCTGGTCGTCTGCGAGTTCAGCCACCCCACCTGGGCCCCGTTCCGCACGGTCTACAGCGAGTACCTGATGCGCGCGCTGCCGCCGGTCGCGACGGCGGTCAGCAGCAGCCCGGACGCGTACGTCTACCTGGCCGAGTCCATCCGCGCCTGGCCCGACCAGCCTCAGCTCGCCGCCCGCCTCCGCGACGCGGGCTGGGCCCGTCCGGCCTGGCGCAATCTGACCGGCGGCATCGTGGCCCTGCACCGGGCCACCCGCCCCTGACGCCGGGGCCGACGGCCGCTGACGCTCCGGCCGTTCGGGCGGGGCGCCGTATCACAGGCTGAGTCACGGTCAGGGAAGGGCCGCCCTTCGCGGGGGCCGGAAGGCGCCCACATAGACTGCACACGTCCAGTGCCCGGCGCGACCGGCACGCTGTTACCCAGGCCACGGGAGACCCTGCGTGAGCGAGACCGCACCCACCGCGAGCGCCACCGGAAGCGCATCTTCCGGGACCTCGGAGCGCAGCGCCGATGTGATCGTCGTCGGCGCCGGACCGGCCGGTTCCACTACGGCGTACCACCTGGCCAAGTCGGGACTCGACGTCCTGCTGCTGGAGAAGACGGCGTTCCCGCGCGAGAAGGTGTGCGGCGACGGTCTGACCCCGCGCGCGACCAAGCAGCTCGTCGCGATGGGCATCGACATCTCCGAGGAAGCGGGCTGGCTGCGCAACCGGGGCCTGCGGATCATGGGCGGCGGCCACCGGCTGGAGCTGGACTGGCCGGACCTGGCGGCGTACCCGAACTACGGCCTGGTGCGTAAGCGCGACGACTTCGACGACCAGCTGGCGCGGCAGGCCCAGAAGGCCGGGGCGCGGCTGTACGAGCGCTGCAACGTGACCGCCCCCATCAAGGACGACCGCACCGGCCGCATCACCGGCGTCGAGGCGAAGCTGGGCGAGGAGAAGACGCCCGTCACCTTCCACGCCCCGCTGGTCGTCGCCGCCGACGGCAACTCCACCCGGCTCTCGCTCGCCATGGGCCTGCACCGGCGCGAGGACCGTCCGATGGGCGTGGCGGTGCGCACGTACTTCACCTCGCCCCGCCACGACGACGACTACCTCGAATCCTGGCTGGAGTTGTGGGACCGGCGCGGCGCCGAGGACCGGCTGCTGCCCGGCTACGGCTGGATCTTCGGCATGGGCGACGGCACGAGCAACGTCGGCCTGGGCGTGCTCAACACCTCGTCCTCCTTCAAGGAGCTGGACTGGCGCGAGATCCTCAAGGCGTGGTGCGCGTCCATGCCGGAGGAGTGGGGCTACACCCCGGACAACATGACCGGCCCGATCCGCGGCGCGGCCCTCCCCATGGCCTTCAACCGGCAGCCGCACTACACCCGCGGACTGCTGCTGGTCGGCGACGCGGGCGGCATGGTCAACCCGTTCAACGGCGAGGGCATCGCCTATGCGATGGAATCCGGGCAGATCGCGGCGGACGTGATCGTCCAGGCCCATTCCCGCGCCACCCCGGCCCAGCGCGAAATGGCCCTCCGGCGCTACCCGCAGGTCCTCAAGGACGTGTACGGCGGCTACTACACGCTGGGCCGTGCGTTCGTGAAGCTGATCGGCAACCCGAAGGTGATGAAGCTGGCGACGCAGCGCGGGCTCACGCATCCGATGCTGATGCGCTTCACGCTGAAGCTGCTGGCCAACCTGACGGACCCGACGGCCGGGGACGCGATGGACCGCATCATCAACGGCCTGACGAAGGTGGCCCCGCGCGCCTGAACGGGCCCGCGCGTCTGACAGGCCCCACGCGCCTGACCGGGTCTACGCGGCGTCGGGGCTCTCGCTGGTGATCACGCCGAACGGGGCGCCCGCCACGTCCGTCAGCCATGCCATCCGGCCGATGCCCTCCGACGTCATGGCGGGCATCAGCACGGACCCGCCCAGCTCCTGACCCTTCGCGACGACCCGGTCGCAGTCCGCGACCTCGAAGTACGGCAGCCACTGCGGCGGCGTCGAATGCCCCTCCTGGAGCTGTGCGACGCCGCCGAAGGTGCCGTCCTTGCCGCCGCCCGCCGTCGACAGGACGGTGTACGTGCCCCCGGGGAACGACATCTCCTCGGCGTCCCAGCCGAACACGGTGCGGTAGAACGCGCGGGCCGCGGCGGGGTCGGGGGAGTGCAGCTCGGTCCAGCACAGCGAGCCGGGCTCGGTGACCGCCTCCAGACCGGCCGTCTTACCGGGCTGCCAGACCGCGAACCGGGCGCCGCCGGGGTCGGTGAACTGCCCCATCCGCCCCTCGTCGAAGACGTCGAACGGCGCGGCGCGCACCTGGCCGCCCGCCTGCTCGACGGAGCGCGCGGTGGCGTCGGCGTCGGGGGTCTGGAAGTACGGGGTCCAGGCGGACCGGGCCCCGGCGTCGGTGAGCGGGCCGAGGGCGGCGACGGTCTTGCGGCCTTGGGTGAAGAAGCCGTATCCGCCCGCTTCGGGACCGGCCGATTCGAAGGCCCAGCCCAGCAGCCCGCCGTAGAAGGCCCGGGCCGCCTCGGTATCGGGGGCGCCGAGATCCAGCCAGTTGGGTGCGCCGGGGACGAAATCGGTGGTGAGCATGGCTGCTCCTTCAACGATCGTGCGCATGGGGCTTATGCGGTGCGCCGGCCGTGGTGCTCCGACGACAGTTCTCAGTCTGGCACCGGGCGGTCGCGCGGGCCCGCCGGCGGTGGTGACATGGAAGGAGGGGGGCGCCGTGCGCGTCCGCCGCGGCGACGCCGGATCGATCGGGCCCACGGGCCGGTTCCTCCGCCGGTGGGCCTTTACGGAGGTACACCATGACGAAGGCCGCAGACATCATGCACCCGGGCGCGCAGTGGATTCCGGCGACGGAGAACCTGGAACGGGCCGCGCAGTTGATGCGCGACCTGGACGTGGGCGCCCTGCCCATCAGCGACAGCCAGGAGCGGCTGTGCGGGATCCTCACCGACCGCGACGTCGTCGTCGGCTGTGTGTCCCAGGGCCGCGATCCGTCCCGGATGACGGCGGGGGACCTCGCCAAGGGCACCCCGCGCTGGATCAGCTCGGACGCCGACGTCTCCGAGGTGCTGCACGAAATGGAGGAGCACCGGATCCGCAGGCTGCCGGTGATCGACAAGAACAAGCGGCTGGTCGGCATGATCAGCGAGGCGGACCTGGCCCGGCATCTCTCCGAGCAGCAGATCGGCGAGTTCGTGGAGAAGGTCTACGCCACGTAGACAGGCGTGAGGCCGCCGTTCCGCATTTGAGCGGCGAGGAACGGCGGCCTCATGGCCGAAGTCAGCCGAAATCAGCTGGAACAGCCGAAGTCAGCCTGAGCCTGAGAAGGCCTCTCAGAGGACGCGCACGGCCCCGGTCGGCTGGTCGTAGTCCAGCGGACGCTCCACGATGCCCGTGCTCGGGTTCTGGGCGCCGATGAACTTGCCGTCGCCGATGTAGACACCGACGTGGTACGCGCTGCCGGAGCTGCCCCAGTAGAGCAGGTCACCCGCCTGCAGGTTGTCCAGCGACACCTGGGTGCCGGTGGCCGACTGGTCCTGCGAGACCCGCGGCAGGTCGACGCCGACCTGCTTGAACGCGGCCTGGGTCAGACCCGAGCAGTCGTACGAGGACGGGCCGCTGGACCCGAGCACATACGCCTTGCCGAGCTGCGCCTTGAGGAAGCTGATCACCGCGGCGGCGTTGCCGGTGGCGTTGGAGACCGAGGTGGTGGAGAGGGTGGCGCGCTCGGCGGAGCGGGACGCCTTCTCGGCCCGGGCCTCGGCGGCCTTCTTGGCGGCGGCGCGGCGCGCCTCGGCCTCGCGCTCCTTCTTGTCGGCCTCGGCCTTGGCCTTCTTGGCGGCGGTCTTCGCCTGGGCGGCTGCCTGGTCCTGCTGGGCCTGCAGCTCGTAGCCGGAGGCCGCCTGCTGGGTGGCGGCAGCAGTCTGGGCGGCCGTGTTCGCCAGCGTGTCGCTGACGGTCGGCATTTCGAGCGTCGCCTCGGGGGCGGCGGGCTCGGCGGCGGAGGCGGGCATGGCAGCGCCGGCCACCGCGAGGGTGAGGAAGCCACCGGTCACCCCTGCGCGGAGTGCACGCGTGGAAGCGGCGGCACGACGGGGCTTCCGGTGGCTGGGTATGTGTGCGATCGGGGACATAGGTCACTGGGTACCAGGGCCCAAAGGCCCGGATCAACAAAAGTGGGCTGCACCACATTTGGCGTGCACACGCCTAAAATCCGGGCTAAATGATCTTCATCGCGGGCGCCAGGGCCGTGTCCGAATTCCTCGATCATGTGCGTACGCATGGCATTTGGCGTCGCGCGGTAGCGGCGGGCGGCTTATCACTGATGCGGCCCGCATACCAATGGTTCCCGTCAATTCGAGATCCACAACTCTTTCCGGGGTGGGATACCTCACTCCCCCGTGTCCCATTTGTGACGCTCGTGAACGGAAGCGCGAACCGGCGATCAAGGGGTATCGGTCGACCCCGATCCGAGCCTCGGTCGAGCAGGGGTCACTCATGAGAATGGAGGGCCAATATCAGCTGACGATGCCCGTCTCAAATTTGCATGTATGTACCATGTCTTGGTAGGGGCGCACTGCGCTCACCTGTGATGACATCTTCGATTGTCACGGCTCGTGACTGAATGGATGCTTCACGTACAAGATCACCGCTCATCCGACTTCATGATCCTTCGTCAGGTGGTGGAGATCACAAAGACGTTGGTGTACCCCGTGTCGCAGATCACAGGACGACGGGCATAAGATGCAGGCGAAACGGGCTTGTGAACTGCCTCACATGAGCGCGATCTTCGTGGGGTGGCGGCATGTCCGTGCGGTCCGCCAGCCAGTCATCGTCGACTGAAGGGAGCGAGGACGGTGAACGCATACGCGCCCATCCTCGTACTGGGCGCCCTCGGGGCAGCTTTTGCGATCTTCTCGGTGCTCATGGCCGCGATCATCGGCCCCAAGCGCTACAACCGGGCCAAGCTCGAGGCCTATGAGTGCGGCGTCGAGCCGACTCCGCATCCGGCCGGCGGTGGGCGCTTCCCCATCAAGTACTACCTGACGGCGATGCTCTTCATCGTCTTCGACATCGAGATCGTCTTCCTCTACCCCTGGGCCGTCACCTTCGACGCCCTGGGGTTGTTCGGGCTCGTGGAGATGCTCCTCTTCGTGCTCACCGTCTTCGTCGCCTACGCGTACGTCTGGCGGCGCGGCGGCCTGGAGTGGGACTAAAGGGGCTCAAGAGGAGATAGGGGAAACAGCGCATGGGTATCGAAGAGAAACTTCCGAGCGGGTTCCTGCTGACCACCGTCGAACAGGCCGCCGGGCTGGCCCGTAAGTCCTCCGTCTTCCCGGCCACCTTCGGCCTGGCCTGCTGCGCCATCGAGATGATGACGACGGGTGCCGGGCGCTACGACCTCGCCCGCTTCGGCATGGAGGTCTTCCGCGGCTCGCCCCGGCAGGCCGATCTGATGATCGTCGCCGGGCGGGTCAGCCAGAAGATGGCCCCGGTACTGCGCCAGGTCTACGACCAGATGCCGAACCCGAAGTGGGTCATCTCGATGGGCGTGTGCGCCTCCAGCGGCGGCATGTTCAACAACTACGCGATCGTGCAGGGCGTCGACCACATCGTCCCCGTCGACATCTATCTGCCCGGCTGTCCGCCGCGCCCCGAGATGCTCATGGACGCGATCCTCAAACTGCACCAGAAGATCCGCGAGGAGAAGCTCGGCGTGAACCGCGAGCGTGCGGCCCGTGAGGCGGAGGAAGCGGCGATGAAGGCGCTCCCGACGATCGAGATGAAGGGGCTGCTGAGGTGACAGCGAACGGGAACGGGGTCAACCCCGACAAGGACCTCAACGCCGAGAACCTCCCCGGCCGCCGCGGTGACCAGGGCGAGGCCATCCGCGTCCAGCACGGCATGTTCGGCGCCAACAACGGCGGCGACACCACCGGCTACGGCGGTCTGGTGCGCCCCGTACGGCTGCCCGGGCAGGCCAGCCGCCCGTACGGGGGCTGGTTCGACGAGGTCGCCGACGAACTCGAGGGCGCGCTGGAGGAGCAGTCGCTCCTCCCGGAGAACGCGATCGAGAAGACCGTCGTGGACCGCGACGAGCTGACCTTCCACATCGCCCGCGAACACCTGCCGCGGGTCGCCCGGACCCTGCGCGACGACCCGGCGCTCCGCTTCGAGCTGTGCACCGGCGTCAGCGGCGTTCACTTCCCCGGCGACAAGGGCCGTGAGCTGCACGCCGTCTACCACCTGCGGTCGATCACCCATAACCGGGTGATCCGGCTGGAGGTGACGGCCCCGGACAGCGATCCGCACATCCCGTCGGTCGTCGACGTCTACCCGACGAACGACTGGCACGAGCGGGAGACCTACGACTTCTTCGGCATCGTCTTCGACGGTCACCCCGCGCTCACGCGGATCATGATGCCCGACGACTGGCAGGGCTTCCCGCAGCGCAAGGACTACCCCCTCGGCGGCATCCCCGTCGAGTACAAGGGCGCCCAGATCCCGGCTCCGGACCAGCGGAGGTCGTACAGCTGATGTCTGCCACCCGTGCAACCCCCTCCGCCTCCGCGCGCGAGACCACCGAGGGCACCGTCTACACCGTCACCGGCGGCGACTGGGACGAGGTCGTGGCCGCCACGGCGAAGGCCGACGACGAGCGGATCATCGTCAACATGGGTCCGCAGCACCCCTCCACCCACGGGGTGCTCCGGCTGATCCTGGAGATCGACGGCGAGACGGTCACCGAGGCCCGCTGCGGAATCGGCTATCTGCACACCGGGATCGAGAAGAACCTCGAATTCCGGAACTGGACGCAGGGCACCACGTTCGTGACGCGCATGGACTATCTGACGCCCTTCTCCAACGAGGCGGCGTACTGCCTGGGCGTCGAGAAGCTGCTCGGCATCGAGGACCAGATCCCGGACCGCGCCACCATCATCCGGGTGCTGATGATGGAGCTGAACCGGCTCTCCTCCCATCTGGTGTGCATCGCCACCGGCGGCATGGAGCTGGGCGCGACCACCGTGATGATCTACGGCTTCCGCGACCGCGAGCTGATCCTGGACCTGTACGAGCTGATCACCGGCCTGCGGATGAACCACGCGTACATCCGGCCCGGCGGCCTCGCCCAGGACCTTCCGCCCGGTGCGGTCGACCAGATCCGCGCGTTCCTGAAGACGATGCGCAAGAACCTGGTCGAGTACGACAAGCTCGCGACCGGGAACCCCATCTTCAAGGCCCGCCTCCAGGACGTCGGCTACCTCGACCTCGCGGGCTGCATGGCGCTCGGAGTGACCGGCCCGATACTGCGCTCCGCCGGGCTGCCGCACGACCTGCGCAAGGCCCAGCCGTACTGCGGCTACGAGACGTACGACTTCGAGGTGCCGACCGCGGACACCTGCGACGCGTACGGCCGCTTCCTGGTCCGGCTGGAGGAGATGCGCCAGTCGCTGCGCATCGTCGAACAGTGCCTGGACCGGCTGGAGCCCGGGCCGGTGATGGTCGAGGACAAGAAGATCGCCTGGCCCGCGCAGCTCGCGCTCGGAGCCGACGGGCTCGGCAACTCCCTCGACCACATCAAGAACATCATGGGCACCTCCATGGAGGCCCTGATCCACCACTTCAAGCTGGTGACCGAGGGATTCCGGGTCCCGCCCGGACAGACGTACGTGGCCGTCGAGTCGCCCAAGGGCGAACTGGGCGTGCACATGGCCAGCGACGGCGGCACCCGCCCGTACCGCGTCCACTTCCGCGATCCGTCGTTCACCAATCTGCAGGCCGTGGCGGCCATGTGCGAGGGCGGCCAGGTCGCCGACGTCATCGTCGCCGTCGCGTCCATCGATCCCGTGATGGGAGGTGTCGACCGGTGACCGACGTGACCCTGGGCATGCCGCAGCTGCCGGCCCCCGACTACCCGGCCGAGGTGCGGTCCCGGCTGGAGGCGGACGCCGCGGAGGTGATCGCCCGCTACCCGGACAGCCGCAGCGCCCTGCTGCCGCTGCTGCACCTGGTGCAGTCCGAGGAGGGCCATGTCACCCGCACCGGCATCCGGTTCTGCGCCGAGGTGCTCGACCTGACCACCGCCGAGGTCACCGCGGTCGCCACCTTCTACACCATGTACCGGCGCAAGGCCTCGGGCGACTACCAGGTCGGGGTGTGCACCAACACCCTGTGCGCGGTGATGGGCGGGGACGCGATCTTCGAGGAGCTGCAGCACCATCTGGAGCTGGGCAACGGGGAGACCACCGAGGACGGCAAGGTCACCCTGGAGCACATCGAGTGCAACGCGGCCTGCGACTTCGCCCCCGTGGTGATGGTCAACTGGGAGTTCTTCGACAACCAGACCGTCGACTCCGCCAAGCAGCTGGTCGACGACCTCCGCGCGGGCCGCACCGTCACCCCGACCCGCGGCGCGCCGCTGTGCACGTTCAAGGAGACCGCGCGCATCCTCGCCGGTTTCCCCGACCCGCGCCCCGGAGCGGTCGAGGCCGGTGGCTCCGCGGGGCACGCCTCGCTCGTCGGGCTGCGGCTGGCCAAGGGCGAGGGGACGCCCGGCCGGGTCGTCTCGCCGAGGTACGGAGGCGCCCCGCAGGACGAGACGCCGCCGGCGCATCCCAGTTCGCATGACGCGCCGCAGCGGACCTCGGCCTCTGATCCGCACCACCCGGCAGGTCCGGTCGCCGAGGAGGGGGAGTGATGACCGTGACGACCGAGCGATCCGAGCACAGCCCCGAGAAGCTGCTGGCACCCGTGCTCTCCGCGCACTGGGACGAGGCCAACTCCTGGTCGCTGCGCGCCTATCTGCGGCACGAGGGCTACCAGGGCAGCGACAAGGCCCTCGCCATGGACCCCGACGCGGTGATCGCGCTGGTGAAGGACGCGGGACTGCGCGGCCGCGGCGGCGCGGGCTTCCCCACCGGCATGAAGTGGCAGTTCATCCCGCAGGGCGACGGCAAGCCGCACTATCTCGTCGTCAACGCCGACGAGTCGGAACCCGGCACCTGCAAGGACATCCCCCTTCTCTACGCCAATCCGCACGCCCTCATCGAGGGCATGATCATCGCCTGCCACGCCATCCGCTCCGAACACGCCTTCATCTACCTGCGCGGTGAGACCGTGCCGGTGCTGCGGCGGCTGCACGAGGCCGTCCGCGAGGCCTACGAGGCGGGCTACCTGGGCACGGCGGAGCGGCGCGGGCAGAAGTTCGGGGTGGACGGGCTTCCCGGCCTCGACATCACGGTGCACGCGGGCGCGGGCGCGTACATCTGCGGTGAGGAGACCGCGCTGCTGGACTCGCTGGAGGGCCGCCGCGGCCAGCCCCGGCTGCGGCCTCCCTTCCCCGCGGTCGCCGGTCTGTACGCGTGCCCCACTGTGGTGAACAACGTCGAATCCATCGCCTCGGTTCCCTCCATCCTCAACAAGGGCAAGGAATGGTTCCGTGCGATGGGCAGCGAGAAGTCCCCGGGCTTCACGCTCTACTCGCTCTCCGGGCACGTGGCCAACCCCGGCCAGTTCGAGGGCCCGCTCGGCATCACCCTGCGGCAACTGCTCGACATGAGCGGCGGCATGCGCCCCGGCCACCGGCTGAAGTTCTGGACGCCCGGCGGCTCGTCCACCCCGCTGCTCACCGAGGAGCACCTCGATGTCCCGCTGGACTACGAGGGCGTGGGCGCGGCCGGGTCGATGCTGGGCACCAAGGCGCTCCAGTGCTTCGACGAGACCACCTGCGTGGTGCGGGCGGTGACCCGCTGGACCGAGTTCTACGCGCATGAATCCTGCGGCAAGTGCACACCCTGCCGCGAGGGCACGTACTGGCTGGTGCAGCTGCTGCGCGACGTGGAGGCCGGCAAGGGGCGCATGGCCGACCTCGACAAGCTGGCCGACATCGCCGACAACATCAACGGCAAGTCGTTCTGCGCGCTGGGCGACGGCGCCGCCAGCCCCATCTTCTCCTCGCTGAAGTACTTCCGGGCGGAGTACGAGCAGCACATCACCGGCGGAGGCTGCCCCTTCGACCCGGCCAAGTCCACCGTCTGGGCCGACGAGCCGCGCACCACTCATCTGGGGGTGACCGCATGACCGTGACCACCAACGCACCCTCGGGAGGCGGGGAGGCGGCGGTGCCGCGAGAGGATCTGGTCTCCGTCACCATCGACGGGATCGAGATCTCCGTCCCGAAGGGGACGCTGGTCATCCGCGCCGCCGAACTCCTCGGGATCGAGATCCCGCGCTTCTGCGACCACCCGCTGCTCGACCCCGCGGGCGCCTGCCGCCAGTGCATCGTCGAGGTGGAGGGCCAGCGCAAGCCGATGGCCTCCTGCACCATCACCTGCACCGACGGCATGGTCGTGAAGACCCAGCTCACCTCGCCGGTCGCCGAGAAGGCGCAGCGCGGGGTGATGGAGCTGCTGCTGATCAACCATCCGCTGGACTGCCCGGTCTGCGACAAGGGCGGTGAATGCCCGCTGCAGAACCAGGCGATGAGCGCCGGGCAGGCCGAAAGTCGCTTCGAGGGCCAGAAGCGCACGTTCGCCAAGCCGGTCCCGGTCTCGGCCCAGGTGCTGCTGGACCGCGAGCGCTGTGTGCTGTGCGCGCGCTGCACCCGCTTCTCCAACCAGGTCGCGGGCGACCCCATGATCGAGCTGCTGGAGCGCGGCGCCCTGCAGCAGGTCGGCACGGGGGAGGGCGACCCGTTCGAGTCGTACTTCTCCGGCAACACCATCCAGATCTGCCCGGTGGGCGCGCTCACCTCGGCCGCGTACCGTTTCCGCTCCCGCCCCTTCGACCTGGTCTCCTCGCCGAGCGTGTGCGAGCACTGCTCCAGCGGCTGCGCGACCCGCACCGACCACCGGCGCGGCAAGGTGATGCGGCGGCTCGCGGCGGACGACCCCGAGGTCAACGAGGAGTGGATCTGCGACAAGGGCCGCTTCGGCTTCCGCTACGCGCAGCTCCCGGACCGGCTCTCCACCCCGCTGGTGCGGAATCGCGAATCGGAGAAGCTGGAACCGGCGGGCTGGCCCGAGGCCCTGGCGGCGGCGGCCCAGGGGCTGGCCGCGGCGCGCGGCCGCGCCGGCGTGCTGACCGGCGGGCGGCTGACCGTCGAGGACGCGTACGCGTACGCCAAGTTCGCGCGGACCGTCCTGGAGACCAACGACATCGACTTCCGGGCCCGTGCGCACAGCGACGAGGAGGCCGACTTCCTGGCCGCCCACATCGCGGGCCGCGGCCGTGACCTGGACGGCAGCGGGCTGACGTACACCGCGCTGGAGAAGGCGCCGGCGGTGCTGCTGGCCGGGTTCGAGGCCGAGGAGGAGGCGCCCGGCGTCTTCCTGCGGCTGCGCAAGGCGTACCGCAAGCACGGACAGCGCACCTTCTCGCTCGCCACCCACGCCACCCGGGGCCTGACGAAGGCGGGCGGCACCCTGCTGCCCGCCGCGCCCGGCACCGAGACCGAGTGGCTGGACGCGATCGCGGGACGCACGGGTCTGGACGAGGACGGCGAGCGGGCCGCCGAGGCGCTGCGCCAGGAGGGCGCGGTCATCGTCGTCGGCGAGCGGCTGGCGTCGGTGGCGGGCGGACTGACCGCCGCCGTACGGGCCGCGGCCGCCACCGGGGCCACGCTCGCGTGGATCCCGCGCCGGGCGGGCGAACGGGGCGCGATCGAGGCGGGCGCCCTGCCCGGGCTGCTGCCCGGCGGCCGCCCGGCGCACGATCCGCGGGCCCGCGAGGAGACCGCCGCGGTGTGGGGGAGCGCCGACCTGCCGCACCAGGTGGGCCGCGACACCGGCCAGATCGTGGAGGCCGCGGCGAACGGCGGGCTCGGCGCGCTGCTGGTCGGCGGGGTCGAGGTGGCGGATCTGCCCGATCCGGCGCGCGCCCTGGCAGCCCTGGACGCGGCGGAGTTCGTGGTGAGCCTGGAACAGCGGCCCTCGGAGGTCACCGAGCGGGCGGACGTGGTGCTTCCGGTCGCGGCGGTCGTCGAGAAGTCCGGCACGTTCCTCAACTGGGAGGGCCGGTCCCGGCCGTTCGAGGCCGCGCTCAAACCGGACCAGATGACCCGCCGCCACACCCTCCCGGACGGCCGGGTGCTGCACATGCTGGCCGACGCCCTCGATACGGACCTGGGCCTGCCGGACGTGGCGGCCGCCCGCGCCGAGCTGACCCGGCTCAGCACCTGGCAGGGGCTGCGCGCCGCCGCCCCGCTGGAGACCGGGGGCCCGCTGCCCCGGCCCGCCGAGGGCGAGGCGGTGCTCGCCGGTCACCGGCTGCTGCTCGACCAGGGACGGCTCCAGGAGGGTGATCCGGCGATGGCGGCGACCCGGCACGCCGCGGTGGCCCGGCTCTCGGCGGCGACCGCCGAGGAGGCGGGGGTCCGCGACGGAGAGCCGCTGCGCGTCACCGGCCCGGACGGTTCCGTCCTGCTGCCCCTGTGTGTGACGCCGATGCCCGACCGGGTCGTCTGGCTGCCGCTGGCCTCCACGGGCGGCGGTGTGCGGCGCGACCTGGGGGCGTCCCCCGGTGACGTCGTCACGATCACCGCTCCCGCGACCGAGCCGGAGGTGTCTCTATGAGCGACGCACGCGCGGCCGCCGGGCCGCAGGCAGTCAGGAAAGGCGCGCCTCTGCGCCGCGCGGGCGGAGAAGCGAATGAAAGGGGCGCCGCATGAGGTATCTCGCCGCAGAGGACCTGTCGATGTTCGGCCGCGACCCATGGTGGCTGATCCTGATCAAGGCCGTCTTCTGCTTCGCGTTCCTGATGCTGACCGTGCTGATCTCCATCGTGATGGAGCGCAAGGTGATGGGCTGGATGCAGCTGCGCATCGGCCCGAACCGGCACGGCCCCTGGGGCATGCTCCAGTCCCTCGCGGACGGCGTGAAGCTGATGCTCAAGGAGGACGTGGTCGTCAAGGGCGCCGACAAGGTGGTCTACGTCCTGGCGCCGATCGTCGCGGCCATCCCGGCCTTCATGGCGGTCGCGGTGATCCCGTTCGGCCCGTCCGGCGGTGAGGTGTCGGTCTTTGGGCACCGCACCGCGATGCAGCTGACCGATCTGCCGATCGCCGTCCTCTATATCCTCGCCACCGCCTCGGTCGGCATCTACGGCATCGTGCTGGCGGGCTGGTCGTCCGGGTCGACGTATCCGCTCCTCGGCGGGCTGCGCTCCTGCGCCCAGATGATCAGCTACGAGATCGCGATGGGCGTGTCCTTCGCGGCGGTGTTCCTCTACTCCGGGTCGATGTCGACGTCGCAGATCGTCGCGTCCCAGCAGGACCGCTGGTACGTGGTGCTGCTCCCGGTCTCGTTCCTCATCTACATCGTGGCGATGGTCGGGGAGACCAACCGGGCGCCGTTCGACATGCCGGAGTCCGAGGGCGACCTGGTGGGCGGCTTCAACACCGAGTACTCGTCGATCAAGTTCGCGCTGTTCATGCTCGCCGAGTACGTCAACATGGTCACCGTCTCGATGGTCGCCGTGACCCTCTTCCTGGGCGGCTGGCGGGCGCCCTGGCCGATCAGCACCTTCTGGGAAGGCGCCAACCACGGCTGGTGGCCGCTGCTGTGGTTCCTCGGCAAGGTCGTCTCGTCGCTGTTCGTCTTCATCTGGATCCGCGCCTCGCTGCCCCGGGTGCGCTACGACCAGTTCATGAAGCTGGGCTGGAAGGTCCTCATCCCGATCTCGATGGTCTGGCTGATGCTGGTCGCCACCGTGCGGGCGCTGCGCAACGAGAACTACGACAACCAGTCGATCGTGCTGTACGTCGGCGGCGCGGTGATCGCGCTGCTGCTGCTGTCCTTCGTCGTCGACGTCTTCCGCGACCGCGGGGCGGCAGCGAAGGGCGAGGCCGGACCGGCGGTGGAAGAGGGTCCCGAGCCCGCCTTCGACCCGATGGCGGGCGGATTCCCGGTGCCGCCGCTGCCCGGCCAGTCCCTGCCGCCCGTACCACGACGGCGCTCCCGACAGGACCGGGAGCTGATTGTCAGTGGTGGCCCCGACACTGTAAGTGACGGAAAGGAGGCCGATGGTGTCTGACTTCCAGAACCCGGTGGCCGGCTTCGGCGTGACCTTCAAGGCCATGTTCAAGAAGCGGCTGACCGAGCAGTACCCCGAGGAGAAGAAGCCCACCGCGCCCCGCTTCCACGGACGTCACCAGCTCAACCGGCATCCGGACGGGCTGGAGAAGTGCATCGGATGCGAGCTGTGCGCCTGGGCCTGCCCGGCGGACGCGATCTACGTGGAGGGCGCGGACAACACCGACGAGGAGCGCTACTCCCCGGGCGAGCGCTACGGCCGCGTCTACCAGATCAACTATCTGCGCTGCATCCTGTGCGGCCTGTGCGTCGAGGCGTGCCCCACCCGGGCGCTGACCATGACCAACGAGTACGAGCTGGCCGACCGCACCCGCGAATCGCTCATCTACACCAAGGAGGAGCTGCTCGCGGGGCTCACCGAGGGCATGGTCGACAGCCCGCACGCCATCTACCCGGGCACGGACGAGCAGGACTACTACCGGGGGCTGGTGACCGAGGCCGCGCCCGGGACCACCCGTCAGACCGCGGTCAGCAAGGGCGAGACCCTGTCCGACCAGGCCGCGGGGAACGAGGAGACGCAGGAGGAGGTGCAGGCATGAGCGGCGCACTGGCCGCGGCGGCCTCCACCACCTCCACCGGCGAGGCCGTCCAGTTCTGGGTGCTCGGCACGGTCGCCGTGATCGGCGCGCTGTGCACGATCCTGATGCGCAAGGCCGTGCACAGCGCCCTGAGCCTGGCCGGCACCATGATCGTCCTGGCGGTCTTCTACCTCGCCAACGGGGCGTACTTCCTGGGCGTCGTCCAGATCGTCGTCTACACGGGCGCGGTCATGATGCTCTTCCTCTTCGTCGTGATGCTGGTCGGCGTCACCGCCGCGGATTCGCTGAAGGAGACCCTGAAGGGGCAGCGCTGGCTCGCCGCCCTGTGCGGGCTCGGCTTCGGCATCCTGCTGTGCGCCGGAATCGGGAACGCCTCGCTGACGACGTTCGACGGGCTGGCGCGGGCCAACTCCGGCGGCAATGTGGAGGGCTTGGCGGCCCTGGTCTTCACCAAGTACGTCTTCGCCTTCGAGATCACCGGCGCGCTGCTGATCACCGCGGCGGTCGGCGCGATGGTGCTGACCCACCGCGAGCGCATCGAGCGCACGCTCAGCCAGCGCGAGCAGTCCGAGGTGCGGGTGCGCACCGGCAAGCACGTCCCGCCGCTGCCCGCCCCCGGTGTCTACGCCCGGCACAACGCGGTGGACATCCCCGGTCTGCTGCCCGACGGCACGACGTCCGAGCTGACCGTCAACGCGACGCTGCGCGGCCGCGGCCAGGTCCGGGACGTCTCCGGTGAGGCGCTGGCGGAGCTGGCGGCGCTGGAGCGGCGCTCGGAGCGCTGGCTCGGGCGGCGGAAGCCTGGCACCGACGACGACGCCGACGCGGGTGCCGCGTCCGAGGACGCCGAGCACCCCAAGGGAGTCGCCAAGTGAATCCGGTCAACTACCTCTACCTGGCCGCCCTGTTGTTCACCATCGGTGCGGCCGGGGTCGTGATCCGGCGGAACGCGATCGTCCTCTTCATGTGCGTCGAGCTGATGCTGAACGCGTGCAACCTCGCGTTCGTCACCTTCTCCCGGCTGCACGGCAACCTCGACGGCCAGATCATCGCGTTCTTCACGATGGTCGTCGCGGCGGCGGAGGTCGTGGTCGGCCTCGCGATCATCGTGACCGTCTTCCGCTCCCGCCATTCGGCCTCGGTCGACGACGCCAGCCTGATGAAGCTCTAGAAGGGGTCGCGTTCAAGTGGAGAACCTCATCGGATTGCTCGTCGCGGCCCCGCTGCTCGGCGCGGCCCTGCTGCTGTGCGGGGGGCGGCGGCTGGACCGCACGGGCCACTACCTGGGCACGGCGCTCGCGGGCGCCTCCTTCGTGATCGGCGCCGTGCTCTTCGCCGACATGCTGGGCCGGGGCGAGCACGACCGCGCCCTGCACAGCCAGGTCTTCAGCTGGATTCCGGTGGGCGGCTTCCGCGCGGACGTCGCCTTCCAGCTCGATCAGCTGTCGATGACCTTCGTCCTGCTGATCTCGGGTGTGGGCACGCTGATCCACATCTACTCGATCGGCTATATGGCGCACGACGAGCGGCGCCGCCGCTTCTTCGGCTATCTCAATCTGTTCCTCGCGGCCATGCTGCTGCTCGTCCTCGCCGACAACTACCTGCTGCTGTACGTCGGCTGGGAGGGCGTCGGCCTCGCCTCGTACCTGCTCATCGGCTTCTGGCAGCACAAGCCGAGCGCGGCGACGGCGGCGAAGAAGGCGTTCATCGTCAACCGCGTCGGCGACATGGGCCTGTCCATCGCGATCATGCTGATGTTCACGACCTTCGGGAGCTTCGCCTTCGCCCCCGTCCTGTCGACCGCGGACCACGCGAGCGAGGGCAAGCTCACTGCCATCGGGCTGATGCTGCTGCTCGCCGCGTGCGGCAAGTCGGCCCAGGTGCCGCTGCAGTCCTGGCTCGGCGACGCGATGGAGGGCCCGACCCCGGTCTCGGCCCTGATCCACGCGGCGACCATGGTGACCGCGGGCGTCTACCTGATCACCCGCTCCGGCGCGATCTTCAACGCCGCGCCCGACGCACAGGCCGCGGTGGTCGCGGTCGGCGCGGTCACGCTGCTCTTCGGTGCGATCGTCGGTTGCGCGAAGGACGACATCAAGAAGGCCCTGGCCGGGTCGACCATGTCGCAGATCGGCTACATGATCCTGGCCGCCGGGCTCGGCCCGATCGGCTATGTCTTCGCGATCATGCACCTGGTCACCCACGGCTTCTTCAAGGCGGGGCTCTTCCTCGGCGCCGGGTCGGTCATGCACGGCATGAACGACGAGGTCGACATGCGCAAGTACGGCGGCCTGCGGAAGTACATGCCGGTCACCTTCGTCACCTTCGGGCTCGGCTATCTCGCCATCATCGGCTTCCCCGGGCTCTCCGGCTTCTGGTCCAAGGACAAGATCATCGAGGCGGCCTTCGCCAAGGGCGGCACCGAGGGCTGGATCCTCGGCGGCGCGGCCCTGCTGGGCGCGGCCATCACCGCGTACTACATGACGCGCGTGATGCTGATGACCTTCTTCGGCGAGAAGCGGTGGGAGCGCGACGCCCAGGGCAACGAACCGCATCCGCACGAGTCGCCCAAGTCCATGACCATCCCCATGATCGTCCTGGCCTTCGGATCGGTCTTCGCGGGCGGTCTGTTCAGCCTGAACGACGCGTTCCTGAAGTGGCTGGAGCCGGTCACCGGCCACAGCCACGGCCACTCCCCGCTCAGCGCCGCGACGGTCACCGCCGGGACGATGGTCGTCCTCGTGATCGGCGTCGCGCTCGCCTGGGCGCAGTACGGGCGCCAGCCCGTGCCGCGCACCGCGCCGCGCGGCTCCCTGCTCACCCGGGCCGCCCGCCGTGACCTGCTCCAGGACGACTTCAACCATGTCGCGCTCGTCCAGCCCGGCCGCTACCTCACCCGCGGTCTGGTCTACGTCGACCACAAGCTGGTCGACGGAGTGGTCAACGGCACCGCGGCCGGGGTCGGCGGACTCTCCGGCCGATTGCGCAAGCTCCAGAACGGCTACGCCCGTACGTACGCGGTCTCGATGTTCGGCGGTACGGCGGTCCTCATCGCCGCGACCCTGCTGATGAGGGCGGTCTGAGTCATGTCCTTTCCCCTGCTGACGGCCACGGCCGTGGTGCCCGCGCTCGGCGCGATCGTCACCGCCGCGGTGCCCGCCGCCCAGCGCGCCGCCGCCAAGTGGGTCGCGCTGGCCTTCTCCCTGGCCACCCTCGCCCTCGCGGCGGTCATCCTGGTCCGCTTCGACCCGGACGGCGGCCGCTTCCAGCTCACCGAATCCCACGCCTGGATCAAGGATTTCGGGGTCCGCTACGAACTGGGCGTGGACGGCATCGCGGTCGCCCTGATCGCGCTCACCGCCGTGCTCATCCCCTTCATCATCCTGGCGGGCTGGCATGACGCCGACCCGCTGGAAGGCGCCCACCCCAACCGCCGCTGGCGGCCCACCCAGGGCTTCTTCGCGCTGATCCTGCTGGTCGAGGCGATGGTGGTGATCTCCTTCGAGGCCACCGACGTCTTCGTCTTCTACATCTTCTTCGAAGCCATGCTCATCCCGATGTACTTCCTCATCGGCGGCTTCGGGGACCGGGCCGGGGAGCGGTCCGAGGAGGAGACGGCCACCCAGCGCTCCTACGCCGCCGTGAAGTTCCTGCTCTACAACCTGGCGGGCGGGCTGATCATGCTGGCCGCGGTGGTCGGGCTCTACGCGGTCACCGCCGACGACCTGGGCACCGGCACCTTCTCGCTCCAGCAGATCGTGGAGGCCCGGGCGAGCGGGCAGCTCGACATCGGCACCGGCATCGAACGGCTGCTGTTCCTCGGCTTCTTCTTCGCCTTCGCGGTGAAGGCCCCGCTGTGGCCGCTGCACACCTGGCTGCCCAACGCGATGGGCGAGTCCACCGCGCCCGTCGCCGTGCTGATCACCGCGGTCGTCGACAAGGTCGGCACCTTCGCGATGCTCCGCTTCTGCCTCCAGCTCTTCCCCGAGGCCAGCAAGTGGGCCACCCCGGTGATCCTGGTCCTCGCGCTCATCAGCATCATCTACGGCGCGCTGCTGGCGATCGGCCAGCGGGACATCAAGCGGCTGATCGCCTACGCCTCGATCTCCCACTTCGGCTTCATCGTTCTCGGCATCTTCGCCATGACCACCCAGGGCCAGGGCGGCGCCACCCTCTACATGGTCAACCACGGCATCTCGACCGCGGCGCTGATGCTGGTGGCCGGGTTCCTCATCACCCGGCGTGGCTCGCGGCTCATCGCCGACTACGGAGGCGTGCAGAAGGTCGCCCCGGTGCTCGCCGGGACCTTCCTGATCGGCGGTCTCGCCACCCTCTCGCTGCCCGGGCTCGCGCCCTTCATCAGCGAATTCCTGGTGCTCGTCGGCGCGTTCGCCCGCTATCCGGTGGTCGGGGTGATCGCCACCCTCGGCATCGTGCTGGCCGCGCTGTACGTCCTGATCCTCTACCAGCGGACCATGACCGGCCCGGTGAAGGAGGAGGTGCGCACCATGCCCGATCTGCGGCCGCGTGAGCTGCTCGTCGTCGCGCCGCTGATCGCGCTGCTGCTCTTCCTCGGCGTCTACCCCAAGCCGCTGACCGAGATCGTCAACCCGGCGGTCGACCACACCCTGTCCGTGGTGGACGAGAAGGACCCCAAGCCCGATCACCCCGTCACTGACGCGGGCTGGTTCCACTACAGCCCCAAGCCCGAGGGTGCTTCCCACGACGGTGCTTCCGGAGGTGCCAAGTGACCCACGCGGCCACTGTCCACAGCCTGTGGGCGACAGCGGCGGCGGCGCCCGACAAGATCCCCGCGCCGCACATCGAGTACGGGCAGCTGGCGCCCACCCTGATCGTGCTCGGCGCCGCGATCATCGGCGTACTGATCGAGGCGTTCCTGCCGCGCGCCCAGCGTTACGCGGCGCAGTTGTTCGTCTCCGTCGTCTCCCTCGCCGCGGCCTTCGCGGCCGTCATCGGCCTCGCCGCCAGTGACTACGGCACCGGGAAGGCCCATGTCGCGGCCATGGGCGCCATCGCCGTCGACGGTCCCGCGCTCTTCCTCCAGGGCACCATTCTCCTGGTCGCGCTGGTCTCGGTGTTCACCTTCGCCGAGCGGCGGCTCGACCCGGTCGTCCACGGCAACCGCGTCGACTCCTTCGCGGCCCAGGCCGCCGCCGTGCCCGGCGGTGACGCCGAAAAGTCCGCCGTCAAGGCCGGGTTCACCACGACCGAGGTCTTCCCGCTGGTCCTCTTCGCGGTGGGCGGCATGCTCGTCTTCCCCGCCGCGAACGATCTGCTGACCCTGTTCGTGGCGCTGGAGGTCTTCTCCCTCCCGCTGTACATCCTGTGCGCGCTCGCCCGGCGCCACCGGATGCTGTCCCAGGAGTCCGCCGTCAAGTACTTCCTGCTCGGCGCCTTCTCCTCCGCGTTCCTGCTCTTCGGGATCGCCCTGCTGTACGGGTACGCGGGCACCGTGGCGTACGCCGGTATCGCCGACGTCGTGAACGGCCAGGTCCGCAACGTCACCCCGGCGCTCGCCGGGACCATGGGCAACGACGTGCTGCTGCTCCTCGGCGGGGCGCTGGTGCTGATGGGTCTGCTGTTCAAGATCGGCGCCGTGCCGTTCCACATGTGGACCCCGGACGTCTACCAGGGCGCCCCCACCCCGGTCACCGGCTTCATGGCCGCGGCCACCAAGGTGGCGGCCTTCGGCGCGCTGCTGCGGCTGCTGTACGTCGTCCTTCCGGGGCTCCGCTGGGACTGGCGGCCGGTGATGTGGGGTGTCGCCATCGTCACGATGCTGGGCGGCGCGATCGTCGCCGTCACCCAGACCGATGTGAAGCGGCTGCTGGCCTACTCCTCGATCGCGCACGCCGGGTTCATCCTCGCCGGTGTCATCGCCACCACGCCGGAGGGCATCTCCTCCGTCCTCTTCTACCTCGCCGCGTACTCCTTCGTGACCCTCGGCGCCTTCGCGGTGGTCACCCTGGTGCGCGACGCGGGGGGCGAGGCCACCCACCTCTCGAAGTGGGCCGGGCTGGGGCGCCGTTCGCCCCTGGTGGCGGCGGTCTTCGCGGTCTTCCTGCTGGCCTTCGCCGGTATCCCGCTGACCAGTGGTTTCGCGGGGAAGTTCGCGGTCTTCAAGGCGGCGGCGGACGGGGGCGCCGGTGCGCTGGTCGTGATCGGTGTGATCTCGTCGGCGATCGCGGCCTTCTTCTACATCCGGGTCATCGTGCTGATGTTCTTCAGCGAACCCCGCACGGACGGCCCCTCGGTGGCCGTCCCGAGCCCCCTGACGTCGTCGGCGATCGCGATCGGCGTGGCGGTGACGGTGGTGCTGGGTGTGGCGCCGCAGTACTTCCTGGATCTGGCGGGCCAAGCGGGCGTGTTCGTGCGCTAGCCGTTCCCCGACCCCAGGGCGCCGCCCCGGCCGGACCACCGCGATGGTGTCCGGCCGGGGCGCCGCTGTTTCCCCCACCCCCGCCCCTCCCCGAACCAGGTGCTGCGCCCCTGGGCCCTGCCTGGTCGGGGGCGGTGCGACGGTGCCCCGGCCCGGGCGCGGGCGCCGGGGGCTCGTACGGCGCCGCATCGCCCGGGGTTTGGGGAACGGGCGTCACGGCCGTGCCTCACCCGGACGCGAGGCTCCGAAGCGGGCTGCCCCACCAACGTGCCGCCCGGCCGGGTTGGCGCACCCGGGGCGCAGCTCGGCGGGCGCGTCTCCGTCACGGGGGTTCAGGGGGCTGGTCCCCTGGTTCGGGAAGGGGCGGGGTGGGGAGAGGCTAGGCGGTCGCCTTGGCCGCGTAGGCCCGGACGTCTGCGTCCGGGTCGGAGTGGACCGTGGACAGGGCTTCCCGGGCGGCCGGGGCGTGTTCCGCCAAGGGGAGCAAGGCCAGCACCGCCGCCTTGCGGACGTCGGCGTGGGCGTCGGTCAGGGTCCGGGCCAGGGCAGGGATGCCCAGGTCCGGGGCGGCGGCGGACAGGGCCATCGCCGCTCCCTTGCGCACCTGCCAGGCGGGATCGTCCAGCGCCGCCACTGCCTCGGCGTCCAGCGGGGCCGGGCACCCGGCCGAGGCCAGGGCCTCCAGGGCGGCGGCCCGTACGAGGACGTCCGGGTCCCGCAGCAGCGGCGTGAGCAGCCGCCTGGCCTCCGCGGCCGGGCCGCCCGGGGCCAGGGTGCCCAGCGCGCCCGCCGTCGCCACCCGCACCTCGCGCGACGCGTCCGCGACTCCCGGCTCCAGGGCGGCGAGCGCGTCCACCGACACGAGCGCGCGCACGGCCTGGAGACGGACCTCGATCGCCACGTCCGTCAGGGCCCGCGCGAACAGCTCCGCGTCGCCGAGACCCAGCGCGCGCAGGACGTCCAGCGCGGCCGCTCGTACCGCTGGGTCCGTCACCGTAAGAGCGTGCAGCAGCGGCTCGCGGAGGGCCGCGTCCGGGGGCAGGACCTCGACCAGCTCTCGCAGTGACGCCGCCGCCCCGGCGCGTACGCCCCCGTCCGGGTCGGCCAGTGCCGTCGCCAGGGCCGGGCCGGTGCCCGGTGGGGCGGTTTCGGTGAGGGTGGCGACGGCGGCCCGGCGCACCGCCGGGTCCGGGTCGGCCAGGTAGGGCCGCAGGGCCGGGAGTTCGGGCTGTTCCTCGGTCAGGGCCAGGAGTTCGAGGATGCGGGGGGAAGCAGGGACGGATGCCTCCGCCTCCGCGCGCCGAGGGGCGCCCTCGGGCGCCCCCGAGCCGCGCGGCGCGGCCTCGCGCGGGCCCGCCGTGGCGACCTGCTCGGGCCACACCTCGCCGATCGGGCGGGACGCCCCGCCCACCGGCGCGTACTCCTCGATCGGCACGAGGTACGGAGCCACCGGCCGGGCCGTGAACTCCATGGCCCCAGAGGCCGACTTCCGCAGATCCAGATGGTGCAGCCAGTCCGTGTCGTCGCGCCGCGGATGGTCGGTGCGCTCGTGGTAGAGCCCCCACCGGCTCTCCGTCCGGGCGAGGGAGGACCGCGCCGCCATCTCGGCGCAGTCGCGGATGAAGGTGACCTCCGCGCACCGCATCAGTTCATGCGGGGTACGGGCGCCCATGGCCGCGATGTCCCCGCGCATCCGCTCGAACGCCTCGACGGCCAGCGACAGCCGGGCGCCGCTCTTGGGCGGGGCGACGTAGTCGTTCACGAAGCGCCGCAGCTTGTACTCGACCTGCGGCTGCGGCGGCCCGTCGGGGTTGCGCAGCGGCCCGTACACGAGGGCGTGGGCGTCGGCGAGCTGGTCGCGCGGCAGTTCGCCGTCGTACGCCCGGTACTGGGCGGCGTCCGCGCCCGCCAGATCGCCGAAGACGAAGGCGCCGATCATGTAGTTGTGCGGGACGCACGCGAGGTCCCCTGCCGCGTACAGCCCCGGCACCGTGGTGCGCGCGTGCGCGTCGACCCGTACGCCGGAGGCCGAATGGCCGCCGCACAGGCCGATCTCGGAGATGTGCATCTCCACGTCGTGGGTGCGGTAGTCATGGCCGCGGCCCGCGTGGAAGGCGGCGCGGGTGGGGCGTTCGGTGGAGTGCAGGATGGACTCCAGCGCGGCCACCGACTCCTCCGGCAGATGGCTGAGCTTCAGATAGACCGGGCCGCGCTCGCTCGCGACCTCCGCCGCGAACTCGGACATCATCTGCCCGGACCAGTAGTCGGAGTCGACGAACCGCTCCCCGTGCCGGTTGACCTGGTAGCCGCCGAAGGGGTTGGCGACATAGGCGCAGGCCGGGCCGTTGTAATCCTTGATCAGCGGGTTGATCTGGAAGCATTCGATCCCGGTCAGCTCGGCGCCCGCGTGGTACGCCATGGCGTAGCCGTCACCCGCGTTGGTGGGGTTCTCGTACGTCCCGTACAGATAGCCGCTGGCGGGCAGCCCGAGGCGGCCGCAGGCGCCGGTGGCGAGGATGACGGCCCCGGCCCGCACGCTGACGAAGTGCCCGGTGCGGGTGTGGAATCCGGCGGCGCCGACGGCCCGGCCGCCCGCGGTCAGGACGCGGACCGGCATGACCCGGTTCTCGATCCGGATGCGCTCGCGCATCTCGCGCCGCCGCAACTGCCGGTAGAGGACCTTCTTGACGTCCTTGCCCTCGGGCATCGGAAGGACGTACGAGCCGGAGCGGTGCACCTGGCGGACCGCGTACTCGCCGTGCTCGTCCTTCTCGAACTTCACCCCGTACCGCTCCAGGCGTTTGACCATGTCGAAGCCCCGGGTGGCGGTCTGCCGGACGGTGGACTGGTCGACGACGCCGTCGTTGGCGCGGGTGATCTCGGCGACGTAGTCGTCGGGTTCGGCCCGGCCGGGCACGACCGCGTTGTTGACGCCGTCCATGCCCATGGCGAGCGCGCCGGAGTGCCGGACGTGCGCCTTCTCCAGCAGCAGGACGGAGGCCCCGCGTTCGGCGGCGGTGAGCGCGGCCATGGTGCCCGCCGTGCCGCCGCCGATGACCAGGACGTCGCAGGTCAGCTCCTCGGCGGCGTCGAGGGCGGGGATCTCCACGGGGTGCGGGGTTGTCACGAGAGGCCCTTTCGGGTGGCGAGGGAGCCGGGGGAGCCGAGGGATTCGAGGACCTGGCGGCGCAGCGCGACGGTCGCGGCGGCGTCGTGCGCGGCACGCTCGCGCGGATGCGGTACGCCGAGCACCCGGGCCGTGCCCGCGCCGTCCAGGAGGGCGATGCGGTCGCCGAGGAAGACCGCCTCGTCGACGTCATGGGTGACGAAGACGACGGTGGCGTGCGTCCCGTCCAGCACCTCCACCAGCAGCCGCTGCATCCCGGCCCGGGTCTGGGCGTCGAGCGCGCCGAACGGCTCGTCCATCAGGACGGCGCGCGGCGCACCGGCCAGCGCGCGGGCGAGCTGGACGCGCTGCCGCTGCCCGCCGGAGAGCTGGTGCGGAAGGCGCCGGGCGTGGCCGGTGAGCCCGACCCGCTCCAGCCACTCCGCGGCCCGGGCGCGGCGCGCGGCCCGCGGTACGCCCCGTATGACGAGGGGCAGTTCCACGTTGGCGTGGACGGTTCGCCAGGGGAGCAGCGCGTCCTCCTGGAAGACCAGGGCGCGGTCGGCGGCGGGCCGGGTGAGCGGCTCGCCGTCCTGGGTGACCTGCCCGCCGAGGACCGGCAGCAGTCCGGCCAGGGTGCGCAGCAGGGTCGATTTGCCGCAGCCGGACGGGCCGACGACGGTCAGCACCTCGCCGGGCGCGACGTCCAGGTCGAGACCGTGCAGGACCGGCGCCCCGGGGCGGCCCAGCGCGGCGTCACGCAGCCGCAGCCGCAGACCGGGCGGTGCCGGGGCGGTGGCGGTGGCCTGGGGGACGGTGGCGACATCGGGCGTGGTCACGGAGTGCCCTTCCTGATGAGGTGCGCCGACGGGGCCGTGTTCTCGGTGCGCGGCAGCCAGCGGGTCAGCCTGCGGCCCGCCAGCTCGACCGCGGTGGAGGTCAGCCAGCCGAGGAGGCCGATGGTGGTCATGCCGACGAAGACGCCCGGATAGTCGACGATCGTGTAGTCCTGCCAGGTGCGGTAGCCGACCCCGTACGCGCCGGAGATCATCTCGGCGGAGATCACGCAGATCCACGAGACGCCGATGCCGACCGACAGCCCGCCGAGGATGCCGGGCAGCGCGCCCGGCAGCACCACCGAGCCGAGGATCCGCCACCGGCCGCCGCCCATGGTCAGCACGGCCTCCTCCCACACCGGGGTCAGGGCGCGCACCGCGTGCCGGGTGCTGACCATGACCGGGAAGAAGGCGGCGGTGAAGGTGATGAAGACGATGCCCTGTTCATTGCTGGGGAACAGCAGGATCGCGACCGGGACGAGGGCGATCGCCGGGATCGGGCGGAGGACTTCGAGGACCGGGCTCAGCAGATCGGACACCAGCGGCGAGCGCGCGATCGCGGTGCCGACGGTGACGCCGAGGACCGCGGCGAGTGCGAAGCCGGTGAGGATGCGGGTGAGGCTGTCGGCCAGGTCCTGCCAGTAGGCGCCGGTGGTCAGCCGCCCGGCGAAGGCGTGGGCGACCTGGGTGACGGTCGGGAACTGCGCGAACCGCAGCCACAGGGTGACCTTCAGCGAGGTGAGGAGCTGCCACAGGCCGAGCGCGGCCAGGAGGGAGGCGGCGCGCAGCGCGTACCGCGGCCAGGGGCGGCGCCGCCGGGGCGCGGTACCGGGCGCCGGGGCGGGGGCGGGGGCGGGCGCGGGGCGTACGGGGGTGGTGGAGGCGGTCACGTGGGGCGCCTGGGAGGTCACTTCGCCTCCTTCAGCGCGGTGGCGTACGAGACGAGCCGGGCGCCGGGGTGCGCGGCGATCCACGTACGGGCGTTGGCCGCCGTGACGAACGCGCGCGGCTGTCCGTTGTCCTCGGCCCACACCGCGCGGTCCGCGAACCAGCGCGTCCCGGTGGCCGCGTCGGGCACGTACGCCGCGCGGACCCGGCCCTGGTGGGCGGCGGTGAAGCGCAGCAGCGCGGCGGACGAGGGGAAGCTGCGGACCGTGTCCTCGCCCTTGAGCCACACCTGGTTCGGGGAGGCGGGCGGGGCGGCGCGCAGTGCCTTCGCGTAGGCGCCCGCGCTCCCGTACGCCCGTTTCAGATACCGGTCGTCGACAAAGGACTTCACGTCCACCGGGCCGGTCAGTTTGGCCTTGCGCAGGATCGGGACGTCCTTCTTGAGGGCCGCGATCAGCGCGGGTTTGAGGGCGGGGCCGAAGGTCGAGATGCCGCCCTCGCCGTTGTAGAGGTAGACCACCTCGGGCGGCAGCCCAGTCGCTTTCGCCACCTTCTGGGCGGCGGGGAGCGGATGGTCGTCCAGATAGCGGGTGGCGTCGATCTGGGCGGACAGGAACGCCTGGAGGACGTCCGGGTTCTGCTGGGCGAACGCGTCGCGCGCGGTGACACCGTGGAAGGTCGGCAGGTTCAGCCGGGCGCCGTCGTACAGCGCCTTGGCCTTCCCCTGGAAGGCCAGCAGCCCCGGCCAGGCGACGAACTGCGAGAGGGCGTCCGCGCTGCCCGCCTCCAGGGCGGAGGCGCCGACGGCGGGCTGCTGGTTGAGCTTCTCGATGCCGTTCTCGGGATCGATACCGGCGTCCTGGAGGGCGCGGACGAGCGTGCCGTCGGCGGCCGAACCGACGCTGGTGGAGACCTTCTTGCCGCGCAGGCCGGACAGGTCGCGCAGCGCCGACCCGGGCTTGGTGACGACGGTGTTCAGGCCGCCGCGCAGGTTGTAGCCGGTCACGGAGACGAGGCGGGTGGGCGCGTTCAGCTGGGTGCCGCGCCCGGAGTTGATCAGCAGCGGGAAGTCGCCCATCGAGCCGATGTCGACCTTTCCGGCCACCATCTGCGCGGTGATGGGCGCCCCGGTGGCGTAGTCCTGCCACTTCACCTTGTACGTGACGCCCTTGCGGTGGCCGAGCGCGCGCAGTTCGCGTTCGAAGGAGCCGAGCGAGCGCAGCAGGGTGCCCGCGGTCGTGGTGTTGATGGTCTTGGACTGGTAGCCGACGGTGACGGTCACGGTCTTGCCGCCCGCTGCCGCGTCGCCGCCGCAACCGGTCAGGGACAGCAGCAGGGCACCGGCGGCGAGAGCGGCCGGAAGGGTCGTGCGCTGCATCGGGGGGCCTTTCACCTCAGGAGATAGGGCATGTTGACCGTGACCGCGCCGGTGGGACAGCGAGCGGCGCACGGGCCGCAGTACCAGCACTCGTCCACGTGCATGTACGCCTTGCCGCTGTCGGGGTGGATCGCGAGGGAGTCCAGGGGGCACATGTCCACGCACAGGGTGCAGCCGTCGATGCACTTCGACTCGTCGATCGTCACGGGGACGTCGGCACGCTGGGGCGTCAGAGGCATGGCTGTCTCCAGGGAGGGCGAGAAGAGGCGTGAGGTGGTGTGCGTGAGGTGGGGTCGCGGGGTGTTCAGGCGGTACGGCGCAGCAGCCCGCTCATGGTGATCCGGTCACCGCGGAAGCGGATGAACTCCAGGTCCACCGGGCGGCCGTCGGCCAGGTGGCTGAGCCGTTCCAGCATGAGGACGGCCGCGCCGCGCGGGGCCTGGAGTACGGCGGCGGAGTGCGCGTCGGCGTTGACGGCCTCCAGGGTGATCTCGGCGGTGCCGAGCCGCTGTCCGGTGATCTTCTCGATCAGCCGGAACACATCGGTGTTCTCCAGGTCGGCGCCCAGCAGTTCGGCGCCGATGTCCATCGGGAGGTAGGTGAGGTCGAGGGAGAGCGGCAGGCCGTCGAGCTGCCGCAGCCGCTCGACATAGAGGACATCGGTGCGGACGGGGACCCGCAGTCGGTCGGCGACGCAGGCGGGGGCGGGCACCGGGCCGACGGTGCGCACCTCGTTGGTGACCCGGCCGTGTTCCTTCAGGGTCTCGGCCAGGCCCTGCAGCCGGTCGAGGCCGTGCGGGTACTTCTCGGCCACGACGACCGTGCCCACGCCCGGCTGGCGCTCCACCAGCCGCTCGGCGCGCAGCAGGTCGAGCGCCAGGCGCACGGTGTTGCGGGACGCGCCGTAGTCCGCGCCGAGCGCGTCCTCCAGCGGCAGGACGCCCCCGGGGAAGCCGCCGGTGAGGATCTGGTGGCGGAGCAGATCGGCGAGCTGCCGGGCCTGGTCGGCGCGCAACCGGCGGCGGCGCGCGGCGGCGAGCGGCGGGGCATGCTCGCGGGTGCGTTCGGCTGGCATCGGCCGGCTCCGGGGTGGTGGTGTGCTGGGCGGCGGGTCTGTTTCGGACCATACCGACGGGGCCGGTGCGATGGTGTTGCCAGTACATTGCGCCACCTGGCGACCCGTTGGAAACCGCACTGACCTGCGCATTTCTGTGGCGCGGAAGCAAGATCTGCCACTGCGCGCCGCCACTGTGCGCGGCGAGCCCCCGGCGGTTTCACCGGGGGCTCGTGGGGCACGGCGGGCGGGGATCAGCGGGCGGGGATCACCCGGTGTGGAGGTCCTTCGGCAGGTCGGTGGGGAGGCCGGAGGGCAGCGAGGTCGGGATGCCCGAGGGGATGTTGCCGGGGGTGGTCCGGGTGAACGTGTCGTTCTCGGAGAGCGCGTCCCAGTCGACGGTGAGCGTCTTGCCGTCGCCGCTCGGGGCCACCTTGCCCATGGCGCGGTCGGTGTTGCCGTCGGCGCACTTGAACATCAGCATCTTCTCGCCGGTGTCGGTGTACTCACCGTTGCAGATGTGCTTGCCCGCGATCAGGGAGGCCTTCTCGCCGCCGATGGACAGGATGAGCGTCTGGCCGCCGTTCTTGGCGAGGTAGGCGCCGGTGATCGTGGAGTCCGCGCCCCCCTCCGCCGGGGCGCTCGACTCCTGTGCCGACGGGGTGTCCTTGGAGGTGTCCTTCGTCCCCTCGTCGCCGCCACTGCCGCACGCCGTCAGCACCAGGGCGGCCGCGGCCACCGTTCCGGCGACGCTCGCTGCCTTCTTCACGCGCTTCTCCTTGGATATCAGGGCCATCAGGGCAAGGAGCACGACAAATTAGCAGCCGCTCATGACGCCGCCGGGACAACGTGGCCGGTCACCTCGCCCATACCGATGCGGACCCCGCCCGGGCCGGGCGCCCAGGCGGTGAGGGTCACCTCGTCGCCGTCCTCCAGGAAGGTCCGGGTGCCGTCGGGGAGGGGGAGGGGGTCGCGGCCGCCCCAGGTGAGTTCGAGCAGACAGCCCAGCTCGTCCGGGCGCGGGCCGCTGACCGTGCCGGAGGCGAAGAGGTCGCCGGTGCGCAGCGAGGCGCCGTTCACGGTCAGGTGGGCGAGCTGCTGGGCCGCGGTCCAGTACATGGCGGAGAACGGGGGCCGGGAGACGGTGTGCCCGTTGACCGCCACTTCGAGGCGGAGATCGAACCCACCGGGCTCGGCCGCCGAGTCGTCGAGGTAGGGGAGCGGCGGGACGTCGCGGGCGGGCGGGGCGGTACGGGCCGCGGCGAGGGCGTCCAGCGGGGTGACCCAGGCGGCGAGGGAGGTGGCGAAGGACTTGCCGAGGAAGGGGCCGAGGGGGCGGTACTCCCAGGACTGGATGTCGCGGGCGGACCAGTCGTTGAGGAGACAGACGCCGAAGACGTGATCGTGGAACCCGGCGAGCGGCAGCGGTGTATTCAGAGGTGAGGGGGCGCCGACGACGAAGGCGACCTCGGCTTCGAAGTCGAGGCGCAGCGAGGGGCCGAAGACCGGCCGGGGAGGAGCGGGCGATGAGGGAGCAGACGATGCGGGGGCGGCCGGGGGCAGGTGCTGGCCCTGGGGGCGGACGATGGGCGAGCCCGAGACGAGCACGGTGCCGGCCCGGCCGTGGTAGCCGATCGGCATGTGCTTCCAGTTGGGGGTGAGGGCGTCGCCGTCCGGGCGGAAGATCTTGCCCGCGTTGGAGGCGTGATGCTCGCTGGCGAAGAAGTCGACATAGTCCGCCACCTCGATCGGGAGGTGGAGAGCCAGGGTGGCGAGGGGGTGCATCAGGGGCTCGATGGCGTGCCGGTGCGCCGGGTCGGTCAGCCAGTCGCGCAGCTCCGCGCGGACGGCCTGCCAGGCCGGACGGCCAGCGGCCATCAGCGGGTTGAGCGAGGAGGCGCCGAGGAGTTCGGCGTGCGGGGAGGCCGCGGCCGCCGCGGCGGCGCCCGCGTCCAGCACGTGACTGCCGTAGCGCACGCCGATTTTCCGCAGATGAGGGGCTTCGGAGGTGGTGAAGACGCCATAGGGGAGGTTGTCCGGACCGAAGGGGTCGCCTTCGGGTAGGTCGAGCGGGCTGCGCTGCGGCATGGGTGGTGCCTCGCCTTCTCGTCGTCGCCACCGTTGTCGCCACGGTCGGGGCTCACACCCTATGGCCCGGGGGGATGCCACCCCTGTGGGGCGATCCCACCTAAAGGGATGGCAATGTCCGGATAATCCTTGCTGGAGGAGGTAATTCCGAAGTAGCGTCCTGGACCAGGTCACGCACAGTGGGGGGACCACTGCGGTGGGGTGACCGAGGGGGACTCGTGGCGAGCAGTGCTGTGCCGTTCGCGGTGGACCGTTCCGTGCCGGGGCTGATCGTGAAGATAGGCGATTACCCGCTGCATCACGGGGGCGTGGGGGCCATTCGCTCACTGGGCCGGCTCGGAATCCCCATGTACGCGGTCACCGAGGACCGTTGGACCCCGGCCGCCCAGTCGCGCTATCTGAAGCGGGCCTTCGTCTGGCCGACCACCGGCAGGGAGCGGCCGGAGCGGCTGGTCGAGGGGTTGCTGCGGGCGGCGCGGGCGATCGGCCGTCCGGCCGTCCTGCTGCCCACGGACGAGGAGGCGGCGGTGCTGATCGGCGAGCATGCCGATGTGCTCGCCGGGGAGGGCCGGTTCCTCTTCCCCCGCACCGAGCCGGGGCTGCCCCGGCGGCTGGCCAGCAAGCAGGGGCTGCACGAGCTGTGCGTCGAGCACGGGGTGCCCACCCCGGAGGCGCTGTTCCCCGCTTCGTACGCCGATGTGAAGGCGTTCGCGGTGCGCGCGCGTTTTCCGGTCGTCGCCAAGAACCGGGAGGCGTTCGAGCGGCGGCTAAAGCCCGCGGTGGGCGGCACCACCCGGATCGCCGGGCCGCGCGAGCTGCTGGCGCTGGCCCGCGACTGGGGGCCACGGCCCGGGGTGGTCCTCCAGGAGTACCTGCCGCGGGAGTCCGCCGAGGACTGGATCGTGCACGCCTACGTCGACGCGGAGTCCACGCCGCTGGCGATGTTCACCGGCGTCAAGGTGCGGTCCTGGCCGCCGCACGCGGGCATGACGGCGTGCGCCTACGCGGTGGACAACGGGGAGCTGGCCCGGATGACGGCCCGGTTCATCAAGCGGATCGGCTTCAGCGGCATCGTCGATCTGGACTGGCGCTTCGACCGGCGGGACGGGCGGTACAAGCTGCTGGACTTCAACCCCCGGATGGGCGCGCAGTTCCGGCTCTTCGAGAACGAGGCGCGGCTCGACGTCGTCCGGGCGCAGCACCTCGATCTGACGGGGCGCGGGGTGCCCGAGGCCGCGCCGCTGGCGGCCCGGCGGTTCGTCGTCGAGAACATCGACCTGCCCGCCCTGCTCGCCTACCGCCGCAGTGGATACACCACGCCGCACGCGCCGGCCCGGGCGAGCGGGACCGAGCTGGCCTGGGCCGCGCGCGACGACCCGCGGCCGTTCTTCGCCATGCTGGCGCGCTGCGTGCGGCCCGGTGCGACGCATCTGTACCGGATGTGGCGCGCCAAGAACAGGTAACGCCTTGGGGAGGGGATTCGTGAACGATCCGGTAGCAGTCATCGGGGCCGGTCCATACGGCCTGTCGACCGCCGCCCACTTACGCGCCCGCGGCCTGCCGGTCCGTGTCTTCGGCGAGCCGATGGTGAGCTGGCGCGAGCAGATGCCCGCGGGCATGCTGCTCAAGTCCACCCCGGTCGCGTCGACCATCGACGCGCCGCAGCCTGGGCACACCCTGCTCGACTACTGCCACGCGGTGGGCGGCACGCCGTATCAGTCCGACTGGGACATCATCCCCGTCGAGACCTTCGCGGGGTACGGGCTGTGGTTCCAGGAGCGGCTGGTGCCCGAGCTGGAGCGGACCCGGGTGGTGGCCGTCGACCGGCGGGGTGGCCGCTTCGAGCTGAAGCTGGACTCGGGGGAGCAGTTCACGGCGCGGGCCGTCGTGGTGGCCAGCGGGCTCAGCGGGCTCGCCCATCTGCCCGCCGAGTTCGCCGCCGCCGTCCCCGACGGCCCGTCCGCGGCCGGGCCGGTGTCGCACAGTTCGCACCACCATGGCCTGGGGCGGTTCGCGGGCCGCGAGGTCGTGGTGGTTGGGGCCGGGCAGTCGGCGCTGGAGAGCGCGGTGCTGCTGGCCGAGGCGGGCGCCGCGTCGGTGCGGGTGGTGGCCCGGGGGAGGGCCGCCGTCGCCTTCGGCTCCCCGCCGGACCGCCAGCCCCGGCTGCGGCCCGTATCGCCCTTCGGGCGCGCCTGGTCGCTGTACGCGCTGTCGTACCACGCGGCGGGCTTCCGGCGGCTGCCCGTACCGGCCCGGGAGTATTTGGTGCGCAAGGTGCTCGGGCCCAAGGGCGCCTGGTGGCTGCGCGGGCGTTTCGCCGGGCGGGTGCGGGTCACCCAGGGGGTGAAGGTCACCCGGGTCACCGTGGAGAGCGGCGGCAGGCCGGTGCTCACACTGCGCGGCGGCGGCCGGGTCGGCGAGCTGGCCGCGGACCATGTGATGGCCGCGACGGGCTATCGGATGAATCTGGCCGCGCTCGGCTTCCTCGGCCCCGAGCTGCGCGCCGGGGTGGCCACCGGCGCCGGTGGCCCCCGACTGGACGCCGGGTACGGCTCGTCGGTGCCCGGGCTGTACTTCACCGGGCTTCCGGCGGCGGCCTCCTTCGGCCCGGTGATGCGGTTCGTGTGCGGCACGGAGTACGCGTCGCCCCGGCTGGCGAAGGCGGTGGCCGCCGCGCACGGATAGGTGAACGGATGAGTGATCCGGGCCCGGCGGGTTCGCGGACACCCGCCGGACAGGTCCCGGGCCCGGTTCCGGCCCCCGATCGGTGAACGGTCGGGGGCCACATGATGAATGATCTGCTCGCGATCGCGGTACGGCGTGGGTAACCGGTCGATTCGGGGTGAGGGCGTTGTGCTGCGCACAAGGCGGGAAGGCGCCCACAGCGATCGATACCCGACCGGATACGCTGCCTTTTGGTGGAGGCGGCGACACATCGACATTCCGCGTGAACGTAGGCAGACAGGAGTACCCCGTGAGCGTCATCGGGCCCTTCGGGCTGAGCGTGCGGGACCAGACCCTGGAAGCCGACACCCAGGCCGGGCTGGCGGCCGTCGAAGAGGGCCTGCTGGAGGCCACCAAGAGCGACGTGCCGTTCATCACCGAGGCCGCCCAGCACCTGGTGCGCGCGGGCGGCAAGCGTTTCCGGCCCCTGCTGGTGCTGCTGGCCGCCCAGTTCGGCGACCCGTACGCCCCCGGTGTGGTGCCCTCGGCGGTCGTCGTCGAGCTGACGCATCTGGCCACGCTCTACCACGACGACGTCATGGACGAGGCGGACGTGCGGCGCGGGGTGCCCAGCGCCAATGCCCGCTGGGGCAATTCGGTCGCGGTGCTCACCGGTGACTTCCTCTTCGCCCGCGCCTCCCACGTCCTGGCCGATCTGGGTCCGGAGGCGGTGCGGGTCCAGGCCGAGGCGTTCGAGCGGCTGGTCACGGGCCAGATCCTGGAGACCGCCGGACCGCGCGGCCGCGACCCCATCGAGCACTATCTGGACGTCCTCGCGGGCAAGACCGGCTCGCTGATCGCCGTCTCGGGGCGGTTCGGCGCGATGATGTCGGGCGCCGACGAGTCCATCGTCAACATCCTGACCCAGTACGGCGAGCGGCTCGGGATGGCCTTCCAGCTGGCCGACGACGTGCTGGACATCGCCAGCGACAGCCATGAGTCCGGCAAGACCCCCGGCACCGATCTGCGCGAGGGCATCGCCACCCTCCCCGTCCTGCACCTGAGGGCGCGGGCGGAGGCGACCGGTGCGCGGGAGGACCGGGAGCTGTGCGAGCTGCTCGCGGGCGACCTCACCGACGACGCCCGCCACGCCGAGGTGCTGCGGCGGCTGCGCGCCCACCCCGCCCTGGAGCAGGCCCGCCGGGACACGCTGCGCTATGCGGCGGAGGCCCGCTCCATGCTGGCCCCGCTGCCAAAGGGCCCGGCGAAGTCGGCCCTGGAGGGCCTGTGCGACGCGGTGGCCCACCGGGCCGGGTGATCTCCTCCCCGCGCCGCTTCGGGCCCGTGGCCCCTACGGGATACCCCGAGGGGGATCCCCCTCGCGGCGCGGACCGTCATACCGGAGCAGTACGCGGACTTGATCCTGCGGGCTGACGTATCGGCCCTCCCGATTTGGTGGGATGAGAAGACCACCACATGGCGGGATCGGGAGACAATGGCCCGAGAGGTGGACGAGTGCAGGCTGACGACCGCCGCCGACGACGGAGGTAGAGCACACATGGCACGGATCCGACCGATACAGGTCGCCGACGACGGCTTCTGGGACGAGGAACGGCCCACACGACGCACCAAGGCGCTCCGCTACGGGGCCCCGGTCGCGGTGGCGGGCATCGCGGCCGCGACGATCGGGCTGGTCCCGGCGCTGGCCAGCAGCGGCGCCCCGGACCTGCCGAAGATCACGGCACAGCAGCTGATCAGCAAGATGGCCGCATCCGACCAGCAGCAGGTGTCCGGCTCGGTGAAGATCACCACCGATCTGGGGCTCCCCACGCTGCCGGGCGGCGGCTCCCTCGCCGGAGCCGCGAACGACCTCGCGGGCGGGAAGGGCGACGGCACCGCGCCGGAGGCCAAGCTCACCGAGCTGGCGTCCGGCACCCACACCCTGCGGGTGGCCGCCGACGGCCCCGACAAGCAGCGGGTGTCGATCGTCGAGAACGCCGCCGAGTACAGCATGATCCACAACGGCGACGAGCTGTGGGCGTACGACAGCGGCAGCAACTCCGTCTTCCACTCCACGGCCCCCCAGGACGCCGCGGGCAAGGGCGACCACCGGGGCGAGGCCCCCGAGGACCTGCGGGGCGCCACCCCGCAGCAGTTCGCGAAGCAGATGCTCGCCGCCGTGGACGACACCACCGAGGTGACGGTCGACGGCACCACCCAGGTCGCCGGGCGGGACGCCTACGAGCTGCTGATCAAGCCCAAGCAGAGCGCGTCCACGGTCGGCTCGGTCCGGATCGCGGTCGACGCGGACAACGGTGTGCCGCTGAAGTTCACCCTCACCCCGAAGAGCGGCGGCAAGGCGGCCGTCGACGTCGGCTTCACCAAGGTCGACTTCGGCAAGCCCGCCGCGGGCACCTTCGACTTCACGCCGCCCAAGGGCGCCAAGGTCACCGAGGACAGCGCCGGTGGCCCGGGCCACCGGGAGAAGGGCTTCAAGGACCGGCCGGGCGGCGCGGACGCCATGGCGGGTTCGCTGTCCGGGCTGAACGTCACCGGGAAGGGCTGGGACACCATCGCCCGCCTCGACGACGGCCAGAAGTCCGGTGCGAGCGGCGAGGCTCCCTCCGCCCCGGGCGGCGAAAGCGGGGCGGCCTCCGGCTTCCTCGGCAGCTTCGGCAAGAAGGTCAAGGGCGACTTCGGCTCCGGCACGGTGTTCAGCACCCGCCTGGTCAACGCGCTGATGACCGACGACGGCAAGGTCTTCGTCGGCGCGGTCGACAAGGACGCCCTGGTCGCGGCCGCCAACAAGGCCAAGTAGAAGCAGAGGGAAGGAGAGCCCGTGGACGAGCCGTCCGCCGATGCCGTGGTGGAGACCCGCGGGCTCACCAAGCGCTACCGGGGCGGGCAGCTCGCCGTCGACGGGCTCGACCTGACCGTTCCCCGCGGCAGCGTCTTCGGCTTCCTCGGGCCCAACGGCTCGGGGAAGACGACGACGATCCGCATGCTCATGGGCCTGATCGAGCCCACATCGGGCGGCGCCAGACTGCTGGGCCTGCCGATGCCGCGCGCCGCCCGCAGCGTGCTGCCCAGGGTGGGCGCCCTCATCGAGGGGCCCGCCCTCTACCCGTATCTGAGCGGCCGGGACAATCTGCTGCGCTACGACGCCGCCGACCCGACCGCCGACCCCCGCACCCGGGCCGCCCGCGCCGCCGAGGCGCTGGACCGGGTCGGACTCGGGGCCGCGGCGGGGAAGAAGGCGCGGGCGTACTCGCTGGGGATGAAACAGCGCCTCGGCCTGGCCGCCGCCCTGCTCCAGCCGCGTGAGCTGCTGGTTCTCGACGAGCCGACCAACGGGCTCGACCCCCAGGGCATGCGCGAGATCCGTACCCTGGTGCGCGAGCTGGCCCGGGAGGGCACCACGGTCTTCCTCTCCTCGCACCTCCTGGACGAGATCGAACAGGTCTGCACCCACGCGGCGGTCATGACCCGGGGCCGCCTGATCGCCCAGGGCACGGTCGCCGAGCTGGCGGCGGGCAGCCGCGGCAGGCTGTCCGTCACCACCCCGGACCCGGCCGACGCCGTCCGCGTCCTCAAGGAGCACGGGGTGACGGACCTGGTGGTCCTGGCGGAGCGGGTCTCCGGCGAGCTGCCCACGCCCGCGCTCGAGCCCGCCGACCTGAACGCCGCCCTGGTGCGCGCCGGGGTGCGGGTACGGGCCTTCGGCGCCGAGGGCGCCTCGCTGGAGGACGCCTTCGTCGCGCTGACCGGGGAGGGATTCGATGTCGCGGGCTGAAGCGGCTGAACCGTCCGGAACGGCTGAAACGGCTGAGGTGGACGAGACGGGCGGGACGGGCGAGGCGCCCCGGGCGCGCCCGTCGTGGGCCCTGGCGCTCTTCCGCAGCGAGCTGTCCACCACCTTCCGCCGCTGGCGGACCCTGGCGCTGCTCGGCGTGCTCGCGGCCGTCCCGGTCCTCATCGGCGTCGCCGTGAAGATCGAGACCAGCGACGGCGGCGGCTTCGGCCGGGGCGGCGGCGGAGGCGGCGGAGCCAGTGGCGACGGGCCCGCCTTCTTCTCCCAGATCACCAACAACGGGATCTTCCTCGTCTTCGCCGCGCTGGCGGCGACGCTGCCCGTCTTCCTGCCGATGGCCATCGGCGTGATCGCCGGGGACTCCATCGCCGGTGAGGCGGGCCCGGGGACGCTGCGCTATCTGCTGGTCGCCCCCGCCGGGCGCACCCGGCTGCTGCTCGCCAAGTTCGTCACCGTCCTGGCGTTCTGCCTGGCCGCGACCCTCGCGGTGGCCGCCGCCGGGCTCGCGACCGGGGCGATGCTGTTCCCGCTCGGCGATGTCACGCTGATCTCCGGCACCTCGGTGTCCTTCGGCGACGGGCTGGTACGGGCGCTCGGCGTGGCGGGCGCCGTGGCGCTGTCACTGGTGGGGATCGCGGCGGTGGGTCTGTTCATCTCCACCCTCACCAACAGCGGCATCGCGGCCATGGCGACCACGGTCGGGCTCGTGGTCACGGTGCAGATCCTGGACACGATCCCGCAGCTGCACGCGATCCATCCGTATCTCTTCCCGCACTACTGGCTCAGCTTCGCGGATCTCCTCCGCCAGCCGGTCTACTGGGACCAGCTCATCAAGAACGCCGAGCTGCAGGGGCTGTATCTGGCCGTGTTCGGCTCGGCGGCCTGGGCCCGGTTCACCGCGAAGGACATCACGGTCTGAGCGGTCCGCACGTCTGCGTACGGACCGCTCAGGAATGCCGGTGTGTCAGGAGGACAGCGTCCAGACGGCGTACGCGATGGCGTCGCTGTTGCGGTCCAGCGCGGTGTCGTTGATGTTGGTCGTGGTGTCGCACGAGCGGTGGTAGCAGCGGTCGAAGGCCTGGCCGGAGGTGCCGCCCCACTTCTGGGCCTGGGCGGCGGTCTTGATGTAGTCGGCGCCGCTGAACAGGCCGCCCACCGGGATGCCCACGTTCTTGAACGGCGCGTGGTCGGAGCGGCCGTCGCCCTCGGTCTCTATCTCCGTCGGGACGCCCTTGGACGCGTAGAAGTCCTTGAAGACTCCTTCGATCCGGGTGTCGTCGTCATAGACGAAGTAGCCCGGGTTGGGCGAGCCGATCATGTCGAAGTTGAGATAGCCGTCGATCTTCGCCCGGTTGGCGGACGACAGGCTGTTGACGTAGTTCCGCGACCCGACCATGCCCAGCTCCTCGGCGCCCCACCAGCCGAACCGCAGGTGCTTGGCGGGCTTCAGCCCCGAGCGGGCGACGGTGAGCGCGGTCTCCAGGACGGCGGCGGACCCCGAGCCGTTGTCGTTGATGCCGGGGCCGGCGCTGACGGAGTCCAGGTGGGCGCCGGAGAACACCACGTTGTCGGCGTCGCCGCCGGGCCAGTCGGCGATGAGGTTGTAGCCGGTGGCGCCGCCGGAGGTGAACTGCTGGACCGTGGTGGTGAACCCGGCCGCGTCCAGCAGTCCCTTGATGTAGTCGAGCGACGCCTTGTAGCCGGGACGGCCGTGGGCGCGGTTGCCGCCGTTGGCGGTGGCGATGGACTGGAGCTTGGTCAGATGTGCCTTGACGTTGGCGAGCGGCACATCCGGTACGGCGAGGGCGGCGGCCGCCGGGGACGGGGGAGCCGCGGCGGCCGCGGAGGTGGCGGGGGCGGCCGAGACCAGGGCGGCGATGGCCGTCCCGGCGGCGACGGCGGCGGCCGTACGGCGGGTTATGGATCTTCGGGGGGTGTGGCGAGGCTCAGCACATGACGACATGGGGGGCTCCGATTCCGAACGGGGACTGCACGGAATGACGTGACGCTGTGTGATGCACAGTGCGATGCAAGGTGATGCACGTACGTACCCATGGGGGTGGTGGAGCGGTACGACAAGATGACGCCGAAATGGCGCGAGGCTGATGCTCCGGGTGTGGCTGACCCTCCGTCAAGGGCGAAATCCGGACATCAGCCGCCGGATATCGGGCCGGTCTGGGGCTCCGTCGCCTTGGCCGGTGCCGCGGCTGCCGGTGCCGCGTCCGCCCGCGCCGCCGCGTCCGCCAGCTGTCGGCGGGTCCGGTGCCCGGTCCGCAGCGCGTCCCAGGTGAGCAGCGCCAGCGCGAGCCAGACGAGGGAGAAGCCCGCCCACCGCTCGGGCGGCATGGACTCGTGGAAGACGACCAGCCCGAGGATGAACTGGGAGGTGGGCGTGAGGTATTGGAGCATCCCGATCGTCGACAGCGGCAGCCGTACCGCGGCGGCCCCGAACAGGCTCAGCGGCACCGCGGTGATCAGCCCGCAGCTCACCAGCAGCACCGAATGGCCCATGCCACCGCTGCCGAACGTGCTGTCGCCACGCATCGCGAGATAGCCGATGAAGCCGAGCGCGGGCAGGAACTGGACGGCGGTCTCGGCGGCCAGCGACTCCAGCCCGTCCAGCCCGATCCGCTTCTTGACCAGGCCGTACGTGGCGAAGGTGAAGGCCAGCGTGAGGGCGATCCAGGGCAGTTTGCCGTAGCCGACGGCCAGCACGCCGACCGCCACCACACCGATGCCGACCGCCGCCCACTGCACCGGACGCAGCCGCTCGCGCAGCAGCAGAACGCCGAAACCGATGCTGACCAGGGGGTTGATGAAGTATCCGAGCGCCGTCTCGACGACGTGTCCGCTGTTGACGCCCCAGATGTACAGGCCCCAGTTGAGGGAGATGGCGGTCGCGGCGAGCGCGACGAGACCGAGCCGCCGGGGCTGCCGCAGCAGCGGGCCGATCCAGGACCAGCGGCGCAGCGCCAACAGGATGAGCCCGACGACCACGAGCGACCAGACCATGCGGTGAGCGAGGATCTCGACCGCCCCGGCGGGCTCCAGCAGCGGCCAGAAGAGCGGGGCGAGGCCCCACAGGCCGTACGCGGTGAAGCCGTAGAGGAGACCGGCGCGGTCCTGCTGGTGCTGCGGCTGCATGAGGGCCTCCCCGACGGCGTGGCGGCCCTGACGCAGGGGCCTGTCCGACGGTAGCGCCGGGCGGCCCGGCTGTCATCACCGTATCCGCGATACGGGACTGACAGTCGGGCCTGGCCCTGAACTCCGAGGTCAGCCCTTGAGGGCCACCGCCAGGGAGTCCGCGATCGGCGTCGTCGGGCGGCCGGTCAGCCGGGACAGGTCGCCGGGGGTGGCGGCCAGCCGTCCGCGCTCGATCGCCGTGTCGACGTCGGCCAGGATCGCGGCCAGCGGCTCGGGCAGGCCCGCGCCGGTGAGGATCTGCTGGACCTCCTCGGCGGAGACGGCGTGGTAGGCGATCTCCTTGCCGGTCTGCCGGGCGACCTCGGCGGCGTATTCGGCGAAGCTCCAGGCGGTGTCGCCGGACAGCTCGTACGCCGTGTTCTCGTGGCCCTCGCCGGTCAGTACGGCGACGGCGGCCGCGGCGTAGTCGGCGCGCGAGGCGGAGGCGACCCGGCCCTCGCCCGCCGCGGCGACGACGGCGCCGTGCTCCAGCACGGGGGCCAGCCGCTCGGTGTAGTTCTCGTTGTACCAGCCGTTGCGCAGCAGGACGTACGGCAGACCGGAATCGGTGATGGCCTGCTCGGTGGCCCGGTGCTCGTCGGCGAGCGTGAAGTCGGCGGCCGGGCCGCCCAGCACGCTGGTGTACGCGAGCAGCGCGACCCCGGCCTCCTTGGCGGCGTCGATGACGGCCTGGTGCTGCGGAACGCGCTGCCCGACCTCGCTGCCGGAGATCAGCAGCACCTTGTCGCCCGCCGCGAAGGCGCCGCGCAGCGTCTCGGGGCGGCTGTAGTCGGCCACCTTCAGGGTGACGCCGCGCGCGGCGAGGGCGGCGGCCTTGTCGGCGTCGCGCACGACCGCGGTGACCCGGTCGGCCGGAACCTTCTCCAGCAGGCCGTCGATGACAAGGCGGCCGAGGTGCCCGGTGGCTCCGGTGACGACGATGCTCATGGGGGTGTCTCTTTCTCTGTCGCGGGGTCTGTGCCGATGACTCGATGACTCGATGTCCGATCCACCACCCACCCTAGACACAGCGCTAACCATTCGAAAGTACCCACTTTGACGTAAGGTACTGGCATGTACGTAAGTGAGGAGGGGCCGGTCTGCCCCTCGCGGCTGATCCTGGAGCACATGACCAGCCGCTGGGGCGTGCTGGTCTTCGCCGTCCTGCTGGAGGGCACCCGCCGCTTCAGCGAGCTGCGGCGCGAGATCGGCGCGGTCAGCGAGAAGATGCTCGCCCAGACGCTCCAGACCCTGGAGCGCGACGGCTTCGTCCACCGCGAGGCGCACCCCGTCATCCCGCCGCGTGTGGACTACTCGCTGACCGACCTGGGGCGGGAGGCGGCGAGCCGGGTGTGGGCGCTGTCCGGGTGGGCGGAGGAGCATGCCCCGCGAGTGCTGGCGGCCCGGGAGGCATACGACGCGGCCAGGCCGGGTGCGTAGACCCGGCCTGGCCGCGTAGTGCGATGAATCCTCGGCTCAGCCGACGACGGTCCAGGTGTCGTTCCCCGCGAGCAGCGCGCCCAGGTCGCCCTTGCCCTTGCGCTCGACGGCGGCGTCGAGCTGGGTCGTCATCTGGTCGTCGTAGACCGGGCGCCGGACGTCGCGCAGCACCCCGATGGGGGTGTGGTGCAGCGTGTCCGGGTGGGCCAGCCGGGACAGCGCGAAAGCGGTGGTGGGGGAGGCCGCGTGGGCGTCGTGGACCAGGACGCTCCCCTCGTTCTCCGGGGTCACCGCGACGACTTCCAGGTCACCGGTGGCCTGGTTCCGTACGACGCCCTTGGCGCCCTCGGGGCCGAAGCGGATCGGCTGGCCGTGCTCCAGCCGGATCACGGCTTCCTCGGCCCGCTCCTTGTCCTTGAGCGCGTCGAAGGCACCGTCGTTGAAGATGTTGCAGTTCTGGTAGATCTCCACCAGCGCGGTGCCCGGGTGGGCGGCGGCCTCGCGCAGCACCTGGGTGAGGTGCTTGCGGTCGGAGTCCACGGTGCGGGCGACGAAGCCCGCCTCGGCACCGATCGCCAGTGAGAGGGGGTTGAACGGGGCGTCCAGGGAACCCATCGGCGTGGACTTGGTGATCTTGCCGACCTCGGAGGTCGGGCTGTACTGGCCCTTGGTGAGGCCGTAGATGCGGTTGTTGAAGAGCAGGATCTTCAGGTTCACATTGCGGCGCAGCGCGTGGATGAGGTGGTTGCCGCCGATGGACAGCGCGTCGCCGTCACCGGTGACCACCCACACCGACAGGTCGCGCCGGGCGGCCGCGAGGCCGGTGGCGATCGCCGGGGCGCGGCCGTGGATCGAGTGCATCCCGTAGGTGTTCATGTAGTACGGGAAGCGGGAGGAGCAGCCGATGCCGGAGACGAAGACGATGTTCTCCTTCGCCAGCCCCAGCTCGGGCATGAAGCCCTGGACGGCGGCGAGGATCGCGTAGTCACCGCAGCCGGGGCACCAGCGCACCTCCTGGTCGGACTTGAAGTCCTTCATGGACTGCTTGCCCTCGGCCTTGGGCACCAGGGACAGCGCCTCGGCCAGCGCGGTGGGCGGCTGCGAGAGGATCTCAGTCATCGATGGCCTCCTTGAGGGCCGTCGCCAGCTGCTCGGCCTTGAACGGCAGTCCCCGCACCTGGGTGAAGGAGCGGGTGTCGACGAGGTACTTGGCGCGGATGAGGGTGGCGAGCTGGCCGAGGTTCATCTCGGGCACGACGACCTTGTCGTACCGGGCCAGCACCGCCCCCAGGTTGGCCGGGAAGGGGTTGAGGTGGCGCAGATGGGCCTGGGCGATCCGGTCGCCCGCCCGCCGTACGCGCCGCACGGCGGCGGTGATCGGCCCGTACGTCGAGCCCCAGCCCAGCACCAGGGTGCGGGCGTCGCCGGTGGGGTCGTCCACCGTCAGCTCCTCGACCTCGACGCCGTCGACCTTGGCCTGCCGGACGCGGACCATGTGGTCGTGGTTGGCCGGGTCGTAGGAGATGTTGCCGGAGCCGTCCTGCTTCTCGATGCCGCCGATGCGGTGTTCGAGCCCCGGGGTGCCGGGCACCGCCCACGGGCGCGCCAGGGTCAGCGGGTCGCGCTTGTACGGCCAGAAGACCTCGGTGCCGTCCTCGGTGGTGTGGTTGGGGCCGGTCGCGAACTGGACCCGCAGGTCGGGCAGGTCATCGACCTCCGGCACCCGCCACGGCTCCGACCCGTTGGCCAGGTAGCCGTCGGACAGCAGGAAGACCGGGGTGCGGTAGGTGAGCGCGATCCGCGCCGCTTCCAGCGTGGCGTCGAAGCAGTCGGCCGGGGTCTTCGGCGCCACGATCGGCACCGGCGCCTCGCCGTTGCGCCCGTACATCGCCTGCAGCAGATCCGCCTGCTCGGTCTTGGTCGGCAGCCCCGTGGACGGGCCGCCGCGCTGGATGTCGATCACCAGCAGCGGCAGCTCCAGGCTGACCGCGAGCCCGATGGTCTCCGACTTCAGCGCCACCCCGGGGCCGGACGTGGTGGTCACCGCGAGCGCCCCGCCGAACGCGGCGCCCAGGGCCGCGCCGATGCCCGCGATCTCGTCCTCGGCCTGGAAGGTGCGCACGCCGAAGTTCTTGTGCTTGCTCAGCTCGTGCAGGATGTCGGAGGCCGGGGTGATCGGGTACGAGCCCAGGAACAGCGGCAGGTCCGCCTGCTGGGACGCGGCGATCAGCCCGTACGACAGCGCCAGGTTGCCGGAGATGTTCCGGTACGTACCCGAAGGGAAGGCGGTGGCGGCGGGCGCCACCTCGTAGGAGACCGCGAAGTCCTCGGTGGTCTCGCCGAAGTTCCACCCGGCCCGGAAGGCCGCCACGTTCGCCTCGGCGATCTGCGGCTTCTTGGCGAACTTCTGGCGCAGGAACTTCTCGGTGTTCTCGGTGGGCCGGTGGTACATCCACGACAGCAGGCCGAGCGCGAACATGTTCTTGCTGCGCTCGGCCTCCTTCCGGGACAGCCCGAACTCCTTCAGGGCCTCGATGGTCAGCGTCGTCAGCGGCACCGGGTGGACCTGGTACGCGTCCAGCGAGCCGTCTTCGAGCGGGCTGCGCTCGTAGCCGACCTTCGCCATGGGCCGCTTGGTGAACTCGTCGGTGTTGACGATGATGTCGGCGCCGCGCGGGACGTCGCCCAGATTGGCCTTGAGCGCGGCCGGGTTCATCGCCACCAGGACGTCCGGCGCGTCGCCTGGGGTGAGGATGTCGTGATCGGCGAAGTGGAGCTGGAAGCTCGACACTCCGGGCAGGGTGCCGGCGGGGGCGCGGATCTCCGCCGGAAAGTTCGGCAGGGTCGACAGGTCGTTCCCGAACGACGCCGTCTCGGAGGTGAACCGGTCTCCGGTGAGCTGCATACCGTCACCCGAGTCACCCGCGAATCGGATGATGACGCGATCCAGACGGCGGACCTCCTTGCCGCCGTCCGGTGTTCCCCGTTCCCCGGCGAGCCCCCGCTCGCCCTGCTGATCGGCTGGTTCGGCCTGCTCGGCCGGGCTGCTGACCTGGCTGGTCACTGCTTCGGACCTCCCTCGAGGCGGCGCACCTGGACCGTTCGGTGCCGACCGGTTGTCCTATGGCCATCGTACGTCGGTAAGGTTCGCCTTCCCTGGGTGGATCACCCGGGAAATCCCACACCACGTGTCCGTTATGCCACGGTCTGGCGCGACTTTTCCGCCCTCCGTGGTGTGATGTCTGGTGATCCCCTCACTCGGCCTTTGGCCCCACTTTGGCCTCTGGTCAGGAGTTGAGGTAAGTGAGCACCGCGAGTACGCGACGGTGATCCCCGTCACTCGGTGACAGGCCGAGCTTCAGGAAGATGTTGCTGACGTGCTTCTCGACCGCGCCGTCGCTCACCACCATCTGCCGGGCGATCGCGCCGTTCGTCCTGCCCTCGGCCATCAGGACCAGGACCTCCCGCTCCCGGGGGGTGAGCCCGGCCAGCACGTCCTGCTTGCGGCTGCGGCCCAGCAGCTGGGCGACGACCTCCGGGTCCAGCGCCGTACCGCCGCGGGCCACCCGCACCACCGCGTCCACGAACTCGCGCACGTCGGCCACCCGGTCCTTGAGCAGATAGCCGATGCCGCGGCTGTTCCCGGCCAGCAGCTCGGTCGCGTACTGCTCCTCCACGTACTGCGAGAGCACCAGCACCCCGATCCCCGGGTGGTCATGGCGCAGCCGGATCGCGGCCCGCACCCCCTCGTCGGTGTGGGTGGGCGGCATCCGTACGTCGGCGACCACCACATCCGGCAGCGCGCCCTCGTCGGCCAGCTCGCGGATCGCCTTGATCAGCGTCTCCGCGTCCCCCACCCCCGCGACGACATCATGGCCGCGGTCGGTCAGCAGCCGGGTCAGGCCCTCCCGCAGCAGCACCGAATCCTCGGCGATGACCACCCGCACTCTGTTCTCCACCACGATGCCCCCGGCCCCCAGTCGTGTCCGCGTTGTCGGGGCCAGCATTCCAGGATTCGGACGGATCCGTCGCGTACACCGCGACCGGTTCGCGCTATCAGCGCCAGGGCAGCTCGACGGTCACCGTCGTCGGACCGCCGGGCGGGGAGTGGACGACCAGCGCCCCGTCGACCGCATCGACGCGCTCGGCCAGCCCCGCCAGCCCGCTGCCCCCGCCCGACGTGCCCGCCCCGCCGCGCCCGTCGTCGCCGACCCGCAGCATCACCCGGTTCTCGGCGCGCCACACGTCGACGTCGGCCGTCCGGGCGGCGCTGTGTTTGCTGATGTTCTGGAGGAGTTCGGAGACGGTGAAGTAGGCGATGCCTTCGATGGCGGGTGCGGGGCGCTCTGGTAGGTCGACGGTGACGGTGACGGGGACGGTGCAGCGGGCGGCGAGTGCGGAGAGGGCGGGGCCGAGTCCGCGGTCGGTGAGGATGGCGGGGTGGATGCCGCGGGCGAGGTCGCGGAGTTCTTGGAGGGCGAGTTTGATCTCGCCGTGGGCTTCGTCGACCATGCGGGCGGCTGCTTGGGGGTCTTCGTCGAGTTTCTCTTTGGCGAGGCCGAGGTCCATGGCGAGGGCGACGAGGCGGGCCTGTGCTCCGTCGTGGAGGTTGCGTTCGATGCGGCGGAGATCGGCGGCGGCGGTGTCGACGACCGTGCCCCGGTCCGACTCCAGCTCCCACACCCGGGTCGCCAGCCGGGACGGCCCCAGCAGCCCGAGGACCAGCAGCCGGTCGACGGCAGTCAGCGCCCGCATCGCCCACGGGGTCGCCAGCAGGACCAGCACCCCGAGGACACAGGACGCGGCGACCTCGAACGGGGTGTCGAGGTAGAAGTGGCGCCCGCTGCTGTCGTCCCCGAACAGCTCGATACCCGGCTGATCGACGTACGCGGGGAAGACCCACCGCCACAGCGGATACGTCGCGAAAACCCAGCCGTAGCAGGCGAACACCATCGCGACGGTGAACGCGAAGATCGCCCACGGCAGGTGCAGCAGCGCGTACAGGGCATGCCGCCACGAGGTGCCGTTCTTGAGCAGCGCGCCCACCCACGACACCAGCCCCCGCTTGCCGCCCGCCACGCGGACCGGCTCCGGCTCGGCGATCCTGAGCCCCAGCAGCGCGCGGGCCCGGGCCCGCTCCACGACCCCGATCCCCCGGCAGCCCGCCAGGGCGGCGCCGAGCACCGGGACGCCGAGGAAGGTGATCAGGAGCCCGGCGCCGAGGGAGAGCATGATGGCCGCGTACGAGAAGGTCAGGACCGCCATCGGCAGGCTGATCACCAGATAGAGGAACTCGCGCCAGACGCGGGCCTCGAACGGCGCGCGCAGTACCGGCGGCACCAGGCCGCGCCGGGGTTCGCTCCCCGGCTCGTACGGTCCGTATGCGGTGGCCATCTCGTCGTCCGTCCTCCCGAAGCCGGTGCGTGCCCGGCTTGGCCGCTGTCGTCGCCATCGCCATCGCCGTTGGCGTCGTTGTCGTCGGTCCAGAGTCCCCGGCACCGGCGGGCCGGGCCATGAAGCGGGTCGGCGTCTTCACCCGGGGGCTAGCCCCACCCCCGGCTCATGGGGTGGGGCGGGCCGCCGCCGTGCGGCGGGGGGCCCCGCCGGTGTGGCTCGTGCCGTCGCGGTCGCGCCACGGCAGCTCGGCGTCCACCGAGGTCGGGCCGCCGGGCGGGGACTCCACCAGGAACCGGCCGTCGACCGCCTCGATGCGCTCGGTCAGCCCCGCCAGCCCGCTGCCCCCGCCCGAGGTGCCCGCGCCTCCGCGACCGTCGTCCCGCACCTGGATCAGCAGCCGACTGCCCGACCGGGCCAGGGCCACCGACGCGGTGCGGGCGGCGCTGTGTTTGCTGATGTTCTGGAGGAGTTCGGAGACGGTGAAGTAGGCGATGCCTTCGATGGCGGGTGCGGGGCGCTCTGGTAGGTCGACGGTGACGGTGACGGGGACGGTGCAGCGGGCGGCGAGTGCGGAGAGGGCGGGGCCGAGTCCGCGGTCGGTGAGGATGGCGGGGTGGATGCCGCGGGCGAGGTCGCGGAGTTCTTGGAGGGCGAGTTTGATCTCGCCGTGGGCTTCGTCGACCATGCGGGCGGCTGCTTGGGGGTCTTCGTCGAGTTTTTCCTTGGCGAGGCCGAGGTCCATGGCGAGGGCGACGAGGCGGGCCTGTGCTCCGTCGTGGAGGTCGCGTTCGATGCGGCGGAGATCGGCGGCGGCGGTGTCGACGACCGTGCCCCGGTCCGACTCCAGCTCCGCGATACGCCGCTCCAGCTCATCCGACGGCGACAGCAGCCCGCGCACCATCACCCGGTCGACGTTGGTCAGCGCCCGGGCGATCCACGGCAGCACCGGCCAGGCGATGAACAGCGAGACCAGCGCCACGGTGAAGGTGAGGATGCCCCAGGGCAGCCGGATGGCGGTGTAGAGCGTGGACCGCCAGCCCACCGGGTCCCGCAGGCTCCGCCACAGCCAGCCGAAGAAGCCGTCGTCCCCCCGGCCCGGCATCCGGCTGGGCTCCTCCACCCGGACCGCCAGCAGCGCCCGGGCGCGGGACCGCTCGAACCGGGCGAACCCCCGGCTGCCCAGCAGACCCACGGCCAGCACGGGCAGACCGGCGATCGTGACCGCCATGCCCACGCCCACGGCCAGCCAGGTCAGCGCGTAGACGAAACCGAAGATGCCCATCGGCAGATTGGCCAGGAGATGCGTGATCTCCTTCCACGTCTGCGCGGGATAGGCGAAGGAGGGCGGGCGCGGCAGCCGCTCGCCGCCGCTCTCGCCAGGGGAACTGGAGGTCATGGCAGCCAAGACTGCCGCCCCCCGGCGGGCGGCGCCATGGGGCGCGTCGCCGGGCGTGAGTAGGGCTATCCCCACCCGCTGTGGGCTCTCTACACCATTCGCCCCCGCTCCGCATGCCGGACGGGCGGATCACCCCACCGCCGGTAGGGCCTAGACTCCCGTGCGTACGGATCGTCGAACACACGACGTCGACGAGCAGCAGGCGGGACAGGGAGCGAGGGGCGGACGTGCCGGAGGCGACGACCGTACGTGCGGCCAGTAGCGTCCCGCTCGCGGCCGACTACTTCCACGCCTATACGCTGGTAGGTCTGGTCGCGGCGGTCGGGGTGATCTTCGTCGCCGTGGCCTTCGGGGCAGGGCGGCTGCTGCGGCCGGTGGTGCCGACGCCGGAGAAGCTGCTGACGTACGAGTGCGGCGTGGACCCCGTGGGCGAGAGCTGGGCACACACCCAGGTCCGCTACTACGTCTACGCTTTCTTGTACGTGATTTTCGCGGTGGATTCGATCTTCCTGTTCCCGTGGGCGACGGTCTTCGCCGCGCCCGGTTTCGGCGCCGCGACCCTGGTGGAGATGTTCATCTTCCTCGGGTTCCTCGCCGTAGGTCTGCTGTACGCATGGAAGAAGGGCGTCCTGGAATGGACGTGACACCGACCCCCGCGCAGGCTCCCGTGGATCTCCCGGAGCCGCGCCGCCTCGGCCCGCTCGCCCGGCTGGCGCCTGAACCGATGAAGGTGGTCCTGAACTGGGGCCGCCGCTACAGCCTGTGGGTGTTCAACTTCGGGCTGGCCTGCTGCGCCATCGAGTTCATCGCCGCCTCGATGGCCCGCCACGACTTCATGCGGCTCGGCGTGATCCCGTTCGCGCCCGGGCCGCGCCAGGCCGACCTCATGGTCGTCTCCGGCACCGTGACGGACAAGATGGCACCCGCGGTCAAGCGGCTCTACGAGCAGATGCCGGAGCCGAAGTACGTGATCTCCTTCGGCGCCTGCTCGAACTGCGGCGGCCCGTACTGGGACTCGTACGCCGTGACCAAGGGCGTCGACCAGATCATCCCGGTCGACGTGTACGTTCCCGGCTGCCCGCCCCGGCCCGAGGCGCTGCTCCAGGGGATCCTCAAGCTCCAGGAGAAGATCGCCCGCGAGTCGCTGGGGGAGCGGTACGCGACGGAAGGCGCCCGCCGCCCGTCCCCGGCCGCGCTGCGCAGCGGCCTGGTGGCGCCCCCGGCCGCCGGGGAGGACGCGCGATGACCGAGCCGACGGAGCCCACGGAGCCGACCGAGCCGACGGAGCCGACGGAGCAGGAAGCGGCGGTGGGCTGGCTCCCGGCCCCCGCCCCCGAACTCTTCGGCGCGGGCGCCACGGCCGAGGAGGCGTACGGCCTGCTCACCGTCGACGTGCCCGCCGAGGCCTGGATCACGGCGCTGGAGACCGCCCGCGACACCCTCGGCTGCACCTACTTCGACTGGCTGAGTGCGGTGGACGAGCCCGGCCAGGGCTTCCGGGTGGCCGCGCACGTCGTCGCCCTCGCCCCGGGCGCCGCCATACGCCGCCTCCTGGTCCGTACCACCGTGCCGCACGACGCGGCCACGCTGCCCACCGCCGTGGGCGTCTACGCGGGCGCGGCCTGGCACGAGCGCGAGACCCACGAGATGTTCGGGATCGGCTTCAGCGGCCACCCCGACCTCGCGCCGCTGCTGCTGCCCGACAACTTCGAGGGCCACCCGCTGCGCAAGGACTTCGTGCTGGCGGCCCGGGTCGCCAAGGCCTGGCCGGGCGCGAAGGAGCCGGGCGAGTCCGATCACGGCGGCCCCAAGCGGCGCCAGATGCTCCCGCCGGGCGTGCCCGACCCCAACGAGTGGGGCCCCCTCAAGGGCCAGCTCCCCCCGGCCCCCGCCCGCCCGGCCCGCGGTGCCCGCGCGGCAGGCGACCGCCCGGCCCGCCGCCGCCCGGCAGCGGCGGACGCGGCCCCCGGTGACACCCCGGCCGAGCGCCCCGCCCGCCGTACCCGCAGCGCGGGCGAAGGCTCGGCGAGCCAGCAGGCCGACGCGGCTCCGACGCGGCGAGCGCGCAGCGCGTCGGCGGGCTCGGCGAGCCAGCGCGCGTCGGCCGCCGAGCCGACGGCGCCGGAGCGGACGGCCGCTGAGGCGGCGCCCGACGCATCGGCCCCGCCCCCGTCCGAGCGCCCGGCGCGCCGTGCGCGCAGCGCGGCTGAGGGTTCGGCGAGTCAGCAGTCCGGCGCGGGCGCGGGTTCGGCGGGCGAGCAGTCCGCGACGGCGGCCGAAGCGACCCCGACGACGGACGACACCCCGGCGGCAGAGCGCCCGGCGCGGAGCGCGTCGGAGGAGTCCGGGCCGACGACGCCCGACGCATCGGCCCCGACGTCGGCCGAGCAGCCGAGCCGCAGTGCGGACGGTGGCTCGGTGAGCCAGCAGGGCGACGCGGCGGAGGCCGCGACCGAGCGCCCCGCGCGCCGCGCTGGCGGTGCGGACGAGGGCTCGGCGGGCCGTCCTTCCCGCGACCCGGAGGCGCGTCCCGCACGGCGGTCCCGTTCGTCCGATGCCCCCTGGCACAACCCGCGCCCGGCCTGGGACGACGCCGAGCAGTCCGGTTCAACCCCGGAAGCGCCCGCGAAGGACGCGGCCGAGTCCGGCCGCGAGCCGGGAGCGGGCGACGGCCAATCCGGCGCCGCGAAACCCGACGCCCCGGAGCAACCGGACGACGCGCAACCCGGCAACGACAAACCCGGCAACGACAAACCCGGCACCGCCGGACCCGGCGCCGCGAAACCGGGCGGCGACGACGAGACGACGACCCACCCCGACGGCCCACCAGGAGGCACCGCGTGAACGACGTCCTCGACGTCGCGCTGCGACTGCTCGCCCTCCTCGTCGCGTTCCTGGTTCTCCCGCTGCTCGTCGGTCAGACCGAGCACAAGGTCATGGCCCATATGCAGGGCCGCCTCGGGCCGATGTACGCGGGTGGGTTCCACGGGTGGGCCCAGCTGGTCGCGGACGGCGTGAAGTTCGCGCAGAAGGAAGACGTGGTTCCGGCCGGGGCCGACCGGCGGATCTTCCAGCTCGCGCCCGCCGTCGCCCTGCTGCCGTATCTGCTGGTCCTGGTCGTGATCCCGATCAGCCCGAGCGGGGCGGTCGGGGAGACCATCGACGCGGGCATCTTCTTCGCGCTCGCCGTGATGGGCGTCGGCGTGCTCGGATCGCTGATGGCGGGCTGGGCCTCGGCCAATAAGTTCTCCCTGCTCGGCGGCCTCCGCACCGCCGCCCAGCTCATGGCGTACGAGCTGCCGATGCTGCTCGCCGCCGCGTCCGTGGCGATGGCCGCGGGCACGGTGTCGCTGCCCGGCATCCTCGACGCGTTCGAGTGGTGGTGGGTGCCGTGGCAGATCGTCGGCGGGCTGGTGTTCTTCACCGCCGGGCTGGCCGAGCTGCAACGCCCGCCGTTCGACGCCCCGGTGGCCGACTCCGAGATCATCTTCGGTGCGTACACCGAGTACACCGGGCTGCGCTTCGCGCTGTTCCTGCTCGCCGAGTACGCGGGCATCGTGATCCTGTGCGGGCTGACCACGGTCCTGTTCCTCGGCGGCTGGCACGGCCCGTTTTCCGGCGACGTGGGCTGGCTGTGGACGCTGCTCAAGACGGCCGTCCTCGCCTTCGTCGTGATCTGGCTGCGGGTGAGCTATCCGCGGCTGCGCGAGGACCAGCTGCAGAAGCTCGCCTGGACCTGCCTCATTCCGCTCTCCCTCGCCCAGATCGCCCTCACCGGCGTCGTCAAGGTGGTGATCTCCTGATGGGTATTCCCGGTTCCGGCCTGGCCAAGGGCCTGGCCGTCACCCTGCGCACGATGACCCGCAAGTCGCACACCGCGCAGTATCCGGAGGTCCAGCCCGAACTGCCGCCGCGCACCCGCGGGGTGATCGGGCTGTTCGAGGAGAACTGCACGGTCTGCATGCTGTGCGCGCGCGAGTGCCCGGACTGGTGCATCTACATCGACTCCCACAAGGAGACGGTGCCCCCGGCGGCGCCGGGCGGACGTGAGCGCAGCCGCAATGTGCTGGACCGGTTCGCCATCGACTTCGCCCTGTGCATGTACTGCGGCATCTGCATCGAGGTGTGTCCTTTCGACGCGCTGTTCTGGTCGCCGGAGTTCGAGTACGCGGAGGAGGACATCCGCGACCTCACCCATGAGCGGGACAAGCTCCGCGAGTGGATGTGGACGGTGCCCGCGCCGCCCGCGCTCGACCCGGCCGCCGAGGAGCCGAAGGAGATCGGCGCCGCCCGCAAGGCCGCCGAGAAGCAGGCCGCGGCCGAAGCGAAGGCAGCGGAAGAGGCGAAGGCAGCAGAGGAAGCAAGGGCCGCCGAGGCGAACGGTTCCGACGGGACGAACGGGGCCGCCTCGTGAGCACCGCGGTCCACCTGGCCGCCGCCGGCCACGGGTTCCTGTCGCCCACCGGCGTCGAGATCGCCTTCCTCCTCGTGGGCATCGCGACGCTCGCCGCGGCCGTCATCACCGTCACCACCAAGCAGCTGGTGCACGCCGCCCTGTGGCTGGTGGTGGCGCTCGGCGGCATCGCCGTCGAATACCTCCTGCTCACCGCGGAGTTCATCGCCTGGGTGCAGGTGCTGATCTACGTCGGCTCCGTCGTCGTCCTCCTCCTCTTCGGGCTGATGCTGACCAAGGCGCCCATCGGCCGCTCCCCGGACGCCGATTCGGGCAACCGCCCGGCCGCCCTCGCGGTGGCCATCGCCGCCGCGGCCGCGCTGGTGTGGGTGGTCGTGGACGCCTTCCGGGCCACCTGGATCGACCTGGACAAGGGCGTGCAGGGCTCCACCGCGGTCTCGGGCGAGAGCCTCTTCCGGTACTGGGTGCTGCCCTTCGAGGCGCTGTCCGTGCTGCTGCTCGCCGCGCTCGTCGGCGCGATCGTGCTGTCCCGCAAGAAGGTTGAGGAGGAGCGCTGATGCACCTCGCCTATCCCGCCGTGCTCGCCGTCCTCCTCTTCTGCACCGGCCTGTACGGCGTCCTGGCCCGCCGCAACGCGATCCTGGTGCTGATGTCGGTCGAGCTGATGCTCAACGCCGTCAACCTCAACCTCGTCGCCTTCGACGTCTGGCTCCGCGACACCCTGCACGCGGGCCAGGCGCTCACCCTGTTCACCATCGCCATCGCCGCCGCCGAGATCGGCATCGGGCTCGCCATCGTCCTGCTCGTGTACCGCAACCGGGGCACCTCCGACGTCGACCGGCTCCGGGACCTGGCCGACCCCCCGCCGGGCGGCCAGGACCCCCTGCACGACAGCGACCACAGCATGGCAGCCGCCACTGACAACGGCCCTGACACCGAGGGAACTCCCGCCCGGAGGCAGACCGCGTGACGACCACGACCGCCGCCGTTCTCGTCCCGCTCCTGCCCTTCCTCGGCGCCGTCGCGGGACTGCTGCTGGGCCGCCGCGCCCCCGGCTTCGTACGCCCCCTCGCCATCCTGCCCGTCCTCGCCGCGGCCGCGATCGCCGTGCTCGTCGCCGTACGCCAGGGCGGCGGCGAGGGCGCCGGGAAGGCGCCGCTGACCATCGCGACCCGGCTCGCCGACACCGGCTCGGTCCCGATCGACCTCGCGCTCCACATCGACGGGTTCGCCGCCCTGGTCGCGGTCCTCGTCGCCGTCGTCGCGAGCTGCGTGCAGATCTACTCGACCGGCTATCTGCGGGACGACCCCCGCTACCCCTCCTACGCCGCGCTCGTCTCCCTCTTCACCGCCGCGATGCTCCTCGTCGTCTACTCCGACGACCTGATCGTGCTGCTCGTCGGCTGGGAGATCATGGGCATCTGCTCGTACTTCCTGGTCGGCCACTACTGGGAGACCGCGGCTGCCCGGTCCGCCTCCCTCAAGGCGTTCCTCGTCACCAAGCTCGGCGACGTCCCGTTCCTGATCGGCATCTTCGCGCTCGCCGGGGACACCGGCACGTTCCGCATCAGCGAGATCTACTCCCGGCTCACCGCCACCACCTCCGGCGTCCCGCTGGACCACCCCACCCTGATCGCGCTGCTGCTGCTGGCCGGGGTCGCGGGCAAGTCGGCCCAGTTCCCGCTGCACACCTGGCTGCCGGACGCGATGGCCGGTCCCACCCCGGTGTCCGCGCTGATCCACGCCGCCACCATGGTCGCCGCCGGTGTCTACTTCATCGCCCGGCTGCTGCCCGTCTTCGCCTCCTCGGCCGCCGCGCTCGCCGTCCTCGCCGTCATGGCGGCCGTCACCATGGTCGGCTCGGCGCTCGCCGCGCTCGCCCAGGACGACATCAAACGCGTCCTCGCCTACTCGACCGTCGGCCAGCTCGGCTACATGACGGGCGCGCTGGCCGTCGACGACCGCGGCGCGGCCGTCTTCCACCTCATCGCCCACGGCGCGTTCAAGGCGCTCCTCTTCCTCGGCGCGGGCGTGATCATCCACGCGGCGGGGACGAACTCCCTCGCCGCCATGTCCCGGATGAGCGGCCTCGCGAAGCGCGTCCCCGACGCCTACTGGACGACCACGGTCGCGCTGCTCGCGCTCGCCGCCATCCCGCCGTTCGCGGGCTTCTTCTCCAAGGAAGCCGTCCTCGGCGCCGCCGAGCACGCCGCCACCGGCCACACCGCCGCCGTGCCGGTGGGCGTCGGCTGGACCGTGCTCGCGGCCGGAGTGCTCACCGCGCTGCTCACCGCCGCGTACGCCGGACGGATGTGGTTGCTGGCCTTCCGCGGCAAGGGCGAACAGGCTCCCGACCACGGCAGGCAGCCGGCCGCCCTGAACGTCGTCCTGTGGGTGCTCTTCATCCCCACCGTCGCCCTCGGCCTGTCCTACGGCACCCTCCCCGACTGGTTCGACGGTGAGACCCTCACCCCGACCCTCACCACCTCCGTCATCGGCACCGGCGCCGCCCTCATCGGCGTGCTCGTCATGTACGCCGCGTGGCGGCACACCTCGGCTCGGGCCGCCCGCGTACCGATCGGCGCGGTGGCCGCCCACCCGGACGCCGCCGACGCCGTCTCCGAGGTCGAGGCCATCGCCACCCACGAGGCCGCCTACGGTTCCATCGCCGGGGCCAAGGACCCCGCCGACCCCGGCCGCCTCCTCCTCGGCCCCCTCCACCGCCACGCGGCAGCGGGCTTCCACCTCGACGCCGTCTACAGCGCCCTGCTCGTCCGCCCCGTGCGCGCCGCCGCCGCCCTGGTCCGCTTCCTCGACCGCGAGGTCGTCGAGACGTACGTACGCGGCGCGGCCGGTGCCCCCCGCCTGCTCGGCGCGGCCGTCCGCCGCGCCCAGACCGGCAATGTGCAGACCTACCTCGGCGCGCTGCTCGCGGGCTCCCTCGTCCTGGCCGTGGCCGCCGTCCTCGTCGCAGCGGGAGCCTGACCCGTGAACCACACCGTCCTGCAATACCTCCTCGCGGCCGTCGTCGTGCTCCCCCTGCTGGGCTCCGTCGCCGCCCTGCTCCCGGCCCCGCCCGGGCTGAAGGGCCGCGACCCGGGCCAGGCCGTGCTGCGCCACGGCGTCACCGTCACCGGCGTCGTGCTCATCGCCGCGATCGCGCTCGCCGCGGGCTTCGACCACGGCCGCCCGGCCACGATGCAGGCCCAGACCGACATCAGCTGGATCCCGGCGCTGGACATCCGCGTCCACCTCGGCGTGGACGGCGTCTCGCTGCCCCTCCTGGTCCTGACCGCACTGCTGACGTTCCTCTGCGCGCTCTACTCGTACAAGAAAATGCCCCCCGGAGGCTCCGCCAAGGGCTTCGTCTCGCTGCTGCTCCTCCTGGAGTGCGGCACCCTCGCCAGCTTCGCGGTCCTCGACCTGATGCTGTTCTTCCTGGCGTTCGAGATGACGCTCATCCCGATGTACTTCCTCATCAACCAGTGGGGAGGCGCCGAACGGGAGCGCGCCGCCTGGCGGTTCATCCTCTACACGCTGCTCGGCTCCGTCGTCATGCTGCTCGGCCTCCTCCTCATCGGGGTCAAGGGCGGCACCTTCGACATGGTGGCACTCGCCACTGACAACGGCTCCGGGCTCAGCCACACCACCCAGCTCATCGCGGCCCTCGCCCTCATCGTCGGACTCGCCGTCAAGGCCCCGATGTGGCCGCTGCACAGCTGGCTGCCGGACGCCCACACCGCCGCGCCCACCGTCGGCTCGGTCCTCCTCGCGGGCGTCCTCCTCAAGATGGGTACGTACGGACTGGTCCGCATCGTGCTGCCGATCGTCCCCGAGGGCGCCCACACGTACGCGCCCTATCTGGCCGCGTTCGCCGTCGTCGGCATCATCTACGGATCCCTCGCCTGCCTCGCCCTGGCGCGCAGCGGCGCGGGCGGTGACCTCAAGCGGCTCATCGCCTACTCCTCCGTCGGCCACATGGGCTTCGTGCTGCTCGGCATCGCCACCCTCACCCCCACCGGGGTGAACGGCGCGCTGTTCGCCAACATCGCCCACGGCCTCATCACCGGCCTGCTCTTCTTCCTGGTCGGTGCCCTCAAGGACCGCTCCGGCACCACCGACCTGGACCAGCTCTCGGGCGTCACCGGCGCCGCCCTCTACGGCCGGGCGCCCCGGCTCGGCGGACTGCTCGCCTTCGGCGCCGTCGCCTCCCTGGGGCTGCCCGGACTCGCCGGGTTCTGGGGCGAGATGCTCGCCATGTTCGGCGCCTTCGAACCCGCCGACGGGCTCAGCCGCCCCGCCTACCTCACCTATATGGCGCTCGCGGGCTTCGGCACCCTGCTGACCGCCGCCTACATGCTCATCGTCGTACGGCGCGTCTGCATGGGTGACCACCCCGTGGAACCCGGCGCCGAGCACGGCGCCGCCCGGCCCGCCCTGGCCGACGTCCAGGGCTACGAATTCGTCGCCTGGAGCCCCCTGGTGGCCCTCACCGTCCTCGCCGGACTGTGGCCCGCGGCCCTCCTCGGCCTCACCGACCCGGCCGTGCAGCAGCTCCTCGCGGGAGGCAACTGATGACACCGATCGCCTCTGATCTCGCCGCGGGGCTCGTCCAGTCCGTCGACTGGCTCGCCGTCGCGCCGCCCACCATCGCCGCCGTGGCGGGACTCGTCGTCCTCGTCGCCGACCTCTTCCTGCCCGAGCACCGCAAGCCGCTCCTGGGGTGGCTCGCGACGGCGGGCCTCGTCCTGGCCGGGCTCAGCCTGCTGCCCCTGCTGAGCCGGGACCGCTCCACCTTCTGCCTCACCTCCGGCGACGGGGCGTGCAGCTATACGGCCGACACGTTCACCCTCGTCATCCAGCTGCTGGTGCTCGGCGGGGCGCTGCTCACCGCGCTGCTGTCCATCAGCGGTGTCGCGGACCTCAAACTTCCCGCGGGCGAGTTCTGGTTCCTGCTGCTGTCGTCCGCCGCGGGCGCGGCCCTGCTGCCCGCCTCCCGGGACCTCGCGACCCTCGTCGTCGCCCTGGAGGTGGCCTCCCTGCCCGCCTTCGCGCTCGTCGGACTGCGCCGCGGCGACCGGCTCTCCTCCGAGGCCGCGCTGAAGTTCTTCCTCTCCTCGGTCACCGCGACGGCCGTCATGCTGCTCGGCGTCAGCTTCGTCTACGCCGCCACCGGCAGCCTGCACCTGTCCCGGATCGCCGACGGCCTCGCCCACGTCGACCCGCGGCTCGACACGCTCGCCCAGGCGGGCGTCGTCCTCACCCTGGTCGGCTTCGCCTTCAAGACCGCCGCCGTGCCCTTCCACTTCTGGGTCCCGGACACCTACGTCGGCGCGCCGATCCCGGTGGCCGCCTATCTCTCCGTGGTCGGCAAGGCGGTCGGCTTCTCCGGCCTCATCCTGGTGACCGTCCTCGCCTTCCCGGCGTACGACGACGTGTGGGGCCCGGCCATCGCCGTCCTCGCCGCCCTCACCATGACCGCGGGCAACGTCGCCGCGCTGCGCCAGCGCCCCGAGCGCGCGCACAGCGCCGTACGCGTGCTGGCCTGGTCCTCCGTCGGCCAGGCGGGCTACCTGCTGGTCCCGATCGCGGCCGCCGGATACGCGGGCTCCAACCGGGACGCGGCCCACGCCATCGGCTCGACCGTCGCGTACGCCCTCATGTACGCGGCCGTGAACCTCGGCGCCTTCGCGGTCGTCGCCCTCGTCGCCCGTACGCACCCGGGCGGCCGCATCACCGACTACCGCGGCCTGTACGCCGCCCGCCCGGCCGCCGCCCTCGCGCTCGGCTTCTTCCTGCTGTGCCTGGCCGGGCTGCCGCCGGGCGTCATCGGGCTCTTCGCCAAGGTGACCGTCTTCCAGACGGCCGTCGACGCGGGGCTCGGCTGGCTGGCCGTCGTGATGGCGCTCAACGTGGTCGTCGCCCTCTACTACTACCTCCAGTGGACGGCGGTCCTCTTCCGTGCACCGCAGGCCGCCGAGGGGGACACCGCGGGCGTGGCATCCGTCACGCCGGTGGCGGCCACCGCCCCGCTGACGGCCGCCATCGGGCTCGCCGCCGTCCTCGGCATCGCCCTCTCCGGCGCCCCGCAGCTCGTCCTGCGGTTCGCCTCCGGCGCGCTGCTGTAAGAACCCCCCAAGGTGCACATGCGTGCACAAGGGAACTAGTGCCCCTCACCTGGCGTTGACCAGTTCAGGGACGGTTTCCCTGCGGCATCATTGGGAGGGCGTACAGTGCACCGCCGGCACAACGGGCTGAAGACCGCCGTACTCCTCGGGGGACTTTCGGCGCTCATCATCGTCATCGGCAGCTTCTTCGGCCGGATGGGGCTGATCATCGCGGTCTTGGTCGCCCTGGGGACGAACGCGTACGCCTACTGGAACAGCGACAAGCTCGCCCTGCGAGCCATGCGGGCGCGCCCCGTCAGCGAGTTCGAGGCGCCGGGGCTCTACCGGATGGTGCGCGAGCTGTCGACCGCCGCCCGCCAGCCCATGCCGCGGCTGTACATCTCCCCGACCGAGGCCCCCAACGCCTTCGCGACCGGCCGCAACCCGCGCAGGGCGGCGGTCTGCTGCACCGACGGCATCCTGCGCCTGCTCGACGAGCGTGAGCTGCGCGGGGTCATCGGCCATGAGCTGAGCCACGTCTACAACCGCGACATCCTCATCTCGTCCATCGCGGGCGCGCTCGCCAGCGTGGTGGTGTTCCTGGTCAACTTCGCCTGGCTGATCCCCGTCGGCCGGTCCGACGACGACGAGGGTCCCGGCTTCCTCGGGATGCTGATGATCATGATCCTCGGCCCGCTCGCTGCCGCCATCATCCAGCTCGCCGTCAGCCGCTCCCGCGAATACCAGGCGGACGCGTCCGGCGCCCAGCTCACCGGCGACCCCCTGGCCCTCGCCAGCGCCCTGCGCAAGCTCGAAGCGGGCACGCAAGCGCTGCCGCTGCCCCCGGAACCCCGGCTGGAGACCGCCAGCCATATGATGATCGCCAACCCGTTCGGGGCGGGTGGCGGCATGTCCAAGCTCTTCTCCACGCACCCGCCCATGCGGGAGCGCATCGCACGACTCGAAAAGATGGCGGGGGAGCAACCGTGAAGACCATTCTGAACATCATCTGGCTCGTATTCAGCGGCTTCTGGATGGCGTGTGCCTATGTCCTGGCCGGTCTGCTGCTGTGCGTCACCATCATCGGCATCCCCTTCGGGATCGCCTCGTTCCGCATCGCCGGTTACGCCCTGTGGCCCTTCGGCCGCATGGCCGTCCCCCGCCGGGACGCGGGCGCCGCCTCCTGCGTGGGCAACGTCCTGTGGCTCGTCCTCGCGGGCTGGTGGCTCGCCCTCGGCCACATCGTCACCGGCGTCCTGCTGTGCGTGACGATCATCGGTATCCCGCTGGGCATCGCCAACTTCAAGCTGATCCCGATCTCGCTGACCCCCCTCGGCCACGACATCGTCCCCACGGACCAGCCCTTCGCCGGCCGCTGAGCCGGTTCCGGTCCGGATCTCGTTCAGGCCGCTGTCGCCGTCGCCGTCTGCCGCGCGAGGTCCGAGAGCCACGGGGGCGTGCCGGGCCCGTGGGTCAGCTCGCGCAGTGTGCCGCGCAGCCGGTGGCGACTGCGTGCCGAGGTGACCGTCTCCAGCAGGGTGTTGACCGAGAGCAACACCGGCTCGCACTCACGCCACGCGTGGGCAGCCGTGTACGCCGAGAGCAGCGCGATGCTGTAGAAGAGCGTCCCCCGGCCGTTCGGATAGGCCTCCCGGGCCAGATCGAGCGCGCGCTGCAACCTGGGTACCGCGGCCTTGGCGTCGCCGAGTGCGAGCAGGACCTCGCCCTGGTGGCCGGTGATCTCGCCCTCGTTCACCCACCAGGCCCAGGCCGGATCCCGGGGGCTTATCGACTCGTCCAGCCGCGCCTTGGCGCCCGCCAGCTCGTCCAGCGCCCGCCGGTGGTCCCCCAGGTGGGCGAGCGCTCTGCCGCGGCGTACGCGCGCCATCAGCGCCACGCGTGGCGGGATACGCGGCCTCGTCAGCAGCTCATCCGCGATGCTCAACGCCTCCCCGGGCCGCCCGTGGTGGACGTCCTGCATCGCGAGCATGTCCAGGGCGAACCACTCCATGGGCCGCTCCCCGGACAGCCGGGCCAGCACATGGGACTCCAGGAACGCCGTCCGGGAGGCGTCCCATTGCCCGGCGTCGAACAGCAGCCAGCCCGCGATCTCGGCGAGTTCGGCGACAGCCGACTGATATCCGCGCCGCGCGCGGTCGGGAACCCCTCCGCGTTCCAGCTTCCGCTGCTCCGCCCGCCAGACCTGCACGGCCGCGGGCGCCACCGCCGTACCGCCGTACCGGCTGTCGTGCTCCAGCAGATGGGCGACGGACGCCCGCATGTGCGCGATGTCTCCGTCGACGCCGATGGCCCGCCCGGCACCCGGCGCCGACGGGCGCTGAGCGGGCGCCGCGAGCGCGACCAGCGCTCCGTCCGCCCCCAGGAGGCCGTCCAGCGCTGCCGCCAGCGCCTCCGAGGGCCGCTGCCTGCCGTTGATCACCCGCGAGAGATAGGCGGGGTCGTAGGTGAGCGCACGGGCCGTGGCACGCATGGACATGCCCCGCTCGGTGAGCAGAGTACGTACGCGCGATCCGAAATCGTCCATGACGGAACCCCCTGCGTGGACCGTTGACTCCTCAGCGTAGTCAACGCCCGGCAACTCCCGCAGGTACGGGCCCGCGCCCAAGGATGGCCGCAACAACTCCGGCGACGGGAAGATCGCGATGAACGGCCTACGACTGCTGCCCTGGACCACTCCGGACGGCAAGCCCTGCTATCTGTCCTCCGACGACGCCGACAGCCGGATGAACCGGCGGGCGGACGAGGTCGAGGCGGTGCAGCTGGACATGGGGACGGAACTGCTCGCCCACGCCCGCGCCCTGCTCGGCGACCGCACGGCGCACGCCGGGGAACTGCGCTACCTGGCGCACCGGCTGACCGAGGCCCTCCGCGACGCCCTGCGGATCGCCGAGAGCCGGGGCGACCGGCTGGCCGCCGCGGAGGGGGCCGCCGACGACGGGGGCGCCGCACGCACGAACGCCGGGGCCCGCAAGGCCCCGGCGTGCCGTGAAGCGGCGGAAACGCCTACCGGTAGTTGACGAACTGGACCGCGAAGTCCAGGTCCTTCCCCTTCAGCAGCGCGATCACGGACTGCAGATCGTCCCGGCTCTTCGAGGTGACCCGCAGCTCCTCGCCCTGCACCTGCGCCTTGACGCCCTTCGGGCCCTCGTCGCGGATGATCTTGGCGACCTTCTTCGCGTTGTCCTGCGAGATGCCTTCCTGCAGGGAGGCGAAGATCTTGTACTCCTTGCCGGAGGCCTGCGGCTCACCCGCGTCGAGCGCCTTGAGCGAGATCCCGCGCTTGACCAGCTTGGACTGGAAGACGTCGAGGATCGCCTTCACCCGCTCCTCGGAGTTCGCGCGCATCTCGATCCGCTCGCCCGACCAGTCGATCGAGGCCCCGACGTTCTTGAAGTCGTAGCGCTGGGAGATCTCGCGGCTCGCCTGGTTGAGCGCGTTGTCGACCTCCTGCCGCTCGACCTTCGAGACGATGTCGAAACTGGAGTCGGCCATCTTGAGTTGGCTCCTCGTACGTAGATCCGTCAGTGGCACGGCCCAGCGGACCGTAAGCGCCAGCCTAGCCATTCCGGCCATGATCCAGAGGCGATCAACCGGGTGGCGGACCACCCCCGGGGATCAGGTATTGTTTACGTCGTTGCCAGGGAGCAGCGCCGCGGAAGCGGGGCACCTGGCCACATCCCAGGCGGTGTGCCCGAGTGGCCAATGGGAGCGGACTGTAAATCCGTCGGCTTAGCCTACCCAGGTTCGAATCCTGGCGCCGCCACGCTGGGAAAACGGCCCCCGAGCTGCGATTACGCAGCCGGGGGCCGTTGTCATGGGACCTCCGTGGGCCGCCCTCAGGACCTCCCCAGGACTTACGCTGAAACTGTCCGGACATCGAGGGCGGTGATCCCGGTATGGCCAGGTACGACGTCCGCACCCGCACCCCGCGCCGGCGGATCGAGCGGAGCAACGACCGGCACCAGTGGGAGAAGGACCGGGCGCGGCGGCCCCGGGCGGAACGGCTGAGGACAGGGGCCACGGAGCACGACACCGGGCTGGATGTGACCGATCTCGCCTTCCGCGCCGAGTACCGCGAGGCGAAGGCCGACGAGGACCTGGCGGCGGTCTTCGGCGTGCCGGTGGGCGCGCGGCTGCTGGAGCGGATGTACCGCACCAACTGCCGCGAGGAGGACGCCCCCTTCGCGCTGGTGCACTCGTATCTCGTCCACGACGTGGTGGCCGCCGGCCCGGATCTGCTCGACGCCGCCAATGAGCCCTGGCCCGGGGGTACGCAGCACCAGCTCTCCACGATCGGTATCGAGCTGGACCGCGTGGAAGAACGGGTCACGGCCCGCCCGCCGACCGGGGAGGAGGCCGAAGCGCTCGGCCTTGGGCGGGGCGTCTCGCTGATCCTCATCCGGAAGATCTGCGTCGACACCGGCGGCCGGGTGGTCGAGGTCTCGGATGTGCGGCTGCCAGGAGACCGAACGGAACTCGTCTTCACCACGCCCCTGACAAGGTGGTGACCATGCCAAACGTCATCACGGTCATCACCGCGGTCCACGCCCCGGGCGCCGGGCATCTCCCCGACGCCTACACGTCGTTGTGCCAGCAGGAGCTGCCGGACGGCTGGGAGTGGCAGTGGGTCGTCCAGGAGGACGGCGAGACCGGCGCCGTACGCCCCTACGTGCCCCACGACGACCGGGTCAGCTTCGGCCAGGGCCGGGCCGGGCGGGCGGCCATGGCCCGCACGATGGGGCTCTCCCGCGCCGAGGGCGCGTACGTGAAGGTGCTGGACGCCGACGACATGCTCACCCCCGGCGCCCTCGCCCGCGACCTGCGCGCCCTCAACGACAACCCGGAGCTCGGCTGGGCCACCTCACGCGCCCTGGACCTGCTGCCCGACGGTTCCACCGCCGGTTTCGACGGCGACCCGCCGCAGGGCCCGCTCGCGCGCGGCGCCGTCCTCGACCACTGGAAGGCCCACGACTACCGCGCCCAGGTCCACCCGGCGACCCTGTTCGTCCGCCGCGACCTGCTCCTGGCCCTCGGCGGCTGGATGGCCCTGCCCGCCTCCGAGGACACCGGCCTGCTGCTGGCCCTCAGCGCGGTCAGCCGCGGCTGGTTCACCGCCGAAACCGGCCTCCTCTACCGCAAGTGGCCCGGCCAGGTCACCAGCCAGCCCGCCCACACCGACGCAACCGAACGCGAGGCCCGCTTCACGGTCATAGAGACCCGCGCCCGCGCCCTGGCAGCCATGGACGGCTGGCGCTACCAGGCGGACTGAGACCCCGGGGAGCGGTCAGGGCAGGACCGCGGCGTCGACGCGGGAGAAGACCAGGTCGCTTTCGGCCGTGACCGGCCCGCGCCACCGCACCGGCACCTTCGCCGCGTTCCGCAACGCGGCCGGGTAGGTGCCCGCCGCGTAGTCGTTGGGGAGGTGGTAGGGGTGGAAGCCGTGGGAGGTCAGGGCTTCCAGCAGCTCGTCCACGGAATCCCCCAGGTCGGCCATCCGCTGTGGGGTGACCTCGATGGTCAGCTCCGCGTCGGGGCGCAGCCGGTCGAGCATCGGGATCAGGCCGCGGACCACGCCGCCTTCCGCGCCCTCCACGTCGATCTTGATGATCCGGGCCCGGGTGATCTCCTCCTCGGTGAGGAGGTCGGGCAGCGGGCGGGCCGTGATGTCGAAGGTGGACTCGGCGGGGCCGTCGTAGGGGACGATGCTGTTCGCGCCCATGTTGCGGGAGCTGGCGAGGATGAAGGTCAGCAACTGTTCGCGATCGGAAACCGCGGCGTTGAGCGCGCGGATGTTGGCGCAGTCGTTGCGCCGGGCGTGCCGCAGCAGGAGCTGGTGGAACGTCGGCGAGGCCTCGATGGCCACCACCGTGCCGCCGGGGCCCACGAGGCGGGAGGCGAGGATGCTGTAGTAGCCGATGTTGGCGCCGACGTCCACGAACGCGTCTCCGGGCCGCAGCCTGCGCTGGAGCCAGCGCGTCATGTGCGGTTCCCAGACGCCGAAGAGGTACAGGTACCGCTGGATGAGGTCCTGGGTGTCGACGGCGAGGGTGGCGCCGAAGCGGGTGCGGGCCAGGCGGCGCAGGGGGCGGTCACGCAGGGCGGCGTTCAGGTACCGCTCGACCAGGGCCCGCTTCCCGGCGTTCCAGGGCGCGTGGCGGACGTAGGCGCGGGTGAGGTCCAGGGCGGCCTCGTCGAGCCAAAGCATCAGGGGGGACCTCCGGCTTCGGGCCAGGTGGGGCGGGCCGTCGAAGCATAGGCAAACGCCCGATCGCTGGCGACGGGGGATGCACCAGCGATCGGGCTGTTCCCAAGCGTAACGCGACTGCTCGGATAAGGGTGCCGACTGGTCGGAATGAACGCCGAGTTGTGATCGTGATCACGCTCGGCGGGCCCCGGCGGGCCCCGGCGGGCCCCGGCGGGCCCCGGCGGGCCCCGGCGGGCCCGGCATCAGCGGTCGCACGGAGATTCGTACGAGAGCCGGGGCAGATACTCATGCCATTTGTCGGGCGTCAGGACGCCCCGGGTCATCGAGCAGATGCGCCGGATCGCCTTGTCGACGTCCAGATCCCACAGCCGGACGGTGTCCGCGCCGCTCGACACCCCGAACATGCGGCTCTGGGGGCTGAAGGACAGGAAGTTGCCGGTCTTGGCGTTGGGGCTCATCGACTGGCCGATGGGATCGGCCCGGGAGGGGATGGTGACGTTCCAGAGCCGGACGGCGTTGTCGTTGCCGCCGCTGGCCAGGGAGTTGCCGTCCCGGCTGAACGACAGCGAGACGATCGCGTCGGTGTGGCCGGTGAGCGGGCGGCCCAGCCGGGTCGCCCCACGGGGATCGGTGAGGTTCCAGAGCCGGACCGTGTTGTCGTCGCTGCCGCTGGCCAGCGTGTCGCCGTCCGGGCTGAAGGCGAGCGCGTTGACGGGCCCGAGATGCCCGGTGAGCGGCGCGCCCCGCAGCACGGCGTGCCGCTTACCGGTCACCTTCCACAGCCGGATGGTGTTGTCCGCGCTGCCGCTGGCGAGGGTGCGGCCGTCCGGGCTGAAGACGAGGGCGTTGACATAGCCCTTGTGGCCGGTCAGCGGCGGGCCGAGCGGACGGACGTGCGCCGGGTCGCTGACATCCCACAGCCGGAACGTGCGGTCGTCGTACACGGTGGCCAGCGTCCGCCCGTCCGGGCTGAAGGCCAGCGCGCCCGCGAACCGGCTCCGCAGTTCGATGGGCGGTCCGGCGGCGACGGGCCGGGCCGGGTCGGTGACGTTCCACAGCCGCACCGTGCGGCCTCCGGCCATCGCCGCGAAGATGCGGCCGTCGGGGGAGAAGACCGGTTCCCGCACCGCGCCCGCCCCGGGCTTGAACGGCTTGCCCAGCAGCTCCGGACGGCCGGGCTCCGACACGTTCCACATCCGGACCTTCTCGTCGCGCGCAGCCGTGGCGAGCACCCGCCCGTCCGGGCGGAACGCCCCGGCCCGGCCGATCATGTCCGATGTCGGGATCGACCACAGGCGGACCGTGTTGTCGCCGGTCCCGGTGGCCAGGGTGCGCCCGTCGGGGCTGAAGCCCAGGGCGTACATCTCGCCGCTGCTCCCCGCGAGCGGCTCGCCGACCTGCGACGGGTACGCCGGGTCCTGGATGTTCCACAGGCTCGCCGTGGAGTCCTGGCTGGCGGCGGCGAGCATGTTCCCGTCCGGGCTGAAGTCCACGGACCAGATGGGGCCGGTGTGGCCGGTGAGCGGTGAGCCCAGCGGCTCCACGTGGCGCGGATCGCCGACGTCCCACAGCCGGACGGTGTTGTCCGCGGCGCCGCTGGCGAGGGTGCGGCCGTCCGGGCTGAACGCCACGGAGTGGATCAGGTCGGTGTGGCCGGTCAGCGCCTTGCCGAGCCGCTTCGGATGCCGCGGATCGGTCATGTCCCACAGCCGGATCAGGCCGTCGTCGCCACCAGCCGCCAGCGTCCGGCCGTCGGGGCTGAACGCCACGGAGCGCACGGCGGCGGTGGGGCCGGTGAGCGTGCCGAGCGGCTTCGGCCGCCGCCGGTCGCCCATGTTCCACAGGCGGACCTTGTGGTCCTCGGTGGCGGCGGCCAGGGTCCGCCCGTCCGGGCTGAAGGCGAGCAGGTAGATCGTGCCGTCATGGCCGGACAGGGGCGCGCCGAGCGGGCGCGGGTGGGCCGGGTCGGTGACGTCCCACAGCCGGACCGTGCCGTCGTCGCCCGCGCTGGCGAGGGTGCGGCCGTCCGGGCTGAAGACCGCGCTGCTCACCCAGCTCGTGTGGCCGGTGAGCGGCTTGCCCAGGGGTTTGGGCCGGGTCGGGTCGCTGGTGTCCCAGAGCCGTACGGTCCGGTCGTAGGCGGCGGTGGCCAGGGTCCGCCCGTCCGGGCTGAACGAGGTGAGGTAGACGGCGCCGGTGTGGCCGAGCAGCGGGGTGGCCAGCGGCGCGTTCACGATCGAGATCAGCCGGTTCCTCGTACCGTCGTCGTCCGGCCGCAAGCGGTGTGCCACCAGGGCCAGCTGGGCGGAGAGCGAGGGATCCCGGTACTCGAAGCGGTCGGCCTCGGTGACCACCTGCTCGAACACCGCGTCGTCCCGCTGCTGCCACGCGACCACCGCCGCGCCGACGGCCACCATCGCCAGGACGACCAGCGTCGCCACCGCGCCCCGGCTGAGCCAGATGATGCGCTTGCGCAGCCGCACCGAGGCGGCCAGGAACTCCACCGCGCTGCGGGTCAGCAGGGTGTCCCCGGCGGACTTCGCCCAGGTGTGGGCCTGCTCCAGACGGGAGCCCCGGTAGAGCAGCGACGGGTCGCGGTTCATGCCCTCCCAGGCCCGGCCGTCCTCCTCCAGGCGCTGGCGCAGCAGATGGTCGTTGCGGCCCTCGTCGATCCAGTCGCGCAGCCGTGGCCAGGCGTGCAGCAGCGCCTCGTGGGTGATCTCCACGGTCTCCGCGTCGAGGGTCACCAGGCGGGCCCGGACCAGTGCTTCGAGCGATTCCTCCGTCTTCCCGGGCTCCGTCGACTCCTCCGACAGCTGGCGCCGCGTCCCCCGTCTGCGGGTGGCCTGGGTGTCCTCGCCCAGTCGCACCAGCCGCAGCAGGAGGAGCCGTGCGGCCGTGCGCGCCGCGGGATCGAGGCCGGACCAGGCCCGCTCGGCCGTCGCGGCGACCGCGCCCTGGATGCCGCCCGCCGCGCGGTAGCCGGCCAGGGTCAGCCGCCCCGCCTTGCGGCGCTGCCAGGTGGCGAGCAGGGCGTGCGAGAGCAGCGGCAGCACGCCCGCGTCAGAGGTGCCCCGGGGGCCGTCGGCGCTCACCTCCCGGACGATCAGCTCGGCCAGCCCGGGTTCGAGTTCCAGACCCACGGCCTTGGCCGGGCCGGTCACCGCCTCGCGCAGCTCGGCGGCGGTCAGCGGGCCGAGCACCATGTGGCGGTGCTGGAGCGCGTCGGCCAGTTCGGGGTACGCCAGGCACTGTTCGTAGAAGTCGGCGCGTATGCCGAGGACGACGAGGACGGGCGCCGGGTCGCCGGGCCCGGCGGGCGAGCACGCGGCGTGCAGCAGCTGGATGAACGTACGCCGGTCCGCCTCGTCGGTGGCGAGGGTGAACGCCTCCTCGAACTGGTCCACGATGACGACCGGACGGGCCGCGGCGGACGTCTCACGCTCCGCCCACGCCGTGACGGCCTCCCGCACCGCGCGCGTGAACCGCGGCGTATCGGCCTCTTCCCCGGTGCGGACGAGGCCCGCGAGCTGGGGGACGCGGCGGGTCAGCTCCGCGAGCGGATCGCCGCCCGGCGCCAGCTGGAGGACCTCCCGCGCCCGGCCGTCCCCGCCACCCAGCGCGCCGTTCTCCAGCGCGGGCACCAGGCCGGCGTTCAGCACCGAGGACTTCCCCGCCCCCGAGGCGCCCACGAGCATGACCAGGCCGCCCGTCTTCTCCGCCGCACCCAGCTGGGTGACGAGCGCCTCCGTGCTGCGCTCCCGGCCGAAGAACCACCGGGCGTCCTGCTGCCGGTACGCGGCCAGCCCCCGGTACGGGCACACCGCGCCGGGGACGGACGGGGCGTCGGCCGGGGGCCGTACCTCCTCGTCCGCGGCTGCCGGGGGGCGCATCCCGACCGGGTCGGCCACCGCGCGCTCCCACAGGCGCTGCCACTGGCCCATGTCGTACAGGCCGGTGGACACCGGCGCGGGCCGCAGCCGCCGTGCGTCGGGGATCAGTACGTGCAACACCGCCGCGAGCGCAGCGAACTGAGCGGGTACGTTCTTGGCACGCCGCCAGTCGCTGATCCGCTGAGCGGACACCCGTACGGGCCGCCCCCGCTCGTCGACCCGCTGGAGCCGGACGACCGCCTCGGACACGCTCTTGAGGGGAGGGTTGCCGGCCTCTCGGTACAGCAGCGCGAGACGTTCCGCGAAGGCCGTGCGTACCCCTGAGTCGGAACTCAAGGTCTCCACTCCCTACTTCCCCCACGCCTGGATATCCGGACCGGAAAACTCACTTTATACGGATGACCTGCGACGACGGCCGTGCACCCGAACCGGTATCTCCTCGGCGGAACGCGTAGCTGGCAGGATCACAGCCCTGCAGCTCTCCCGAGATCCGCACCCGAACGGGGGGGTGCGGATCGGCACCGCCCCACCGTTCGGCACCGGTCCCCGCGTGGGGAGGGACCGGCGCCGAACGCCGTGGGGTGTGCGGACGGGGGCGGTGCGCGGCGTGCTGACGCTCAGACATGCGTCGATCCCATGGCCGCCGCCGCCGAAAGGCAAGAGGGTCGCCCGGAATTCCGGCCATGATGGCCGGAATCTTGGCGTCAGACCGTCCGGTCCTTGTCGGCTTTGTCGAAGTCCAGCTCCAGCATCCGGATCGCGTTGCCGCGCAGGATCTTGTACGTGGTCTCCGGCGGCAGCCCCGCGACATGCTCGGCCGCGACCCGCTTGGTGTGCGGCCAGGTGGAGTCCACGTGCGGGTAGTCGGTCTCGAACGTGGCGTTGTCCACGCCGACCGTGTCGAGCGAGGCGACGCCGTGCCGGTCGCGGAAGAAGCAGCAGTAGATCTGCCGGTAGTAGTACGTGGACGGCGGCTCCGGGATGAGGTCCCGCACGCCGCCCCACGCCCGGTGTTCCTCCCATACGTCGTCCGCGCGCTCCAGGGCGTAGGGGATCCAGCCCATCTGGCCCTCGGCGTACGCGAGCTTCAGCCTCGGGAACCTCACCAGGACGCCGCTGAAGAGGAAGTCCGTCATCGAGGCCATGGCGTTGTTGAAGCTCAGCGCCGCCTGCACGGCGGGCGGGGCGTCGGGGGAGGCGGCGGGCATCTGCGAGGACGAGCCGATGTGCATGCACACGACCGTCCCCGTCGCCTCGCACTCGGCGAAGAACGGGTCCCAGTAGCCGCTGTGGATGCTGGGCAGGCCGAGGTAGGTGGGGATCTCGCTGAACGTCACCGCCCGCACGCCCCGCGCCGCGTTCCGGCGGATCTCCCGTACGGCCAGCTCGACGTCCCACAGCGGGATCAGACACAGCGGGATCAGCCGCCCGCCGCTGTCACCGCACCACTCCTCCACCATCCAGTCGTTGTACGCCCGCACACAGGCCAGCCCGACCTCCTTGTCGTCCGCCTCGGCGAACGTCTGGCCGCAGAAGCGGGGGAAGGTCGGGAAGCACAGCGACGCCTCGACGTGGTTCATCTCCATGTCCGCGATCCGGGCCTTGGGATCCCAGCACCCGCGGCGCATCTGCTTACGGGTGATGCCCTCCAGGGTCATCTCGTCGCGCGAGAAGCCGACGGCCGCGATGATCCGCTTGTACGGGAACAGCCCGCCCTCGTACTCCCACCAGTCCGTGAGCGGGCCGTCCGGGTCGGTCGTGATGCGGTACTTGCCGCCGACGTACGCAAGTTCCCCGATCCCGGCCGTGAGCGGCTTCGGCCCGCGGTCCCGGTACCTGGCCGGGAGCCAGGTCTCGAAGAGATGGGCGGGCTCGATCACATGGTCGTCCACGCTGATGACCATGGGCAGCTCGGTCGCGCCGGTCGTCTCGCCCGTCATGGCCTCATCTCCCCGATAATCTGACGATCCGTCAGATTCACAGTAGAGGTGATCGCCTCAGGCAACAAGAGAGGGCCGCTCCCGTTTCCGCCGACCCGTCCGGGGCAAACGCCGCACCAGCGGCCGGGTTCGGACATCGGAGGTAAACGGTGAACGTGTCGTCGATCGCACGAGGACTGGGACCGGCACCACGCACCGGAGCCCCGCACCGCGCCATCGAGGCCGCGGCCCGCGGCGGCCTCACCGCCCGCGGCGTCCTCTACCTGCTCGTCGGCGTCATCGCGCTGCGCATCGCCTTCGGCGACGGCGGCAAACAGGCCGACCGGAGCGGGGCCCTCCAGATCCTCGCCCAGCAGCCGTTCGGCGAGGCGCTGGTCTGGGCCGTCGGGGCCGGGCTGGTCTGCATGGCGCTGTGGCGGCTGTCCGAGGCGGTCTTCGGGGCCGCCGGGCCGGACGGCCGCAAGGCCACCAAGCGCCTCGCCGGCGCCGCCCGCGCGGTCTTCTACGCCTTCGTCGCCTACTCCGTCCTCGCCTTCGCGGCCGGGGAAGCGGGCAGCGGCTCCAGCGACCGCCAGTCCCAGGACGTCACGGCCCGCGCCCTAGCCCTGCCGGAGGGACGGTGGCTGGTCGGCCTGGCCGGTGCGGTGGTCGCCGGGGCCGGGGTGTGGATCGCCGTACGGGCCCTGCTGCGCACCTTCCGCAAGCACCTGGCGCTCTCCCGGATCCCCCGCCGGGCCGAACGCGCCGTCGAGGCCCTGGGCGTGTGCGGCGGTGCGGCACGCGGCGCCGTGTTCGCCGCGGCGGGCTGCTTCGCCGTCTCGGCCGCCGTACGGTACGACCCGGACCGGGCCAAGGGCGTCGACGACACCCTGCGCACCTTCGCCGCGACCTCGGCCGGGCCGTGGCTGCTGGTGGCGGTCGCGGTGGGGCTGGCGCTGTTCGGCGTGTTCTCCTTCGCCATGGCCCGCTGGCGCCGCGTCTGACCAGGCGCCGGGCCGGGTTCCTCTCCCCTGCCCCGCCCCTCCCCGAAACCGGGGACACCCGGCCCCCGACCTGCTCGCGCTGTGCCCCCGCCCGACACCTGCCCAGCGCGAGCCGGGACCGGACCGCACGCCGGGCGGGGGCGCCCCGCCCCCGCCCCCGCACCCGTCAGCCGCCCACGGCCCCGTCCGCGGCCGCCCGCACCGCCTCCGCCACCGGCGTGGAGCCGCCCAGCAGCTCCAGGGTGCGGCCCGCCGTACGCGGTTCGTCGAGGAGGGCGGCCAGGACGGCGGCCACGTCGTCGCGGGTCACCTCGTCCCGGCCGGTGTGCTCGGCCAGCCGCACCAGACCCGTACCCGGGCCATCGGTGAGGCGCCCCGGGCGCAGCACGGTCCAGTCGAGGGCGCCGCGCGCCCGGACGTCGTCGTCCGCGGCCCCCTTCGCGCGCAGGTAGGCGGCGAAGACCGGGTCCGTACCGGGCGGGGGCTCGTGCCCCGCGCCCATCGCGGACACGGTGAGGAACCGCCGTACGCCCGCCCGCTCGGCCGCGTCCGCGAACAGCACCGAGGCCCCGCGGTCGACGGTCTCCTTGCGGGCGGCCCCGCTGCCGGGACCCGCACCGGCGGCGAAGACCGCCGCGTCCGCGCCCTCCAAGTGCTTGGCCACGTCGTCCACGGAGGCCGATTCGAGGTCGCAGACGACGGGTTCGGCGCCCGCCGCCAGCAGGTCGCCCGCCTGTTCCGGCTTGCGGATGATGCCCGCCACTTCGTCTCCGCGCGCGGAGAGCAGCCGCTCCAGCCGCAGCGCGATCTGTCCATGTCCACCAGCGATGACAATGCGCATGATCCCGACCGTACGCCGCTTGGGCTACGCCTGCGCGTCGCCGTCCGGAGGGCGGGACCGGGGGCGGGACTGGCGGGGGAGGTCGAGGGCGACCGCGGCGGCCGAGTCGCAGTACTCCCGGACCGCGCTGGTGCGGGCGACCACCCGCCCGTCGTGCACCACGACCCGGCTGTACGCGAGCGACAGCACCCCCGCGAGCCCGTCGCCCCGCACCGCCAGCAGCTCCGCGGGGAACCCGGCCTCCACCCGCACCTCGGGCAGCCCCAGCGCGGCCCGTGCCCGGGCGCAGACCGCGTCGTAGGCCTCCGCAGGCCCCAGTTCGCCCCGGGAGGCGAGCAAGTAGGCGGCCTCCAGGGGATCGCCGCGCCCCACCGGGTTCACGGTGTCGCGCAGGGCGCCGCTCCCGGCGGTCACCCGGACGCCCGCGGCCCGCAGCAGCCGCACCGGCGCGCACCCGGCCACGCGCGCCCCCTGCTCGCCCCGATCCTCCAGCCCGACGCAGTCGCCCTGCGGCAGGCAGACCACGGTGACGCCCGCGGCCGCGAGCCGGTCGGCGATCCGCCCCGCGACGTCCCGGGGCAGCCGGGCCAGCCCGCCGCAGGGGCCGATGGTGACGCCGGGCCGCAGGCCCCCGGCCATCGCCGCGAGCCGGGCCAGCCGGGCCGGGTCGTCACCGTCCGTGTGGAGGTCGACGGCGCAGCCGGTGCGGGCGGCGAGGTCGAGGAGGGCCTCGGCGTGACCGGTCGGGTCGGGGTCGAGGTCGGGGCAGCCGCCGATGGCGGAGGCGCCCATCCGTACGGCGTCCCGCAGCATCGCGAGCCCGTCCGCCCCGGCCGCCCCGGTCAGCACCCGCGCCACCGCGACCGCGCCGAGGTCGATGAGTCCGCGCAGGCTGTGCCGGGCCTCCAGGACCGCCTCCAGGGAGCGCAGACCGTGCACCCCGCCGATCCGCACATGGGTGCGCACGGCGGTCGCCCCGTGGCCGAGGTGCAGCAGGGCGGCCTCGGTGGTGCGGCGCTGGACGTCCTCGGCGGCGTCCGGGACGGGGCCCGCGATGTCGGCCGTCAGGGCGGTGTCGCAGTGCGCGTGCGGTTCGGCGGGGGCCGGGAGCAGCAGATAGCCGCCGAGGTCGAGCCGCGGCCCGGGGACCAGGCTCCCGGTCGTGCCGACCGCCTCGATCCGCCCGCCGCTGAGCCGTACGTCCACCGTTCGGCCGTCGGCGAGCCGGGCGCCGCCGAGGACCAGCGCGGTGGGGCCGCCGGTCGCCCCGCCGTCGTTGCCGGAGGGCTGCTGCTGATGGCTCTCGGGCGGCTGGCTCTCGGGCATCGCACTCCTGGGGCGGCGCAAGATCACTCGGGGCGACCCGAGCCTAGGACCAGGCGGCGACGGCTTCGCGGAGGAGCCGAATAGTCGTACCGGTGTGGTGCGTGAGGTGGTGCGTGAGCACGCTGTGTCGCACGCGATCGCCCTGGGCCGATACGGATTTCACCTTCGGCGGCCGAGCGTGTAATGTCTTCATCGCTCGCCCCAATAGCTCAGTCGGCAGAGCGTCTCCATGGTAAGGAGAAGGTCTACGGTTCGATTCCGTATTGGGGCTCTGATGTGCGAGGTATCCCGTTCGACTCCGGTTGGACGGGGTCCTGATCACATCGAAGCGGTGTAGCTCAGTCGGTAGAGCAAGCGGCTCATAATCGCTGTGTCACCGGTTCAAGTCCGGTCACCGCTACACACAGTAGCCGATTGTGGGGTCGGTCCTCCGGTCGGCTACTCTTTACTGCGTTCTTCTGTCCTATCCGTTCGTCAAGGAGCACTCAACGTGGCTGCCACCGACGTCCGCCCGAAGATCACGCTGGCCTGCGTGGAGTGCAAGGAGCGGAACTACATCACCAAGAAGAACCGGCGTAACGACCCGGATCGTCTTGAGATCAAGAAGCACTGCCCGCGTTGCAACGCGCACACCGCGCACCGCGAGACGCGATAGCAATAAACTCTCATTCGAGGCCGCCCCCACTAGCGGGGGTGGCCTCGTTTCGTTAGTCATCAACCGCAGGAGGTGCCGAGGCGATGGCGCTTGATCCGTCTTTCGTCGGGCGGACCTACCCGCCCACCGACCCGTATGAGGTCGGCAGGGAGAAGATCCGCGAATTCGCCGAATCGATCGGCGAGACCAATCCGGTCTACACCGATCCGGAGGCGGCCAAGGCGCTCGGCTACTCCGATGTGATCGCCCCGCCCACGTTCGTCTTCGCGATCACCTTCAAGGCCGCACGGCACCTGGTCGTCGGCGACCCGCAGCTGGGCCTGGACTTCAACCGGGTGGTGCACGGCGACCAGAAGTTCACGTACACCCGGCCCATCGAGGCGGACGACCGGCTCACCGTCATCACCAGGATCGACGACATCAAGTCCCTCGCGGGCAACGATGTGATCCTGATCAGCGGTGAGGTGCGCGACGCCGCGGGCGAGCACGTGGTGACCGCGATGACGAAACTGGTGGCGCGCGCCGCCGAAGCGGAGGACAGCAGATGACCGCCAAGATCTCGTACGACGCCGTCGAGGTCGGCACCGAACTTCCCGCGCAGATCTTCCCGGTGAACCGCGCCGACCTGATCCGGTACGCCGGTGCCTCGGGCGACTTCAACCCGATCCACTGGAACGAGAAGTTCGCCAAGGAGGTCGGCCTCCCCGACGTCATCGCCCACGGCATGTTCACCATGGCCGAGGCGATCCGTGTGGTGACCGACTGGACCGGTGACCCCGGGACCGTCGCCGACTACGGCGTGCGCTTCACCAAGCCGGTCGTCGTCCCGAACGACGACAAGGGCGCGCTCATCGAGGTCGCCGCCAAGGTCGCCGCCAAGCTGGACGACGAGGCCCGCACCGTCCGGGTGGACATCACGGCGACCAGCGAGGGCCAGAAGGTGCTGGGCATGGCCCGCGCCGTCGTCCGTCTCGCCTAGGCCCTGTCCGGCGGGGCCCTCGCGTCCACGCCGCACCGCCCCCGGCACCGCGCCGGGGGCGCCCCCGTACTCTGGAGCGCGTGCAGGAACTCCATGACGCCCCCCTCGCCCCCCTCACCACCTTCCGCCTCGGCGGCCCGGCCACCCGGCTGATCACGGCCACCACGGACGACGAGGTGATCGCCGCGGTCCGCGAGGCCGACGCGACCGGCACCCCGCTGCTGCTGATCGGCGGCGGCAGCAACCTGGTCATCGCGGACAAGGGCTTCGACGGCACGGCCCTGCACATCGCGACCACCGGCTTCATCCTCGACGGCACCCGGCTGGAGCTGGCCGCGGGCGAGAACTGGTCCGCCGCGGTGGCCCGTACGGTCGAGGCGGGCCTCGCCGGGATCGAGTGCCTGGCCGGAATCCCCGGCTCCGCGGGCGCGACGCCGATACAGAACGTCGGGGCGTACGGTCAGGAGGTCTCCGCCACCCTCAGCGAGGTGGTCGCCTACGACCGCCGCGAGGACGCCGTGGTGACGATCTCCGCCGCCGACTGCGACTTCTCCTACCGCCACAGCCGCTTCAAGGCCGAGCCGGACCGCCACGTGGTGCTGCGGGTCCGCTTCGAGCTGGAGGACGCGGGCGGGGCGTCCGCGCCCATCAAGTACGCCGAGACCGCCCGGGTGCTCGGCGTCGAGGTGGGCGACCGGGTGCCCGCCGACACCGCCCGCCGGACCGTGCTGTCGCTGCGCGCGGGCAAGGGCATGGTGCTCGACCCCGAGGACCACGACACCTGGTCCGCGGGATCGTTCTTCACCAACCCGGTGCTGACCGAGAGCGCGTACGAGGCCTTCCTGGCCCGCGTCGCCGACCGCCTCGGCACCGACATCGCCCCGCCCGCCTTCCCGGCGGGGGAGGGGCGGATCAAGACCTCCGCGGCCTGGCTGATCGACAAGGCGGGCTTCACCAAGGGCTACGGCACCGGCCCGGCCCGCATCTCCACCAAGCACACCCTCGCCCTCACCAACCGCGGCGAGGCCACCACCGAGGACCTGCTGGCGCTGGCCCGCGAGGTGGTGGCCGGGGTCGAGGAGGCGTTCGGCGTACGGCTGGTCAACGAGCCGGTGACGGTGGGCGTGAGCCTGTAGCCGCGAAGCCACCTCCGAATTTTCGGAAGTGGTCTCCTCAACCCGCCAGCCACCCGTCGATCCCGGCCAGCAGCTGCCCCCGCACATCCTCCGGCGCCGCCGACCCCCGCACCGACTGCCGCGCCAGCTCGGCCAGTTCCTCGTCGCTGAACCCGTGGTGCTCGCGCGCCAGCTGGTACTGGGCCGCCAGCCGCGACCCGAACAGCAGCGGGTCGTCGGCGCCCAGCGCCATCGGCACCCCGGCCTCGTACAGGGTGCGCAGGGGTACGTCCTCGGGCTTCTCGTAGACCCCGAGCGCGACGTTGGAGGACGGGCACACCTCGCAGGTCACCCCGCGGTCGGCCAGCCGGGCGAGCAGCCGCGGGTCCTCGGCCGCACGCACCCCGTGGCCCACCCGGGCCGCGACGAGGTCGTCCAGGCAGTCGCGGACGCTGCCCGGCCCGGACAGCTCGCCGCCGTGCGGGGCGGCGAGCAGCCCGCCGTCCCGGGCGATGGCGAAGGCGCGGTCGAAGTCGCGGGCGAAACCGCGCCGTTCGTCGTTGGAGAGCCCGAAGCCGACCACCCCGCGGTCCGCGAAGCGCACCGCGAGCCGGGCCAGGGTGCGGGCCTCCAGGGGGTGCTTCATCCGGTTCGCGGCGACCAGGACCCGTATCCCGAGCCCGGTGTCCCGGGAGGCGCTTTCGACCGCGTCGAGGATGATCTCCAGGGCCGGGATCAGCCCGCCCAGGCGCGGGGCGTACGAGGTGGGGTCGACCTGGATCTCCAGCCAGCCGGAGCCGTCCGCGACGTCCTCCTCGGCGGCCTCGCGCACCAGCCGCTGGATGTCCTCGGGCTCCCGCAGACACGACCGCGCGATGTCGTACAGCCGCTGGAAGCGGAACCAGCCGCGCTCATCGGTCGCCCGCAGTCTCGGCGGCTCGCCGCCGCTCAGCGCCTCGGGCAGGTGGACGCCGTATTTGTCGGCGAGTTCGAGGAGCGTGCCGGGGCGCATCGAGCCGGTGAAGTGCAGATGCAGATGCGCCTTGGGGAGCAGATGTACATCGCGTGCCATCTGCAGATTTTGCCGCACGTCCGGAGCCGCCGGTACCGCTTTCGCCGAACGTGGGCTTGCCCGTACATGAATCCGAGTCCGGACCGGGCCCGAACGAGAGCGGGCGCCCAGCCGTGGCCGGGCGCCCGCTCTCATGGGGGAGGCGCTTAAGCGCGCGCCTCCGCCAGCAGCTTCTGGACCCGCGAGATGCCCTCGACGAGGTCCTCGTCGCCCAGTGCGTAGGACAGCCGCAGATAGCCCGGTGTGCCGAACGCCTCACCCGGCACCACGGCGACCTCGGCCTCTTCCAGGATCAGCGCGGCCAGCTCGACGGTGGTCTGCGGCCGCTTGCCGCGGATCTCCTTGCCGAGCAGCCCCTTCGCCGACGGGTAGGCGTAGAACGCGCCCTCCGGCTCCGGGCATTCGATGCCGTCGATCTCGTTGAGCATGCGCACGATGGTGCGGCGACGGCGGTCGAACGCCTCGCGCATCGTGGCGACGGCGTCGAGGTCACCGGAGACGGCGGCCAGGGCGGCGGCCTGCGCGACGTTGCTCACATTGGACGTGGCGTGCGACTGGAGGTTGGTCGCGGCCTTCACCACGTCCTTCGGGCCGATGATCCAGCCGACCCGCCAGCCGGTCATCGCGTACGTCTTCGCGACACCGTTGACCACGACGCACTTGTCGCGCAGCTCGGGCACCACCACCGGCAGCGAGTGGAACGTCGCGTCGCCGTAGACCAGGTGCTCGTAGATCTCGTCGGTGAGCACCCACAGCCCGTGCTCGGCGGCCCAGCGGCCGATCTCCTCGATCTGCTCGCGGCTGTAGACCGCGCCGGTCGGGTTGGACGGCGAGACGAAGACCAGCACCTTGGTGTGCTCGGTGCGGGCGGCCTCCAGCTGCTCGACGGAGACGCGGTAGCCGGTCGTCTCGTCCGCGACGACGTCCACCGGGACACCGCCGGCCAGCCGGATCGACTCCGGGTAGGTGGTCCAGTACGGCGCGGGGACGATGACCTCGTCGCCCGGGTCGACGATCGCGGCGAACGCCTCGTAGATCGCCTGCTTGCCCCCGTTGGTCACCAGGATCTGGGACGCCTCGACCTCGTAGCCGCTGTCGCGCAGCGTCTTGGCGGCGATGGCGGCCTTCAGCTCGGGAAGCCCGCCGGCCGGGGTGTACCGGTGGAACTTGGGGTCACGGCAAGCCGCCACCGCCGCCTCGACGACATAGTCGGGCGTCGGGAAGTCCGGCTCGCCCGCGCCAAAGCCGATCACCGGGCGCCCGGCGGCCTTGAGGGCCTTGGCCTTGGCGTCGACGGCGAGGGTGGCGGACTCGGAGATGGAACCGATCCGGGCCGACACCCGTCGGTCGGTCGGGGACTGTACTGGGGGAGTAGCAGCGGTCATAGAGGCATCGTCGCAGACGGGCGAAAAGGGCGGTACACGGGTTTAACGAGACTCACACAAGTCCCCTGCCGAAACCCGAGCGGAAGCCGAGTGGAAAGCTGACCGAAGGGCGCGGGCGCTTCTCGTTCGACGCCTGGCCGTCAAGCACGTACACTCAACCGTCGTTGGCCGCTCAACAGACGTATCCGACCCGCACACTCCGTGCAGCGGGATGGATGCGGTAGGTTGGGGGTTGCCGCAAAGGGTCGTAGCTCAATTGGTAGAGCACTGGTCTCCAAAACCAGCGGTTGGGGGTTCAAGTCCCTCCGGCCCTGCTACACGCACTTGATCGTCAGGGTGCGTGCATGCGTACGCAAGGACAAGCACCGCTGTGCGGCCGGGCCGGACGCGGCACGGCCACGACCCGGATTCAGGTGAGGACGAGTGACGGAAGCCCTTGGCTCCACCGCGACGCCTGAGAGCGGTCGTCCCGACGAGGACGAGGTGGCGACCAAGAAGGGCCGCCGTGGTGGCAAGCGCGCGAAGAAGGGGCCGTTCGGCCGCCTCGCGCTGTTCTACCGCCAGATCATCGCCGAGCTGCGCAAGGTCGTCTGGCCCACGCGCAGCCAGCTGTCGACGTACACCAGCGTGGTGATCGTCTTCGTGCTGATCATGATTGGCATCGTGACCGTGATTGACTATGGGTTCAACAACGCCATCAAGTACGTCTTTGGCTGAGATCCCGCGGAGGGCGGCCGTGTCCCGGCAGCGCCCTTTCGCACGTTCCACCCCTTGAAGCCAGGAAGAAGCAGCCACCGTGTCTGACCCGAACCTGAACGACGCCGCCGAGCCCGTCGAGTCCCGTGAGGACGAGCTCGACATCGTCGAGGCGGCGGACTCCGACCAGGCTGAGGCCGCTGACGCCGCGGCGGGCGAGCCCGCCGAGGAGGCCGCGCTGCACGTCGAGGACGAGGCCGAGGCCGTCGTCGAGGTCGCCGAGGACGAGACCGCGGAGGCCGCCGAGGTCGAGGTCGACGTCGACCCGGTCGAGGCGCTCCGCGAGGAGCTGCGCGGGCTGCCCGGCGAGTGGTACGTGATCCACACCTACGCGGGCTACGAGAAGCGCGTGAAGGCCAACCTGGAGCAGCGTGCCGTCTCGCTGAACGTCGAGGACTTCATCTACCAGGCCGAGGTCCCCGAAGAAGAGATCGTCCAGATCAAGAACGGCGAGCGCAAGAACGTCCGCCAGAACAAGCTCCCGGGCTATGTGCTGGTGCGCATGGACCTGACGAACGAGTCCTGGGGCGTCGTGCGGAACACCCCCGGCGTCACCGGCTTCGTGGGCAACGCCTACGACCCGTACCCGCTGACCCTGGACGAGATCGTCAAGATGCTCGCCCCGGAGGCCGAGGAGAAGGCCGCCAAGGCCACCGCCGAAGAGGGCGGCGCCCCGGCGCCCAGCCGCAAGGTCGAGGTCCAGGTGCTGGACTTCGAGGTCGGCGACTCCGTCACCGTCACCGACGGCCCGTTCGCCACGCTGCAGGCCACGATCAACGAGATCAACGCCGACTCGAAGAAGGTCAAGGGCCTGGTCGAGATCTTCGGCCGGGAGACCCCGGTCGAGCTGAGCTTCGACCAGATCCAGAAGAACTGACGCTTCTTCCCCCACCCTTCCGACAGGTCAGACGGGCCCTTCCGGGGCCCGTCTGACCTGCTCGGTTTTAAGCCGCGCATCCATACCCGTTATCGTTGTGCGGTATGCCTCCATCCGGATGACCGGAACGGAGGCGGACCACCTCTCACTAGGACCCGGAGAGAGCATGCCTCCCAAGAAGAAGAAGGTCACGGGGCTGATCAAGCTCCAGATCCAGGCCGGCGCCGCGAACCCGGCCCCGCCGGTCGGCCCCGCGCTGGGTCAGCACGGCGTCAACATCATGGAGTTCTGCAAGGCCTACAACGCCGCGACCGAGTCGCAGCGTGGCATGGTCGTGCCGGTGGAGATCACGGTCTACGAAGACCGTTCCTTCACCTTCATCACCAAGACTCCGCCGGCCGCGAAGCTGATCCTCAAGGCCGCGGGCGTGGAGAAGGGCTCCGGCGAGCCGCACAAGACCAAGGTCGCCAAGATCACCCGCGACCAGGTCCGCGACATCGCCACCACCAAGATGCCCGACCTGAACGCCAACGACCTGGACGCCGCCGAGAAGATCATCGCCGGCACCGCCCGTTCCATGGGCATCACGGTCGAGGGCTGACAGCCACCCCGTAGCACCACCGTGGCAGGACCAATGCGCGGTCCGGACCACGACTCCGAACTCATATCTCAGGAGCAGAGTTGAGCAAGCGCAGCAAGTCCCTCCGCGCTGCGGACGCCAAGATCGACCGGGAGCGCGTGTACGCCCCGCTCGAGGCCGTCCGTCTCGCCAAGGACACCTCCCCGAGCAAGTTCGACGCGACCGTCGAGGTCGCCATGCGCCTGGGCGTCGACCCGCGCAAGGCCGACCAGATGGTCCGCGGCACCGTGAACCTGCCGCACGGCACCGGTAAGACCGCCCGGGTCCTGGTCTTCGCGACCGGTGACCGTGCTGCGGCCGCGGAGGCCGCGGGCGCCGACATCGTCGGCTCCGACGAGCTGATCGACGAGGTGTCCAAGGGTCGCCTGGACTTCGACGCCGTCGTCGCCACCCCGGACCTCATGGGCAAGGTCGGCCGCCTCGGCCGGGTGCTCGGTCCGCGTGGTCTGATGCCGAACCCGAAGACCGGCACCGTCACCCCGGACGTGGCCAAGGCCGTCACGGACATCAAGGGCGGCAAGATCGAGTTCCGCGTCGACAAGCACTCCAACCTGCACTTCATCATCGGCAAGGTGTCGTTCGGTGAGGCGCAGCTGGTGGAGAACTACGCCGCGGCGCTCGAGGAGATCAACCGTCTCAAGCCGTCCGCCGCGAAGGGCCGCTACATCAAGAAGGCGAGCCTGAGCACGACGATGGGCCCCGGCATCCCGCTGGACGCCAACCGCACGCGCAACCTGCTGGTCGAGGAAGAGGCCGTCTGAGCCTCCCCCTGACTGGAACCGCCGGGCCCCCGCACCTCGTGAAAGGTGCGGGGGCCCGGCGCGTTGACGTCGGTGACCCCCTCGGTAGGGTCATGAACCGACAGTCGTAAAAGAAAAATCAGGGGGAACCGTGCGCGGTACTCATATGGGCGTGCGATGCGTGATCGCGGCCTGTGGCGTTGTTCTGATGGCCGGGCTCACCGCGTGCGGGAGCGACAGCAAGTCCAGTGACGACAAGGCGGGCGACAAGGGCGGCAACGGCGGCCAGTCGGTGGGCAGTCCGCTGGCGGCGCTGAAGCTCGCCTCGCAGCGTACGGACCAGCAGCACTCGGCCAAGGTCGAGGGCAGCACCCAGAACGGTCCCATGAACATGGACATGAACGGCTCGATGGACTGGTCCGACGGCATGCGCGCCACCATGGTCCTCACCCAGAAGGGCGGCGCCAGCTCCTCCACTCCCGGGGGCGGCGCGGCGCCCATGAAGGCCCGCTACACGCCGGACGCGATGTTCGTGAACCTGGGCCAGAGCTTCCCGCCGCAGGCCACCAGCGGCAAGAGCTGGATCAAGTACGACTACGACGCCTTCGCCAAGCAGACGGGCGCCTCCGGGGCCTTCCTCAAGGACCAGATGCAGAACAACAACCCGTCGCGCTCGGTGCAGCTGCTGATGGCCTCGGGCAAGGTGAAGAAGGTCGGCTCGGAGAGCGTCAAGGGCGCCGAGGCCACGCACTACACCGGCACGGTCGAGGTCTCCGAGCTGGCCAAGATGCAGTCCAAGGACCTGAGCCAGTCGGACCTGGACGCCCTGCAGCGGCAGATGGAGCAGTCCGGCATGAAGACCGAGACCATCGATCTGTGGATCGACAGCAAGAACCTGCTGGTCAAGAAGCGTGAGCAGGCCAAGAGCAAGAACGGCGTCTACGACTCGACGGTCTTCTACTCGGACTACGGCACCAAGGTCACGGTCGAGGAGCCGGCGGCCTCGGAGACCGTGGACTTCCAGGAGCTGCAGGGGACGCAGCAGTAGCTGATTTGCCCGGCCGAGGCCCGTTCGCGTAATCTGCTGCAGAAGCCAAAGACCGCTGGTTGTCGCTGTGTCTCCGCAAGGGGAGACGGCGGCTGAAGGATCCGCTAGCTGCGGACGACCCGCGCAGGTGACTGTGGTGAGAACTCCCGAACGGGCCGTTGGTCCGTGCGGTCGAGTCACGCCCCGTGCGCCTGCGCCGGGGCGTTTTCGTGTTGTTCAGCCTCCTTCCTTCAGGCCGTTGCGGTCCTCATCACCCGGAAGGAGGCCGAGGCTCATGGCGAGTCCCGACAAGGTCGACGCCGTCGACGAGATGCGGGAGAAGTTCAGCACCTCGAACGGCGCCGTTGTGACCGCGTACACCGGTCTCACCGTCGCGCAGCTCAAGGAGCTGCGCCGTTCGCTCGGTGAGAACGCCCAGTACCGTGTGGTGAAGAACACGCTGACCAAGATCGCGGCCAACGAGGCCGGGATCAACCAGATCGACGACCTGTTCACAGGTTCGTCGGCCGTCGCCTTCGTGACCGGTGACCCGGTCGAGGCGGCGAAGGGTCTCCGTGACTTCGCCAAGGACAACCCCGCTCTCGTCATCAAGGGCGGTGTCCTTGACGGCAAGGCGTTGTCCGCCGACGAGATCAAGAAGCTCGCGGACCTCGAGTCCCGCGAGGTGCTGCTCTCCAAGCTGGCGGGCGCCATGAAGGCCAAGCAGTCTCAGGCTGCCGCGCTCTTCCAGGCCCCGCTCTCGAAGTTCATCCGCACCGCGGAGGCGCTTCGGGCCAAGGTTGACGAGCAGGGCGGTGCCGGCGAGCCGGCTCCCGCCGAGGCCGAGGCCGCCGAGTAACTCGGCCCCGGTCGCAGCGGGCCCGGAAGAAGCCCGCCACCATTTTCATCCGGCACCTGCCGAACTAGTGGAAGGACCGCCATCATGGCGAAGCTCACCCAGGACGACCTGCTCGCGCAGTTCGAGGAGATGACCCTCATCGAGCTCTCCGAGTTCGTGAAGGCCTTCGAGGAGAAGTTCGACGTCACCGCCGCCGCCCCGGCCGCCGTCGTCGCCGCCGGTGCCCCGGGTGCCCCGGCCGCCGCCGAGGCCGAGGAGGAGCAGGACGAGTTCGACGTCGTGCTCACCGGCGCCGGCGACAAGAAGATCCAGGTCATTAAGGTCGTGCGTGAGCTGACCTCTCTGGGCCTGAAGGAGGCCAAGGACCTCGTCGACGGCACCCCGAAGCCGGTCCTCGAGAAGGTCAGCAAGGAGGCCGCGGAGAAGGCCGCCGAGTCCCTCAAGGGCGCCGGCGCCTCCGTCGAGGTCAAGTGATCTCACGGGTCGGATGACCCGCTGTGCCGTGAGGGCGATCACCCGTTGGGGTGGTCGCCCTTCGGTGTTCTTGTGACGGCTACGCTGACTTTCCGGTTCCGGCAGGTATGGTGATCTTCGTTGCCCGTCGCCACGCCCTGTGACGATCTCGGCGGAGTGGGGGGCCTTGACGAACGGCACGCAGCGCGCAATTCTCGGGACGCGACGTCACACCGATCCGTAAGTCCGAGGCATGGATCGTCGGCGAAGCGGGCAGTATCGATATGCGCTGGCGAAGCGCGGGCTGCCGATCAGGCGGGTGAAGGACAACGAGGGGCGTGCCCCCTCACCGGAGGGAGAGATTGGCGCTGCCGGTCTCAGAAACTCGGCGCTGGACATCAGTGTGCCAAGTGGCTACACTGACCCTTTGCGCTGCCTGTTAGCTGCTCCCTGCCCGTCACCAGGGGCATACCCACCTTTGAGCACTGCCGATGAAACCGCCCTGACAGGGGATTTCATCCATGGGTTCGCGGTGGGACCGGTACGCGCGTAGTGAGTCCGAGCCCTCGGAAGGACCCCCTCTTGGCCGCCTCGCGCAACGCCTCGACTGCCAATACGAACAATGGCGCCAGCACCGCCCCGCTGCGCATCTCCTTTGCGAAGATCAAGGAGCCTCTCGAGGTTCCGAACCTCCTTGCACTGCAGACCGAGAGCTTCGATTGGCTGCTCGGCAATGCCGCCTGGAAGGCTCGCGTCGAGGCTGCGCTGGACAGCGGTCAGGACGTCCCCACCAAGTCCGGTCTGGAAGAGATCTTCGAGGAGATCTCCCCGATCGAGGACTTCTCCGGGTCGATGTCCCTGACCTTCCGTGATCACCGCTTCGAGCCGCCGAAGAACTCGATCGACGAGTGCAAGGAGCGCGACTTCACGTTCGCCGCGCCGCTCTTCGTCACCGCCGAGTTCACCAACAACGAGACCGGCGAGATCAAGTCCCAGACGGTCTTCATGGGCGACTTCCCGCTCATGACGCCGAAGGGCACCTTCTGCATCAACGGCACCGAGCGTGTCGTCGTCTCGCAGCTGGTCCGCTCGCCGGGTGTGTACTTCGACTCCTCCATCGACAAGACGTCCGACAAGGACATCTTCTCGGCCAAGATCATCCCGTCCCGGGGTGCCTGGCTGGAGATGGAGATCGACAAGCGCGACATGGTCGGCGTCCGCATCGACCGCAAGCGCAAGCAGTCCGTCACCGTCCTGCTCAAGGCGCTCGGCTGGACCACCGAGCAGATCCTCGAGGAGTTCGGCGAGTACGAGTCCATGCGCGCCACCCTGGAGAAGGACCACACCCAGGGCCAGGACGACGCGCTGCTCGACATCTACCGCAAGCTGCGCCCGGGCGAGCCGCCGACGCGTGAGGCCGCGCAGACGCTGCTGGAGAACCTGTACTTCAACCCGAAGCGCTACGACCTCGCCAAGGTCGGCCGCTACAAGGTCAACAAGAAGCTCGGCGCGGACGCCCCCCTCGACGCCGGCGTGCTGACCACCGACGACGTCATCGCGACCATCAAGTACCTGGTCAAGCTGCACGCCGGGGAGACCGAGACGGTCGGCGAGGCCGGCGACATGATCGTCGTCGAGACCGACGACATCGACCACTTCGGCAACCGCCGCCTGCGGAACGTCGGCGAGCTGATCCAGAACCAGGTCCGCACCGGTCTCGCCCGTATGGAGCGCGTCGTCCGCGAGCGGATGACCACCCAGGACGTCGAGGCGATCACGCCGCAGACCCTGATCAACATCCGGCCGGTCGTCGCCTCCATCAAGGAGTTCTTCGGCACCAGCCAGCTGTCGCAGTTCATGGACCAGACCAACCCGCTGTCGGGCCTGACCCACAAGCGCCGTCTGTCGGCGCTGGGCCCGGGTGGTCTGAGCCGTGAGCGGGCCGGGTTCGAGGTCCGTGACGTGCACCCCTCGCACTACGGCCGCATGTGCCCCATTGAGACGCCGGAAGGACCGAACATTGGTCTGATCGGCTCGCTCGCCTCCTACGGCCGGGTCAACGCCTTCGGCTTCGTCGAGACCCCGTACCGCAAGGTCCACGAGGGTGTCGTCACCGACAAGGTGGACTTCCTCACCGCCGATGAGGAAGACCGCTTCGTCATCGCCCAGGCGAACGCGCCGCTGGCCGAGGACAACACGTACGCCGAGAACCGCGTCCTGGTCCGCCGCCGTGGCGGCGAGGTCGACTACGTGCCCGGCTCCGAGGTCGACTACATGGACGTCTCGCCGCGCCAGATGGTGTCGGTCGCGACCGCCATGATCCCCTTCCTCGAGCACGACGACGCCAACCGCGCGCTCATGGGCTCGAACATGATGCGTCAGGCCGTGCCGCTGATCAAGGCGGAGTCCCCGCTGGTCGGCACCGGCATGGAGTACCGCTGCGCGGTCGACGCCGGTGACGTCATCAAGGCCGACAAGGACGGTGTCGTCCAGGAGGTCTCCGCCGACTACGTGACGGTGGCCAACGACGACGGCACCTACACCACGTACCGGATCGCCAAGTTCTCCCGCTCCAACCAGGGCACCTCCTTCAACCAGAAGGTCGTCGTCGATGAGGGCGCCCGCGTCATCACCGGCCAGGTCCTGGCCGACGGCCCGTCCACCGAGGACGGCGAGATGGCGCTCGGCAAGAACCTGCTCGTCGCGTTCATGCCGTGGGAGGGCCACAACTACGAGGACGCGATCATCCTCAGCCAGCGGCTGGTGCAGGACGACGTCCTCTCCTCGATCCACATCGAGGAGCACGAGGTCGACGCCCGGGACACCAAGCTCGGCCCCGAGGAGATCACCCGGGACATCCCGAACGTCTCCGAGGAGGTCCTGGCCGACCTCGACGAGCGCGGCATCATCCGCATCGGCGCCGAGGTCGTGGCCGGGGACATCCTGGTCGGCAAGGTCACCCCGAAGGGTGAGACCGAGCTGACCCCGGAGGAGCGCCTGCTGCGCGCGATCTTCGGCGAGAAGGCCCGTGAGGTCCGTGACACCTCGCTGAAGGTGCCGCACGGCGAGATCGGCAAGGTCATCGGCGTCCGCGTCTTCGACCGCGAAGAGGGCGACGAGCTGCCCCCCGGCGTGAACCAGCTGGTCCGCGTCTACGTGGCGCAGAAGCGCAAGATCACCGACGGTGACAAGCTCGCCGGCCGCCACGGCAACAAGGGCGTCATCTCGAAGATCCTGCCGGTCGAGGACATGCCGTTCCTGGAGGACGGCACCCCGGTCGACATCATCCTCAACCCGCTGGGTGTCCCGTCCCGAATGAACCCGGGACAGGTCCTGGAGATCCACCTCGGCTGGCTGGCCTCCCGCGGCTGGAAGGTCGAGGGCTCCGAGGAGTGGATGCAGCGGCTGCAGGCGATCGGCGCCGACGAGGTCCAGCCCGGCACCAACGTCGCGACCCCGGTCTTCGACGGTGCCCGTGAGGACGAGATCGCCGGTCTCTTCGAGTCGACGATCCCGAACCGCGACGGGGACCGCCTGGTCCAGTCGTCCGGTAAGGCCCGGCTCTTCGACGGCCGCTCCGGCGAGCCGTTCCCGGACCCGATCTCGGTCGGCTTCATGTACATCCTCAAGCTGCACCACCTGGTGGACGACAAGCTGCACGCCCGGTCCACCGGCCCGTACTCGATGATCACCCAGCAGCCGCTGGGCGGTAAGGCTCAGTTCGGTGGCCAGCGCTTCGGAGAGATGGAGGTGTGGGCGCTGGAGGCTTATGGCGCCGCGTACGCCCTCCAGGAGCTGCTGACCATCAAGTCCGACGACGTCACCGGCCGCGTGAAGGTCTACGAGGCCATCGTCAAGGGCGAGAACATCCCCGAGCCCGGCATCCCCGAGTCCTTCAAGGTGCTCATCAAGGAGATGCAGTCCCTGTGCCTCAACGTGGAGGTGCTGTCCAGCGACGGCATGTCCATCGAGATGCGCGACACCGACGAGGACGTCTTCCGCGCTGCGGAGGAGCTCGGCATCGACCTGTCGCGGCGCGAGCCGAGCAGCGTCGAAGAGGTCTGACGGGTCTGGCCGGGGCGGCACGTACGCACCCGCCCCGGCCTCTCCCCGGACCCCCAGTCAGACCCGAAGACACGACCCTGAAAGAGGGATTGACGACAAGTGCTCGACGTCAACTTCTTCGACGAGCTGCGGATCGGCCTCGCCACTGCTGACGACATCCGTCAGTGGTCCCACGGCGAGGTCAAGAAGCCGGAGACCATCAACTACCGCACCCTGAAGCCCGAAAAGGACGGACTCTTCTGCGAGAAGATCTTCGGTCCGACCCGGGACTGGGAGTGCTACTGCGGCAAGTACAAGCGCGTCCGCTTCAAGGGCATCATCTGTGAGCGCTGTGGCGTCGAGGTCACCCGCGCCAAGGTGCGCCGTGAGCGGATGGGCCACATCGAGCTGGCCGCTCCCGTCACCCACATCTGGTACTTCAAGGGCGTCCCGAGCCGTCTGGGTTACCTGCTCGACCTCGCCCCGAAGGACCTCGAAAAGGTCATCTACTTCGCCGCCTACATGATCACGTGGGTCGACGAGGAGCGCCGCACGCGCGACCTGCCCTCGCTGGAGGCCCACGTCTCCGTCGAGCGCCAGCAGATCGAGCAGCGCCGCGACGCCGACCTGGAGGCCCGCGCCAAGAAGCTCGAGGCGGACCTCGCCGACCTGGAGGCCGAGGGCGCCAAGGCCGACGTGCGCCGCAAGGTGCGCGAGGGCGCCGAGCGCGAGATGAAGCAGCTGCGCGACCGCGCCCAGCGCGAGATCGACCGTCTCGACGAGGTGTGGAACCGCTTCAAGAGCCTCAAGGTCCAGGACCTGGAGGGCGACGAGCTGCTCTACCGTGAGCTGCGTGACCGCTTCGGCACGTACTTCATGGGCGGCATGGGCGCCGCTGCCCTGCAGAAGCGCCTGGAGTCCTTCGACCTCGACGAGGAGGCCGAGAAGCTCCGCGAGATCATCCGGACCGGCAAGGGCCAGAAGAAGACCCGTGCGCTCAAGCGCCTCAAGGTCGTCTCCGCCTTCCTGCAGACCCGCAACAGCCCCAACGGCATGGTGCTGGACTGCATCCCGGTGATCCCGCCGGACCTGCGTCCGATGGTGCAGCTGGACGGTGGCCGCTTCGCGACCTCCGACCTGAACGACCTGTACCGCCGTGTGATCAACCGGAACAACCGCCTCAAGCGTCTCCTTGACCTCGGTGCGCCCGAGATCATCGTGAACAACGAGAAGCGGATGCTGCAGGAGGCCGTCGACGCGCTGTTCGACAACGGCCGCCGCGGCCGCCCGGTGACCGGGCCCGGTAACCGTCCGCTGAAGTCCCTCAGCGACATGCTGAAGGGTAAGCAGGGCCGGTTCCGTCAGAACCTGCTCGGTAAGCGCGTCGACTACTCGGCCCGTTCGGTCATCGTCGTCGGCCCGCAGCTCAAGCTGCACCAGTGCGGTCTTCCCAAGGCCATGGCGCTGGAGCTCTTCAAGCCGTTCGTGATGAAGCGCCTGGTGGACCTCAACCACGCGCAGAACATCAAGTCGGCCAAGCGCATGGTCGAGCGCGGCCGCACGGTCGTGTACGACGTGCTCGAAGAGGTCATCGCCGAGCACCCGGTGCTGCTGAACCGTGCGCCGACCCTGCACCGCCTCGGCATCCAGGCCTTCGAGCCGCAGCTGGTCGAGGGCAAGGCCATTCAGATTCACCCGCTCGTCTGCACCGCGTTCAACGCGGACTTCGACGGTGACCAGATGGCCGTGCACCTGCCGCTGTCCGCGGAGGCCCAGGCCGAGGCCCGCATCCTGATGCTGTCCTCGAACAACATCCTCAAGCCGGCCGACGGCCGGCCGGTGACCATGCCGACCCAGGACATGGTGCTGGGTCTGTTCTTCCTCACCACCGACGAGGAGGAGCGCAAGGTCATCGGCGAGGGCCGGTCCTTCGGCTCCAGCGCCGAGGCGATCATGGCGTTCGACGCCCGGGAGCTGTCGCTCCAGGCGAAGATCGACATCCGCTTCCCGATCGGCACGGTCCCGCCCCGCGGCTGGACCCCGCCGGCTCCCGAAGAGGGCGAGCCCGCCTGGCAGCAGGGTGACAGCTTCCGGCTGCGCACCACGCTGGGCCGCGCGCTCTTCAACGAGCTGCTGCCCGAGGACTACCCGTTCGTCGACTACTCGGTGGGCAAGAAGCAGCTCTCCGAGATCGTCAACGACCTCGCCGAGCGCTACCCCAAGGTCATCGTCGCGGCGACCCTGGACAACCTGAAGGCGGCCGGTTTCCACTGGGCCACCCGCTCCGGTGTCACCGTGGCCATCTCCGACATCGTCGTGCCCGAGGCCAAGAAGGCCATCATCACGGGCTACGAGGCGCAGGACGAGAAGGTCCAGAAGCAGTACGAGCGCGGTCTGATCACCAAGGACGAGCGCACCCAGGAACTGATCGCGATCTGGACCAAGGCGACCAACGAGGTCTCCGAGGCGATGAACGCGAACTTCCCGAAGACCAACCCGATCTTCATGATGGTCGACTCGGGCGCGCGCGGAAACATGATGCAGATGCGTCAGATCGCCGGTATGCGTGGTCTGGTGTCCAACGCGAAGAACGAGACCATCCCGCGGCCCATTAAGGCGTCGTTCCGTGAGGGTCTCTCCGTGCTGGAGTACTTCATCTCCACCCACGGTGCCCGTAAGGGTCTCGCGGACACCGCCCTGCGTACCGCCGACTCGGGTTACCTGACCCGTCGTCTGGTGGACGTCTCGCAGGACGTGATCATCCGCGAGGAGGACTGCGGCACCGAGCGCGGCCTCAAGCTGGCGATCGCGACCACGGGCGCGGACGGTGTGCTGCGCAAGACCGAGGACGTCGAGACCAGCGTGTACGCGCGCTGCCTCGCCGAGGACATCGTCGTGGACGGGAAGGTCCTGGCCCCGGCCGGCACCGACCTGGGCGACGTGCTCATCGACGAGCTGGTCCGGCACGGCGTCGGGACGGTCAAGACCCGCTCGGTGCTCACCTGCGAGTCCGCCGTCGGCACCTGCGCCATGTGCTACGGCCGCTCGCTGGCGACCGGCAAGCTGGTGGACATCGGCGAGGCCGTCGGCATCATCGCCGCCCAGTCCATCGGTGAGCCCGGCACCCAGCTGACGATGCGTACCTTCCACACCGGTGGTGTGGCCGGTGACGACATCACCCAGGGTCTGCCGCGTGTCGTCGAGCTCTTCGAGGCCCGTACGCCCAAGGGCGTCGCGCCGATCTCGGAGGCGGCCGGCCGCGTCCGGATCGAGGAGACCGAGAAGACCAAGAAGCTCGTCGTCACCCCGGACGACGGCTCCGACGAGACCGCCTACGGCGTCTCCAAGCGGGCCCGTCTGCTGGTGGGCGAGGGCGACCACGTCGAGGTCGGCCAGGCGCTGACCGTGGGTGCCACCAACCCGCACGACGTGCTGCGCATCCTCGGTCAGCGCGCCGTCCAGGTGCACCTGGTCGGCGAGGTCCAGAAGGTCTACAACTCGCAGGGTGTGTCGATCCACGACAAGCACATCGAGATCATCATCCGGCAGATGCTGCGCCGGGTCACGATCATCGAGTCCGGCGACGCGGAGCTGCTGCCGGGCGAGCTGGTGGAGCGCACGCGCTTCGAGGGTGAGAACCGTCGTGTGGTGCAGGAAGGCGGCCACCCGGCCTCCGGCCGTCCGCAGCTGATGGGTATCACCAAGGCCTCGCTGGCGACCGAGTCCTGGCTGTCGGCGGCGTCCTTCCAGGAGACGACCCGGGTGCTCACCGACGCGGCGATCAACGCCAAGTCGGACTCCCTGATCGGCCTCAAGGAGAACGTCATCATCGGTAAGCTCATCCCGGCCGGTACGGGCCTGTCCCGCTACCGCAACATCCGGGTCGAGCCGACCGAGGAGGCGAAGGCCGCGATGTACTCGGCCGTCGGCTACGACGACATCGACTACTCGCCCTTCGGCACCGGCTCCGGCCAGGCCGTTCCGCTGGAGGACTACGACTACGGTCCGTACAACCAGTAAGAGCGTCATCTGTTCGCAGGGCGGTCACCCCATGGCGGGGTGGCCGCCCTGCGGCTATGCTCCGGGTTGGTGTGTCCAGCGCGTGTGCATTTGTTTTGACCGGAGCGGATGCGGTAGGTACGCTCTGACCTTGTGCCTGGGGTGTCCCTGGGCTCCCGTATGCGCTCAGCGCTGCCGGGGGGCCGAGGTGTCGACACCAACAATTCGCACTCTCCTGACTTTCGCAGGGGGCTGCGGTGTGCGACACACCCGACCGCGTGGGTCGGAGAAACCCCAGGTTAGCTTTATCGAGATCGGCACACAGAAACCGGAGAAACGGTGCCTACGATCCAGCAGCTGGTCCGCAAGGGCCGCCAGGACAAGGTCGAGAAGAACAAGACTCCCGCACTGGCGGGGTCGCCGCAGCGTCGTGGCACGTGCACTCGCGTGTTCACCACGACGCCGAAGAAGCCGAACTCGGCGCTCCGCAAGGTCGCGCGTGTCCGGCTGAGCAGTGGGATCGAGGTCACCGCCTACGTCCCGGGTGAGGGTCACAACCTGCAGGAGCACTCCATCGTGCTCGTGCGCGGCGGTCGAGTGAAGGACCTGCCGGGTGTTCGCTACAAGATCATCCGCGGCTCCCTCGACACGCAGGGCGTCAAGAACCGCAAGCAGGCTCGCAGCCGCTACGGCGCCAAGAAGGAGAAGTAAGAATGCCTCGTAAGGGTCCCGCCCCGAAGCGCCCGGTCATCATCGACCCGGTTTACAACTCTCCTCTGGTGACTTCCCTCATCAACAAGGTCCTGCTGAACGGCAAGCGCTCCACCGCCGAGCGCATTGTCTACGGCGCCATGGAGGGCCTGCGTGAGAAGTCCGGCAACGACCCGGTCATCACGCTCAAGCGCGCGCTGGAGAACGTGAAGCCGACCCTCGAGGTCCGCTCCCGTCGTGTCGGTGGCGCCACCTACCAGGTGCCGGTCGAGGTTCGTCCTGGCCGCTCCTCCACCCTCGCGCTGCGCTGGCTCGTGGGTTACTCCCGCGCCCGTCGCGAGAAGACCATGACCGAGCGCCTGATGAACGAGCTGCTGGACGCCAGCAACGGTCTCGGCGCCTCCGTCAAGCGTCGCGAGGACACCCACAAGATGGCCGAGTCCAACAAGGCCTTCGCGCACTACCGCTGGTAGTCGCTACCCCCATCGAGACCGAGAGAAGACTGAAGCCTTATGGCTACCACTTCACTTGACCTGGCCAAGGTCCGCAATATCGGGATCATGGCCCACATCGACGCGGGCAAGACGACGACCACCGAGCGGATCCTGTTCTACACCGGTGTGAGCTACAAGATCGGTGAGGTCCACGACGGCGCTGCCACGATGGACTGGATGGAGCAGGAGCAGGAGCGCGGCATCACGATCACGTCGGCCGCGACGACCTGTCACTGGCCGCTTGAGGACACCGATCACACGATCAACATCATTGACACCCCGGGGCACGTCGACTTCACGGTCGAGGTGGAGCGTTCGCTGCGCGTCCTCGACGGTGCCGTGACGGTGTTCGACGGTGTGGCCGGCGTGGAGCCGCAGTCCGAGACCGTTTGGCGTCAGGCGGACCGCTACGGCGTGCCGCGGATCTGCTTCGTCAACAAGCTCGACCGCACCGGTGCCGAGTTCCACCGCTGTGTCGACATGATCACGGACCGCCTGGGCGCGGTCCCGATCGTCATGCAGCTGCCGATCGGCACCGAGGCCGACTTCAAGGGCGTCATCGACCTCGTCACCATGAAGGCGCTGGTCTGGAACATCGAGGCCTCCAAGGGCGAGATGTACGACACCGTCGACATCCCGGACAGCCACAGCGAGGCCGCCGACGAGTGGCGCGGCAAGCTGCTGGAGACCGTCGCCGAGAACGACGAAGAGATGATGGAGCTGTACCTGGAGGGCGAGGAGCCCTCCGTGGAGCAGCTGTACGCGGCGATCCGCCGCATCACCATCGCCTCCGGCGTGGGCGGCGGCACCACCGTCACCCCCGTGTTCTGCGGCACCGCGTTCAAGAACAAGGGTGTGCAGCCCCTGCTCGACGCGGTCGTCCGGTACCTGCCGTCGCCGATCGACGTCGAGGCGGTCGAGGGCCACTCGGTCAAGGACCCCGAAGAGATCATCAAGCGGCGTCCGACCGAGGAAGAGCCGCTGTCGGCGCTGGCGTTCAAGATCGCGAGCGACCCGCACCTCGGCAAGCTCACCTTCATCCGGGTCTACTCGGGCCGTCTCGTGGCCGGCACTCAGGTGCTGAACTCCGTGAAGGGCAAGAAGGAGCGCATCGGCAAGATCTACCGGATGCACGCGAACAAGCGTGAGGAGATCGAGTCGGTGGGTGCCGGTGACATCGTCGCCGTCATGGGTCTGAAGCAGACCACCACCGGTGAGACCCTCTGCGACTCGTCGAGCCCGGTGATCCTCGAGTCCATGGACTTCCCGGCCCCGGTCATCGAGGTGGCCATCGAGCCGAAGTCCAAGGGCGACCAGGAGAAGCTGGCCGTCGCGATCCAGCGGCTCGCCGAGGAGGACCCGTCCTTCCGCGTCAAGACTGACGAGGAGACCGGCCAGACCATCATCGCCGGTATGGGTGAGCTCCACCTCGACGTGCTCGTCGACCGCATGAAGCGCGAGTTCAAGGTCGAGGCCAACGTCGGCAAGCCGCAGGTGGCCTACCGCGAGACGCTGAACAAGGCGGTCGAGCGGTACGACTACACGCACAAGAAGCAGACTGGTGGTTCCGGCCAGTTCGCCAAGGTGCAGATCGCGCTGCAGCCCCTCGAGGGCGATGGCTACGAGTTCGAGAACAAGGTCACCGGTGGCCGCATCCCGCGGGAGTACATCCCGTCCGTGGACGCGGGCTGCCAGGAGGCCATGGAGTTCGGCGTGCTCGCCGGCTACCCGCTGACCGGCGTCAAGGTCGTGCTTCTCGACGGTGGCTACCACGAGGTCGACTCCTCCGAGATGGCCTTCAAGATCGCCGGTTCGATGGCCTTCAAGGAGGCCGCCCGCAAGGCCAGCCCGGCCCTGCTCGAGCCGATGATGAAGGTCGAGGTCACGACGCCCGAGGACTACATGGGTGACGTGATCGGCGACATCAACTCCCGCCGTGGTCAGATCCAGTCCATGGAGGACCGTAGCGGCGCCAAGCTGGTGATCGGTCTGGTCCCGCTGTCGGAGATGTTCGGCTACGTGGGCGACCTGCGCAGCAAGACCTCTGGCCGCGCCAGCTACTCCATGCAGTTCGACTCCTACGCCGAGGTTCCCAGGAACGTCGCCGAGGAGATCATCGCGAAGGCCAAGGGCGAGTAACGCGGCTTCATCCGCATTCCTCACCCTTTAGGCTGGAGCAAGAGGCATCGGGTGTTCCGTCATAGATCGTCCACCGTGGCGGTCCATGGCGGGGCCCCGGCCGCCGGCCCCCATAACGAATACGGCGAAGGGCATCCCCCTCGGGGTCCTGGCCGGTTCGGTAAGACCACCTGAACCCGTCCGCAAGTCGCGGATGCGTTACAGAACCACTCCGTAGGAGGACCCCAGTGGCGAAGGCGAAGTTCGAGCGGACTAAGCCGCACGTCAACATCGGCACCATCGGTCACATCGACCACGGTAAGACCACTCTTACCGCGGCGATCACCAAGGTGCTGCACGACGCGTTCCCGGACCTGAACGAGGCCTCGGCCTTCGACATGATCGACAAGGCGCCGGAAGAGCGCCAGCGCGGTATTACGATCTCCATCGCGCACGTCGAGTACCAGACGGACTCGCGTCACTACGCGCACGTTGACTGCCCCGGTCACGCGGACTACATCAAGAACATGATCACCGGTGCCGCGCAGATGGACGGCGCGATCCTCGTGGTCGCCGCCACCGACGGCCCGATGCCGCAGACCAAGGAGCACGTGCTCCTGGCCCGCCAGGTCGGCGTTCCGTACATCGTCGTCGCCCTGAACAAGGCCGACATGGTGGACGACGAGGAGATCCTGGAGCTCGTCGAGCTCGAGGTCCGTGAGCTGCTCTCCGAGTACGAGTTCCCGGGCGACGACGTCCCGGTCGTCAAGGTCTCGGCGCTCAAGGCGCTCGAGGGCGACGCCGAGTGGGGCAAGTCCGTCCTCGACCTGATGAAGGCCGTCGACGACGCCATCCCGCAGCCGGAGCGCGACGTCGACAAGCCGTTCCTCATGCCGATCGAGGACGTCTTCACCATCACCGGCCGCGGTACGGTCGTCACCGGCCGTATCGAGCGTGGTGTGCTGAAGGTCAACGAGAACGTCGACATCATCGGCATCAAGAACGAGAAGACCTCGACCACCGTCACCGGTATCGAGATGTTCCGCAAGCTGCTCGACGAGGGCCAGGCCGGTGAGAACGTCGGTCTGCTCCTCCGCGGCATCAAGCGCGAGGACGTCGAGCGCGGCCAGGTCATCATCAAGCCGGGCTCGGTCACCCCGCACACCGAGTTCGAGGCCCAGGCGTACATCCTGTCCAAGGACGAGGGTGGCCGCCACACGCCGTTCTTCAACAACTACCGTCCGCAGTTCTACTTCCGTACCACGGACGTGACGGGCGTTGTGACCCTCCCCGAGGGCACCGAGATGGTCATGCCGGGCGACAACACCGAGATGTCCGTCCAGCTGATCCAGCCGGTCGCCATGGAGGAGGGCCTGAAGTTCGCCATCCGTGAGGGTGGCCGGACCGTCGGCGCCGGTCAGGTCACCAAGATCACCAAGTGACCTGACGCTCTTCGGAGCACGCTCCCCGGAGCACCGAGCCCCACTCGCCTTCACCGGCGGGTGGGGCTTTTCCGTATCTGGGTACCCGGCCATCCGCATCGAAGCTGAGTTCGACTTCGGGAGTACGGATGATGACCAATGGAAAGATCGCGGTCGCGATCACGGGAGGCTACCTCCTGGGGCGCACCAAGAAGGCCAAACTCGCCATCGGGCTGGGCATGTTGCTCGCCGGGAAGAAGATCACCCTCGATCCGCAGCAGCTGGCCCGGGCGGTCGCCGATTCCCCGCTGCTGAGCGGTCTGAACGCGCAGGCGCGCAAGGAGCTGACCGGGGCCGCCAAGAAGGCCGCGACCTCGGCCCTGTCCACCCGCATGAACGGCCTCGCCGATTCGCTGCACGACCGCACCCTGAGCCTTCGGGGCGAAGCGGACGACGGCGCCGAAGCCGAGGACCGCGAGGACGAGGAGCCGGAGGACGACGAGCCGGCCGACGAGGAAGGCGAACGGAAACCGCCGCCCCGCAAGGCACCGCAGGCCAAGACGCCGCAGGCCAAGGCGGCCAAGGCCCCGGCCGGACGGGCGCGCAAGGCCGCCGCCTCGTCCTCCGCGCCCGCGAAGAAGACGGCCAAGAAGGCCGCGAAGAAGACCGCGAAGACCGCTGGGGGCCGCAATGGCTGACACGTTGGGCAAGCTGAAGGACGACATCGTGCGCAGCCCGGCCGCGGACCGCCTCAAGGACGAGCTGCAGTCCTACGTCCAGGCCCGGGCGACCCACGCGATCTCCGGGCTCGGCAGCGGCCTCGCGAAGGGCACCCAGGCGCTCGCCGAGGGGAAGTCGCCGGGCCAGGCCGTGTTCAAGGCCGGAGCCTCCCAGCTGAAGGATTCGCTGAAGGACAAGATCAAGGGGGCCTTCGGCAAGGCCAAGGGCGGCGGCAAGAGCGGCGGCGGCAAGTCCAAGAGCGTCACGGTGGTCGAGGACATCGACGTCGGGGTGCCGGTCCGCGAGGCGTACGACCAGTGGACCCAGTTCCAGGAGTTCAGCACCTTCGCCAAGGGCGTCGTCAGCGTCGAGAAGGCCGACGACACCAGCAGCAACTGGAAGGTGAAGGTCGCCAAGTCCACGCGCAGCTGGAAGGCCAACGTCACCGAGCAGGTGCCCGACGAGCGGATCAGCTGGACGACCGAGGGCGCCAAGGGCACCGTCAAGGGCGTCGTCACCTTCCATCCGCTCGGCGACAGCCTCACCCGGGTGCTGCTGGTGCTGGAGTACTTCCCCAAGGGCCTGTTCGAGAAGACCGGCAACATCTGGCGTGCCCAGGGCCGCCGGGCGCGGCTCGATCTGAAGCTCTACCGCAAGTTCATCATGATGCGCGGCGAGGCCACGGACGGCTGGCGCGGGGAGATCCGGGACGGCGAGGTCGTGGTCGACCACGAGACGGCCGTGGCGGAGGAAGAGGAAGGGCGCGACGAGGAGGCCGGGGGAGAGGCCGATGAGCCGGGGGCCGAGCAGGACGACGAGGACGCGGCGTACGAGGACGAGCCGGAGGCCGAGGACGAGGGTGAGGAGGAGCCCGCGTACGAGGCCGAATCCGAGGGCGAGGGCGACGAGGCCGAGCTGGCCGACGAGGACGAGGAGGCGGCGTACGACGAGGACGCCGACGCCGAGGCTGAGGACGCCGAGCCCGAGGAGGAGTACGAGGAGGAGCCCGACGAGGCCGACGAGCCCGCCGAGGACGCCGAGCCCGAGCGCCCGCGGCGCCGTACCGCGGCAGCTCGCCGCTGACGTCCCCTCCGCGCCACCGCTGGGGCGCCCCCGGCCGACAACGGGCCGGGGGCGCCCGTTACGCCCGCGACGTGGGGCGGGGGCGCCAGATCCAGGGCGTGGCGTTCGGCGCGACGCCCACCACGCAGGTCTCCTGATGAGGGCCGGTCAGCAGGGCGGGGGCGCCGACCGGGGTGAGGTGGCCGGGGGAGCGCAGCGGGCGGTCGCCGGGGCCGGTGCCCCACTGGACCTGGACGTCGCCGTCGAGGCTGCGGCCGAGCAGGAGCAGGGTGGTGGCCTTGCCGTCCTCGCCGTTCCCGCCCTCCTTGCCGGGCTCGGGCACGGTGTGCGCGGCGATGGCCCCGTACCCCTCGAAGTGCGGAACCGTGCGGTTCTTCGCGCCGTTCTCCGCGCCGTGGAGGGCGGGCACGGTGGCCGCGGGGGTGCGGTAGACCAGCGAGAGCGAGCCGCTCTGGTCGAACGCGGCGCCGATCTGGTTGCCGCCGGGGCGGGGCAGTCCGGTGGCGGCCCGCAGGGTGACGGGGCCGCCCGGCCTCTCCTGCGACCAGTGGTGCACGGTGTCGCGGCCCGGGGCGATGACGTGGGCCCGGCCCTCGCGGTCGACCAGGGCGGTCAGCCCGTCCTGGATCTCCGCGCCGCCGAGCCGTTCCCAGGGGCCCCAGCGGCCGCCGGCGTCCCGTACCCGGGTGGCGAGGCCCTTCTCGGCGGTCCGTACGAAGAGGTGGACCTTCCCGTCCGGGGTGGCGACCGCCGCGGGGCAGCCGACGCGGCGGCCGTGCTCGGGGTCGGCCTCGGGTGTGCCGAGCCCGGTCCAGGCGCGGAACGGCCCGTCGGGGCGGCTCTGTTCCAGCGCCACGATCTCGCGCAGGTTGGCTCCGCCCTGGCCGTCCAGCGCCGCGAACCGCAGCGCCAGCAGCACCTGGCGTCCCGCCCTGTCACGTACGGCGCTTAAGGCGGGGGCCAGCGGCCCGCCGCCGAGCCCGAGCGGCGCCCCGAAACGCCCGCTGCCGCGGGCGGTTTCGCGCCACTGGACGGCCTGGGTGCCGAGGACGCCGTACGCGACGAGACGGCCCTCGCGGTCGGTGGCGGGGGTGGGCAGGGCGCTGGGGTAGCGGTAGTGGGTGGAGCGTATCCAGCCCTTGCGGTTCTTGAGCGGCCGCACGCCGCCCTGGCTGTAGTCGCCGCAGCCCGCGCTCTCACCGCACTTCCACTCGGGTGAGCCGCCGTACGCCTTGATCACGCGGGCCTTCTGGGCCAGCACGGCGGGCGGCAGATTGTGCGGCCAGCGCTGGTTGTAGTAGCCGCGGAAGGACGTGGTGGTGAAGCGCGGCGCCTCGTGGTCCCGCCGGGTGGACTCGGCGGCCCACTGCGCGATCGCCTTCCAGGTGAACAGCGCGACGGGGGTGTGGTCCCGGTGGTCCGAGCAGCCCGGCTGGTCGTTGTCCTTGGGGTGCAGCGCGTCGTGGACCTGGAAGTCGGGGTCGGGGTCGAGGGTGTGGATGAGCGTGGGCCGGTAGCGGTCCATGATCTCGGCGAGCACGTCGACCAGGGTCTGGTGGACGTACGAACTGGGGTGCGCCACCGGGGAGCCCTCGGCCAGCAGCGTCCGCATGGCCGTGCCGGGGGTGTCCCACAGGTCGGGCATGCGCAGGTGGCCCTCGGACAGCATGGCGATGTTGAGGAAGATCAGCCGGACTCTGCGGGCGCCGTTGGCGAGCACGTTCGTCTCCGCCTTGACGCCGCCGGGCAGGTTCAGCACCGACCGCTGCCACGGCGTGAACTGGTTCAGCCCCAGCATCTGCGCGTACGCCTGGCGCAGCCCCTGGTGGCGGGCGGCGGAGTACGCGGCCTTGTCCGGCGGCGGCAGCGGCCGCCCGGCCACCCGGTTGAGGCCCAGCGCCTCGCCCGCCGTGACGTACACGCTCACCACGGGAACCCCGGAGCGCAGCACGTGCTCGTTGTCGGGGTTCATGAAGTACAGGTCGTCATCGGGGTGCGCCATGACCTGGAGCAGGGTGCCCCGCTTGTCCCCGACCGCCGGGGTGAACGGCTCGGCGGCCCCCGGGCTGCTGGTCGTGCGGGCCGGGGCGGCGGGGGCGGCGGAAGCCCCGGGACGGCTGCTGCACCCGGTGGCAGCGGCGGCGGTGAGGGCCGCCACCGCGGCCAGTGCCTGCCTGCGTGTCGTGCGCGCGGGCAGAGTCCATCGACTGTTCAATTTGGTGACCCTGTCACTTGTGCAGCCCGTAATCCGCAGCTGCTTCCACGTGGTAGGGGACGATCGATGATCTTGAATGGTTGTCCGATGACCGGGAGGTGTCGGTCACACTCCGGACGCGGCGCTGGACAGGGGGCCTAGGCCACCGAGGGGCCGCCGAGGTACCGCCCGGCCTTGGTGTAGGGCCAGGCGTTGGCGACGCAGCCCTTCAGCCCGTCTATCTGCTGCATCATCGCCGGGGCGGGCTTGCCGGGGCCGGGGCAGGTCTCATGGCCGTGGCCGATGCGGTGGCCCACCTCATGGTTGATGATCAGCGCCCGGTATTCGCCGATGGGGCCGTCGAACTCGGGGGAGCCGGTGTTCCAGCGCGTGAGGTTGACCATGACCTGCGTTCCGGCGGCGCAGTTGACCTTGCCGCGGGTCTTCAGTCCGGCCCGCTCGCAGATCTCGTCGACCGTGTCCGGGGTGGCGATCTTCACCTCGAAGTCGTAGCTGCCGTCGGCCACCAGCTGGAAGGAGTGCTTCTGGTCCCTGGTCCAGCCGCGCTGGTCCGCGAGGACCGCGGATATCTCGGCCGCGGCCTTCTTCGCGTCGACGCCCGTGCCCTCCTCCACCTGGACCTTGAACCGCCGCACGTCGCCGCCGTCGCCGATCACCTCGCCGGACGCCTTCGCGGTGATGAAGGTGCCGGTCCCGGCGGGGGCCGTGGGCCGCGCGGGGCGCGTGGGAGCGGCGTCGCGGGAGGACCGGGAGGGCGGCGCCGAGGGCGTGATGGGGGTGGACGGGGCGGCGGTCGGGGACTGGCTCGCCGCCGGGGAGTCGGCGGCGGAGTCCACGGGAGCCGACCGCGCGCCGCCGCCGTCGGCCGGTAACAGGGCGTACGCGGCCAGCAGGGCGCCCGCCGTCACCGCCGCCCCGGTCAGCAGCGGCACCGCCTTCGACCGGCGGCGCCTGCGGCGCCGGGAGCGGCGGTGCGAGGACCGGGCGGGCGGCGCGGCGGACTGCTCGGCGGACTGTTCGGTGACGGTCATGGGTGGGGGTGCTCCAGGGAGTGGGGGCGGTACGGGGTGTCGGCCGCGGCTCAGGAGAAGCGGGCTCAGGAGAAGCGGGCCGAGGAGAGCGCGGCCTTGACGCGCCCGACGAGCCCGGCGTCCGGGGAGGCGAGGCAGGCGTACGCGGCGACCGTGCTGTCGGGATGGCCGGGCAGCGGCTGCCGCCGGCTGAGGAACGCCGTGCCGCCCAGCTCCCGGCAGACCGGGCTCGGGAGCGACTGCTTGACGGGCAGGTCCCGCCCGGGCCGGTCGTAGGACTCCCGGCGCCACAGCAGCAGGGCGCTGTTCTCCGGGAGCCTGGTCACCGGCAGGCACAGCTCGGGACCGTAGCGGGCGTCCTGGAGGGGGTCGCCGCACGCGCCGTCCGGGGTGCTCCGGAGGGCGCCCGACGCCGTGCTCTCCGGCGCCCTCGACGCCGTGACCGGGGACCGGCCCGCCGCCGTGCTCGACGTCTCGTGCGCCGCCGGGCCCGCCAGGACGTACGTCTCGCTCGCGGGCGCGGCCGTGCCGTTCGCGCCGTTCACGTCGTCTGCGCGGCGCGGCTTGGGCACCCGCCAGTCGCCGGGCACGGACACCCGCAGGCCCATGCCGCCCGAGACGTCCGGCAGCTTCAGCACCTTCCGGGGCGTCGCGGTCCGGTCCGGTCCCGGCGTCGTGGCCGGTGTGGTGGAGCCGGGCTCGGCGGAGCGGCCGTCGCGCAGGCCGGTGGCCAGGGACACCGCCCCCGCGATCAGCGCGACCACCATGGGGGCGGCCACGACGGCGGTACGCCGCCTGCGGGCCCGCGCCACCCGGTGCCGTACCCGCTCCATGCGGTCCTCCGGCGCCGTCAGCGGCGGGGTACCGGCGTCCGCGAGCCGCCGCAGCCCGGCCGCGGCGCGGGTCAGCTCCTCGGTGCCGTACCCGCCGGGGTCCTTCTTCGTCGCCATGGTCCTCACCTCACTTCGGCGCGGCGCGGTCGCGGACCGGCGCCGGGGCGGGCACGAGCCCGGGGTCGAGCCCGGGTAATCGGGAGCGCAGCGTGTTCAGGGCCTTCGACGCCTGGCTCTTGACCGTGCCGGTGGAGCAGCCCAGCACCGTGGCGGTCTGCTCCACGCTCAGATCCTCCAGATAGCGCAGGACGACGACCTCGCGCTGGCGCCGGGGCAGCAGCCGCAGCAGCCCGATCAGCGTCCGTCCCTGGTCGACCTCGCCCACCTGGCCGTACGGACCGGCCGGGCCGCCCCGCGAGGACGGCTCGGGCAGCTCGGAGTGGGGCACCTCGCGCCGCCAGTGCCGCCGCCACCAGGACGCGTGCAGATGGACCAGGGTGCGGCGGACGTACGCCTCGGGGTTCTCCTCGGCGATGCGTCCCCACTTCGGCCAGACCCGGGCGAGGGCGCTCTGCAGCAGATCCTCGGCCAGATGCCGGTCGCCGGTCAGGAACCAGGCGGAACGCAGCAGCCGTGGCCCGCAGGCGGCGACGAACTCCTCGAACTCGGTCCAGTCGCCGCCCGCCATGCCGCCCTCGCGTGATTCGAAGCCGATCCTTCGTGTGATCCACGCACGCCGGAACGCGCTGGGGGCGAGGCCTGGTTGCCCACTGTGGGTCACATCACAGGGAAGGGTCCGCCGAAGGGTTCAAGATCTGGGGCGTGGGGTAACCTGCAGGGCCGATTCGCGGAGGCTGGGTCCCGTATGGCAGACTGTCCGGGTTGCTCGGTTGAGTGCCAATGCTGCGCGCCTCCCGCCGGGAGGACTGGAAGCGAGTCCCGCAGTACTCGTCGCCCCTGATCAGGGGCGGAAGTACGGGAATCTTCCGGGAAGTGTCAGCGGGGCCCCAGCCAGGCGCCCGGTGGGTGACTCTCTCCCCCAGCCAAACCCCTTCACCAGGGATCTCTTCTGTGGAGATTTACGAGAAGGGGCGCGACACGCCCGACCGCGTGGGTCGGGGGTGGGGTGGGAGGGCCGCTAACGCCACCGGGTCCCAGAGCGTTACGAGAGACAGGACTACGAAGTAGCCATGGCGGGACAGAAGATCCGCATCCGGCTCAAGGCCTACGACCACGAGGTCATCGACTCCTCGGCGAAGAAGATCGTCGAGACGGTGACCCGCACTGGTGCGTCGGTCGCGGGCCCGGTGCCGCTGCCCACAGAGAAGAACGTGTACTGCGTCATCAAGTCGCCGCACAAGTACAAGGACGCGCGCGAGCACTTCGAGATGCGTACGCACAAGCGCCTCATCGACATCCTCGACCCCACGCCGAAGACCGTCGACTCGCTCATGCGTCTCGACCTGCCGGCGGGCGTCGACATCGAGATCAAGCTCTGAGGTGACGCGCGAGATGGCTAAGCAGATCAAGGGCGTCCTGGGCGAGAAGCTCGGCATGACGCAGGTGTGGGACGAGAACAACCGTGTCGTCCCGGTCACCGTCGTCAAGGCCGGTCCCTGCGTCGTGACCCAGGTCCGTACCGATGACGCGGACGGCTACAACGCCGTCCAGATCGCCTTCGGCGAGATCGACCCGCGCAAGGTGAACAAGCCCCTCAAGGGCCACTTCGCCAAGGCCGACGTCACCCCGCGCCGCCACCTGGTGGAGCTGCGTACCGCTGACGCCAGCGAGTACACGCTCGGCCAGGAGGTCACCGCCGAGGCGTTCGAGTCCGGTGTCAAGGTCGACGTGACCGGCACCAGCAAGGGCAAGGGCACCGCCGGTGTCATGAAGCGCCACGGCTTCGGCGGCCTCGGCGCCGGCCACGGCACCCAGCGCAAGCACCGCTCGCCGGGCTCCATCGGTGGCTGCGCCACCCCGGGCCGCGTGTTCAAGGGCCTGCGCATGGCCGGCCGCATGGGCAACGAGCGGGTCACCACCCAGAACCTGACCGTCCATGCCGTTGACGCGGAGAAGGGTCTGCTCCTGATCAAGGGAGCGGTTCCTGGTCCGAACGGCGGCCTCGTCCTGGTCCGTACCGCGGCCAAGGGGGCCTGAGGTAACCGATGAGCACCATTGACATCCTTTCGCCGGCAGGCGACAAGGCCGGGAACGTCGAGCTCCCCGCGGAGATCTTCGACGCGCAGGTCAGCGTTCCGCTGATCCACCAGGTCGTTGTCGCGCAGCTGGCCGCGGCCCGTCAGGGCACGCACAAGACCAAGACGCGCGGCGAGGTCCGCGGCGGTGGCAAGAAGCCGTACCGCCAGAAGGGCACCGGCCGCGCCCGCCAGGGTTCGACCCGCGCGCCGCAGTTCGCCGGCGGTGGCGTCGTGCACGGTCCCGTGCCGCGCGACTACAGCCAGCGGACCCCGAAGAAGATGAAGGCCGCCGCCCTGCGCGGTGCCCTCTCCGACCGGGCGCGCCACAACCGCGTTCACGTCGTGACCGGCGTGGTCGAGGGCGACATCTCCACCAAGGCCGCCAAGGCCCTGCTGGGCAAGATCAGCGAGCGCAAGCACGTGCTCCTGGTCGCCGAGCGGAGCGACGAGGCCGCGTGGCTGTCCGCCCGCAACCTGCCCCAGGTGCACATCCTGGAGCCGGGCCAGCTGAACACGTACGACGTGCTCGTCTCCGATGACGTGGTCTTCACCAAGGCCGCCTTCGAGTCCTTCGTGGCTGGTCCCAAGGCCGCTGAGAAGACCGAAGGGAGCGCCGCCTGATGAGTGAGGCGACCGCTGTCACCAGCAAGACCTTCACCGACCCCCGCGACGTTCTCGTCAAGCCGGTGGTGTCGGAGAAGAGCTACGCGCTGCTGGACGAGAACAAGTACACGTTCATCGTCGACCCGCGCGCGAACAAGACCCAGATCAAGCAGGCCGTCGAGGCGGTCTTCTCGGTCAAGGTCACCGGGGTCAACACGATCAACCGGCAGGGCAAGCGCAAGCGCACCCGCACCGGTTACGGCAAGCGCAAGGACACCAAGCGCGCCATCGTGACCCTTGCCGAGGGCGACCGTATCGACATCTTCGGCGGCCCGACCTCCTGACGGAGGCCGGAATCGTCCAGAAGTCCGGAATATTCCGAGGACTGAGAAATGGGTATCCGCAAGTACAAGCCGACGACCCCGGGCCGTCGTGGCTCCAGCGTCGCCGACTTCGTCGAGATCACGCGGTCCACGCCGGAGAAGTCGCTGGTCCGCCCGCTGCACAGCAAGGGCGGTCGTAACAACGCCGGTCGCATCACGGTCCGCCACCAGGGTGGCGGTCACAAGCGTGCGTACCGCGTCATCGACTTCCGCCGTCACGACAAGGACGGCGTCCCGGCGAAGGTCGCGCACATCGAGTACGACCCCAACCGCACGGCGCGCATCGCGCTGCTGCACTACGTGGACGGCGAGAAGCGCTACATCCTCGCGCCGCGTGGCATGAAGCAGGGCGACCGGATTGAGAACGGCCCCGGTGCCGACATCAAGCCCGGCAACAACCTGTCGCTGCGCAACATCCCGGTTGGTACCACGCTGCACGCCATCGAGCTGCGGCCCGGTGGCGGCGCCAAGTTCGCCCGCTCCGCGGGTGCCTCGGTGCAGCTGCTGGCGAAGGAGGGCTCCATGGCCCACCTTCGTATGCCGTCCGGTGAGATCCGCCTGGTCGACGTCCGCTGCCGCGCCACCGTTGGCGAGGTCGGCAACGCCGAGCAGTCGAACATCAACTGGGGCAAGGCCGGCCGCATGCGCTGGAAGGGCGTCCGCCCGACCGTTCGTGGTGTGGTCATGAACCCCGTCGACCACCCGCACGGTGGTGGTGAAGGCAAGACCTCCGGTGGTCGCCACCCGGTCTCGCCGTGGGGTCAGAAGGAGGGCCGTACGCGCTCGCCGAAGAAGGCCAGCAACAAGTACATCGTCCGCCGCCGCAAGACGAACAAGAAGCGCTAGGAGCGGGTTTAGATGCCGCGTAGTCTCAAGAAGGGGCCCTTCGTCGACGACCACCTGATCAAGAAGGTGGATGTTCAGAACGAAGCCGGCACCAAGAACGTCATCAAGACCTGGTCCCGCCGCTCGATGATCGTCCCGGCCATGCTCGGCCACACGATCGCGGTGCACGACGGCCGTAAGCACGTCCCGGTGTTCGTCTCCGAGTCGATGGTCGGCCACAAGCTCGGCGAGTTCGCGCCGACCCGCACCTTCCGCGGCCACGAGAAGGACGACCGCAAGTCGCGTCGTCGCTGATCGGCGGAAATGACTCATGACTGACACCGAAGGGACAACCATGGAAGCCAGGGCCCAGGCGCGGTACATCCGCGTCACGCCCATGAAGGCCCGCCGCGTGGTGGACCTCATTCGTGGCATGGGCGCCACGGAGGCTCAGGCGGTCCTGCGTTTCGCCCCGCAGGCCGCGAGCGTGCCCGTCGGCAAGGTGCTGGACAGCGCCATCGCCAACGCCGCGCACAACTACGACCACACCGACGCCGACAGCCTCGTCATCTCCGAGGCCTATGTCGACGAGGGCCCGACCCTGAAGCGTTTCCGTCCGCGCGCCCAGGGCCGCGCCTACCGGATCCGCAAGCGGACCAGCCACATCACCGTGGTCGTCAGCAGCAAGGAAGGAACCCGGTAATGGGCCAGAAGGTTAACCCGCACGGGTTCCGGCTCGGCATCACCACGGACTTCAAGTCCCGGTGGTACGCCGACAAGCTGTACAAGGACTACGTCAAGGAAGACGTCGCCATCCGCCGGATGATGACGAAGGGCATGGAGCGCGCCGGTATCTCCAAGGTGGAGATCGAGCGCACCCGTGACCGCGTCCGCGTCGACATCCACACCGCCCGGCCGGGCATCGTCATCGGCCGCCGCGGCGCGGAGGCCGACCGTATCCGCGGCGAGCTGGAGAAGCTCACCGGCAAGCAGGTGCAGCTCAACATCCTCGAGGTCAAGAACCCCGAGGTGGACGCTCAGCTGGTGGCCCAGGCCGTCGCCGAGCAGCTGTCCTCCCGCGTCTCCTTCCGTCGCGCCATGCGTAAGAGCATGCAGTCGACGATGAAGGCCGGTGCCAAGGGCATCAAGATCCAGTGTGGTGGCCGTCTCGGCGGCGCCGAGATGTCCCGCTCGGAGTTCTACCGCGAGGGCCGCGTGCCCCTGCACACGCTCCGCGCGAACGTCGACTACGGCTTCTTCGAGGCCAAGACCACCTTCGGCCGCATCGGCGTCAAGGTGTGGATCTACAAGGGCGACGTCAAGAACATCGCCGAGGTCCGCGCCGAGAACGCCGCCGCCCGCGCTGGCAACCGCCCGTCGCGCGGCGGCAGCGACCGCCCGCAGCGCCGTGGTGGCGAGCGTGGTGGCCGTGGCCGTAAGCCGCAGCAGCAGAACGCCGCCGCCGAGGCCCCCAAGGCCGAGGCCGCCGCCGCTGCTCCGGCTGCTGAGAGCACCGGAACGGAGGCCTGACCGACATGCTGATCCCTCGCAGGGTCAAGCACCGCAAGCAGCACCACCCCAAGCGGTCCGGCATGGCCAAGGGCGGCACGGAGCTGGCGTTCGGCGAGTACGGCATCCAGGCCGTCACCCCGGCGTACGTCACGAACCGTCAGATCGAGGCCGCTCGTATCGCGATGACCCGCCACATCAAGCGTGGCGGCAAGGTCTGGATCAACATCTACCCGGACCGTCCGCTGACGAAGAAGCCCGCCGAGACCCGCATGGGTTCCGGTAAGGGTTCGCCGGAGTGGTGGGTCGCGAACGTCAAGCCCGGTCGGGTGATGTTCGAGCTGTCCTACCCGAACGAGAAGACTGCGCGTGAGGCGCTCACCCGCGCTGCTCACAAGCTCCCGATGAAGTGCCGGATCGTGCGGCGCGAGGCAGGTGAGTCGTGATGGCGGCCGGTACCAAGGCGTCCGAGCTGCGTGAGCTGAACAACGAGGACCTCGTTGGCAAGCTGCGTGAGGCCAAGGAAGAGCTGTTCAACCTCCGCTTCCAGGCGGCGACCGGACAGCTCGAGAACCACGGCCGGCTGAAGGCCGTCCGCAAGGACATCGCCCGGATCTACACCCTGATGCGGGAGCGCGAGCTCGGCATCGAGACGGTGGAGAGCGCCTGATGAGCGAGACGAATGTGACTGAGAACGCACCGCAGAGCCGCGGCTTCCGCAAGACCCGCGAGGGTCTGGTCGTCAGCGACAAGATGGACAAGACCGTCGTCGTCGCCGTCGAGGACCGCGTCAAGCACGCGCTGTACGGCAAGGTCATCCGCCGTACGAACAAGCTCAAGGCGCACGACGAGCAGAACGCCGCGGGTGTCGGTGACCGTGTCCTCCTGATGGAGACCCGGCCGCTGTCCGCGACCAAGCGCTGGCGCGTCGTCGAGATCCTCGAGAAGGCCAAGTAAATCCCTGAGGGCATTAGCTCTCAGGTCAGTTCCGCCAGGCTCGGCAGGGGCTCGACATATCGAGCCCCTGCCGGGAACCGGCAGACGATCAGGAGATAGACGTGATCCAGCAGGAGTCGCGACTGCGCGTCGCCGACAACACTGGTGCGAAGGAAATCCTTTGCATCCGTGTTCTCGGTGGCTCCGGTCGCCGCTACGCGGGCATCGGTGACGTCATCGTCGCCACCGTGAAGGACGCGATCCCCGGTGGCAACGTGAAGAAGGGTGACGTCATCAAGGCGGTCATCGTGCGCACCGTCAAGGAGCGCCGCCGCCCGGACGGTTCGTACATCCGCTTCGACGAGAACGCGGCCGTCATCCTCAAGAACGATGGCGACCCCCGCGGCACCCGTATCTTCGGCCCGGTGGGCCGTGAGCTGCGCGAGAAGAAGTTCATGAAGATCATCTCGCTCGCGCCGGAGGTGCTGTAACCGATGAAGGTCAAGAAGGGCGACCTGGTCCAGGTCATCACCGGTAAGGACAAGGGCAAGCAGGGCAAGGTCATCGCGGCCTTCCCCCGCGAGGACCGCGTTCTGGTCGAGGGTGTCAACCGGGTCAAGAAGCACACCAAGGCCGGACAGACCGCTCGTGGTTCGAAGACCGGCGGCATCGTGACGACCGAGGCCCCGATCCACGTGAGCAACGTTCAGCTCGTGGTGGAGAAGGACGGCAACAAGGTCGTCACTCGCGTCGGGTTCCGCTTCGACGACGAGGGCAACAAGATCCGCGTTGCCAAGCGGACCGGTGAGGACATCTGATGACTGCCACCACCAGTGCACCGCGTCTCAAGACGCGCTACCGCGAAGAGATCCAGGGCAAGCTGCAGGAGCAGTTCTCCATCGAGAACGTCATGCAGATCCCCGGTCTCACCAAGGTCGTGGTCAACATGGGTGTGGGCGACGCCGCCCGCGACTCCAAGCTGATCGAGGGCGCCATCCGCGACCTCACCACGATCACCGGCCAGAAGCCGGCCGTCACCAAGGCCCGTAAGTCCATCGCGCAGTTCAAGCTGCGTGAGGGCCAGCCGATCGGTGCCCACGTCACCCTCCGGGGCGACCGCATGTGGGAGTTCCTGGACCGTCTGGTGTCGCTCGCGCTGCCGCGCATCCGCGACTTCCGTGGTCTGTCGCCGAAGCAGTTCGACGGCCGTGGGAACTACACCTTCGGTCTCACGGAGCAGGTCATGTTCCACGAGATCGACCAGGACAAGATCGACCGCGTCCGGGGTATGGACATCACCGTGGTGACCACGGCGACCACCGACGACCAGGGCCGGGCCCTGCTTCGTCACCTCGGCTTCCCGTTCAAGGAGGCGTGAGCCGTGGCGAAGAAGGCTCTTATTGCCAAGGCCGCCCGCAAGCCCAAGTTCGGCGTGCGTGGGTACACCCGCTGCCAGCGCTGCGGCCGTCCGCACTCCGTGTACCGCAAGTTCGGCCTGTGCCGCGTGTGCCTGCGTGAGATGGCTCACCGTGGCGAGCTGCCGGGCGTGACCAAGAGCTCCTGGTAACCAGCCCGCTCAGGCTGGTACCGGAGGCTCTCGGTAAGCAATGGATGGCGAGGCCCGCCCTCTCACTCCCGTAGGGTGGAAGGGTTGGGTTCTCGTCGCCCAGAATTGTCTTACTACGCCGAAGGTCCCCGCGCCACACCCGTGCCCACCCAGAGTGGGTGAGAGGGATGGTGCAGATAGGAAACCCCGGCGAGAGAGGCCGAAGGCCAAACATGACCATGACCGATCCGATCGCAGACATGCTGACCCGTCTGCGGAACGCGAACTCGGCTTATCACGACGACGTCGTGATGCCCCACAGCAAGATCAAGTCGCACATCGCGGAGATCCTCCAGCAGGAGGGCTACATCACCGGCTGGAAGGTCGAGGACGCCGAGGTTGGCAAGAACCTCACCCTCGAGCTGAAGTTCGGTCCGAACCGTGAGCGCTCGATCGCGGGCATCAAGCGGATCTCGAAGCCGGGCCTGCGGGTCTACGCAAAGTCCACCAACCTGCCGAAGGTGCTCGGCGGCCTGGGCGTGGCGATCATCTCCACGTCGCACGGGCTCCTCACCGACAAGCAGGCCGGCAAGAAGGGCGTGGGTGGGGAAGTCCTCGCCTACGTCTGGTAACCAGGGAACGGAGGAAGCACATGTCGCGTATTGGCAAGCTGCCCATCCAGGTTCCCGCTGGTGTGGACGTCACTATCGATGGCCGTACGGTCGCCGTGAAGGGTCCCAAGGGCTCTCTCTCGCACACCGTCGCCGCGCCCATCGAGGTCGCCAAGGGTGAGGACAACAACCTCGTTGTCACCCGCCCGAACGACGAGCGTCAGAACAAGGCCCTGCACGGCCTGTCCCGCACGCTGGTGGCGAACATGATCACCGGCGTGACCCAGGGCTACAGCAAGGCGCTCGAGATCAGCGGTGTTGGCTACCGCGTCCTGGCGAAGGGCTCCAACCTGGAGTTCTCGCTCGGCTACAGCCACCCGATCCTGGTCGAGGCCCCCGAGGGCATCACCTTCAAGGTGGAGTCCCCGACCAAGCTGAGCGTCGAGGGCATCGACAAGCAGCGGGTCGGCGAGGTCGCCGCGAACATTCGCAAGCTTCGCAAGCCCGACCCCTACAAGGCCAAGGGCGTGAAGTATGCGGGCGAGGTCATCCGCCGCAAGGTCGGAAAGGCTGGTAAGTAAGCCATGACATACGGTGTGAAGATCGCTAAGGGCAACGCGCGCAAGGCCGCTGCCATCAAGCGCCGTCACATCCGCGTCCGCAAGCGGATCTCCGGTACGCCGGAGCGTCCCCGTCTCGTGGTGACGCGGTCCAACCGCCACATGGTGGCCCAGGTCATCGACGACATCGCGGGCCACACGCTCGCCTCGGCGTCGACTCTGGACACCTCGATCCGTGGTGGCGAGAGTGACAAGAGCGACCAGGCCAAGCAGGTCGGCGCGCTGGTGGCCGAGCGGGCGAAGGCCGCGGGTGTCGAGGCCGTCGTGTTCGACCGCGGTGGCAACCAGTACGCCGGGCGCATCGCCGCTCTGGCGGACGCCGCCCGCGAAGCCGGGCTGAAGTTCTAAGCCCCGGTTCCGGAGCTAGCGGACGTAACAGAGAGAGGTAAAACCAATGGCTGGACCCCAGCGTCGCGGTGGCGGCGCCGGTGGCGGCGAGCGGCGGGACCGGAAGGACCGGCGGGACGGCGGCGCAGCTGCCGAGAAGACCGCCTACGTCGAGCGGGTTGTCGCGATCAACCGTGTCGCCAAGGTTGTGAAGGGTGGTCGTCGCTTCAGCTTCACCGCGCTGGTCGTGGTGGGCGATGGTGACGGCACCGTGGGTGTCGGTTACGGCAAGGCCAAGGAGGTGCCGGCCGCGATCGCCAAGGGCGTGGAGGAGGCCAAGAAGCACTTCTTCAAGGTCCCCCGGATCGCCGGCACCATTCCGCACCCGATCCAGGGTGAGGAGGCCGCGGGTGTCGTGCTGCTCAAGCCGGCGTCCCCCGGTACCGGTGTGATCGCCGGTGGCCCGGTGCGCGCCGTTCTGGAGTGCGCGGGCATCCACGACGTGCTGAGCAAGTCGCTCGGCTCGTCGAACCCGATCAACATCGTGCACGCCACGCGAGCCGCTCTGCAGGGCCTTCAGCGCCCCGAGGAGATCGCCGCCCGCCGTGGTCTGCCGCTCGAGGACGTCGCCCCCGCCGCTCTGCTGCGGGCGCGTGCCGGGGTGGGTGTGTGAGCATGGCCCGCCTCAAGATCACGCAGACGAAGTCGTACATCGGCAGCAAGCAGAACCACCGCGACACCCTGCGTTCGCTCGGGCTGAAGAAGCTCGGCGACGTGGTTGTCAAGGAGGACCGCCCCGAGTTCCGCGGCATGGCGACCACCGTGCGGCACCTCGTGACGGTCGAGGAGGTCGACTGACATGGCGGAGAACAACCCGCTGAAGGTCCACAACCTCCGGCCCGCCCCGGGCGCCAAGACCGCCAAGACCCGTGTCGGTCGTGGTGAGGCGTCCAAGGGTAAGACCGCTGGTCGTGGTACCAAGGGCACCAAGGCCCGTTACCAGGTTCCGGAGCGCTTCGAGGGTGGGCAGATGCCCCTCCACATGCGGCTCCCGAAGCTGAAGGGCTTCAAGAACCCCTTCCGCACCGAGTACCAGGTCGTGAACCTGGACAAGCTGACCGCGCTCTACCCGCAGGGTGGCGAGGTCACGGTGGCCGACCTGGTCGCCAAGGGTGCGGTGCGCAAGAACCAGCTCGTCAAGGTGCTGGGCTCCGGCGAGGTCTCCGTGGCGCTCCAGGTGACGGTCGACGCCGTCTCCGGCTCCGCCAAGGAGAAGATCACCGCTGCCGGCGGCACTGTCACCGAGCTCGTCTGAGCAACGTGCGAAACTGGCCGGGGATGCCCCAGATCTGGGGCATCCCCGGTTGGTCGTTCCTAGGGGGGCCCGGTCGCCGGTAAGGTGGCGTGCGCTGTTACCTTCCGTGCGGTACGTCTCCGTACGGGTCCTGGCTGATAAGTATTCGTCGATCCTCAAGACCGTCACCTCTCGCGCAACGAACGCGGGGGGCGCAGGAGGCACCGTGCTCACCGCGTTCGCCCGGGCGTTCAAGACGCCCGACCTGCGCAAGAAGCTGCTGTTCACGCTGGCCATCATCGTGCTCTTCCGGCTCGGGCAACATGTCCCGATCCCGGGCATCGACTACAAGAACGTCCAGACGTGCATGGACTTGGCCAAGGGTCAGCAGGGGCTGTTCGGCCTGGTCAACATGTTCAGTGGTGGCGCACTGCTCCAGATCACCATCTTCGCGCTCGGGATCATGCCGTACATCACGGCGAGCATCATCCTGCAGCTGCTGACCGTGGTGATTCCGCGTCTGGAGGCCCTCAAGAAGGAGGGCCAGACCGGGCAGGCGAAGATCACGCAGTACACCCGTTACCTGACTGTCGCGCTGGCGATCCTCCAGGGCACTGGCCTGGTCGCCACGGCGCGCAGCGGTTCTCTGTTCCAGAGCTGCCCGGTCGGCAATCAGATCGTCCGGGACGATTCGATCTTCACCACCGCCGTGATGGTCATCACGATGACCGCCGGCACCGCGCTGATCATGTGGCTCGGTGAGCTGGTCACCGACCGCGGCATCGGCAACGGCATGTCGATCCTGATGTTCGTCTCGATCGCCGCCGGTTTCCCCAGCGCCATGTGGAGCATCAAGCAGCAGGGCAAGATCATGGGGGGCTGGCTGGAGTTCGGCCTGGTGATCCTCTGTGGTCTGGCCATGGTCGGCCTGGTGGTCTTCGTCGAGCAGGCGCAGCGCCGCATCCCGGTGCAGTACGCCAAGCGGATGATCGGCCGCCGCTCCTACGGCGGCACGTCGACGTACATCCCGATGAAGGTGAACCAGGCGGGCGTGATCCCCGTGATCTTCGCCTCGTCCCTGCTCTACATTCCGGCGCTGATCGTTCAGTTCAGCCAGTCCAAGGCGGGCTGGGCGAACTGGATCTCGCAGAACCTGGTCAAGGGCGACCACCCGATCTACATCGCCTCGTACTTCCTGCTGATCGTCTTCTTCGCGTTCTTCTACGTCGCCATCAGCTTCAACCCCGAAGAAGTTGCCGACAACATGAAGAAGTATGGTGGGTTCATCCCGGGTATTCGGGCTGGTCGTCCCACTGCTGAGTATCTGAGCTACGTGCTGAACCGCATCACGTGGCCGGGTGCGCTCTATCTGGGTCTGATCGCCCTGGTGCCCACGGTGGCGCTGGTGACGCTCAATGCCAATCAGAACTTCCCGTTCGGCGGCACGAGCATCCTGATCATCGTGGGTGTCGGCCTGGAGACCGTGAAGCAGATCGAGAGCCAGCTTCAGCAGCGACACTACGAAGGGTTCCTCCGCTGATGCGAATCGTCCTCGTCGGGCCTCCTGGAGCCGGTAAGGGTACGCAAGCCACGTACCTCGCCGCGAACCTGTCGATCCCGCACATCTCCACGGGCGACCTCTTCCGCGCGAACATCAGCCAGGGCACACCGCTCGGCAAGCAGGCGCAGGAGTACATGAGGGCCGGGCAACTGGTACCGGACGAGGTCACGGTCGGCATGGCCGAGGACCGGATGAGCCAGCCGGACGCCGCGGGCGGCTTCCTGCTCGACGGCTTCCCGCGGAACGTGGCCCAGGCCCAGGCGCTGGACGCCTACCTGCGGGACAACGATCTGACGCTGGACGCCGTGCTGGACCTGGAGGTCCCGGAGGACGAGGTGGTCAAGCGGATCGCCGGCCGCCGGACCTGCCGCAACGACAGCGCGCACACCTTCCACGTGGAGTACAAGAAGCCCGAGGCCGAGGGCGTGTGCGACGTGTGCGGCGGCGAGCTGTACCAGCGCGAGGACGACAGCGAGGAAACCGTCCGCAAGCGCCTTGAGGTCTACCACCGCGAGACCGAGCCGATCATCGACTACTACAAGGCCAAGGGCCAGGTCGTGACGATCCCGGCGCTCGGCAAGGTATCCGAGGTCACGCAGCGCGCGATGGGCGCGCTGGCCGCCAAGGCGGCCTGAGGGCCGGGCAAGCCGGTATACGGCCGCGGCGCCCGCGAAGGGCGTCGCGGCCGTACTGTTGAGCAGAAACGATGGACCGCGGAAGGTATGGCGATGGTGGAGATCAAGACGGCCGAGCAGATCGCGAAGATGCGTGAGGCGGGGCTGGTCGTCGCCGCCATCCACGAGGCGACGCGGGCGGCCGCCGTCCCCGGCGCCTCCACCAAGGACCTGGACGACGTCGCCCGCAAGGTGATCGCCGACCACGGCGCCAAGTCGAACTTCCTGGGCTACGGCGGCTTCCCCGCGACCATCTGCACCTCGGTGAACGACATCGTCGTGCACGGCATCCCGGACCGGGAGACCGTGCTCAAGGACGGTGACCTGCTCTCCATCGACGCGGGCGCGATCATCGAGGGCTGGCACGGGGACGCCGCCTTCACCGTCTTCGTCGGCGAGGGCCACGCCCCGGAGCTGCATGAGCTGAGCCGGGTCACCGAGGAGTCGATGTGGGCCGGGATCGCCGCGGTCCGCAAGGGCAACCGGCTGATCGACATCTCCAAGGCGATCGAGGGCTACATCCGCCGCCAGCCGCGTCCGGCCTCCGGTAAGTACGGGATCATCGAGGACTACGGCGGCCACGGCATCGGCAGCCAGATGCACATGGACCCGCATCTGCTGAACTACGTCTCCCGCAAGCGCGGCAAGGGCCCGAAGCTGGTGCCCGGCTTCTGCATCGCGATCGAGCCGATGGTGAGCCTCGGCACCGCGAAGACGCACGTCCTCGCCGACGACTGGACCGTCAAGACGGACGACGGCACCTGGTCCAGCCACTGGGAGCACTCGGTCGCGCTGACCGAGGAGGGCCCGCTGGTGCTGACCGCGGTCGACGGCGGCAAGGCGAAGCTGGCCGAGCTGGGCGTCGAGACCGCGCCCGACCCGCTGGCCTGAACCGGCCCCCTCGCGTGATCTTCATTGGCATAAAAACCACGGAATCCGGGCATGCTGACCCGGATTCGTGTTTCGGGATGCCCTGACGTAGACTGACACGTCGGCTCACGCATGCCCTCCCGCATGTCGCGAGCCGATCAAGGTAGCCGATCCCGAAAGCAGGACATGGCCAAGAAGCAAGGCGCCATCGAAATCGAGGGCACCGTGATCGAGTCTCTGCCGAACGCGATGTTCAAGGTGGAACTGCAGAACGGTCACAAGGTCCTCGCGCACATCAGCGGCAAGATGCGCATGCACTACATCCGCATCCTGCCCGATGACCGAGTCGTCGTGGAGCTGTCTCCGTACGACCTCACGCGCGGACGGATCGTCTACCGCTACAAGTAGATCTCACGACCCGGAGAACCTCACACCATGAAGGTCAAGCCGAGCGTCAAGAAGATCTGCGACAAGTGCAAGGTGATCCGCCGCCACGGCCGGGTCATGGTCATCTGCGACAACCTGCGCCACAAGCAGCGCCAGGGCTGACGCACGCCGACCGCAGACCTGCACCTCTCGCAGCAATCTTCGCGCGACGTATAGCTGTACGTACATACGCAGTCACCCGTTCCCGCAGGCGCGGGGGCGACACCCCCGGTCGGAGGCCGGGGACCCGGCCCGACCGGCCGGGACAGGTGCTGCGGAAGACCTCCGACAACCAATGGAGCCAGATTCATGGCACGCCTTGCAGGCGTTGATCTCCCGCGCGAAAAGCGCGTCGAGGTCGCCCTCACCTACGTCTTCGGCATCGGTCGCACCCTTGCCCAGCAGACGCTCGCCAACACCGGTGTGAACCCGGACACCCGCGTTCGCGACTTGGCCGAAGAGGACCTGGTCAAGATCCGCGAGTACGTGGACAACAACATCAAGACCGAGGGTGACCTCCGTCGTGAGATTCAGGCCGACATCCGCCGCAAGGTGGAGATCGGCTGCTACCAGGGCCTGCGTCACCGCCGCGGCCTGCCGGTCCACGGCCAGCGCACCAGCACCAACGCCCGGACCCGCAAGGGCCCGCGTCGCGCGATCGCCGGTAAGAAGAAGCCGGGCAAGAAGTAGTCCGCACCGGACGCTGACAAGCGGTCCGAGCTGTAGGACCGACCACCTCCACGGGAGAATTCAGGAATGCCTCCGAAGAGCAGGACGGCCGGCGCCAAGAAGGTGCGCCGCAAGGAAAAGAAGAACGTCGCCCACGGGCACGCTCACATCAAGAGCACGTTCAACAACACCATCGTTTCGATCACGGACCCCACCGGGAACGTGATTTCTTGGGCCTCGGCCGGCCACGTCGGCTTCAAGGGCTCGCGCAAGTCCACTCCGTTCGCCGCGCAGATGGCCGCCGAGTCGGCCGCCCGCCGCGCGCAGGAGCACGGCATGCGCAAGGTCGACGTGTTCGTCAAGGGTCCGGGCTCCGGCCGTGAGACCGCGATCCGCTCGCTCCAGGCCACCGGCCTGGAGGTGGGCTCGATCCAGGACGTCACTCCGACTCCGCACAACGGATGCCGCCCGCCCAAGCGCCGGCGCGTCTGACCTCGCTGCTGAAGTAGGAGACAACTAGAAAATGGCGCGTTACACCGGGGCCGACTGCAAGCGTTGCCGTCGGGAAAAGCAGAAGCTCTTCCTCAAGGGGAGCAAGTGCGAGAGCGCAAAGTGCCCGATTGAGATCCGTCCTTACCCCCCGGGTGAGCACGGTCGCGGGCGCACCAAGGACAGCGAGTACCTGCTGCAGCTCCGAGAGAAGCAGAAGGCGACCCGCATTTACGGCGTCCTTGAGAAGCAGTTCCGTGGCTACTACGCGGAGGCGAACAAGAAGACCGGCAAGACCGGTGAGAACCTTCTTCGCATCCTCGAGACGCGGCTGGACAACGTGGTCTACCGGGCCGGCTTCGCCAAGTCCCGGGACCACGCCCGCCAGCTGGTGCGTCACGGCCACTTCACCGTGAACGGCGTCAAGACCGACATTCCGTCGGCCCGCGTCGCCGTGAACGACATCATCGAGGTTCGTCAGAAGTCCCGGACCATGACCCCCTTCCAGGTGGCCGTGGCCGAGGCGGGCGAGCGCACCGTGCCGGCGTGGCTTGAGGCCATTCCGTCCAAGCTGCGCATCCTCGTGCACTCGCTGCCCGAGCGCCCGGTGATCGACACCCAGGTGCAGGAGCAGCTGATCGTCGAGCTCTACTCCAAGTAGTAGACAGGGACGAGACGGGCGGTACGGCGCCGTTTGGCACGTACCGCCCGTACCATTGAAGGGTTCGGCGTCAAATAGCGGGCGCCGGAGACTGGAGGAAAACCCCATGCTGATCGCTCAGCGTCCCTCGTTGACCGAAGAGGTCGTCGACGAGTTCCGCTCCCGGTTCGTGATCGAGCCGCTGGAGCCGGGCTTCGGCTACACCCTCGGAAACTCCCTGCGGCGTACGCTCCTGTCCTCGATTCCCGGTGCGGCGGTCACGTCCATCCGGATCGACGGGGTCCTGCACGAGTTCACCACCGTGCCGGGCGTCAAGGAGGACGTCACCGACCTGATCCTCAACATCAAGCAGCTGGTCGTCTCCTCGGAGCACGACGAGCCGGTCGTGATGTACCTGCGCAAGCAGGGCCCGGGTCTGGTCACCGCCGCCGACATCGCCCCGCCGGCCGGTGTCGAGGTGCACAACCCGGACCTGGTCCTCGCCACGCTGAACGGCAAGGGCAAGCTGGAGATGGAGCTGACCGTCGAGCGCGGTCGCGGCTACGTCTCCGCCGTCCAGAACAAGCAGGTCGGCCAGGAGATCGGCCGGATTCCGGTCGACTCGATCTACTCGCCGGTCCTCAAGGTCACCTACAAGGTCGAGGCGACCCGTGTCGAGCAGCGCACCGACTTCGACAAGCTGATCGTCGACGTCGAGACCAAGCAGGCCATGCGTCCGCGCGACGCCATGGCGTCGGCCGGTAAGACCCTGGTCGAGCTGTTCGGCCTGGCCCGCGAGCTGAACGTGGACGCCGAGGGCATCGACATGGGCCCGTCCCCGACGGACGCCGCCCTGGCCGCCGATCTGGCGCTGCCGATCGAGGAGCTGGAGCTCACGGTCCGCTCGTACAACTGCCTCAAGCGCGAGGGCATCCACTCCGTGGGCGAGCTGGTCGCGCGGTCCGAGGCGGACCTGCTCGACATCCGCAACTTCGGCGCCAAGTCGATCGACGAGGTCAAGGCGAAGCTGGCCGGTATGGGCCTCGCGCTCAAGGACAGCCCGCCCGGATTCGACCCGACCGCCGCCGCCGACGCCTTCGGCGCGGACGACGACGCGGACGCCGGTTTCGTCGAGACCGAGCAGTACTGATCTTCCGGCGGGCACACGCTCGTCGGTAACTGACACCGGTACCTGATACGGCCGGTGCAGACATCTAGGAGATACACCATGCCGAAGCCCACCAAGGGCGCCCGTCTGGGCGGCAGCGCTGCGCACGAGCGGCTCCTGCTGGCGAACCTCGCCACCGCGCTGTTCGAGCACGGCCGGATCACCACGACCGAGGCGAAGGCCCGCCGCCTGCGCCCGGTCGCGGAGAAGCTGGTCACCAAGGCGAAGAAGGGCGACCTTCACAACCGCCGCCTGGTGCTCCAGACCGTCCGGGACAAGAGCGTCGTGCACACTCTCTTCACCGAGATCGCGCCGCGCTACGAGAACCGGCCGGGTGGCTACACCCGCATCACCAAGATCGGCAACCGTCGTGGCGACAACGCCCCGATGGCGGTCATCGAGCTGGTCGAGGCCCTGACCGTGCAGCAGGAGGCGGTCGGCGAGGCCGAGGCCGCCACCAAGCGCACCGCGAAGGACGCCGCTGGCGACCAGGCCGTCGCGGACCTCAAGAAGGACGAGGCCCCCGAGGCCGAGACCGCTGAGGCCCCGGCGGAAGAGTCCAAGGACGCCTGACGTCCGAGGCTTACGGACGGGCCCGCACCCAGAACCTGGGTGCGGGCCCGTTCCGCGTTGCCAGGAGTGGAGAGGAACGGTTGCGTGAGTGACGAGGCGGCGCCCGGTTTCGTACGGATCCGGCTGGATCTGTCCTACGACGGCAAGGACTTCTCGGGCTGGGCCAAGCAGCGCGAGCGGCGCACCGTCCAGGGCGAGCTGGAGAGCGCCCTGCGCACGGTGACCCGTTCGTCGCAGACGTACGAGCTGACCGTGGCGGGCCGCACCGACGCCGGGGTGCACGCCCGTGGGCAGGTCGCCCACGTCGACCTGCCGGAGGAGGTCTGGGCCGAGCACCGGGACAAGCTGCTGCGCCGCCTGGCGGGGCGGCTGTCGCACGACGTACGGGTCTGGCGGGTGGCGGAGGCGCCGCCCGGTTTCAACGCGCGCTTCTCGGCGATCTGGCGGCGGTACGCCTACCGGGTGGTGGACCATCCGGGCGGGGTCGACCCGCTGCTGCGCGGCCATGTGCTGTGGCACGACTGGCCGCTGGACGTGGACGCGATGAACGAGGCCTCGGCGCCGCTGCTCGGCGAGCACGACTTCGCCGCGTACTGCAAGCGGCGGGACGGCGCCACCACCATCCGCACCCTCCAGAAGCTGAGCTGGGAGCGCGGCGCGGACGGTGTGATCACTGCGACGGTGCGGGCCGACGCCTTCTGCCACAACATGGTCCGCTCCCTGGTCGGCGCGCTGCTGTTCACCGGCGACGGCCACCGCCCGGCGGACTGGCCCGGGAAGGTGCTGGCGGCGGGGGTGAGGGATTCGGCGGTCCACGTCGTACGCCCCCACGGCCTGACCCTCGAAGAGGTCGGCTATCCGGCCGACGAACTGCTCGCGGCCCGGAACAAAGAAGCCCGCAACAAGCGTTCGCTTCCGGGCGCGGGGTGCTGCTGACCCCAGCGGTGGGTATGTGATCGCGGGCGGCGGGTAGACGATTGCACGCATCTGTGTCTGGAGCCGGAGCACAGGAGATCGATAACATTTGAGCCGCAGAGTCCGGGTGGCCGACCGGGAAGGGACGTAAGCCGCGTGAGTACCAGTGAGGCCGCCGTACGTGAACAGCTGACGAGGGCTCTGCAGGAGCGCGACGAGGAGATCGCCGACCGCTGGGTCAGGCTCCAGCTGGAGCAGGCCCTGCTCGGCACGGACATCAGCGAGGCCGAACTCCGCGAGGAGGCCGACTCGTTGATCGACGCGCTGGTGCCGGGGCTGGAGAGCGACGTCCCGGTGGAGCGGGTCGTCACCTCCCACCCGGGGCTGCACCAGGCGGTCGTCGGACTGTCCATGCGCCGCGCGCGGGCCGGGGCGACCCCGACCGCCACCTCGCTCGCCGTGCTGGCGCTCAAGGAGGCGCTGCTGAAGGCCGTCCAGCGGGAGACCCGGGACGCCGAGGAGCTGTTCGCCACGGCGGTCTTCATCAACCGGCTGCTCGACGTGGCCGGGGCGCTGTCCTTCGAGACGTATGTAGAGGGCCGCGAGGAGATCATCCGGCGGCAGAGCCAGCAGCTGATGGAGCTGTCCACGCCGGTGGTGCGGCTGTGGAAGCAGGTGCTGGCGGTGCCGCTGATCGGCACTCTGGACACCGCGCGCACCCAGATCGTGATGGAGAACCTGCTCCAGGCGATACAGGACCATGAGGCGCTGGTCGCGATCATCGACATCACGGGTGTCTCGACGGTGGACACCGCCGTCGCCCAGCACCTGATGCAGACCGTCAACGCGGTGCGGCTGATGGGCGCGGACTGTGTGATCAGCGGCATCCGGCCGTCCATCGCGCAGACCATCGCCCAGCTCGGCATCGACCTGTCCACCATTCTCACGCGGGCGACGCTGGCCGACGCGCTGGCCGCCGCGATCAAGCTGATCGACGGTCCCGGACCGGACGGGGACGGGGGGGAGAGCCGGTGACCGAACACCGCCCGATGGGCGTTCCGATTCTGCGGCTGGGCGACGTCCTGGTCACCGGACTGCTCAACGAGCTGGACGACCGGGCTGCCATCGCCTTCACCGAGGAGCTGACGGCCCGGATCTCCGCCGAGGGCGCGCGGGGCGTGCTCATCGACATCTCCCGGCTGGAGATCATCGATTCCTTCGTGGCGCGCACCCTGATGGAGCTGACCACGGTGTCCCGGCTGCTGGGGGCCCGGGTGATCGTGGCGGGCATGCGGCCGCCGGTGGCGATCACCCTGGTCGAGCTGGGGATCGAACTGGTCGGTGTGGAGACCGCGCTCAACCCGGAACAGGGCCTGGCCGCACTGGGGTGGCGTCAGGCCGAGGACTCCCTGGGAGGGTCCCGACGTGGCGCAGCACGGTGAGTCCACCGTCGCTTCCCGGCCGGGCCCGGCACACCGCGCGGGCGACGGCGGGACGGGCGCGCCCGTGACCCATCAGGTCCGTACCGAGGAGGACCTGCTGGCGGTGCGGCACGCGGTGCGCGCGGCCACCGTCGAGGCCGGGTTCGGGATCGTCGACCAGACCCGGGTGGTCACGGCGGCGAGCGAACTGGCCCGTAACGCCTATGTCCACGGCGGAGGCGGCACCCTGACCATCGAGCAGGTGCGCGGACCCGCCGGGCGCGGGCTGCGGCTGGTCGTCAAGGACGACGGGCCGGGCATCGCGGACCTGGAGACGGCGCTCACCGACGGCTTCACGACCGGCACGGGGCTGGGGCACGGGCTGGGCGGCGCCCGCCGGCTGATGGACGAGTTCACGGTGCACACCGGCGCCGGACAGGGCACGGTGGTGGTCGCCACCCGGTGGACGGTCCGGTGATCCGGACGACGGTGGCCCCCACCGCCCAGGTACGGATCGACCATCACAGCGCGGTCCACCTGGCGGCCGAGACGGCCCGGCGTACGGCGCGGGACTGCGGGCTGCCGGGCGCGCTGCCCGAGCAGGCGGCCGTGGTCGCCTCGGAGCTGGCCACCAACCTCGACAAGCACGCCAGCGACGGCACCCTCTACATCCAGCCCGTGCCGCTCGGCGCGGGCGTGGAGATCCTGGCCGCCGACAGCGGCCCCGGCATGGCCGAGCTGGAACGCTGTCTCGCGGACGGCTACACCACCTCCGGCACCCTCGGGGTGGGGCTCGGCGCGGTGAGCCGGCTCGCCACCCACTTCCTCATCCGTACCGGCACGCGGTCCGGTGCCGAGGTCGGGACCTGGGCCTGTGCCCGGCTCACCCCGCCCGGGGACCGGGGTGCCGGACTCCAGGGCGTGGGTTCGGTGTGCCTGGCCATCGAGGGGGAGGAGGACTGCGGCGACGCGTGCGCCGTCGCCGACACCGGCGAGACCCGCACCGCCGCCGTCCTCGACGGGCTGGGCCACGGGACCCAGGCCGCGGAGGCGGCCTCTCTCGCGCTGCGGATCTTCCACGCCGACCCCGGGCGGCCGCTGGGCGAGCTGCTGACCGGGATGCACCGCACCCTGCGGCACACCCGCGGGGCCGCGGCCGGGCTGGTGCGGCTCCACGCGGACCACGCCGAGTACTGCGGCATCGGCAACGTCCGCGTGCTGGCCCTGACACACCAGGGCGTGTCGTCGCGGCTGACCGGCCAGCCCGGCGTCGTCGGCTGGTCGATGCCCGCCCCGCACGTCCACCGCTTCCCGCTGCCGCCGGGCGCCACCGCGGTGCTCCACAGCGACGGCATCGACGCCGGATGGGCGCGCGATCCGTCACCCTTTCTGCTCCGGCTCCCGCCACCCCTGTTGTCCGCCGCACTCGCCCATGGCCATCGCCGCAACCGCGACGACGCCACGGTTCTCACGGCCCGGCCCCCACAGAGGCACCCATGACGACCCGGACCATCGGCTGCGACACGGCGGACGGGCTCAGCCGGGCCGTGCGCCGCATCGCACGCGACCACGCCCTGGACCCCAGTGTGCGCGGACGGCTGGTGCTGTCCGTCGCGGCCGTCGCGGAACCGGCCGTGGGCGCGGCCGGGCACACCTCGCTGAGCTGGACGTTCCAGTGCGATGACGACGACCGGTCCGGACTGCTGACGCTGGCGCTCGGTTTAGACGATTCCGCCGCCCTGCCGTCCGCCGAGACCGCGGCCGCGCTTCCGCTGCCCGCCGACGCGGTGACCGGCCGGGAGGTGGTGTGGCGGCTCCCGGCCGCTCCGGCAGCGGACACACCGGAGTTGACACCGGCCGACGACGCGGCGCTGGTGGAGGAGGAGCTGCGCGCCGTGGTGGCCCGTACCGACGCGCTCACCGCCGAACACCGCCGCCTCAAGGACGAACTCGCCGAGACCAACAGCGGGGTGCTCGCCCTCTACGTCCAGCTCGACGAGCGCGACGCGCAATTGCGCAAGGCGCACGGCCAGACCCTGCGCGAGCTGGAGGACGCGCTGCGTCCGGCGCCGCTGGAGGTCGACGGCCTCGAACTCGCCGTCCACTACGCGCCCGCGGGCACCGACGCGCCCACCGGCGGCGACCTGTACGACTGGTTCGTGCTGCCCGACGGCACCGTCCACATCACCATCGTGGACGCGCTCGGGCACGGGGTGACCAGTACGCGCGGCGCGCTCAACGTCACCCACGCGGTGCGCACCCTCGCGCTGGAGGGCCACCACCTCCAGTCGATCGTGGCCCGCACGGACGAGATCCTGCTGCCGTTCGACCGCAGTGTGATGGCCACCGTCCTGCTGGCCCGGATCGATCCGGCCACCGGTGAGCTGAAGGTGGCCAACGGCAGCCATCCGCCCGCGCTGCTGACGCGGGGCGACGGTACGGCGCGCTATCTGGAGGCGCGGGGGCGCGGGATCGGCTTCCCGATGCCGGGCAGCGACCGGCTGCTGACCGAGAAGATGGCGCCGGGCGATCTCCTGCTCCTCTACACCGACGGGCTCACCGAGAGCCGACGGGACCCCGTGGAGGGCGAGAAGCGGTTGATCGAGGCCGCGTACGAGCATCTGCGGGCCCCGATCGAGGAGATCCCCGGCGCCATCGCGGACGATATGCACACGGTGATCCTTCACCCGGACGACACCCTCGCGCTGGCCGTCCGGGTCCGGTCCTGACGCTTCCTAGGGGGAGCGCAGGACCGCTGGCCGGTGGTGCCGCTGCCGCAGCCGCCTGCGCCACAGCGCCCGGTCGTGCGGCTGCGTCCGGACCAGCTCCTCGAAGAGGGGGTGGGCGCCGTGCAGCGCCTCCCGCAGCCGGTCCGTGTGGGCATGGCCCGCGCGGGCCCGCTCCGCCTCGATGTGCAGCTTCCGGTAGCCGTCGACCGCCCGGGCGTGCCGGACGGACAGCGCCTCCATCAGCTGCTCCGGGGAATCGGCCGGATAGCCGCGCTCGGCCGCCAGCGCGCCGAGCAGCCGGTCGGCCTCCCGGGCCGAGCTGGCGGGCGATTCGACGAACTGCTCCCGCAGGCCGGACCAGCGGGCCGCGTACCGCTCCCGGGACTCCGGCGTCAGCGCCCGTATCGACAGGTCGCCGTAGCGCCGCAGCCGCTCGCTGAGCTCCCACTGCGCCGCCTTGGCATCGCCGCGGTGCCGTACGACGGCCCGGTCGTACTCGGGGCCGAACCGGTTCAGGAGGCCGTCGCGGCTGCTCTGCCGCACGGGTCGCGCGAACACCAGCGCCACCATGGCCACCAGCGCCGCCACCAGGATGATGAGCGTGACTGACATCGGATTGCCTTCCGCAGAGAGCTTTCCTCGCTCGAGGCTTGACATCACCCAGTGTTACCGCCGTGGCCAGGGCCAAACGCGGCGGATCCGCCGACCCGTCCAGTCAATTTGCTTGTGGTGCACAGGTAATGGCCAGGTCCCCGGACTTGCTGAGGTAGGGGCGGACACCGTGGGTGACCGGGTGGAGGTCGGTCTGATGCCGGTCGAGGATGTCCCCGATGACCCGGCCGATGCGGATGGCGGTGGTGGAGTCGGGGGTCTTACGGAGGGTCAGGTCCCAGCGGGCCGTGTCCTCCCGGCCGCGCGCCGCGTGCACCCGCTCGTACGGAATGGTGAAGCGGAACCGGGTCGCGTCCACCGCGGTGACGCCCGTGGTGAACGGGAGGGCCGCCCCGCGCGGGGTGGCGACCGCGTTCGGGGCGGCGTCCGGGGCGAAGCGGGCGCCGTGCAGGGTGCCCTCGACGGTGAGCCCGTCGGCCTCGGCGCGGATCACCCGGGCCTCGGCGTGGGCCGGGCGGCGCCAGGCGCGCAGCGCGAGGTAGCCGTCGACGGTGGGGTACGGGATCCACCAGGAGAACGGGGAGCCGGGCAGCGGCTCGAGACCGACCAGCCCGCGCCCCTCGGCGAACCGGCTGATCACCCGGCGGCGCACCCCGTCCGAGGGGCGCACCACATGCAGGTCCCAGCGGCCCTCGGCGAGGTCGATCGCGCCGCGGTCCAGCGTCGCGGTCCAGGGCGCGCCCGGGGCGACCGGCGGCCGCAGGGGAACCCGCACCGGGGCGCCCCTGCCGCGGCGGTGGGTGAGCGTCAGCGTGAGGCTGGCGCCCTGTACGTCCGCGGGCTCGACCAGCACGGTCACGGTGCCGTCGGCGCCGACGCGGCAGGAGGCGACCGGGCGCAGCGGCTTGCGGATCAGCTGCTTAACGGTGCTCTTGAAGGCCTTGCGGGGCGCTCCGTAGCCGCCGCCGGTTCCGTCGGTGAGCGGGCGCGGGGCGCGCGCCGGTGCCGCGGGGTGGCGCGCGCGAAGGGAGCGGGGTACGAGCGACCGGGCGCGGCTGACCGTCGACACCGGGGGCGTCCCGGCCGCGGACCGGGTTCCGGGAGCGGCCGGCTGGCCGCGCCGGGCGAGGAGTCCGGCGAACAGCTCCTCGTACGCGGTGGCCATCCGCGCCGGTGCGTACCGCTGCGCCGCGACCCGCGCCGCCCGGCCCATGGAACGGCGCAGCGCCTCGTCCTCGATCAGGGTGAGCAGCCCCTTGGCGATGCCGTCGGCGTCGCCGAGGGGGACCAGCAGCCCGTCCCGGCCGCTGGTGATGATCTCGCCGGGCCCGTGCGGGCAGTCGGTGGCGACGACCGGTACGCCGCAGTGCATCGCCTCGACGATCGTCATGCCGAACGACTCCTCGCGGGAGGTGACGGCGGCGATCGCACCCTTGGCCCATTCGGTCTCGATGGGGGAGTGGGCGCCCATCATCGTGATGTGTCCGGCGAGCCCGAGTTCGTCGATCTGGCGGCGGAGGGCGGGCGCCTGGGGACCGCGGCCGTAGATCCGCAAGTGCCAGTCGGGGTGTTTGGTGGCGACCGTGGCCCAGGCGCGGATCAGAAGGTCGTAGCGCTTGACCGGGATGAGCCGGCCGGCGGCCACGACCAGCTTGGCGTTGCCGTCGGAGGGCTCGATGCCGGTGGCGGGCACGCAGTTGGGCAGCCCGGTCAGCAGGGTGGGGATGCCGGGCAGCCGGTCGCGGTGGGTCTGCGCGTCGGCCTCGGAGACGGAGGTGTTGGCGTCGAGGCGGGCGAGGGCGGCGTCGCAGGCGGTGCGGATCTCGGCGCGGTGGGTCTCGTACAGCCGGTGCTCCTGGCCGATCCGCAGATAGCGTCCCTCCTGACCGAGGGCGGCGAGGCAGATGACCAGTCCGGGGCGGGTGGCGATGACGACGTCGGCGTCGGTGTCGGCCAGATAGGCGGCGAGGCGCTGGTCGGTGAGCGCGTTGAAGTTGACGGTGCCTTTGGACTCCGCGTCCGGGACGTGGGCGCTGACCTGCTTCAGCAGCGGGTTGCCGAGGTCGCTCAACTCACGTGGGGCGCCCGGACGCTGGTCGATCAGCGGTCTGATCCGCACGGCTCTGGGGAGGGGCAGGCCCGGGGTGTCGATGGTGCGTATCAGGGAGACGATCTCCACGCGGTGACGGGGGGCCAGCGCCCCGGCCAGATTGAAGGTCGACCGGATGGTGCCGCCGATTCCATAGGCGTTGTGCAGCAGAAAAGCGATCTTCATGGTGATGTACGCGCGGCGCCCTCGAACTGCCGCGACGTGCCCTCCCCTCCGGTGTGTGGTGCGCCGGTGTGATGCCGTTATGGAGTGAACTGAGGAACGATCGGTCGGTAAGACAGCCTGGAGGCGGAAAAGTTGCTTATGCATGTGGTGATATGGGATGCACCACATTCAGTGTGAGGTGCACAACCTTCGGCCGCACGGCGAGTCCGCGCCCGCAGAGGTTGTTTCCCACCCCTTGGTTCACGGCGGCCCCCGTTGTTGGATGGCCGGAGGGAACGCGGGGGCGTCAACCGAGGGCGGGCAGAGGCGTGATGAGAACCGGAGCGCGGGGCGTGCTCACCGCGGCGGCGGCCGTGACGGCACTGGGGCTGCTGACCGGATGCGGTCAGTCCGGTGGTGATGGGGACGGCGGCGGGGACCAGAAGGCGGCGCGGGAGGAGAGCGCGGCGGCGGGCCCGCTGTCCGCGTCGGCCCTGGAGCGCGCCGCGCTGGCCAAGGCCGACCTCAAGGGCTACGGGATCGGCAAGATGACGGAGCGGGAGTTCAGCGGCGGCAAGGAGGCCAAGGCCCTGAAGCCCGGATGCGAGCCGCTGGCCGCGCTGATGGGCACCGGTTTCGACCCGGCGCCCCGGGACTCCGTCTACCGCAGCTACGCCGCCGCCTCGGGCCGGGCCGCGGGCGTCTCCGGCATCGTCCGGGTCTCCTCGTACGGGCCCGGCGACGCCGAGAAGACGGTGAAGGACCTCAAGAAGGCCGTATCCGCCTGCGGGGGCGGGTTCGAGGCCACCGACGGCTCGGGGAAGCGGGCCGATGTCGACAGCGTGACCTCGGTCGACGCGCCCGACGCGGGGGACGAGGCGCTGTCGTACCGCCTGGTCGACGGCGGCAAGGAGAAGGCCGTCATCGCCTTCACGGTGGTGCGCTCCGGACCCCAGCTCACGGTGGTCTTCGGCGTGAACCTCACCAATCCCACGCGGTCCTCGGTCCCCGACGCGGTCGTGGACCGTCAGGTCCGAAAGGTGGAGGCCGCGAACCGGCCATAAGGGGAGGGCGGCATGCGTCCGGCGCGGACAGAGCCGGCGGCGCGCCCGTCACGCGTCTTCTGGGCGCTCAGCTTCACGCCGAGCCCCCTCCGGACGCCCCCGCGGGCGCCGCGTCGCCGTCAGCCGCCTGAGCCCGCGGCCGCCGAGGCTTGCGCGTTACCACGGGCCAGGATGCGGAGGAAGGTGTAGTCGGCCATGTCGCGCCCGGCCTGCAGCGCCTGGGTCTCCGACGTCGTCACCTTCTTCCCCGAGGTGTAGCCGGAGATCGTGAAGTACGCGTACCGCCCGATCGCGTTGGCCGAGGTGCGGCACGCGGTCTGGCGGCAGAACGACGGGACCCCGCCGCCCGGCAGCGACGCCACATTCGGCTTGTATCCGTCCTTCGCCTTCTCCGCGCCCGCCCGCCCGTCGAAGACGGCGACGCCGACGGTGGTCGCCACGCCGTCCCGGGAGAAGGTGGCGCGCAGCAGCTTGCGGCACCCGTTGGCGTTGAGGACCGACCCCAGGGCGCCCTGCGTGCCCGCGGCGCAGCTCGACGTGGAGGCGGTCAGCCCCTTCGTGTACGAGCGGCCCTCCTTGGCGGCCTCCTCGTCCGGGAAGAGCGTCTTGGCGCTGAGCGGCGCCTTGTCCCGCTTGGCGTCGGAGATGATGTCCAGCGGTTTGGGCGGCGCGGGCGGCGCGACATTGGAGAACGACGGCTCGGGCGACTCCGCCTCGCGCGGCAGCGTGGGCTGCGAGGGCAGATGGTTCGCCGAGTCGTCTGAGGAGCCGCCCTTGTCGTTGCTGCTGATCACCGCGGTGGCGACCATCGCCCCGACCGCCGCCGTCGCCAGCACCGCGCCCCCGATGAAGAGCCATCGTCGGCGACGGCCGCGCGTGGCGGTGTGATCTGCCATAGCGGCCCAGTCCGGCGTCTGCGACGACTGGCGCGGCTGAGGCGGCTGAGATCCCCCGGGCCCGTACGGCCCCCCTTGCCCAAAGCTCATGGCGCGCATCCTAATCCCGGCAGGTGACACCGGGGACCCGCCGGGGACCGGGTGACGGCTGAGGGAGGCGTTTTGACCCCCGTGGGTGCGGGCCGGTATTCTGCCAGTTCGTTATGCGTATTGGCTTGCTCGTTCTCACGTGAGTGGCCGTTACGCCGGTTCACCGGGCCGATGACCAGCGGCAGGCACTCGGAATGCGTCACCGAGGTGCGGCCAGGGCTGTCGTGATCGTCCGGGTGGCCTTGTCAGGACCACACTCACTGAAGAAGCGAAGGCTACGACCGTGCGTACGTACAGCCCCAAGCCCGGCGACGTGCAGCGTCAGTGGCACGTCATCGACGCCACCGACGTTGTCCTCGGCCGTCTGGCTACCCAGGCCGCCACCCTTCTGCGGGGGAAGCACAAGCCGGTTTACGCGCCGCATGTCGACGCGGGTGACTTCGTCATCATCATCAACGCCGACAAGGTGCACCTCTCCGGCAACAAGCGGACCCAGAAGATGGCGTACCGCCACTCGGGCTACCCGGGTGGTCTCCGCTCCGTCCGTTACGACGAGCTGCTGGAGAAGAACCCGGAGAAGGCCGTCGAGAAGGCCATCAAGGGCATGATCCCCAAGAACACCCTGGGCCGTCAGATGCTCTCCAAGCTGAAGGTGTACTCGGGCGACCAGCACCCCCACGGTGCTCAGCAGCCGGTCCCGTTCGAGATCACCCAGGTCGCGCAGTAAGTCCGGCCACCCCCTAAGACGAAGAGAAGCTGAGGAGCATCGTGGCCGAGACCACCGCCGAGACCCCCCTCGATGTCGAGGAGTACACCACCGAGAGCGTGGAGACGATCGAGTCGGAGTACACCTCCGAGTCGATGGCCTCCCGTTTCGGGGACCCGCAGCCGGCCGCCGGCACCGGGCGCCGCAAGAACGCGATCGCCCGCGTCCGCATCGTGCCGGGCAGCGGCCAGTGGAAGATCAATGGTCGCACCCTCGAGGGGTACTTCCCCAACAAGGTGCACCAGCAGGAAGTCAACGAGCCCTTCAAGGTGCTCGAGCTGGACGACCGCTACGACGTCATCGCCCGCATCTCGGGCGGCGGCGTCTCCGGCCAGGCCGGTGCGCTGCGCCTGGGTGTCGCCCGCGCGCTGAACGAGGCGGACGTGGACAACAACCGCGCCGCGCTCAAGAAGGCCGGCTTCCTGACCCGTGACGACCGCGCCACCGAGCGTAAGAAGGCCGGTCTGAAGAAGGCCCGTAAGGCGCCGCAGTACAGCAAGCGTTAATCCGCTTCACACGCGGTTCGGCGGCTTCCGCCGCTCGTCGACACGCCCCGGCGGCACCACCCGTGCCTCCGGGGCGTTCGGCTATCGCCACCAGGGGGCGTATACCTACAGGCAAGCGTCAAGCAATCTCCACGCAAGCTTCTGCCCCCTCAGCTCGTAATCTCGGAGGACACCAGTGGGACGACTCTTCGGTACGGATGGTGTGCGCGGCGTCGCGAACGCCGACCTGACGGCTGAGATGGCGCTCGGCCTGTCGGTCGCGGCGGCACACGTGCTCGCCGAGGTGGGAACCTTCGAGGGCCACCGGCCGGTGGCGGTGGTCGGGCGGGATCCGCGCGCGTCCGGGGAGTTCCTGGAGGCCGCCGTGGTGGCGGGCCTCGCCAGCGCGGGCGTGGACGTGCTGCGGGTGGGCGTCCTCCCCACCCCCGCTGTGGCCCATCTGACCGGATCGCTCGACGCGGACCTCGGCGTGATGCTCTCCGCCAGCCACAACCCGATGCCCGACAACGGCATCAAGTTCTTCGCCCGCGGCGGCCACAAGCTCGCCGACGAGCTGGAGGACCGCATCGAGACCACCTACCGCGCGCACACCTCCGGCGAGCCGTGGGACCGGCCCACCGGCGGCGGGGTCGGCCGGGTGCGCGACTACGCGGAGGGCTTCGACAACTACGTCGCCCACCTCGTCGGCGTCCTCCCCAACCGCCTCGAAGGCATCAAGGTCGTCATCGACGGCGCGCACGGCGCCGCCTCCCGGGTCTCCCCGGAGGCCTTCGCCCGCGCCGGCGCGCAGGTCGTGACGATCGGCGCCGAGCCGGACGGCCTCAACATCAACGCGGGCTGCGGCTCCACCCACCTGGCCCCGCTCCAGGCCGCCGTCGTCGAGCACGGCGCCGACCTCGGCATCGCCCACGACGGCGACGCCGACCGCTGCCTGGCCGTCGACTCGGTCGGCCGCGAGGTCGACGGCGACCAGATCCTCGCCGTCCTCGCCCTCGCCATGCGCGAGGCGGGCACGCTGCGCGGGAACACCGTCGTCGGCACCGTCATGTCGAACCTCGGCTTCAAGCTCGCCATGCAGCGCGAGGGCGTCGAGCTGGTACAGACGGCGGTCGGCGACCGCTACGTCCTGGAGGAGATGAAGAGGCACGGCTACGCCCTCGGCGGCGAACAGTCCGGCCACGTCATCGCCCTCGACCACGCCACCACCGGCGACGGCACCCTCACCGGCCTGATGCTGGCCGCCCGCGTCGCCGCCACCGGCCGCACCCTGGCCGACCTCGCCGGGGCGATGGAGCGCCTCCCGCAGGTGCTGATCAACGTCCCGGACGTCGACAAGTCCCGCGTCACCAGCAGCGCCGACCTGGCCGCGGCCGTCGCCGAGGCCGAGCGCGAGCTGGGCGAGACGGGCCGCGTCCTGCTGCGCTCCTCGGGCACCGAGCCCCTGGTCCGCGTCATGGTGGAAGCCGCCGACATCGACCAGGCCCGCTCGGTGGCAGGCCGCCTGGCCGACGCGGTGAAGTCGGCCCTGGGCTAGCCCTCACTCTCCGCAAGCGCCGGAGGGGCTGGATTCTCCAGCCCCCTTCACCCCTCCGCGATCACCACCGCCGACGCCACCCCCGCGTCGTGGCTCAGCGACACGTGCCACGACCGGACGCCCAGCTCAGCGGCGCGCGCCGCGACCGTGCCGCTTACGGACAGCCGTGGGCGGCCGCCCGGCTCCGTCCACACCTCCGCGTCCGTCCAGCGCAGGCCGCCCGGGGCGCCCAGGGCCTTGGCGACGGCCTCCTTGGCGGCGAAGCGGGCGGCCAGGGAGGCCGCACCGCGGCGCTCCCCGCTCGGCAGCAACAGCTCGGCCGGGACGAACAGCCGCGAGGCCATCCCCGGCGTACGGTCCAGCGACGCCGCGAAGCGGTCGATCTCCGCGACGTCGATGCCGACCCCGATGATCACGCGCTCACTCGACGGTGACCGACTTGGCCAGGTTGCGCGGCTGGTCGACCTCGTTGCCGCGGGCCGTGGCCAGCTCGCACGCGAAGACCTGGAGCGGCACGGTGGCCACCAGCGGCTGGAGCAGCGTCGGGGTGACGGGGATCTCGATGAGGTGGTCGGCGTACGGCGCGACCGCCTCGTCACCGCGCTCGGCGATCACGATGGTGCGGGCGCCACGGGCCCGGATCTCCTGGATGTTGGAGACGATCTTGTCGTGCAGGACGGACCGCCCGCGCGGCGAGGGGACGACCACGACGACCGGCACGTCCTGCTCGATGAGCGCGATCGGGCCGTGCTTCAGCTCTCCCGCCGCGAAGCCCTCGGCGTGCATGTACGCCAGTTCCTTCAGCTTGAGCGCGCCCTCCAGGGCGACCGGGAAGCCGACGTGGCGGCCGAGGAAGAGGACGGTGTTCTTCGAGGCCAGGCTGCGGGCCAGCTCCCGCACCGGCTCCATGGTCTCCAGGACCTCGTCCACCTGGGTGGCGATCTCGGAGAGTTCGCGGATCACGGAGAGGATCTCGTCGCCCCACTTGGTGCCGCGCACCTGGCCCAAGTACAAGGCCACCAGGTAGCAGGCGACGAGCTGGGTGAGGAACGCCTTGGTGGAGGCGACGGCGACCTCGGGCCCGGCGTGGGTGTAGAGGACGGCGTCGGACTCGCGCGGGATCGTGGAGCCGTTGGTGTTGCAGATCGCGAGCACCTTGGCGCCCTGCTCACGGGCGTGTCGCAGCGCCATGAGGGTGTCCATGGTCTCGCCGGACTGCGAGATGGCGATCACCAGCGTCCGCTGGTCCAGGATCGGGTCCCGGTAGCGGAACTCGCTGGCCAGCTCGGTCTCGCAGGGGATGCGGGTCCAGTGCTCGATGGCGTACTTGGCGATCATCCCGGCGTGGTACGCCGTACCGCACGCCACGATGACGACCTTGCTGACCTCGCGCAGCACGGAGGCGGGGATGCGGACCTCGTCCAGGCAGAGGTTCCCGGCCAGGTCGATGCGGCCGAGGAGGGTGTCGGCGACCGCCTTCGGCTGCTCGGCGATCTCCTTGAGCATGAAGTAGTCGTAGCCGCCCTTCTCGGCGGCGGAGGCGTCCCAGTCGACGTGGTACGGGCGGACCTCGGCGGGCCCGCCGTCGAAGTCGGTGACGACGACGCCGTCCCGGCGGGCCTCGACGACCTGGTCCTGGCCCAGCTCGATGGCCTCGCGGGTGTGGGCGATGAACGCGGCCACGTCGGAGGCGAGGAACGCCTCGTCCTCGCCGACGCCGACGACCAGCGGGGAGTTGCGGCGCGCGCCCACGACCACGTCGGGTGCGTCGGCGTGCACCGCGACGAGGGTGAAGGCGCCCTCCAGCCGGCGGCACACCTGGCGCATGGACTCGGCGAGGTCGCCGCAGGACGAGAAGGACTCGGCGAGCAGATGCGCGACGACCTCGGTGTCCGTCTCGGAGGCCAGCTCATGGCCGCGGTCGGCCAGCTCGGCGCGGAGGGCGGCGAAGTTCTCGATGATGCCGTTGTGGACGACGGACACCTGGCCCGCGTTGTCCAGGTGCGGATGGGCGTTGGCGTCGGTCGGGCCGCCGTGGGTGGCCCACCGGGTGTGGCCGATGCCGGTGCTGCCGCTGGGCAGCGGCCGGTCGGACAGCTCCTTCTCCAGGTTGGCGAGCTTGCCCGCCTTCTTGGCGGCGGCGAGCCCGCCATCAGCCAGGACGGCGACCCCGGCCGAGTCATAGCCGCGGTACTCCAGCCGCTTGAGCCCGGCGAGGACGACATCGAGGGCGGACTGCCCTCCCACGTAACCAACGATTCCGCACATGCAGTGCAGCGTACGACCCACCGGTGCGGGGCCGGGCCACCGCCCGCGCGTCGGCCCTCCCATTTACGGGCATAAGGCGCGCAACCCCGCCCGGAAGCGCACGACCAGGGTGACCGACCCCACTGCCCCGGCCCGTCCCTCCGGCGGGCCGGGGCACGACAATGAAGGGATGATCACGCCTACCGCGCGCGAGGCGCGCACCGGGCCCGTGCGCGCACCGCAGCGGCGGGGCGGCGAGGCGACCCCGTATGTGGACCTGTCCCGCGCCGAGTGGAGTGCGCTGCGGGACAAGACCCCGCTGCCGCTGAGCGCCGACGAGGTCGAGCGGCTGCGCGGCCTTGGCGACGTCATCGACCTGGACGAGGTACGGGACGTCTATCTGCCGCTGTCCCGGCTGCTCAACCTGTACGTGGCCGCCACCGGCAGCCTGCGCGGCGCGCTGAACACCTTCCTCGGCGACGCCAAGAACGGCCAGGGCCCCCAGACCGGCACCCCGTTCGTCATCGGCGTGGCGGGCAGCGTCGCGGTCGGCAAGTCGACCACGGCCCGGCTGCTGCAGGCCCTGCTGGCCCGCTGGCCGGAACATCCGCGGGTGGAGCTGGTCACCACCGACGGCTTCCTCTACCCCAACGCCGAGCTGCGGCGGCGCGGGCTGATGTCCCGCAAGGGATTCCCCGAGTCGTACGACCGCCGCGCCCTGACCCGCTTCGTCGCCGATGTGAAGGCGGGCCGCGCGGAGGTCTCGGCCCCGGTCTACTCGCACCTGATCTACGACATCGTGCCGGGCGAGCGGCTGACGGTGCACCGGCCGGACATCCTCATCGTCGAGGGGCTGAACGTGCTCCAGCCCGCCCTGCCCGGCAAGGACGGGCTGACCCGGGTCGGGCTCGCGGACTTCTTCGACTTCAGCGTGTACGTGGACGCCCGTACCGCGGACATCGAGCGCTGGTACCTCGACCGCTTCCGGAAGCTGCGCCAGACGGCGTTCCAGGACCCGTCCTCGTACTTCCGCAAGTACACCCAGGTCTCCGAAGACGAGGCGCTGGACTACGGCCGCATGATCTGGCGGACCATCAACAAGCCGAACCTCCAGCAGAATGTGCAGCCCACGCGGGGGCGCGCGACACTCGTGCTCCGCAAGGGCCCGGACCACAAGGTGCAGCGGCTCTCCCTGCGCAAGCTCTAAGGAGTTCCTGTCGTGCTGCATCTGCGGCTGATCGTCCCGGCCGACCGGACGGACGCGGTGGCGCGCCTCCTGGAGGACACCGTGGGCACCGCCCACCTCATCGTGCTGCCCGGCGCCGCCCGCGACCCGGCCGGGGACGTGGTGCTGTGCGACGTGGCGCGCGAGGCGGGCGACGGTCTGCTGGGCGAGCTGCGGGCGCTCGGTCTCGACGAGCACGGTTCGATCGCGGTCGACGACATCGATCTGTCGCTGTCGAAGCGGGCCGACCGGGCGGAGGAGGACGCTCCGGGGGAGGGCGCGGACGCGGTGCTGTGGGAGCACCTGGCCGACGCCACCCACGAGGAGTCCACCCTGTCGGTGACCTTCCTCGCGTTCCTCACCATCGCGACGATGATCGCGGCGTGCGGTGTGGTGCTGGACAACGCGGTCCTGATCGTCGGCGCGATGGCCGTCGGCCCGGAGTTCGGCCCGCTGGCCGGGCTGTGCACGGCCCTGGTCCGGCGGGCCCCGCGGCTGGCCGCCCGCTCGGCGCTCGCGCTGGTCGTCGGGTTCGTGGTGGCGATGGTGCTGACGACGGGCTTCAGCGTGCTGATGGACGCCTTCGGGCTGTTCTCGAAGGACCTGCTGGACGCGGACCGCCCGAACACGGACTTCATCTGGAAGCCGGACCTGTTCTCGTTCGTGGTCGCCGTGCTGGCGGGCATCGCGGGAACGCTGTCGCTGACCTCGGCGAAGTCGGGCGCGCTGGTGGGCGTGGCGATCTCGGTGACGACGGTGCCCGCGGCGGCCAACGCGGCGGTGGCGCTGGGGTACGGGGACGTCGACCAGATGGTGGGGTCGAGTGAGCAGCTGCTGCTGAATCTGGCGGGGATCGTGGTGGCGGGGACGCTGACGCTGCTGGCGCAGCGGTGGCTGTGGGCGCGCCGGGGTGGCGCGCGCCGGGGCTAGCCCCCACCCCGCGCCTCCCCTCAGTACCGATATGCGGCTCCGCCGCGTGGAGGCTTCACCCCTGGACGCCGTTCGGGGACTCCGCGTCCGGTCCCGCTGAAGTCGGGGCAGTCTCGGCCAATCCGCGGAATCCGTCCGTGATGCCGCGGATTCGCCCTCATCGCCCTGCGGGTCCGTCATGACGCGTGCGTCACCGCCTTCACGCAGCCGACCAACTACCAGGTCACGGTCAACGGCCGCTTTCTGGAGACCGGCTGCTTCGAGCCACGCGGCGGCCACTGAGCACTGGGATACCGGCTTCGTCCGCCCGGCAAGGACCTGAGCAAGCTCTTCACGGTCTGGCCTGTACGACAAGGGCAAGCCGCCGCGATAACGCCCCTCCGTACGCAGGTCCTGGAGTCTACGAGCGACGTAGCCGGACGAAGATTCCCGCGCCAGGTGCAGCGCCTCGCGGGCGTAAACGACGATCTGCTCCGGATCGTTGCGCTTGATGCCGATGGCGGCCAGATTCCCAAGCACGGCACCTCGGCGCCGAAAGGACTGTCCCTCTGCCAGGACAGCCTGCCGAAGGGCACTCTGAAGTATCTGCTCAGCAAGGTCGAGCCGACCCAACTGGACGTACCGAGCACCCCGCTCCTCCGCGAGCCGGGAGCCGTCGAAGCGGAGCCAACCCCCGTTCTGTGCCGGTCCGGTCATGTCCGCGACCTTCTCGGCCTGCTCAAGTGCACTTTCGCACGCGGTCCGATCGCTCAGCCCCGCGAACGCCTCAGCTTGCACAGCAGCGACCCAGTGTCGCGTCGGATCATGTCGTCGGTCTCCGGGCTGCAGCGAAACGATGCCGTGCGAGCCGGCGTCAGCGAGCCGTGCTCGCCGGCTCGCCCGAGACTGGCCGGAGAACCGTTGGGACCGGTTCGCGGCCGACGAGGCCGAAGCTGCACTGTTCCGGGGCGACGCGCTGTTGCATACGGACATCAACCCCAGCAACGTGATCCTCGGGGAACGCGGTCGGCGGATCGTGGACTGGTCCTGGCCAACCCGAGGCGCCGGGTTCATCGACCCCGCCTGCCTCGTGGTGCAGCTCATCGCGGCCGGGCACACCGCCGGGGCGGCCGAGGGGTGGGCGGCCAGTGCAAGGCGTGGGTGGCGCGGCTTGGGCCACCTACCGGGGCGTGGCCGAACCGCCTGGTGTGATGACGTAGGCCTCGCCTGAGCATCGGCACTCGCTGGTGGCCCGGCCCCCAGTCCCCGGCCCGCTGGAGGGCGTCTACCGGCCCGGTTCCGGTACACGGCAGAATGCACGTCAAACCGGACTACGGGGGTGGGGCATGTCCATCGAATCAGTGGTCGTGCGGCAGCGCGTCGAGGATCTGGACGCGGCCGTGCCGTTCTACGAGAAGCTCACCGGGAGCACCGCGTCCCGTTTCGCCTTTGCCGGGGTCACCCTGGCAAGCGTGGGCCCGTTCCTACTGTTCAGCGGCCCGGACGAGGCTGTGCGCCGAGTCGCCGGTGTGGCGGCCACTCTGGCGGTGGCAGACCTCGACACAGCGGTGAAGGAAGCCGTGGCGGGAGGCGCCGAGGTGGTGGCTCCCATCTCTCCGACCCCCAACGGCCACCGCGCCGTACTGCGGCACCCCCACGGCGGGGTCTACGAGTACGTCGGGCCCTGAACCTTCATTCCGTACCGGTTCGCGTCGCGGTGACCGCCACGGTGGCGTAGTGCATCGTGAAGCTGCCTCCGGCGGCGTCGATGGCCTCGCCGACGCCCGCCAACACCGCGTCCAGTTCGGCCTGGGGGAGCCGGGTGAAGGCACCTTGGGTGGGGAGCTGGTCCAGCCACTCGGCCCGTGTGTAGGGCTGTTCCCAGTCGAATCGCCACTGCTCGGGCTCGGTGAACGCGCCCGCCTCCCGGATCCCGTCGGCTCCCTTGGCGCCCAGCGCCGCGTACCCGTCCACGGCCGACCCCGTCCCCTGGCGGGCGGCGAGGGAGCCGGGCACCACCCGGCGGTAGACCTCGGCGAAGGCTTCAGTCAGTTCGGGCGAGGGCTGGCCCGCGTTCCAGAAGAGGGTCAGTAGGCCGCGAGGGCGCAGTGTCTGGGCCGCCTTGGCGGCTCCGGCGACCGGGTCCACCCAGTGCCAGGTCTGTCCGGAGACGACGGCGTCGAAGGTCCGCCCGGCCGGGTCCCAGGCTTCGAACGACGCCACCTCGACGTCGAGTCCGCGCTGTCGCGCCAGGTCGGCCATCCTGGCGTCGACATCGACACCCAGCACCCGGCACCCGGCCGCCGTGAACTGCCGGGCCACGATGCCGGTGCCACAGCCGACGTCGAGGACGTCCGGGCCGGGGGCGGCGGCGACGATCCGGTCCACCATGGCTTGAGGGTAGTGGGGCCGAGTCCGGTCGTAGCGTTCGGCATCGGAACCGAATGACTCCGCTACCTCACGGTGTTGATGGGGCGCGTGTTCGGAGCGAGGGGCTCGCTCCGGCGGTAAAGTGGGCATGTGCCCACTATGAGTGGGCACATGCCCACTCGTCAAGGAGGAGATGCAGGGTGCCCACGGGAGTAGCCATCCGCGACGTGCGCGACCAACTGTTCGATGCCGCCGAGCGCGTCCTGCTCCGGGACGGGCCCAGCGCGCTGACCAGCCGGGCGGTCACCGCGGAGGCGGGCTGCGCCAAGGGCGTCCTGCACCGGCACTTCGCCGACTTCGACGCCTTCCTCGCCGAGCTGGTGCTGGACCGCGTCGCCCGGATCGACGACCAAGCCGCTGCCCTGTGCGAGTCCGCCGGAACCGGCACGGTTGCCGACAACCTCACCAGGGCGCTGATGGACCTGTTCGGTCCGGTCGCGGTGGCGATCGTCAGCCTCGTCACCTCCCGGGACGAACTGCGCTCCCGGCTGCGCCAGGCCAGGCCCACTGGCCTCCCGATCCTGACCGATGCCGCGACCGCGATCGCCTCCTACCTCACCGCCGAGCGCGAACGCGGCCGTCTCGCTGCGGACGCCGACGTCGATACGCTCGCTCCCACCCTGATCGGGGCCGCGCACATGCTGTTCGCCGACCGGCGCGGCACTCCGCCGGAGGCTGCGGCCGTCCGCAAGGTCGTGGCCACGGTCATCGCGCCGACGCCCGATTGAGCCGCAGGGTTCAGGTGGGACTCTCGTCCTCGCCGGGGGCGGGAAGCCGTCTCCCTCTGCTCTCCGCCACCCGCAGTACGTCGCATAGCGCCTCGCACAGCCGCTCCGCCAGGAAGCGGAGTTCTTGCGTGTCCGCCTTGCGGTCGTCCAGGAGCGCGCGGGCGTGGCCGACGAGCTGCGTGCCCATGGAGAGTTGCAGCGCCTCGATCTGGTCCGCCCGTCGGTTCAGGGGACTGTCGCCGTTGTCCGACGACAGATAGCAGGGCCTGCCCTCCGGATCGGACCAGGGCAGCAGCCGCAGGCTGGTCAGCGCGTCCATTCGGCGGCCTCCCCATGAGCGGCGAAAACGGCTCTCACCGATTGGAGGGCACGGGCCATAAAGTGATTGATGTTCATCAGCTCCCGTTAGCTGGTGGGCCACGCCCCCGGACGTCGCACAACGTCGCGGGGGTCCCGTGTGTACCTCACCAGTGCAGCGCTTCCTGGGGAGTTGAGGGGTGCTCGCGACAGGACGTTTGGGCGGACGTTTCTCCAGACGGCGCGTCGGCCGTGTCGCTACGCTGAGTAGGTGGTCATGCGCGTGGGGAGACCTTGATGGCGGACAGGGGCAGGCTTGCGGGGCTACGCAAGGACGCGGGATACACCCAGGTGACGTTCGTTGCCGCCTTCGTCCGCGAGGCCGCCCGGCTGTGTATCGACGCTTCGTTGAGCGTTCGCCAACTCCGGCGGTGGGAGAGCGAGTCGCCGCCGCCGTTACCGCACCCGGGTCAACAGGCGGTGCTTGAAGCGATGTTCGGTCTTCCACTCGCGGAGATGGGATTCAACGTTCCCTCGCACCGGCGTACGTTTTCCGGAAGGATCGGCGACGATGAAGAGGTGAGACGTCGAGCATTCGTCACCGGGTCCGGGGCGATCGCCGCAGCGGCGATCCTCCCGAACAAGCACGGCACCCGTATCGGTGCCAGTGATGTCGCGGCGTTCCGTGCGGGGCTCACCGACCTCTACGCGGTCGACCACCGATCCGGCGGGATCCCCGCGAAGGCGCGGGCCCAGCGGCTTGAGCAGGGCATTACGGGTGCTCTGAGCGGTGGCGTCTACACGGGTGGGGTCGGCCGCGATCTTCAGGCCATGCTCTCCGAGCTACACAGCAATCAAGCTTGGTACGGCTATGACAGCGGGCCGTTAGGGGAGGCACGCAGCGCCGCCATGGAAGCGTTGACCGCCGCCCAACTCATTGGTGACGACTCGTTGCAGCTCTCGGCGCTGGAAACGCTCGTGCTGATCGACATCAAAGCGGACCGTTTATGGGAAGCCGCGTCGGCGGTCGAGTTCGCGTACGGCTTGGCCGGTAGAAGCGGGGCAGGGCCGACCGTGCACCTCGTGATCGCCCTTCGCGAGGCCAACGTCGCTACGAATGCGGGGGATACGGGTGCCGCCCGCCGGGCGCTCAGTCGCGCACTGTCGTACCAGAGCCGCACGGACACGGATGCCGAGGTGCCGGACTGGGCGCGGTTCGCCAGCCCCATCGAAATCGACTACGCCACGGCGGACATGTACGTAAGCGCCGGTGAACCTCAACGCGCCGTGCCGTTCTTGCGTGCCGCCGTCGATGGTTTGGCGGGTGGCTATGCCCGCAACACAGCCTGGTACCGGTCCAAGCTGGCCAGCACGCTACTCGACGCCGGTGATGTCGAGGAGGCGTGCGCGGAGATGGGAAGCGTGCTGGACGTCTACGAGGAGATCGACTCGGACCGCCTCGCGCAGCGCGTTCAGGCCTTCCACAAGGCGGTCATCGGCATTGACACCGCAGTGGCACGTGACACTTCCGTTCGCATCCGCGAGACCACACAAGGAGGATGCTCATGACTGTGCCGGAGACGATCGCTGTCGAGCGCATGGATGGCCCGACTGCCGCGAAGGCCGAGGCCGAGTTCCGGTGCGTGTACGCGGAGGCATTCGCGGAGGAGCCGTACGGGGAGGCTCCGGACTCGGTCGAGGCGAACTTCCGGCGGTTCCGGTCGCAGGTCCGCAAGAAGACCTTCCGGGGCGCCCTCGCCCGCACGGACGACGGGGAGCCGGTGGGCATCGCGTACGGCTACCCGCTGAGCGCGAGCACCGGCTGGTGGGATCGGCTCATCACGCCGGTGAGTGACGAGCTGCGCCGCGAGGACGGGCGCCGGACGTTCGGGCTGATGGAGCTGGCCGTACGTGCCCCGTGGCGTCGCCTGGGCGTGGCCCGTCGGCTGCACGAGGCGGTTCTTGCCGACGGCACCGAGGAGCGCGTGCTGCTCAACGCACGGCCGGACGTCGAGGCCGCGCAGGCCGCCTACCGGGCGTGGGGATACCGCAAGGTGGGCGAGGCGCACCCGTGGGACGGCGCCGACCTGCATGATGTGATGCTCCTCGATCGGGGCGGGCGTGCTCCCGCTGCCACCAGTCGCTGTTGAGTCAACGCGTTGCCGGTCCGGGCCAGACGGCCGAGGCGTCGTCCCGGCCGGGGTCGGGCAGGCGGACCCTGCGGACGGGGACGGTGCGGGTGCGGCCTTCCGACACCGCCGTCCACGGGGCGGGGCGCCCCGAGTAGCACAGGTCCGTCAGGACGAAGACGCCGTCGGCGTAGACCTCGACGTACTCGCCGACGGTGAGGATGCGCAGGGCCGAGGCGGCCTCGGGCAGGACGGTCTCGCCGATTCTGCTGCCGCCGGGGCCGGTGATCCAGAGTTTCTTGCCGTCGCACCCGACGGCGAGGGCGGGGCCGTCGTCGCCGGTGCGCAGGGTGACCTCGACGCGCCCGGAGACGTCGAGATCGCCGACCGCGTGCAGCGCCGGCTCCGTCGTCTCCTCCAGCAGCCAGGCGTCCAGGCCGGGCCACCACTCCAGGCGGGGCGCCGAACCGTCCCGTATGACCAGGGCCTTGGGCTGAGCCAGCATGCCGCGGCAGCGATCACCGGAGTCCGTCAGGCCGACCCGGCGGGGTGTGGTGTGCAGGACGACGCGGGAGCCGTCGGGGGCGGCGATGACGCGAGGGGCGTACGAGCCGGTCGGGCCCAGCGGACCACGCCGGGTCCACGGCCCCCGCAGCCGGGGTGCGGTCCACGCCTCGAAACCGCGCGTGGCGCCGATCGAGCCGATCAGCAGCCAGTTGCCGTCGTCGAGACGTTCGAGGACCGGGCATTCCAGCTCGTCCACGTCACCGGGTGAGATGAGCGGCGGGCGGACCGTCCAGTGCTCCAGGTCGTCCGAGGTCGCCCACGCAACGCAGCCGCTGACCTCGACGGGCAGGGAGGCGTCGGTCGCGCAGACGACCATGACCCAGCCGTCCGACTCGTCGTCGCGTACGACGAACGGGTCGCGCCAGCCCATGCGTTCACCGGTGCGGTACCAGCGGGCGTCCGCCTCGACGACGGGCCCGGTGCCGTGGCGGCGCCAGCCCGTGCCGTCGGTGCGGTCCGAGTACGCCAGCCCGACGGCCTGCAACGGCCAGCCGCCCGCCGTCAGCCCGCTCACGCCCGTGTAGAACATCGCCATCCCGTCGCCGTACGGGACGGGGTGCATGGTCCACACCGCCTGCTGGTCGAAGCGGTCGGGCAGGCCGTTGCCGAAGGCGGTGCCCTCGGGCCGCCAGGAGACCAGGTCGGTGGAGGTGGCCCTGCCGTACGAGGTCTCCATCCTCAGGTGGTCGAACTCGCTCGTCCACGGGCCCTGAAGGTGCAGCACCGCGTAGGTGCCGTCGCCGTCGCGGAGCAGGGCGAAGTCGTTCACGCAGAGGCCGGGCGGGGCGTATCGCATGCACAGTTCCTGTCGGCTCGCAGCGCTCAAACGCATGCGCTGACCAGTGACCTCGAAGGGATCGTTTGAGAATCGGGCCAAGTAAAACTGAACGCAAACGCTTGCGCAATAGCGGGGCCGGGCTTACGGTCTCGTCACCTCCAGATCACACCGATGTGAAAACGACGGGAGAAACACGCTGTGACCGTCAGCATCACCGATGTCGCCCGCGCCGCCGGCGTCTCGGCCTCCACCGTGTCCCGCGCCCTGCGCGGCCGGCCGGGCGTCTCCGACGAGGTGCGGGCACAGATCACGGCTGTCGCCGTGCGGCTCGGTTACACGGCGTCCCGTTCGGCGTCCAGCCTGGCCAGCGGGCGCACCTTCACCATCGGCGTTGTGGTCCCGCACGTGGGCCGCTGGTTTTTCGGCACCGTGCTGGACGCCGCCGAGCAGGTGTTCAGCGCCGCCGGCTACGACGTCCTGTTGTACAACCTGGGCTCGCCGGAGACACGCAAGCGCTTCTTCGCCAGGATGCCGGTCCGCAAGCGGGTGGACGCCGTGCTGTCGCTGCTCATCCCCGACGAGGAGGAGTCGGCCGCGCTGCGTTCCCTCGGCGTACCGCTGGCGAGCACGGTCGGCGGCGCCCGTCCCGGCTTCACCGTGGTCGGCATCGACGACCGAGCCGGTGCCGAGAGTGCCGTACGGCATCTGGTGAACCTCGGCCACCGCCGGATCGGCATGATCAGCGGGGCGAGCGGGCCACAGCATTGGACCACGCCCATCGCGCGCCGCCAGGCGTACCTGGATGTGCTGGCCGAAGCCGGGATCGCGCACGATCCGGCGTTGGAGGCGGACGGCGACTACACCGTCGAGGGCGGTGAGCGGGCCATGACCGAACTGCTGGCCGCCTCCCGGCCGCCGACCGCGGTGTTCGCCCAGTCCGACGAAATGGCGATGGGCGCGCTGCGCGCCCTGCGCCGGCACCGGTTGAAAGTGCCGGACGACGTGTCGGTCGTCGGCTTCGACGACCACGAACTGTCCGACGTCATCGGGCTGACCACCGTCGCCCAGCCGGTGGCCGGCCAAGGCGCCGAGGCCGCCCGGCTGCTGCTGAGCCGGCTGGACGAACCCGCCACCGAACCGCCGGGGCAGGTGCACATGCCCATCCGTCTCGTCCTGCGCGAGACCACCGCACCGCCGCGCCCGCGCGGACCCCAGTAGCGCCCCCTCTCCACCCCGGAAAGCGCCAGCGCACCACGAACCCAAGCACCGTACGGAGGCACGAGACACCATGAGCGCGACCAGCAGAAGGTACCGCCGCACGGTCAGTACGAGCCTGGCTCTCGCCCTGCCCCTCGCCGCCCTGGCCGCCTGCGGCGGCGGCAGCGGTGGCGACACCTCCGCCTCGGCCGGCAGCGGCAAGGGCACCATCAGCGTCTGGGCCCACCAGGGCCAGAAGAGCGAGGACACGGCCCTGCAGAACGCCGTGAAGTCCTTCAACTCCTCCCAGAAAAAGATCAAGGTCGAGCTGAAGCTGATACCCGGCAATGACTACACCAAGACCATCACCGCCACCGACGCCTCCAAGCTGCCGGACGTGATGGAGTTCGACGGCCCGACGATGGCGAACTTCGTCTACAACAAGAAGCTCGCCGCGCTCGACTCCTACATCTCGGCCGGGACCCTCGCCAACGCCACCGACGCGAGCAAGGCGCAGGGCGAGATCGGCGGCAAGCACTACGGCTTGGGCATGTACGACTCCGGGCTCGGTGTGTACGGCAACAAGAAGCTGCTGGACGCGGCCGGGGTGAAGTACCCGACCGGCCTGTCCGACGACTGGACCGCGGACCAGTTCACCGCCGCGCTCAAGGCACTCAAGGCCAAGGACGCGGGTGGCAAGGTGCTCGACCTCCAGGAGAGCGTCGGCTACGCCACCGAATGGGGCACCTACGGCTTCGCCCCGATCGTCTGGTCGGCCGGTGGCTCCCTGCTGAAGAACGGCAAGGCCGAAGGCGCCCTCGACACGCCGGCCGTGGTGTCGGCGATGAAGACCTTCCACTCCTGGAAGGCGTACGTCGACCCCAACACCGACGGCAACGCCTTCGCCAAGGGCCGCGTGGCGCTGAGCTGGGTCGGTCACTGGATGTACCCCGCCTACAGCAAGGCGCTCGGCAAGGACCTGGTCGTGCTACCGCTGCCCGACTTCGGCAACGGCCCCAAGACCGGCCAGGGTTCCTGGGCCTGGGGCATCGGCGCGGGCTCCAAGAACGGCAAGGCCGCCGGCGCCTTCCTCGACTATCTCCTGAACGACACCAACGTCAAGGCGATGACGAAGGCCAATGGCGCCCCGCCCGCCACCAGGACCGCGCTCGCCGCGAGCCCTCTCTACAAGCGGGGCGCCCCGCTCCAGCTCTTCGCCGACCAGCTCGCCGAGCCCTGCGGCGACAGCGGCATCATCAAGTCCTGCGTCGCCGTGACCCGCCCGGTCACCGCGGGATACCCCACGGTCACCGCCAAGTTCAGCGAAGCCCTGAACTCCGTCTACGGCGGCGCCGACGCCAAGAAGGCCCTGGAGAAGGCCACCCGCGCCATCGACCGGGACTACTCCGACAACGCCGGCTACAAGATCCCGTAGGACGCATCGGCCGGGGTGGGCTCGCCTGCGGCGGTGTGCCCGCCCCGGCCGGGAACAGGACCTCCCGTGAAGACCGTCGAACCCGCGCACACCGCGCCCCCAGGCAGGGAAGAAGGCCCGCCCGTGACCTCTGCGCAGTCCGCGCGGCCGAATCGGCCCGCGCGTCCAGGGCCCAGGAACCGCGACTGGCTGCACGGACTGCTCATGTCCACGCCCGCCCTCGTCGGCCTCATCGCCTTCGTCGGTATCCCCTTCGGCTACGCCGTCGTCCTCTCCTTCTACAACGTGCGTCTGGGCTCGCCGCTGGCACCCACGTTCTTCGGCATGGAGCAGTACCGGCGGCTGTTCACCGACCCCGACCTGTCGGGCCCGTTCCTGCGGGCCCTGCTGAACAACCTGACCTTCGCCGTGGTCGTCGTACCGCTTCAGTCGGGCCTGGCGCTCGCCCTCGCGATCCTCCTCAACCGCAAGCTGAAGGCGATCGGTCTCTTCCGGTCCCTGTTCTTCATGCCGGTCGTCTTCCCCATGACGCTGGTCGCCGTCATCTGGCGGCTCATTCTCGCCCGTAGCGACGAGGGTCTGCTCAACTCCGCGCTCCACGCGGTGAGTTTCGGTAACTGGGGCGCTTTCGACTGGCTCGGCGACACCGCCACCGCCATGGCCTCGATCATCGTGCTGTCCGTCTGGCAGGGCGTCGGCTTCCAGATGGTCATCCTGCTCGCCGGCCTCCAGCAGATCCCCGGCGAACTCTACGAGGCCGCCGAACTGGACCGTGCCTCCCGATGGCAGCAGTTCCGCCACGTCACCCTGCCCGGCATCCGCGGCACCCTCGTGTTCGTCGCCATGCTCACCTCGGTGCTGTGCTTCCGCGTCTTCGACCAGGTCTACGTCCTCATCCATGGCGGCGGCCTCGACGAGGACTCCACCCGCACCGTGATGTACCAGGCCGTCACCACCGCCTTCGACCAGAACAACATCGGCCAGGCGTCCGCGATCACCGTCGTCTTCTTCCTGATCGTCGTCGCCCTGACCCTCATCCAGCGCCGCGTCGTCCGGCCCGACAACGAGGACTGAGATCCATGGCCACGACCCATGCGCCGCGCCGCCGTCTGCGCCGCCTCGCCGACTACGCCGTCCTCAGCGTCCTGGCGTTCGTCTTCGTCCTGCCCGTCCTGTACCTGCTCCTGGGCAGCCTCAAGCCCTCCGACGAGGTGCTGAACGGCCTGACCGGCTTCCTTCCCACCCACCTGTCCTTCGACAACTACGCACACGTGCTGGATGCCCTGAACTCCGACAGCACCGGCTACTTCTGGCGCTTCATGGGCATCTCGCTGCTCCTGTCGTTCGTGGTCGTGACCGGCGGCCTCTTCGTCAACTCAATGGCGGCGTACGGCATGTCACGGCTGAAGTGGCGGGGTCGGGATGCCCTCTTCACGCTCGTCCTGCTGCTCATGCTGGTGCCGTTCGAGTCGGTGGCGGTGCCGCTGTTCTACATGTTCAACGACCAGCGCAACACCATCTACATCCAGGCGATCCCGTTCGTCGCCAACGCCTTTTCGATCTACCAGTTCCGCACGTTCTTCCGGAAGATCCCGATCAGCATCGAAGAAGCCGCCCGACTGGACGGCGCGGGCCCCTGGCGCACCTTCTTCGCGGTCATCATTCCGATGTCCAAGCCGGTGTTCGCCTCGGTCGCGATCCTCACCTTCCTCATGCAGTGGGGCTCGTTCCTATGGCCGGTGCTGATGGTCTCCGACCCTTCTGTCCGCCCCCTGCCGCTGGAGATGAGCGTCTTCCAGGGCCAACAGCCCCCGGACTGGGGACAGATCCTCGCCTTCGGCGTCCTCCTCGTCCTGCCCGTCCTGATCGTCTTCGCCTTCTTCCAGCGCTGGTTCGTCCAAGGCGTCGCCAGCTCCGCGGTCAAGGGGTGAGCGCAGGTCGCGTCACTGAAGCCAGAACCCCGAGCGTGTCAGCCACAGGTCGAGCAGCGCCGTGTCGCCCGTGACCTGCACGCTGGGGGCAGGCCGCCCGTAGACGAGCAGGAGCAGGTCCGTCAGGGTGCCCCGCAGTTCGACGGCGGCCTCTTGACCGCTGCCGCGCAGGGCGGGGGCATCGCCGGTGAGGTCGACCAGCCACTCGGCTCCCGCGTCGGTGGCCTGCAAACGAAGGGTACGGCCGGGGCCCAGCAGGGCGGGTTCGCCCTCGTACGCCTCGGGCAGCGTGCTGTACGTCAGCCACTCGTCGAGGGCGTCGCGGGCGACATCCTCGTCCAGGTGGAACGCGGTGCCGACAGCCATCGCGGCGTCCGCCCGGTGGATCGCCGTCTCGTGTGCCATCCGGCGCGCCCAGAACATCGCGTTCCCGCCGGGGCCCGGGGTCCACACCGCCGTATCGGGCCCAACTCCCCGCAGCGCCTCCGCCAGCCGCGCGGCGCCCTCGCCGAGCTGGGCGCTCAGGGCGGCGGGGTCCTCACCGGTGCGGCGGGGCAGGTCTTCCGGGAAGGGCTCGGCCGCCCTGGTCCGTACGACCGTCTCGGCCCACCCGTGGGCGCCGCCGAGGTGGCGCACGAGCTGCCCCAGGTCCCAGCCCGGGCAGGACGGCACCGTGGCCGCCGTATCGGCCCCCGTCAGATATGCGCTCAACAGGTCGGCCTGCTTGACGATTTCGGCGCGGCAGCGGTCGAAGCCCAGGAGAGTCACGCCGCAAGGCTACGGACGTACCGACCTCGGGTCGCCCCATTTTCCGCGGGCGCGTGCCCACCCCCGCCCGGGTCCGCACCCACCCCGCCCGGCGCCCGCCACCGGGCGAACCGGAGCCGGGCCGGGACCCGGTTCACCGGCGGGGAGCCGCGACTCGGCGGGAGGGGCCCCGGCACCCACCACACGCACCAGGCGCACCCGCCACACGCACCGGGCGCACCCACCCCCCACCCGCAGGGCCCCGCACCCGCAGGGCCCCTCAGCCCAGCACGTCCCGCCACGCCTCCGGCACCGCCGCCGCCACGTCGTACGCCGCGATCGGCGCGCCCGCCGGGGCCGTGGTGCGGCGGGCGGCGAGGCCGTGGAGGTAGGCGCCGGTGGAGGCGGCGTCGCGGGCGGGGAGGCCGGTGGCGAGGAGGGAGCCGGTGAGGCCGGAGAGGACGTCGCCGCTGCCCGCGGTGGCGAGCCAGCCGGTGCCGGTCGGGTTGACGCGTACCGGGTGGCCGGGGGAGGCGATCAGGGTGGTGGAGCCCTTGAGCAGCACGGTGGCGCCGTACTTGTCGGCCAGCGCCCGTACGGCGGCCAGCCGCCCGGACTCGACCTCCTCGCGGCTCACCCCGAGCAGGGCGGCGGCCTCGCCCGCGTGCGGGGTGAGGACGGTGGCCGCGGTGCGGCCGTGGAGGCCGCCGGAGGGGAGGAGATGGAGGCCGTCCGCGTCGACGAGGACGGGGATGTCGGAGCCGAGGACGTCGTCCAGGGAGTGCCGGGCGGCGGCGCCGTCGCCGAGGCCGGGGCCGACGACCCAGGACTGGACGCGCCCCGCCTTGGCCGGGGGCCCGGTGTGGACGAGGGTTTCGGGGAAGCGCGCGATGACGGTGTCGGCGCCCGGGCCGACGTACCGCACGGCACCGGCGCCGCCGCGCAGGGCGCCCGCGACGGCGAGGACGGCGGCGCCCGGGTAGCGGGCGGAGCCCGCCACGACGCCGACGACGCCACGCCGGTACTTGTCGCTCTCGGCGGTGGGCCGGGGGAGGAGGGCGGCGACGTCCTCGTGCTGGAGGGCTTCCGCGTCCGGGGCGGACGGAAGATACGCCCCCAGGCCGATGTCGACGAGACGGAGGGCGCCCGCGTGCTCGTGGGCGGGGTCGATGAGCAGTCCGGGCTTGTACGTACCGAAGGTGACGGTGGCGTCGGCGCGCACCGCCGCGCCCCGCACCTCGCCGGTGTCGGCGTCGACGCCGCTGGGGAGGTCGACGGCGACGACGGTGCCGCGCACCAGCCGGATCAGCCGCTCGGCCTCCTCCCGCAGACCGCCCTTGCCGCCGATGCCGACGATGCCGTCGAGGACGAGGTCGGCGCGGGTGAGAGCGGCGTGGGCGAGCGAGTCGTCGGTGGCGGCGACCGCGCGCCCGCCCGCCGCGCGCAGGGCGCGCAAGCCGCCGGGGTGGGCGCGGTCGGGGGCGAGCAGCACGGCGGTGACCCCGGCGCCGCGCCGGGCGAGCCGGGCACCGGCGTAGAGCGCGTCGCCGCCGTTGTCGCCGCTGCCGGTCAGCAGGGCGACGCGGGCCCCGTAGACGCGGTGCAGCAGGTCGGCGCAGGCGGCGGCGAGCCCGGCTGCCGCGCGCTGCATGAGTGTTCCTTCGGGCAGCCGCGCCATCAGGTCCTGTTCAGCGGCTCGTACGGTCTCGACGCTGTAGGCGATCCTCATGGCCACAGTCTCCCGAACGGAGGGCACTCCTCGCTTGGAAGCACACACTCCGGGTTGCTAGAAGCACACGTTCCGGGCTGCTGGAAGCACACACTCCGGTCTGCGGATCGGTTTGGGGCGCGGACCCTGAGACACTGACGGAGATGGACGAGACACCGATGCGCGCCCGCGCCGTGGTCGATCTGACCGCATTGCGGGACAACGTGAGGGCGCTGCGCGAAGCGGCGCCCACCGCCGAGCTGATGGCCGTGGTCAAGTCGGACGGCTATGGCCACGGCGCGGTCCCGTGCGCGCGCGCCGCCCGTGCGGCGGGCGCGGGCTGGCTGGGCACGGCCACGCCCGAGGAGGCGCTCGCGCTGCGCGCGGCGGGCGACCAGGGGCGGCTGATGTGCTGGCTGTGGACGCCCGGCGGGCCGTGGCGGCAGGCGATCGAGGCGGACATCGACGTGTCGGCCAGCGGGGCGTGGGCGCTGCGCGAGGCCATCGCGGCGGCCCGCGCCTGCGGGCGCACCGCGCGCGTCCAGCTCAAGGCCGACACCGGGCTCGGCCGCAACGGCTGCCCGCCCGCCGACTGGCCGGACCTGATCGCCGAGGCCCGGGCCGCGGAGGCCGAGGGCGTGATCCGGGTGACCGGGCTGTGGTCGCACTTCGCGTGCGCGGACGAGCCGGGCCACCCGTCGATCGCCGCCCAGCTGGCCGTCTTCCGCGAGATGCTGGACCAGGCGGAGCGGGCGGGGCTGCGCCCGGAGGTGCGACACCTGGCGAATTCCCCGGCGACCCTGACCCTCCCCGAGTCGCATTTCGACCTGGTACGCACCGGAATCGCCCTGTACGGGATCTCGCCGAGCCCGCAGCTGGGCGTGCCCGCCGACTTCGGACTGCGCCCGGTGATGACGCTGAAGGCCGCGCTGGCCGCGGTGAAGCGGGTGCCGGGCGGCCATGGGGTTTCGTACGGGCACCGCTACGTCACCCCGGGGGAGACCACCCTCGCGCTGGTGCCGCTCGGCTACGGTGACGGGATTCCGCGGCACGCCTCGGGCACCGGACCGGTGCTGGTCGCGGGCAAGTGGCGGACCATCGCGGGCACCGTGGCCATGGACCAGTTCGTGGTCGACCTCGGCGGCGACAGCGCGGAGCCGGGGGACGAGGCGGTGCTGTTCGGCCCCGGCGACCGCGGGGAGCCGACCGCGGAGGACTGGGCGCGGGCCGTGGGGTCGATCGCGTATGAGATCGTCACCCGGATCAGTGCCCGGGTTCCCCGCGTTTATGTAGGTGACCTCGGGGGCACAGGGATCTGACCATGGGCGAGGACAGCACGGTGGAGACGGCGACGAAGGTCGCGGCGGGGGCCACAGCCGTGGGCTGGCGCCGGGGCGCCGGGTTCGCGGGAGCCGCGATCGGCGTGGTCGCGGCGGGCGCGGCCATGGGCGTCGCCCTGGAGCGGCTGACGGTCGGCCGCGGCGTACGGCGCAAGGCGCGCCTCGCGCTGGACGCGGAGGGCCCGTACGGCACCCTGCGCGGCACCCCCGGCCGGGCGGTCGCCGACGACGGCACGGAGCTGTACTACGAGGTCGAGGAGATAGGTGAACCCGTTGCGCAGCCGCGCCGCAAGCGCCGGTTCGCGCGCCGGGCACCCGCCGCTCCCGTGACCGTCGTCTTCAGCCACGGCTACTGCCTCGCCCAGGACTCCTGGCACTTCCAGCGGGCCGCGCTGCGCGATGTGGTCCGCACCGTCTACTGGGACCAGCGCTGCCACGGCCGCTCCCAGCGCGGCTGCGCCCAGACGAACGGCACCCAGGTCGACATCGACCAGCTGGGCCGCGATCTGAAGGCCGTGATCGACGCGGCCGCGCCCGAGGGGCCGCTGGTGCTGGTCGGCCACTCCATGGGCGGCATGACGATGATGGCGCTGGCCGCCCAGTACCCGGAGCTGATCCGGGACCGGGTGATCGGCGCGGCCTTCGTCGGCACCTCGGCGGGGCGGCTCGGCGAGGTCAGCTTCGGCCTCCCGGTGGTCGGGATGAACGCGGTGCGGCGGGTGCTGCCGGGGCTGCTCAAGGCGCTCGGCTGGCAGGTGGAGCTGGTGGAGCGGGGCCGCCGGGCGACCGCGGACCTCTTCGCGGGGCTGATCAAGCGCTATTCGTTCGGGTCGAAGGACGTGGACCCGGGGGTGGCCCGGTTCGCTGAGCGGCTGATCGAGGCGACGCCGATCGACGTGGTCGCCGAGTTCTACCCGGCGTTCATCGCCCACGACAAGGCGGAGGCACTGCCGCAGTTCGACGGGGTGCCGGTGCTGGTGCTGGCCGGGGACAAGGACCTGATCACGCCGATGGAGCACAGCGAGGCCATCGCGGAGCTGCTGCCCGGTGCGGAGCTGGTGATCTTGGAGGAGGCCGGCCATCTGCTGATCCTGGAGCACCCCGAGGTGGTCAACGGGCATCTGGCCGGGCTGCTGACCCAGGTGGTGAGCGGGGCCGGGGGCGTCCCGGGCGACCGCGCGGGCCGCCGTTCGGCCAGAGGCTAGGCCGTCCGCGGGGCGCGGTCGCGGCCCGTACCATCGGCGGATATGGACGTAGGCACCACGCGCATGACCGTCACCTCCCCCGAGCAGATGCGGAACCTGGGCCGCCGGCTCGCCGAACTGCTGCGCCCCGGCGACCTGGTGCTCCTCACCGGCGAGCTGGGCGCGGGCAAGACCACGCTGACCCGGGGCCTGGGCGAGGGCCTGGGCGTACGGGGCGCGGTCACCTCCCCTACCTTCGTGATCGCCCGCGTCCACCCCTCCCTGTCCGACGGGCCTCCGCTGGTTCACGTCGACGCCTACCGGCTGGGCGGCGGCCTGGACGAGATGGAGGACCTGGACCTGGACGTCTCGCTGCCGGATTCGGTGATCGCGGTGGAGTGGGGCGAGGGCAAGGTCGAGGAGCTGTCCGAGGACCGGCTGCATGTGGTCATCGAGCGGACCCACGGGACGGCCGGGGCGGACGCTGCGGAGAGCGATGTCCGCGGCGTCGCCGTGACGGGCGTGGGGCCGCGCTGGGCGGACGCGGACCTGGCGTCGCTGGCGGGATGAACCCGGGATGAGCCGTTGCGGAGATTCGGGGATCGTTTCCGACAGGCCGTCGGCATGATGTTGCGCTCGGGGTATCAGGCGTGGTCACATGGGAGAGGGAAGCGCGGTTAGGCGTACCTAACCTCCTGCCCCCAGGACCCTCAGGAGGCATCCATGTCGGCCCAAGAGCCCACTGCCCTGGACGACCCCCGGCGCGATGGCCAGTCACCGTCGATGAGGGATCTGCTGGCGGCCTGTGCGGCGGCGAACGCCGTCTCCACGCCACCACCGGCCGAGGTCCCCGCCGAGACGGAGGCGCGGCACCGGCGTCCCTCGGACGAGCCGGAGCGCGACGCGGCGTAGCCCGCGCCCGGAAAACAACACGCGACGCGGCCTCGCCCGCGCCCGGCAGACAGCAGGGATTACGCGAGCACGACGACCTTCGTGCCCGGCTGCGCGAACTCCCACAGCGCGGCGCCGTCCGCCCGGGACTCCCGCACCGCACCCGTCTTCTTCTTGGCCTGCGGGTCGGGCATGCCCCCGTCCATGGCCGCACTGAAACCGAACGTCACTCCCTCGTCCTGGTGAAACACCACGATGTGCTCCACCTGCACCCCGTCCGAGCCCACACCGCTCGGGTTGCGGGAGGTGACCTGGTACGTGCCCGGGCCGGGGCTCGCCGAGCTGGCGCCCACCGCGAAGGTGCGGGAGGCCTTGCCGTCGGCGCCGACCAGCCACACCCGGCTCTCGCCCAGGGAGTAGACGACGCGCACGCCCGTACCGGAGCCCGCGGGCAGCGCGGTGGACTGCTTCTCGGCCTTGTCCTTCGTCTTGCCCTTGGAGTCGCTCGCGTGCGAGCTGCTGCGCTCCTGGGTGCGGTGGTCGGGGGCGGTGGCCTTGGCCTGGAAGCCGAGGAAGCCGACGACGCCCAGCGCGGCGGCGGTCAGAACGGCCACGGCGGGCCCGGTGCTGCTCCTTGGCACGGTGGCCACCCTCTCCTGCGGTCAGTACGTGCTTACCGCCCGTACGCACTTCCTCCGACGGTAGCACCGGTGGACGGCGGTAACCGGTCCACCGCGACCGCCTCCCGCGGCGCCGTAGGCTAGTCCTCGTGCTGTTGCTCGCGCTTGATACCGCCACCCCCGCCGTCACCGTCGCTCTCCACGACGGCGCCGAAGTCCTCGCCGAGACCGCCGAGGTCGACGCCCGGCGCCACGGCGAGCTGCTGCTGCCCGCCGTCCACCGGACCCTGGAGACGGCGGGCGTGAAGCTGGGGGCCGTGACGGACATCGTCGTCGGCGTCGGCCCGGGCCCGTACACCGGGCTGCGGGTCGGGCTGGTCACGGCGGCCACCTTCGGGGCCGCGCTGGACGTGCCCGTGCACGGGCTGTGCACGCTGGACGGGATCGCGTACGCCGCCGGGGCGGCCGGGCTCACCGGCCCCTTCGTGGTGGCCACCGACGCCCGCCGCAAGGAGGTGTACTGGGCGCGGTACGACGACCCGCGCACCCGCGTCACCGAGCCCGCCGTCGACCACCCCGCCGACCTCGCCGAGCGGCCCGGGCTCGCCGGACTCCCGGCCGTCGGCGCGGGCGCGCTGCTCTACCCGGACGCCTTCGCGCACGTCCCCGAGGGCATGCCCGAGCACCAGTCGGCGGGCGCGCTGGCCTCGCTGGCCGCCGAGAAGCTGGCGCGCGGCGAGGAGCTGCTGCCCGACCGGCCGCTCTATCTGCGCCGCCCCGACGCCAAGGTGCCCGCCAACTACAAGGTGGTCACCCCCAAGTGACGGACACGGCTCACGAGGACGTCGCGCTGCGCGAGATGCGCTGGTGGGACATCGACCGGGTGCTGGCGCTCGAAGAGGACCTGTTCCCCGAGGACGCCTGGTCGCAGGGCATGTTCTGGTCCGAACTGGCCCACGCCCGCGGCGGCGCCGCCACCCGCCACTACACGGTCGCCGAGACCGACGGCCGCATAGTCGGCTACGCCGGGCTGGCCGTCTTCGACCGCACCGGCGACGTCCAGACCATCGCCACCGCCCGCGACCACTGGGGCACCGGCCTCGGCGCCCGCCTCCTCACCGATCTGCTCAACGCCGCCACCGCCTTCGAATGCCGCGAGGTGCTCCTCGAAGTGCGCGTCGACAACACCCGCGCGCAGCGCCTCTACGAGCGCTTCGGCTTCGAGCCCATCGGCATCCGCAAGGGCTACTACCAGCCCGGCAACGTCGACGCGCTGGTCATGCGCCTGACCGGCCCGGCCACGACCGTCGCGACCCCCTCATCCGAAACTTCCGCAGGAACTTCCGCAGGAACATCCGCACAAGGAACGAAGACCCATGGCTGACGAACCGCTCGTCCTCGGCATCGAGACCTCCTGCGACGAGACCGGCGTCGGGATCGTACGCGGCCACACCCTGCTCGCCGACGCGATCGCCTCCAGCGTCGACGAACACGCCCGCTTCGGCGGCGTCGTCCCCGAGGTCGCCAGCCGCGCCCACCTGGAGGCGATGGTCCCGACCATCCAGCGCGCCCTGAAGGACGCCGGAGTCGCCGCCTCCGACCTCGACGGCATCGCCGTCACCGCCGGTCCCGGCCTCGCGGGCGCCCTGCTCGTCGGTGTCTCGGCCGCCAAGGCGTACGCGTACGCCCTCGGCAAGCCGCTGTACGGCGTCAACCACCTCGCCTCCCACATCTGCGTCGACCAGCTCGAACACGGCGCGCTGCCCGAGCCGACCATGGCGCTGCTGGTCAGTGGCGGTCACTCGTCGCTGCTGCTCGCGCCCGACATCACCACGGACGTACGGCCGCTGGGCTCGACCATCGACGACGCGGCGGGCGAGGCGTTCGACAAGATCGCCCGGGTACTGAACCTCGGCTTCCCCGGCGGCCCCGTCATCGACCGCATCGCCCGCGACGGCGACCCCGACGCGATCGCCTTCCCGCGCGGGCTCACCGGCCCGCGAGACGCCGCGTACGACTTCTCCTTCTCGGGCCTCAAGACGGCCGTCGCCCGCTGGATCGAGGCCAAGCGGTCGGCGGGCGAGGAGGTCCCGGTCGCCGATGTCTCGGCCTCCTTCCAGGAGGCGGTGGCCGACGTCCTGACCCGCAAGGCCGTCCGCGCCTGCAAGGACGAGGGCGTCGACCACCTGATGATCGGCGGCGGCGTCGCCGCCAACTCCCGGCTCCGGGCCATGGCCGAGCGCCGCTGCGAGGACGCGGGCATCACCCTGCGGGTGCCGCGCCCCAAGCTGTGCACGGACAACGGCGCGATGGTCGCCGCCCTCGGCGCGGAGATGGTCGCGCGCGGCCGGTCCGCCTCGGCCTGGGACCTGTCGGCGGACTCCTCCCTCCCGGTGACGGACCCCCACGTCCCGGCGCCCGCGTCCCACTCCCACGACCACGACCACGACCACGTGCACGAGCTGAGCCGGAAGAACCTGTACGCATGACCGTCGCCCTGATGTGGGAAGCTCGGGCCGTCGAGGGCCGGGGCGAGGATCTGCTCGCCTGGGCCGCGGGCCAGCCCCTCGACCCGGCGCCGCTGCGCCGCGAGACCTTCCGCGCCCCCGAGGACCGGGTGCTCGTGATCACGTGGTGGGACGGCACGTACGACACCCCGGGTCTCCCCGAACTCCCCGAGCCGGGCCCGGACCTGGCGCGCCGGGCCGTCCACCGGTGGCGCTTCGAGTCGGTCGGCTAGCGCTGCCAGCGGTCGGCTCCCAGGTACCCCCGTTCGGTCAAACGCCCAGGTCACACGTAACGTGTGCGGCGGCTGCGCACACGAACGGAAGGTACGGGGAGAGCCCATGGGCGGCTATCTGAGGGCCGAGTCGGATGATCTCGGACGCCTGCTGAGGGACCTGCACAACAGTCAGGAAAACATGCGCAAGGCGCTCAGCGGGATGAAGGACATCGGCCCGAAGAGTACGGGCAGCGAAGCGTTGGACAACGCCTGCGACGAGTTCCACGACAGCTGGGACAACGCGATCGAGAAGATCGCCGATGGCACGGAGCAGATCAAGGACAAGCTCCGGGCGACGAAGAACGACTACGAGGCCATCGAGCAGGCCATCCGCGACGCGATGCACAAGGGCGCGGCCAAGGAGCCCACCCCGACGCCCTCGGCGCAGCCCCGGCCGGCGGCGGGTGCCCGGTGAGCGGCGACGACTTCCCCACCCTCGGCTTCAACCCCGCCCCCGGGCGGCTGCAGAGCGTCGACGATCTGGCGACGACGCTGACGAAGGCCGTGAAGGGGCTGGACAGCGCGCACAAAACGCTGACGGACATCAGCCACGGCGGTAAGACGTGGGAGGGAGAGGCAGCGAACGCCTTCGCGGAGAAGGTCAGCGACCTGCCGAAATACCTCTCGGACAGCCGCGACGCGCTGCGGACGGCGTCGACCCAGCTGTCGACATGGAAGGCGAGGCTGGCGGAGTTCCAGGCCACGGCGCGCCGGTACGAGGCGGACGCCAAGGCGGCCAAGGAGAAGGAGAGCGCCCGGCAAGCCGCTCACGACCGGGCGACGACCGCGTACAACACGGCGGCCGCCGACCCCGCGCTGCGGTTGGCCGGACAGGCGTACACCACCCCGGGCGGCCTGGAGGGCGCTCAGGCGAAATACGACACCGCCAGTGCCCACTTGAGCAAGGCCGACACCGCTCTCGACACCGCGACGTCACAACTGGACTCCGCTCGCGCCGAGTTCGAGGACATCGTCAAGAAGGCCGAAGAGCTCCTGGAAGCCCACCAGGACAAGGCCCAGACCATCGCCGACACGCTCACGAAGGCGAACGACAAGGCACCGGACCCGGGGTTCTTCGAAGGTCTCGCGGACGCCTTCACCAAGTTCGGGCACAAGATCCAGAACTGGTGTACCGAGAACGCCGACATCCTGAAGAAGATCGGCGACTGGCTCTCGATCGGCTCCAGCGTCCTGGGGGTCGCCTCGCTGCTGACCCTGTGGTGCCCCCCGCTCGCCGGTGCCCTGGCCCTCGCCAGCGCGGGTCTCTCCCTCGGTGCCCTCGCCACCCACGGGGCGGCGAAGCTCGGTGGGGCGGACGTGGGAGTCATGGATCTGGTGGGGGACGGACTCGGAGTGATCCCGTTCGGGAAGTTCGGCTCCGTCGCGATGAAGGGCGCCAAGGTGCCCATGAAGCTCGCGCAGGTGGAAGGCCGCACCGTCGCCTCGGTCGACAGGGTCAACAAGATCCGCGGCATGCGGGACGCCGGGTTCACCGGCGAGTCTCTGAGGGGCAGTCGGCTCTTCGGGATCGGTGACGACTACATGCGGGGCAGCAAGGCCTTCACCGCCACCGGGGTCGGTGACCGCGTGAAGCTGGCCTGGACCGACCACGTCCAGACCGTCGCGGGGGCGAGCGTCAAGGAGGCCGGGCTCAGCAAGGGCCTCACCAAGGTCCTCGAGAGCGGCCTCACTCCGCAAGGGGTCAAGACGTCCCTGAGCGGGGCCCTGAGGGCCGACGGCTCCATCGACCCGCTCTCCTGGTGGTCCAAGGGCCCACAGCTGGCCCAGCAGGTTCCGGGCATCGGCATCGACGCCCACACTCAGCTCACCGATTCCGGTACGCCGGCCGCGGGGAGGCACTGATGCCCGTCTCCCCGCGGGACATGTCGCTCACGCTGGACACCCCGGAGGGTTTCCACGAGCTGCCGCTGCACCTCCCCCCGGACGTCCTCGACGCCGCCCTGTGGGAGCTGGCGGAGAAGATCTGGCCGGATGGTACGGAGTTCCAGCGGGAGACCACCGCCGGCGTCTACTCCGACCTCACCGCGGCCCTGACCGCCGACCGCGTTCTGCACGCGGCCGTCGCCTTCTACGAGGCGGAGGACGGCTCGGTGAGCACCGCTCAGCTCCTGGTGCGGGCAGAGGCCGTGGCCCCGGAGGCCCCGGAGGTCGTCGCTGCCTCGTCCCAGGAGGCGCTTTCCCTCGCCGACCACCGCAGCGTCGCCCGGGTGGACCTGCCCTGCGGCCCGGCCGTGCTCTCGCTGCACGCCACCGAGACGGAGGGCGAGGCCATCCTTCCGGCACTGGACTTCGCTCACATCGAGTTGTACGTACCCGCTCCGGTCCGGGGCTGGCTGGTGGTCCTCGCCCTCACGACACCGTGCTTCGCCGATCTGCCGCGGTACACGGGTATCCTGCGGCAGATCGGTGAGTCCCTGGTCATGCGCTCGGCGGAGCAGCCGGACGACCTCCCCAAGACGCGGGCCGGCGACGTGCTCGCGGCGTTCGGGGTGAGGGTGGAAAAAGCGCCAAGCCAGACGACGACCCGGGACACCCCATGACACTCACCTTCACCCGCGACCGCGACTCCAAGCGCTACAAGCTGCGCCCCCGGGGCTCCGACCCGCTCCACGTGCGCCGTGGCGCCCCTGCCGGCTTCTCCGTTCCCGAGGGGTGCAAGCCGCGCTTCACCATCGCCGCCGACGCGGGCGGGGCCGCGCCGCTCGCCGTGGTCGTCCGGGAGGGCGAGCGTCGCCTCGCCGTGCTCACCCCGGACCACGAGCGCCTGGCCGAACTGCGCCTGCCGCCGAAGAAGAAGCGCTGGCGGCCCCGGTACGAGATCCACTTGCCCGACGGGACGGTGCTGCACGGGCGGGAGGGGACGGTGCCGTCGCTGCTCCTGTGCCTGCTGCTGCTGCCGTTGGCTCTGCTGTACCTGGCTGGCCTGGCGGCGTCCGACATGCCCGCCGGCGACTTCAGCGCCCCGCTGCGGACGGCCTGGAAGCGGCAGGGTGCGGGTTTCGGCCGGGTGGCCATGACCGAGTCCGTGCGCGGCCGGTTCCGGGTCCGGGACGACGGGCTCGACCACCGGGTGGCGTACGCGCAGGCGGTGGCGAAGTACTGGAAAGCGTGACCACTCGGCGGGATCGCGGTTCTTGTGAGCCACGGGGGAATGAAGTTCATGTCCTCGGGAGAGCTGAGAGACTGCCTTCCATGACCCCGCCCGACGCGCTGCCACCGCCCCCGCCCGCCCCGGATCTGCGGCCGTGGCCCGACCGGGCCGGGCTGCTCGCCGACCGGGCGCGGGCCATGGGGACGCTGGCGCGGTGGTACATGGCGCCGCACCGGGCGCTGCTGCTGTGGCTGCTGACGCTGGTGTTCGCGCTGGGGTGGACGCTGGCGGTGTCGGGGTTCCAGTTCCTGGTGACCGGGGAGATCGTCGAGCACATCCTCGGCGTGATCTTCCTCGGACTGGCGCTGGGCGCCACCGTCCCGTCCAGCCTGGGCCTGGCCTCGGGCATCCGGCGGGACGTGTTCGTCGGCGCGCGGCTGCGGGACTGGGCGGAGCTGGGGCGCGATCCGCAGACGCTGCCGCACTGGCGGGTGTCGGGCAGCGCGCTGCTGTGGCTGCTGCCGTCGCTGGTGCTGTGCTGCCTCGGGCTGGTGCTGGGGGCGTCCACGGCCATGTCCGACCTCGGCGCGGAGACGTTCGGGGTGGCGATGGGGATCGCCGTCGTTTTCGCGGGGGCGGGCGGTCTGGGGCTGGTCAAGGCGATCGGCTACTACCGTCTGGTCAACCGCGAACTCAGCCCCGACGACGCCGAGGACTGAGGGGCACCAGGGGTCAGCCGGACGCGTCCGACGAGCGCTGCAGCGACTGGAAGCGGTGCAGCAGCTCCAGATACCGCTCGCCCAGGCTCTCGCCGCGCCGCTTCGTCGCGTCCTCGACGTGCAGCAGCATCTGCCGGATGCGCACCGCGTCCCGGTAGGCGTCCCGCTGGAGCTTCTTGTGCGCGGTCGCCGCGGGGCCCTTGAAGTCGTCGCCGACCGTCTTCGCCAACTGGTCGAGGCCTGCGACCGTCTCCTCCAGGTAACGCAGCATCTCCTCCAGGTCCTGAAGGAGATCGGACATTTCCCGATCCGATACGGGCTGCTTCTCGTCACTCACGTTCCATGCCCCTGCCACCCTCCGGTCCGGACCATCAGCGGGATGATCGTGCCATGACCAGAGCCGGTCCGGAGGACTACCTCGCGAGGTGGTCGAACTCGCCCGCCTTGATGGCGTGGAGGAGGGGCCGCAGCTTCGCCGGGGTGGTGGTCATCACGGTGCCGGGATCGTCGCTTTCGCGCAGCGCTATGGCGTCCGGGCCTATGGTGGCCAGCTCTATGCAGGAATTGCCGTCCCCTTGCGTGGAGTAGGAGGACTTCTGCCAGTTGATCTCAGACATTTCCTTGCCTTCAGAGATGTTGGGCCATGCCGTGGATCATGTCACGTGACTCCTTCTGGGGGAGGGTCACTTTCATCGTCCGAGCCAGCACCGCCCGGTGATTGGTCAGCTGGGTCTCGGCGTCCAGGAACATGGGGCCGTGCGCGGCGTCGAGCTGCACCGTGTCCAGTTGTGGCACCGGGCCCGAGGCGTAGGTCATCGATACGCCGGAGACCGGGAACCCGCCCGCCTCGAAGGGGATGACCCGCACGGTGACGTTCTCCCGAGTCGATGCCTCCAGCAGGCTGTCCAGCTGTCTGCGCATGAGCTGCGGCCCGCCGAACCGCAGGCGCAGACAGGCCTCGTGGATGATGAAGGTGCAGGGGGGAGGGGCATCCCGGTCGAGGATGTCCCGGCGTTTCATGCGGTGGGACAGCCTGCGCCTCAGCTCGGGCGGTGACCACGCCGGAACAGCCTCGCCGAGCACGGCCCGTGCGTATTCCTCGGTCTGCAGGAGGCCCGGCAGGAACATCAGCTCGACCACGCGCAGACTCGTCGCGTAGTACTCCAACTCGGCGAGGTCGAGCCCGCCGGTGGCGATATGGCCCCGGTACTCCTCCCACCAACCGCCCTTACGCTCGCGGGTCATGGAGACGAGCGCGTCGACGTACGCGTGGTCGGGGCAGGTGTAGATGGCGGCGAGGGCCCGCACCCGCTCCTCGCTCACGCCGAAGCGGGCCAGCTCCAGGTTGGTGATGTGGGTGCGATTGATGCCCAGCCGGTCAGCGGCCTCCTGGATGCTGAGTCCGGCACCCTCGCGCATCCTCCTCAGTTCTGTTCCGAGCCGGACTTGACGCGCGGTCGGGACGCTTCTGGGTGGCATGGCCCTCCGTAACCCTCACGGGGTAATTGTCGGGGAAATGCAACGGGACCGTAGCAGTTGTTTGCGCCGCTGCCCTACCTTGGGTGTCATCGCCGCTACTGCGCGTTGATCGCTGTAACGGTACGCGCGGTATAGGCCTGTTCGCAGGGAGTTGACCCATGGATGCCGATTACGAGTCCGACGACCGTCCACCGCGCCGCCCGCCCGCTCCCTCCAAGGACCCGTACGCCTACACGCTCCAGAACACCCGGCACGCCACCTCCGCCAAGGTCTGCCGGGACTTCGTCGCCGTCGTGCTGGGCGCCGTGGGGCAGGAAGGCCTGGTCGAGGTGGCCACCCTGTGCGCCTCCGAGCTGGCGACCAACGCCTTTCTGCACGCCGAGGGCGACTCCCTGACGCTGCGTGTGGTGATCGATCCTCCCCGCTACCGCGTCCTCGTCTACGACGCCTCCGCCCAACTCCCCGCCGTCGCCCGGCTCGCCGCCCCCGACCGCCTCCACGGCCGGGGCCTCGGCCTGGTCGCGGCCCTCGCCGATGCGTGGGGCACGGCGGACACGGACCCGTCGGGGGTGTACGCGAAGGGGGTCTGGTTCGAACTCCACGCGGAGGAGAAGAGCTGAAGGACTACGGGGCCGGATGCCCCAGGAGCATCGTGGGGGCGCCCGCCGAGCGGGTGAGGAGGATCGTGCAGGCGTTGCCGCCTTCGAGCCGCAGCTTCTTGCGCAGATGCTCCGGCTCGACGGCCGAACCGCGCTTCTTGATGGTCGCGACGCCGACCTCGCGCTCCCGCAGCAGCGCCCTGAGCTTCTTCAGGTTGAACGGCAGCACATCGGTGATCTCGTACGCGGTGGCGTACGGCGTCGGGCGCAGCTCGTCCGTGGTGATGTAGGCGATCGTCGGGTCGATGAGGCGGCCGCCGACCCGGGCCGCGACGTCCGCCACCAGGTGGGCGCGGATGACGGCGCCGTCCGGTTCGTACAGCCAGCGGCCGACCGGCCCCGGCTCGGGGTCCGGGAGCTGGGAGCCGAGCAGGGAGTGGCCGGAGGGCAGCAGCGTGGCGCGGCGCATCCCGGGGCGGGCGGTGCCGAACCACAGCACGGCCTCCTTCACGTTCCCCTGGTCCGAGATCCACTCGGCCTCCGCGTCCTCCGGCACCGCCTCGTGCGGCACCCCGGGAGCGATCTTGAGGGCGGCGCGCGGGGTCGTACGGGCGGCCTCGATGGCCCAGGACAGCGGCGGGGAGTACGCCTCGGGGTCGAAGATCCGGCCCCGGCCGCCGCGCCGGGCGGGGTCCACGAACACCGCGTCATATGACGAGGTGTCGACCTCGGTGACATCGGCGCAGCGCACCTCGATCAGCTGCGACAGGCCCAGCGCGTCGGCGTTGGCCCGGGCGACCGCGCAGGTCAGCGGATCGCGGTCGACGGCCAGCACGGTGAGCCCGGCCCGCGCCATCGCGATCGCGTCGCCGCCGATGCCACAGCACAGATCGGCCACGTCGCGCACCCCGAATCCGGCCAGCCGGTCGGCACGGTAGGCGGCGACGGAGGTACGGGTGGCCTGCTCGACGCCGTTGGGCGTGAAGTACATGCGATGGGCGTCCTCGGCCCCGAACTTGGGCACCGCCCGCTGCCGCAGCTGTGCCTGGGTCAGGGCCGCCGAGACCAGGGCGGCCGGATGGTCGCGGCGCAGCCGGGTCGCGGTGGCCAGCTCCCGCGCCGGGTCGTAGTCCCGGAGCGCGGAGAGCAGCGCCTGCCCCTCGTCGCCGAGCAGTGAGTCGAAGGCGTCAACGTCCACATGGCCCATTCTCCCCGCTCCGGGGAGCGCATCCGCACTCGCGTGTCGCGAATCCGCGCACCGTAGAGATGAAGATCGCTTATGTGATGATGATCAACGCTGGTCTTTTCAGGTGTCTGGTTCTCGCCGCCACGGCGGCCCTGCTCGCCGGCTGCGGACCCCTCGCCGCCCCCGCGCCACCGGCCGGGACGGGTGAGGAGACGGCCGGTCTGCGGCAGCAGTCGGGCCAGGCCGCCCCGCACTCCGTATCCGGGGCACCCGCCGTGTCCGCGCCCCCCGAGGCGGCGCCCGGGGACCCGTTCGCGCCGGTCCGCGCGCCCTCGCGCCCCGCCGCCGACGACGCGCCGCCGCCGTCACCGCCGCCGCCCGGTTCGGTCCCGCCCTCGCCGCGCCCGGCGCCGGGGATCGCCCCGGGCGCGTACCACCGCTGGGGGCTCGACCGGCCGCTGGAGCCGCCACCGCGCCCGCCCGCCGTCAAGCCGCCGCTGGTGCCGGACGGGGAGCAGCCGCCGGGGCTGCCGCCGGTCATCCGTCAGGTGGCGACCACCGATCGGGTGGTTTTCCTGACGATCGACGACGGACTGGAGAAGGACCCGCGCTTCATCGACCAAGTCCGGGACCTCGGTTTGCCGTTCACCGAGTTCCTGACGGACCAGGCCGTCGACGGCCGCTACGACTACTTCGGCGAGCTGCACCGGCTCGGCGGCGGCGTCGGCAACCACACGCTCACCCACCCCAGCCTGACCGGCCAGGACTACGGCACCCAGGTCGCGGAGATCTGCGGCCAGCAGGAGAAGCTCAGGCACCGGCTCGGGGTGCTGCCGCGCCTCTTCCGCCCGCCGTACGGGGAGTACGACGAGACCACCCTGCGCGCGGCGGCGGACTGCGGGCTGGGGCCGGTGGTGCTGTGGCGCGCCGAGATGGAGGTCCAGGGGCTGGTCTACCGGTCCGGCGAACGGCTCCAGCCGGGGGACATCGTCCTCGCGCACTTCCGCGGGCCGGAGCAGCTCGGCGGGCAGACCATGACCGGCATGATCACCGCGCTGTTGCGGGAGGTCCAGGCGCAGGGCTTCACCGTGGCGCGGCTGGAGGACTACGTCTGAGGGCAGGCGCCCTGGGGGCCGCCCGGGCGGTCCGCCGCCGCCTCGCTTGGCACTCTGGTTGACGGAGTGCTAACCGCGTCATAATGTCAGGGCTGGCACTCGGCACTGCTGAGTGCCAAACACAGCGACGGGCAGGTCCGGCACCCGCGACGACGGATCCACCTGGTCGCCACCTCAGACAGTTAACCCCGTGAGATCTCCGAAGGGGGAGGTCGGATCGTGACGACCGCCAGCTCCAAGGTTGCCATCAAGCCGCTTGAGGACCGCATCGTGGTCCAGGCCGTCGAGGCCGAGCAGACCACGGCCTCTGGCCTGGTCATCCCGGACACCGCCAAGGAGAAGCCCCAGGAGGGCGTCGTCCTGGCTGTCGGCCCGGGCCGCTTCGAGGACGGCAAGCGTCTTCCGCTCGACGTTTCCGTCGGCGACGTCGTGCTCTACAGCAAGTACGGCGGCACCGAGGTGAAGTACAGCGGCGAGGAGTACCTCGTCCTCTCGGCTCGCGACGTCCTCGCGATCGTCGAGAAGTAATCACCGAAGTTTTGCCTTGAGCCGCGCCCCGGTGCCCGTGTCACAGATACCCGGGGTCGGGGCGCGGTTCGTTTTTTTGACGCGACGGCGGCTGCCCGCGCACGGCGGCCGAGGATCGCAATGAGAGGACATACGCAACCATGGCGAAGATCCTGAAGTTCGACGAGGACGCCCGTCGCGCCCTTGAGCGCGGCGTGAACAAGCTTGCGGACACCGTCAAGGTGACGATCGGCCCCCGTGGCCGCAACGTCGTCATCGACAAGAAGTTCGGTGCTCCGACCATCACCAACGACGGTGTCACGATCGCCCGCGAGGTCGAGGTCGAGGACCCGTACGAGAACCTTGGCGCCCAGCTCGTCAAGGAGGTGGCGACCAAGACCAACGACATCGCGGGTGACGGCACCACCACCGCCACCGTGCTGGCCCAGGCGCTGGTCCGCGAGGGCCTGCGCAACGTGGCCGCCGGTGCCTCCCCGGCCGCCCTGAAGAAGGGCATCGACGCCGCCGTCAAGGCCGTCTCCGAAGACCTGCTGGCCACCGCCAGCCCGATCGACTCCAAGTCCGACATCGCCGCCGTGGCCGGGCTGTCCGCCCAGGACAAGCAGGTCGGCGAGCTGATCGCCGAGGCGATGGACAAGGTCGGCAAGGACGGTGTCATCACCGTCGAGGAGTCCAACACCTTCGGTCTGGAGCTGGACTTCACCGAGGGCATGTCCTTCGACAAGGGCTACCTCTCGCCGTACATGGTGACCGACCAGGAGCGTATGGAGGCCGTCCTCGACGACCCGTACATCCTGGTCCACCAGGGCAAGATCGGCTCCATCCAGGACCTGCTGCCGCTGCTGGAGAAGGTCATCCAGGCCGGCGCCAGCAAGCCGCTGCTGATCATCGCCGAGGACGTCGAGGGTGAGGCCATGTCCACCCTCGTCCTCAACAAGATCCGCGGCACCTTCAACGCCGTCGCCGTGAAGGCCCCCGGCTTCGGTGACCGCCGCAAGGCCATGCTCGGCGACATCGCGACCCTCACCGGCGCCACCGTCATCGCCGAGGAGGTCGGCCTCAAGCTCGACCAGGCCGGTCTGGACGTGCTGGGCACCGCCCGCCGCGTGACCGTCACCAAGGACGACACCACCATCGTCGACGGCGGCGGCAACAGCGACGACGTGGCCGGCCGCGTCGCCCAGATCAAGGCCGAGATCGAGTCCACGGACTCCGACTGGGACCGCGAGAAGCTGCAGGAGCGCCTCGCGAAGCTGGCCGGTGGCGTGTGCGTGATCCGCGTGGGCGCGGCCACCGAGGTCGAGCTCAAGGAGAAGAAGCACCGTCTGGAGGACGCCATCTCCGCGACCCGCGCCGCGGTCGAGGAGGGCATCGTCTCCGGTGGTGGCTCCGCTCTGGTCCACGCCGCCAAGGTGCTCGAGGGCAGCCTCGGCAAGGAGGGCGACGAGGCCACCGGTGTCGCCGTCGTCCGCCGCGCCGTCGTCGAGCCGCTGCGCTGGATCGCCGAGAACGCGGGCCTCGAGGGCTACGTCATCACCTCGAAGGTCGCCGAGCTGGAGAAGGGCCACGGCTACAACGCCGCGACCGAGGAGTACGGCGACCTGGTGAAGGCCGGCGTCATCGACCCGGTCAAGGTCACCCGCTCCGCGCTGGAGAACGCCGCCTCCATCGCCTCGCTGCTGCTCACCACCGAGACCCTGGTGGTCGAGAAGCCGGCCGAGGAAGAGGCCGAGGCCGGTGGCCACGGCCACGGCCACGCGCACTGACGCGACCCGCAGCGCGTTAGCGCGCCAGCGCTCAGCGCACGCGAAGGCGCGGCCACCCCACACGGGGTGGCCGCGCCTTCGCGCGATAGCGCGCCCTCGTGGTGGTGCGCCCCGGGGTGATGCGCCCTTGCGGTGGTGCACCCCCATGGTGGTGCGCTCCGGGGTGGTTCGCCCTTGCTGTGGTGCGCCCCTGCGGTAGTCGCCCATCCGCGCGGTCGCCGTCCCGCGGACCCGCGGACCCGCGGACCCGTGCGCCGCGCCGTCTCGCGCGGCCCCCGGCGGGCGGTGGGTCGCTCGCCTCCGCCCGCCCACCCCTCGGCGGGGGCCTCTCATCCCTTGACCGGGGACCGGCCCACCTTCGAGGAGACGCCCGCCACCGCCGCCCGCGGCACCAGCTTCGCCAGCCCCGTCATCGCCTTGTACCGCGGGTCCGGGATCGACAGCGTCTTCCCCCGTGCGAAGTCCTTCAGGGCTGCCGCGACCAGCCGGTCCGCGTCCAGCCACATCCAGTCCGGCACCTTCTCCGGCTTGATCCCGGCCCGGGAGTGGAACTCCGTCCGCACCAGACCCGGGCACAGCGCCATCAGCCGCACCCCCGACCGCGCCAGGTCCTTCGCCGCGCCCTGCGTGAACTGCACGACCCACGCCTTGCTCGCCCCGTACGTCCCGCGAGGGAAAAAGGCGGCCACCGAGGCGACGTTGATCACCCCGCCGCGCCCCCGCGCCCGCATCGTCTTGGCGGCGGCGCTGGTCAGCCGCAGCACCGCCTCGCAGTGCAGCTTCAGCATCCGCAGCTCATCGGCGAGCGGCGCTTCCAGATAACGGCCGTTGTTGCCGAACCCGGCGTTGTTGACGAGCAGATCGACCGGATGTGTACGGTCCCCCAAGCGCTCCTCGACCGCGGCGATACCGGCGTCCTCGGACAGGTCCGCGCGCAGCACCTCCGCCTCGACCCCGTGCCGGTCGTGGAGGTCGGCGGCCTGGTCCCGCAGCCGCTTCTCGTCACGGGACACCAGCACCAGGTTGTGCCCGTCCGCCGCGAGCCGGCTCGCGAAGGCGGAGCCGATGCCCGCGGTGGTCCCGGTAATCAATGCAGTCGTCATACGCGCACGTTATCGGCCGGGAGATCACTCCGCGTCCGGGCACCGTACGCCCGGCGGGGCCGTCCCGGCTGGTACGCCCTCAAAGCACTGGCGCGATATTCCGGTCCGCACCCAAGTGCCCCTTATGCTCGGAGGCATGATCGAGGCTCGTCATCTGAGGGTGCTGCGCGCGGTGGCCACCACCGGCTCCTTCTCCGCCGCCGCCCGCGAGCTGGGCTGCACCCAGCCCGCCGTCAGCCAGCAGATGAAGGCCCTGGAGCAGTCCACGGGGACGCCGCTGCTGGTCCGTACCGGGCGGGAGATGCGGCTGACCGAGGCGGGCGAGGCGCTGGTGCGGCACGCGGCGGGCATCCTGGCCGGGCTGACCGCCGCGGAGGAGGAGATCGCGGCGCTCGCCGGGCTGCGGGCCGGGCGGGTGCGGCTGGTGTCGTTCCCCAGCGGCAGTTCGACGCTGGTGCCGACCGCGCTCGCCGGGATGCGCGCCGCCCACCCGGGGACGCGGGTCTCCCTGGTGGAGGCCGAGCCGCCGCGTTCGGTGGAGATGCTGCGCGGGGGCGACTGCGAGATCGCGCTGGCCTTCCGTTATCCGCAGGCCGCGGCGGACGCGGACCCGGCGGGCGCGGACCCGTCGGCGGGGTGGGACGACCTGGTGGTGCGGCCGCTGCTGCGGGACCGGCTGGTGGTCATGGTCCCGCGGGATCACCGGCTGGCCGGGGCCGGGACGGTGGGGATCGGGGAACTGGCCGAGGAGCCGTGGATCGCGGGCTGCCCACGGTGCCGTCGCCATCTGGTCGAGGTGTGCGAGGCCGAGGGCTTCACCCCGCGCATCGACTTCGCGACGGACGACTACCCGGCGGTGGTCGGGCTGGTGGGCGCCGGGCTCGGGGTCGCGGTGCTGCCGGAGCTGGCGCTGGAGTCCGTACGGGCCAAGGGGACGGCGACGCTGGAGATCAAGCCCGCCGTGCGGCGCGAGGTGGTGGCGCTGACGCTGCCGGATCTGGCGCGGGTACCGGCGGTGGCGGCGACCCTGGACCGGCTGGAGCTGGCGGCGCGGCGCTGACGCGAGTGACGCGGCGCTGACGCGCGAAAGCCCGCCGATCGTCCGGGGGGCACGGTCGGCGGTGATGACTGGTGATGGCTGGCGATGACGTTGGCGGAACGTTTCTGCAAAGAGGCGGGGAGTCGGAAGCCCGATCAGGACCCCGGGGCTCCCGAGGAGGCGACCGTGCGATGACGGGCCCGCCCCATCAGCTCCTCGCGCTCGTCCTCGGTCAGCCCGCCCCACACCCCGTACGGCTCCCGTACGGCCAGGGCGTGCGCCGCGCACTGCGCCCGTACCGGGCAGCGCATGCACACCTCTTTCGCCGACATCTCGCGCGCGCTGCGGGCGGCACCGCGCTCCCCTTCCGGGTGGAAGAAGAGCGAGCTGTCGACACCACGGCACGCGGCCAGGAGCTGCCAGTCCCACAGATCGGCGTTCGGACCGGGAAGACGGGAGAAATCTGCCATTGCCTTGTCTCCTCGAAGCGATCGGCTGCGGACGCTGTGTCCCGGGTCGTGCACCTACTGTGTAAGTAGATGTAAATATGACTCATTGCGAATCTAGCCACACAGACCGGCAAATTGGAAGCAAGGTCGCCAAATGCCACCGAAGGGGATGACCTTTGGGGGAGGCGTGACAGGGCGCGACCTGCGCGGGGAAGCGGCTCCGTGTCCGAGGGCTCACGTAGAGTGTCGAAGGTGGCCGCCGAACCCCGTAACTCTTTCGGGTGACCGTCGTTGAGAGTGCGGAGGCGGTTGATGGGTAAAGCTCTCGGACACATATCCGGGGCTGTCAATCGCTCAGGTGACGATATGTACCAGCCTGGAGGCTCAAGGTGACGCGCATCAGCTGCGGAGGGCGGCCATGACATCCGTCCTCGTCTGCGACGACTCCCCGCTCGCCCGAGAAGCGCTGCGCCGCGCGGTGGCGACGGTGCCCGGCGTCGAGCGGGTCACGACGGCGGCCAACGGCGAGGAAGTCCTCCGCCGGTGGGGCGCCGACCGCTCGGATCTGATTCTGATGGACGTGCGGATGCCCGGCCTCGGCGGGGTCGAGACCGTGCGGCGGCTGCTCTCCGCCGACCCCGGCGCCCGGATCATCATGCTCACGGTCGCCGAGGACCTCGACGGGGTCGCGCTGGCCGTGGCCGCCGGTGCCCGCGGCTATCTGCACAAGGACGCCTCGCGCGCCGAGCTGCGCGCGACCGTGACGCAGGCCCTCGCCGACCCGACCTGGCGGCTGGCCCCGCGCCGGCTGCGCTCCGCCGAGATGGGCGCCGCGCCGACGCTCACCGCGCGGGAGATCCAGGTGCTGGAGGGCATGAGCCACGGCCGGTCCAACGCGGAGATCGGCCGTGAGCTGTTCCTCTCCGAGGACACGGTCAAGACGCACGCCCGGCGGCTGTTCAAGAAGCTCGGCGCGTCCGACCGGGCCCATGCGGTGGCCCTCGGATTCCGCTGGGGCCTGGTCCGCTAGGCGGGCCGGGTCCGTATCGAGGGTCCGAAAACGACATGCTGCGCAGCGGGGGCGCTACGGTCCCCGTCCGCCGGGTGGCGGACGGGGAGACAGCGTGCGCGGCGGCGGCCGTGGCGGCGGCTTGTACCGGTTCCGCGCGCGATGCCGCATCCTTGAAGGTGTGGAGTTCCTCGGGGACGAGTCGGCCGGGCGTGAGGGGAGAGCGCAGGACGTGACGACTACCGGCGCACCTGCTCATAACGCTTCAGCGCACAACTATGGACGCGATGCCACGGAGCCGCCGGGCCCAAGGCACCATGGACGGATGCGCGACGACGAGAGTCCAGGGCCCCCCAAGGGGGGCAGTCCTGGGGCGCCAGGGGCGATCGGTGCCCTCGTCGGGCGCGCGGTCGAAGGGGACGAGCAGGCCACTCACGATCTGCTGGCCCATGTGCATCCGCTGGCCCTGCGCTACTGCCGCACCCGGCTGTCCCGACTGCCGGGCGACGCTCGTCATTTCGTGGACGACCTGGCGCAGGAGGTCTGCCTGGCGGTGTTGTGCGCGCTGCCGCGCTACCGCGACACCGGCAAGCCCTTCGAGGCGTTCGTGGTGGCCATCGCCTCCCACAAGGTCGCCGATCTGCAGCGGGCGGCCATGCGCCACCCCGGTTCCACGGCGGTGCCCTCGGACGAGATGCCGGAGCAGCCGGACGATTCGCTGGGCCCCGAGGAGCGGGCGCTGCTGAGCAGCGACGCGGAGTGGGCCAAGAAGCTGCTCGCGAACCTTCCGGAGAATCAGCGCGAGCTGGTGCTGCTGCGGGTCGCGGTCGGGCTTACGGCGGAGGAGACCGGGCAGATGCTGGGCATGTCGCCGGGAGCGGTGCGGGTCGCACAGCACCGGGCGCTGAGCCGGCTGCGCGCACTGGCCGAACAGTAGCGCGACCGGTCGCTCCGGGCGGCGTCACCAGCGGTATTCGTCGGTTGTCCACAGGGCGGAATGTGACACCGGGGATGGCCGTTAGCATGGGAGTCCGCGCTGGGGCAAGACCATTTGGAAGGGTGTCATGACTGACAACGTCGACGGAGTGCCTGAGAAGTTCGCGATGCTCGGGCTGACGTACGACGACGTGCTGCTGCTGCCGGGCGCCTCCGAGGTGCTGCCGAACGCGGTCGACACCTCGTCCAGGGTCTCCCGGAACGTCCGGGTGAACATCCCTCTGCTGTCGGCCGCCATGGACAAGGTCACCGAGGCCCGGATGGCCATCGCCATGGCCCGTCAGGGCGGCGCGGGCGTGCTGCACCGCAATCTGTCCATCGAGGACCAGGCGAACCAGGTCGACCTGGTCAAGCGCTCCGAGTCCGGCATGGTCACCGACCCGATCACGGTCCGGCCGGACGCCACGCTGCACGAGGCGGACGCGCTGTGCGCGAAGTTCCGCATCAGCGGCGTCCCGGTCACCGACGCCGCGGGCAAGCTGCTGGGCATCGTCACCAACCGGGACATGGCCTTCGAGGTGGACCGGGGCCGTCAGGTCCGCGAGGTCATGACCCCGATGCCGCTGGTCACCGGCAAGGTCGGCATCTCCGGTGACGACGCGATGCAGCTGCTGCGCCGCCACAAGATCGAGAAGCTGCCGCTGGTCGACGACGCGGGTGTGCTCAAGGGCCTGATCACGGTCAAGGACTTCGTGAAGGCCGAGAAGTACCCGAACGCGGCGAAGGACAGCGAGGGCCGGCTGGTCGTCGGCGCGGCCGTCGGCGTCGGCGACGAGGCGTTCGACCGGGCGCAGGCGCTGGTCGAGGCCGGGGCCGACTTCCTGGTGGTCGACAGCGCCCACGGGCACAGCCGGGGCATCCTCGACATGATCGCCAAGGTCAAGTCCAACGTCCCGGTCGACGTGGTCGGCGGCAACGTCGCCACCCGTGACGGCGCCCAGGCGCTCATCGACGCGGGTGTGGACGGGGTGAAGGTCGGCGTCGGCCCGGGCTCCATCTGCACCACCCGGGTGGTCGCGGGCATCGGCGTCCCCCAGGTGACCGCGATCTACGAGGCGGCCCGCGCCTGCCAGGCGGCCGGTGTGCCGCTGATCGGCGACGGCGGCCTGCAGTTCTCCGGTGACATCGCCAAGGCGATCGCCGCCGGTGCGGACACGGTGATGCTGGGCAGCCTGCTGGCCGGGTGCGAGGAGTCGCCGGGCGAGATGGTCTTCATCAACGGCAAGCAGTTCAAGTCCTACCGGGGCATGGGCTCGCTGGGCGCGATGCAGACCCGCGGCCAGGCCCGCTCGTTCTCCAAGGACCGCTACTTCCAGGACAACGTGCTCTCCGAGGACAAGCTCGTCCCCGAGGGCATCGAGGGCCAGGTGCCCTACCGCGGCCCGCTGGCCTCGGTCGCCCACCAGCTGGTCGGGGGCTTGCGCGCCTCCATGGGGTATGTCGGCTCGGCGTCCGTGACGGAGCTGAAGGAGAAGGGCCGCTTCGTGCGGATCACCTCCGCGGGTCTCAAGGAGAGCCACCCGCATGACGTCCAGATGGTTTCCGAGGCGCCGAACTACTCCGGCCGTTAACGCGCGCGACCCCCGCGCGACGGGCTCCGCGCGGGGGATGGCGATACTGGTACGGCAGAACAAGCCAGCGAAAGGCACCCCACGTGACTGAGATCGAGATCGGGCGCGGCAAGCGCGGCCGCAGGGCGTACGCGTTCGACGACATCGCCGTCGTGCCGAGTCGTCGTACCCGGGACCCGAAGGAGGTCTCGATCGCCTGGCAGATCGACGCCTACCGCTTCGAGCTGCCGTTCCTGGCCGCCCCGATGGACTCGGTGGTCTCCCCGCAGACCGCGATCCGCATCGGTGAGCTGGGCGGCCTCGGGGTGCTCAACCTCGAAGGCCTGTGGACCCGGTACGAGGACCCGGAGCCGCTGCTCGCCGAGATCGCCGAGCTGGACGAGCGCACCGCGACCCGCAGGCTGCAGGAGATCTACGCCGAGCCGATCAAGGAAGAGCTGATCGGGCAGCGGCTGAAGGAGGTGCGCGACGCGGGCGTGGTCACCGCCGCCGCCCTGTCGCCGCAGCGCACCGCGCAGTTCTCCAAGGCCGTCGTGGACGCCGGGGTCGACATCTTCGTCATCCGGGGCACCACCGTCTCGGCCGAGCACGTCTCGGGCGCCGCCGAGCCGCTGAACCTCAAGCAGTTCATCTACGAGCTGGACGTCCCGGTCATCGTGGGCGGCTGCGCCACGTACACCGCCGCGCTGCACCTCATGCGCACCGGCGCGGCCGGGGTGCTCGTCGGGTTCGGCGGTGGCGCCGCCCACACCACCCGCAATGTGCTGGGCATTCAGGTGCCGATGGCCACGGCGGTGGCCGATGTCGCCGCCGCCCGCCGGGACTACATGGACGAGTCCGGCGGCCGCTATGTGCATGTGATCGCGGACGGCGGGGTCGGCTGGAGCGGCGATCTGCCGAAGGCGATCGCGTGCGGCGCCGACTCGGTGATGATCGGCTCGCCGCTGGCCCGTGCTACGGACTCGCCCGGCCGGGGCCACCACTGGGGCATGGAGGCCGTGCACGACGAGGTGCCGCGCGGCAAGCGGATGAACCTGGGCGTGGTCGGCACGACCGAGGAGGTCCTGCTCGGCCCCTCGCACACCCCGGACGGTTCGATGAACTTCTTCGGCGCGCTGCGCCGGGCGATGGCGACGACCGGCTACTCGGAGCTGAAGGAGTTCCAGCGCGTCGAGGTGACGGTGGCCCCGTCCAACGACAAGCGCTGAGCGCCTGGAGCAACAGGGAAGGCCCCGACCGCGATGCTTGGGTTCTAGGAGTCGTTGCAACACCCCGGCTCAAGGGGTGCGATGGAGTTCCAGATCCGTAAGGCGCGGACGGTGGCCCAAGGCCGCAGGAA